>NZ_JBWZNF010000115.1:0-221 GCF_056945715.1 Rhodococcus sp. MurmanLake-1 | reverse complement strand
AACGACAACGGCACCTGCGCCGGACGCACCTGCGCAGTCAACGCCGCACGCGAACCACCACCAACACGAGAACCGAGTCGGGCAGCAAGCCCTTCAACGGTCGACGCCTCGAACAACTCCCGCACCGACACCGAAGCATCCAACGCCTGACCCAACCGAGACGTCACCTGCGTCGCAATCAGCGAATTACCACCGAGCGCGAAGAAATCATCATCCAAACC
>NZ_JBWZNF010000114.1:0-227 GCF_056945715.1 Rhodococcus sp. MurmanLake-1 | reverse complement strand
ACGAAACCATCACGCTCCGTCGACACCACACACACCGGATCAGCCGAATCCAACACATACTCATTACGCGAGGACGGCGCATCAGGATCCAACGGCACCCACGCCCCACCCGCACGCACAATCGCATACAAACCAACCAACAAATCCACAGACCGCCGAACAGCCAACCCCACCAACGACTCCGGCCCAACACCCAAACCGATCAAATAACGCGCAAGCCTATTGAC
>NZ_JBWZNF010000113.1:0-229 GCF_056945715.1 Rhodococcus sp. MurmanLake-1 | reverse complement strand
GTCCGCGGGCGCGTCGACGACGTTCCACCCCATGTGCGGGATCACCGGCGCGTCGAGCCGGACCACCGAGCCCGGCCACTGCCCGCAGCCCGTCGTCTCGACGCCGAACTCCACGCCGCGGGCGAACAGGATCTGCATGCCCACGCACACGCCGAGCACCGGTCGGCCGGCCGCGACACGGTCGGCGATGATCCTGTCGCCCCCGACCTTGCGCAGCCCGGTCATGCAC
>NZ_JBWZNF010000112.1:0-232 GCF_056945715.1 Rhodococcus sp. MurmanLake-1 | reverse complement strand
AGCCGTTGCTGGTCGATGCGGCCATGGTCAGGCTCACCAACAACTTCTCGGGAGTGTGGGAATTCGCCAAACTCGACGAAGTGGTGGAGGACATCACGCGCGGGCTTCGTCGGCGTGACGCGCATGTGATCACGCCGCGAAAACTGTACCCGGTGGCGAAGGCGCCTGGCCTCTTCCGTCCACTCATCGAGTACCGCGCCTACAAAGGCAACGCAATAGGCCAGGCAATGAC
>NZ_JBWZNF010000111.1:0-233 GCF_056945715.1 Rhodococcus sp. MurmanLake-1 | reverse complement strand
TACATCGACGAAGGCAAGCTCGGCGTCGCTGTCGGCGAGGGCTTCGACAACTACAAAGGCTGATCAACTGCAGGGCGGATCAACCAACAGGCTCACCGCGCGGGGGGTCCGACGTGAAGTTACATGGTAGCCCCCACACGGAAGTCTGTTGTCAGTAAGTCCGAAACCACCCCCAGCGACTGTGGCACAAGCTTCTTCCCGTGCAAACCCACCCTCCGGAAGAAGCCCCACCC
>NZ_JBWZNF010000110.1:0-233 GCF_056945715.1 Rhodococcus sp. MurmanLake-1 | reverse complement strand
GCTCCTGGGTTTGATCGGCGAGTATCGCGTCGCCGACAGGGTTTCCGGTTCCTGTTTCGGTGATCGGCGGTTCGGAGACCTCGGAGTTAGGGTCACCGGACATGAGCTGGCCGAGGTCTGAATCTGCCGGGTCCGCAGGTTCGGTGGTGTAGTCCCGCCCGCCGATGTTCGAAGTGATCGGCTCCTGGGTTTGATCGGCGAGTATCGCGTCGCCGACAGGGTTTCCGGTTCCT
>NZ_JBWZNF010000109.1:0-236 GCF_056945715.1 Rhodococcus sp. MurmanLake-1 | reverse complement strand
TTAATGAGCATTAATGTTGGTGAAGATATCGGTTTGGAAATACATCCTAATGTTGATCAATTTTTACGTATTGAACAAGGTCAGGGGATTGTTCAAATGGGAAAGAGTAAAGATAATTTAAATTTCAAAAGAAATGCTTATGATGATTTTGCAATAATGATACCTGCAGGAACATGGCATAATGTAATTAACACAGGTAATATTCCGTTAAAACTTTATTCGATATATGCTCCTCC
>NZ_JBWZNF010000108.1:0-240 GCF_056945715.1 Rhodococcus sp. MurmanLake-1 | reverse complement strand
TTGGGCTGCTAGGACCGGGTCAACGTCGTACGTGAGTTTCCACAGTACTTCAAGGGGCGGGTTGGGAGTAAGCGCAAATTGACCGCTAGTGAGATCATGGCCACAGCGGTCGGGGGGGGTGGAGCGGGGAAAGTACTGGGGTTGGGGGCGATGGTGGAGTCGTCGGAAGGAATGGGTGGTGTAGGGTGCGTGGAGAGGGTGGTTCGTGGGAAAAGGGTGGTGGAAGAGAGGTTCTGGTGG
>NZ_JBWZNF010000107.1:0-240 GCF_056945715.1 Rhodococcus sp. MurmanLake-1 | reverse complement strand
CCTCTGCATTTCGCGTGACAGCCGAAGTGATCAACGCCAGCGCCGTGAAGAGCGCGGCGCCGCCGATCACCACGACCAGCACCAGCACCGGATTGACCGGGGCACTGCCGCCCAGAACCATCACAGCGATTCCGATGACCACCGGCAACAGCGCGGTGAGAACCCATGACGGCACTGCCGGGCCCGCCAGGATCTCGGCGTCGCTGCATTCCCCGGTCCGTAGTCGCTTGAGAACCAACT
>NZ_JBWZNF010000106.1:0-241 GCF_056945715.1 Rhodococcus sp. MurmanLake-1 | reverse complement strand
CTTCCAGCACCGTGGCGGCGCCTGGCGCCGGCACGGGTGTCGCACCCGCCTCCGCGGCCCGATCACGGCGCCCCTCGACCGGATCGATCGCGAAAAACCGTGCCGCGCCGAGCACGTACGCGCTGCGCAGCGCGCACTGGCCCACCGCGCCCGCGCCGATGACCGCGACGGACCCGCCGACCGGGATGGCGGCGCGCGTGGCGGCCGCCCAGCCGGTGGCGAGGTTGTCGGTGAGCAGAAG
>NZ_JBWZNF010000105.1:0-242 GCF_056945715.1 Rhodococcus sp. MurmanLake-1 | reverse complement strand
GTGCTGCTGAGCGAACATGAATCCCAGGGGATCCCGACGATCGCGTACATCACCACCGTGAGCATCAGCACCGGCTTCCAGGCGATCTCCCACGAGAGCCGCTGCTGCGACATCCCGGCGGCGGCGATCTGCCGGTCGAGTGCGCTGCGCCCGAACCGGAAGACGTACCAGGCCAGCAGCCGCGCGATCGCCATCAGCGCCAGCACGATGAGACCGACGAAGCCGGCCACCCGGAAGTAGAA
>NZ_JBWZNF010000104.1:0-243 GCF_056945715.1 Rhodococcus sp. MurmanLake-1 | reverse complement strand
CCGCTGTGGATCGCGTTCGCGCTCGGGACCAAAGCCGCCACCCGCCGCTATACCTACGGATACGGTCGCGCCGAGGACCTGGCGGGGCTGTTCGTCATCGCGATGATCGCCCTTTCGGCGATCATCGCCGGCGTGGAATCCGTTCGCCGCCTGATCAACCCGGTTCCGATCGACAACATCGGGTGGGTCGCCGCGGCCGGGTTGGTCGGCTTCATCGGCAACGAACTCGTCGCGGTCTACCGC
>NZ_JBWZNF010000103.1:0-246 GCF_056945715.1 Rhodococcus sp. MurmanLake-1 | reverse complement strand
GACTCGGCGCGGGCGGTTGCCATGCGGGCGGAGCTGTTGCTGCCTCACGATGTGTCGACGAGCCGCCACATGCCGCTACGAGAACCGCCAGCCCAGTGCTCAGTGTGAGCGACACAAAGCTTTTCGCGATGAGTCGGCTGATCATCCGTGGATGCCTGTGTGGCGCGCGGAGAACAGTTCAGCCCTCCTCAGAGCAACGGTGTCGGGCGAAGGCAATCCGAGCTCGTTCTCCAGATGGCTACGCAC
>NZ_JBWZNF010000102.1:0-248 GCF_056945715.1 Rhodococcus sp. MurmanLake-1 | reverse complement strand
GAAGTACCAAAAAATATTTGGCACTGACATTCATCGACACACTGTTGAGTTCTCAAAGAACACGCACACACCATCACTACGACCCTATGGCCGCCGCTCCGGGGCAACTTTTCCAGCCTATCCCATCATGATCATCGGCGCAAACCGCTGAACAATCGGGGAAGAACTGGAGGTGAAGCACAACCATACACGATGGAAACTACTTCGAAATTTGGTCAGGCACTTCGTACAACCTCGTGTCACTCGCC
>NZ_JBWZNF010000101.1:0-250 GCF_056945715.1 Rhodococcus sp. MurmanLake-1 | reverse complement strand
ATGTTACATCATGGTAAGTAAACATTTATTTTTTAACTAAACAATGTGAAGAATATCACAAAACGTGCTTTCCTAATGAAGGCATGTTTTTTTTGTTGTTTAAGAAAAGAAGTATTTTTGTATAAATAATCTAATTATTACTTAAAAAGGGAAATTTATTTAGTATAATATATAATATGTTTATTTTAGGGGGAGTATCATGAGGGGATTAAAAGTTGTTGGAATTATAGCTGGAATTACTATAGTAGGC
>NZ_JBWZNF010000100.1:0-252 GCF_056945715.1 Rhodococcus sp. MurmanLake-1 | reverse complement strand
GGAGAACGGCAAACCCCGACGGGACGCGCTCGCCAACGATGTGAGCTTCAGCTCGAACTGTTTCGACTACTTCGCCGGTCTGGGCGACAGCCTCCCCGGAGAGATCATCGACCAGGGCCCGATCGAGACCCGGGTGGTCTACGAGCCTTACGGGGTCGTCGCAGCGATACTGCCGTTCAACTGGCCGCCCATCCACTTCGCCAAGAAGGGTGCCCCGGCGTTGATCACCGGCAACACCGTGGTGATCAAGCC
>NZ_JBWZNF010000099.1:0-253 GCF_056945715.1 Rhodococcus sp. MurmanLake-1 | reverse complement strand
ATGTACACGGTCGACGAACGATTCATCCGAAGAATGGTTCGCTTCCAGCGGACAGACCACAGCACGCCGATTCCCAGCTCCCCCCGCGCCGATCGACCAATGCTTCCATGCCGGGGAGGCGGAGGAGGCCCCCTAGCACGCGCACCAGATATTCCAGGACCCCGATCGGTAGTTCAGGCTTGGAACTTTCGATCATTCCTCCGATAGCGAACGGGTCTGCGTGAGTGAGAAACCGACGTTCCGTGTCGCCGGT
>NZ_JBWZNF010000098.1:0-254 GCF_056945715.1 Rhodococcus sp. MurmanLake-1 | reverse complement strand
GCCCAGGGCGCCGGGACGACGTGGCTGCTGGTGGGCTCCGACAGCCGCTCCGACCTGACCCCCGAACAGCAGGCCGAGCTCGCCACCGGCGGCGACCTCGGAAACAGCCGCACCGACACGATCCTGCTGGTGCACCTGCCGGGCCTGGGATCGAGCACCCCGGCCACGATGGTCTCGATCCCCCGCGACTCCTACGTCCCGATCCCCGGCTACGACAGCGACAAGATCAACGCCGCGTTCTCCCTCGGCGGTCC
>NZ_JBWZNF010000097.1:0-254 GCF_056945715.1 Rhodococcus sp. MurmanLake-1 | reverse complement strand
CAGTTCGCCGACGAGATCCGCGCCGACGGAGTCGAGGGCGACAAGCTGATGCGCTTGACGGACGGCAGCGCGAAGCGCCTGCGCGACTCCGGCGTCATCCGGATGTTCCAGCCGAAGGAGTTCGGAGGCCTCGAGGCACATCCGCGTGAATTCGCCGAGACGGCAATGGCTATCGGCGCGATGGACGGTGCCACGGGCTGGGTCAGCGGCATCGTCGGTGTTCATCCGTGGGAGCTTGCGTTCTTCGACCGCAA
>NZ_JBWZNF010000096.1:0-255 GCF_056945715.1 Rhodococcus sp. MurmanLake-1 | reverse complement strand
CAAGGAAGATCCGTACGTGTTGTTCGCGATCGGTGAGGCTGCGGCCGAGATCGCTGCTTCTCGGGCTGCGATCTTGGGGACGGTGGATCGTTTCTGGGACATGACCGAGAAGGGACAGGAAGTTTCGTTCGAGCTGCGTGCGATCGGTCGGCGTACGCAGACTGCTGCTGCGTGGCGTGCGGTGCGGGCGGTGGACGAGATCTTTGCTCGTTCCGGTGGTGGCGCGTTGCAGTTGAACACGCCGATGCAGCGGTT
>NZ_JBWZNF010000095.1:0-257 GCF_056945715.1 Rhodococcus sp. MurmanLake-1 | reverse complement strand
GTACCGGCGTGGTGCACCTGGGCCCGCGCCGTCGCGGCCGTCACCGGCACCCGCTGCGGGCGCACCCACCAGCCGACGGCTGTCAGCACCGCCGCCAGACCGGCAGCCACCCACCAGGCCGTACGCCAACTCTCGGTCGGCAGCGCGAGCACCGCGGCCGCCGACACCGCGATGCCGGCACCGACCCCGCCGAATCCCCAGCCGACCTTCTCCGGCAACCGTTCGAGCAGCGTGTTGACCGCGACGACGAACACGAC
>NZ_JBWZNF010000094.1:0-257 GCF_056945715.1 Rhodococcus sp. MurmanLake-1 | reverse complement strand
CTTGTACATCGCGACGGTGACCAACTCACCGAGCAGCATCGACAATCCACCGTCGCCCGACACCGAGATGAACTGACGCCCCGAACTCGACCATGCCGCACCCATCGCATGTGGGAGCGCATTGGACATGGATCCGTGTAGCGCCGAGGAGATGAAGCGTCTCGATCCGTTCGGATTGAGATAGCGCGCCGTCCACACGTTGCACATTCCGGTGTCGGCGGTGAAGATCGCGTCGTCGGCCGCCAGATCGTCGAGGA
>NZ_JBWZNF010000093.1:0-257 GCF_056945715.1 Rhodococcus sp. MurmanLake-1 | reverse complement strand
ACCTTGTTGTTGATCAGAACCCCGCCGGCAACACCGTCGTTGATCTTCACCTGGTAGGTCAGAACAACCGACTTACCCGCCTCGAGTGCACCAGTCCAACTCAACGTCGTACCCGACAGGGTCGGAGCAGTCGCGTCGACACCGTCGACCGTCGCCTTGAGCGAACCGTCCACCAACGCGGCGTTGTCGAGAACCTTCGACAGATCATCGGTCAACACCACCGGATCAAGGGTCGTGTTACCCGTGTTCGCACCCGT
>NZ_JBWZNF010000092.1:0-259 GCF_056945715.1 Rhodococcus sp. MurmanLake-1 | reverse complement strand
CCGTTCGACTTGAACTGCACCGTACCGACAGCGTTGTTCGGAGCCGCGGTCGCAGTCAGATCAACCGCGCTGCCCGTGATCGCCGTAGCCGGAACCGACACCGACCTCGTCGTCTCCACATCGACCGGAGCCGGATCAGAAACCGTCACCGCCTGAGCCGACGCCGACGAACTGACACAGCCAGCACCGGCAGTGAAGTCAGCAGTAACACTTTGTGCACCGGCAACATCGAAGGAATGCGACAGCGTCACGGTTCCAC
>NZ_JBWZNF010000091.1:0-260 GCF_056945715.1 Rhodococcus sp. MurmanLake-1 | reverse complement strand
ACTTATTCCTCCTCGTGCGAGTCAAGACCATGCGCTTCACCACTGCGATTTTTCTGTTCCTCGGCACCTTGCTGACCTCCGCCGGTTATGGCGCCACCTTCCTGCTCAACGATTATTTCCACACGCTCGGCGGCAATGAAGTCGACACGGGCCTGGCGCTGGCGGCAGCCATGGCCGGTACCTTCGTCGGCGTGCCGCTTGTCGGCTGGTTTTCCGGCCGGGCCGGTGCGGCAAATCTGGCGGCCTGCGGCGCCTTGAGC
>NZ_JBWZNF010000090.1:0-260 GCF_056945715.1 Rhodococcus sp. MurmanLake-1 | reverse complement strand
CGGGTGGCGGTGGGGTCGAGCGTTTTCCACTGCGCGATCAGGGCGTCTTTGTGGGACTGCAGGGCCGCCTCGAGCGCCGCTGATTCCAGGTGCGGGAGCCGGATCTGCCAGTAGCTGTACTGCTCGTCGGAGGTGTGGCTGATGGTGCACACCGGCTCGGGCTCGGGGACTTCCTCAGCCTCGACCTCGGTTTCCGGCTCGGGTTCGGGCTCGGGTTTCGGTTTGGGGCGAGGTTGAGGGCGGTGCGCAGCTGGCTGACC
>NZ_JBWZNF010000089.1:0-260 GCF_056945715.1 Rhodococcus sp. MurmanLake-1 | reverse complement strand
ATGGGTCTCGCACCTCGAATCGTCTCGCAGATGTACGACGTCGTCGGCTCGCTTGCAGCCGAAGGCATTTCCATTCTCGTCGCCGAGCAGTTCGCACGAGCGGTGCTGCCCATCGCGACCTCGGCCGCACTCATGTTGCAGGGACGCGTCGTGAAGACCGGCGATCCACACGACATCGAAAATGAACTTTCTACCAGTTATCTAGGAGGATGACGATGACTACTCTCGCCGAAGATCGCCGTGAGGAATTCAAGAAGAAC
>NZ_JBWZNF010000088.1:0-263 GCF_056945715.1 Rhodococcus sp. MurmanLake-1 | reverse complement strand
ATGGAACAAATTATTCATTCTATTGATGCTTTTGCATTGGATACTGTTCTACAAGGACAAACATATAGCAGTGCAAAAGCATATTTCTTACAAACCTTTCGTCCGTTAGCACAAGGAATCATTTACTTATGCGAAGAATTAATCCGTCAAAATGATGCTTTTCCAAGAGACTTTCAATCACAGGTCGCTTCTACAGATGTTATCGAACAGGAGATATTAGAACAAATTCGAGAAATTGACCGAATGATAGCAAGTACGGAAGC
>NZ_JBWZNF010000087.1:0-265 GCF_056945715.1 Rhodococcus sp. MurmanLake-1 | reverse complement strand
GTGTTTTTGTGTACAGTAATGCTCGGGCGTGCGTCAGGCGGCGGCGAACGCCACCTTCTGGCGCGGGTCGGCAAAGGCCGGTTCGGTCGCCGGCACCACCGGGATCTCGACCCCGATCCGCTCGGCCAGGGTCAGTTCCACCTCGGCGAGCAGGTCCCGCCGCATGTCCGCGCGGGGGGTGTCGTCGAACCAGTTGAGGAACCACCGGCAGGCGGCCGGTGCGCCGAGCCGGTCGTCGGCTTCGAAGCAGCACTTGGCGAAGAAC
>NZ_JBWZNF010000086.1:0-272 GCF_056945715.1 Rhodococcus sp. MurmanLake-1 | reverse complement strand
GTGTTGCAGCAAGCCGCCAGCGAGATGCTGGACTGGCATGGCAGCGGCATGGGCGTCATGGAGATGAGCCACCGCGGCAAGGAGTTCATCAGCATCTACGAACAGGCGCAGGCTGATCTGCGCGAGCTGTTGGCGGTACCCAAGAACTTCCACATCCTTTTCATGCAGGGCGGCGGCCTGGCGGAAAACGCCATCGTCCCGCTCAACCTGTCGCGCGGCGGCAAGGCGGACTTCGTGCTCACCGGGAGCTGGAGCCAAAAGTCGCTCAAGGA
>NZ_JBWZNF010000085.1:0-273 GCF_056945715.1 Rhodococcus sp. MurmanLake-1 | reverse complement strand
GGACTGGCGCGACCTGGTCGAACACCTCACGTTCACGCACGTCTTCGACCGTGAGCGGATCTTCTACACGCTCGGCCCGAGCTGGTCGCTCTCCCTGGAGGTGGCCTTCTACCTCGTCCTCGTGGCCGTCGGGCCGCTCGCGGTGCGCGCCTGCCGGCGGCTGCGGACCCGGCGGGCCCGGGTGGCGCTGTGCGCGTCGGGCTGCGCGGCGCTGTTCGTCGCGCCGCTGGTGTGGATTTCCTGCGCGCACTACGTCTTCGACGTGCCGTACAC
>NZ_JBWZNF010000084.1:0-276 GCF_056945715.1 Rhodococcus sp. MurmanLake-1 | reverse complement strand
CCTTGCGGGTACACTTTTTGCTTCCCGCCTCCTGCCATGTTTTCTCTACCTTCTGTGCCCATTCTTCTGCTGTTTTGTCCGCCGCCGATACTTCCATCACCCTGCCGGTTCCGGCTGTCAGAACGACTGCCAGTACTCCCCAAAGTAATTTGTAACAGCGTTTCTTCTGAAAAAATCTTCCCATAAATAAACCCCTTTCTTTCCCGTCGCTTCATTCCCATCGTATTAACAGATGGTGCCTCCTCCCAGCACCACACCATCCTCATAAAAGACAAC
>NZ_JBWZNF010000083.1:0-277 GCF_056945715.1 Rhodococcus sp. MurmanLake-1 | reverse complement strand
TGTCCGAGCAGATGAAGGAGTACTCGGCGAAGAATGCCGAGCACGCGCGAGAGCGGATCTCGATTCTCGAGGCCGAGCGTGATCGGCTGCTTGGCCTCTATGAACGTCTCTTGGAAATCGAGGAAACCGATGCCTAGACAGCGGATGCTCCCCGGCGAGCATGGCCGTATAACCGAACGCTCACACGGCGGAAAGTACTACGCCACAACATATTGCCGCGATTCCGACGGCAAGCGGAGACGGGTGGAGCGGTCGAGCGATAAGTCCGCGGAGGATG
>NZ_JBWZNF010000082.1:0-277 GCF_056945715.1 Rhodococcus sp. MurmanLake-1 | reverse complement strand
GTTTTCAATCATAAAGTTTAGTACGTCTAGTTTAAATTGTTGTGTGTAATTTGTACATCGTTTTAGAAAAGCTTCCAGACCATTCTGTTTATATTGGTTTACCCAATTCAAAATGATTGTGTCACTTATACCGAGCGATCTACCCATTTCTCGATAACTTTCATTTCCGTTCAAATAACGTAGAACGATTTGTATTTTTTCATCAGCTGTAAATTTAGCCATAGAAAAACTGCACCCCCAATTGTTAGGCTGTGTCTAACAATTGGGGTGCAGTTCA
>NZ_JBWZNF010000081.1:0-278 GCF_056945715.1 Rhodococcus sp. MurmanLake-1 | reverse complement strand
AGGTCAGCGTGATCGACTGCAGCAACTGCTGATACGCCGCCACCGAGGCAGCACCAGTGAACGTCACATAGTTGGCGCCTCGGGCGGCCGTCACACCCGAAGGCAGGGTGCCATACCCCAGAACACCGGTGCCGGTGACAGACACCGTGGCCGAGGCTAGTTGCGTCGAATCCACGTCGGTGATCACCACCGCCGGACTGACGCTCACCGCCGACCCTGTCGACCCGGAAGCCGTCGGCGCGACCACGACAAGCGGTGCGATCGCGACCGGCACACCC
>NZ_JBWZNF010000080.1:0-278 GCF_056945715.1 Rhodococcus sp. MurmanLake-1 | reverse complement strand
CACGAGCGCTCAGTGTATTGAGCGGCGCCGGCAGCCACGACTGCACGCGGCCACCCGTTAGGTTGGTGGTCGTGACGCGACGGGTCAACGTCTCCTCCGGCTCGGCGTTCGAGTCCGAGGTCGGGTACTCGCGCGCGGTGCGCATCGGCGCGCACATCGCCGTGGCCGGGACCACCGCCGCGGGAGACAGCCCGGCGGCGCAGACCCGAGAGGCGTTGCGCCGCATCGAGGTGGCGCTCAGCGAGGTCGGCGCGTCCCTGTCCGACGTCGTGCGCACC
>NZ_JBWZNF010000079.1:0-279 GCF_056945715.1 Rhodococcus sp. MurmanLake-1 | reverse complement strand
GACTTCCACACTGCGCCCCGGCGCCGGTGCGATATCGCGCAGGATCGAACTGGCGTAGCGCATGGTCTGGTCGGTGAGGTTTTCGCCGCGTACAAACGCCAGCCACTGGCTCTGGCCAATGTCGAAGCGGTAGCCAACGCTCGCCCCCAAGGTGGTGTAGCCATCGGTGCCGGTTTCGTTGGCGGGTTTGCGGTGCTGCGACGCAGCGTGCTGCACGTCTACCCGCGCCTGCCAGCGGTCCAGTTCCCAGACCAGACCGCTGTTCAGGCGCAGCGGGGC
>NZ_JBWZNF010000078.1:0-282 GCF_056945715.1 Rhodococcus sp. MurmanLake-1 | reverse complement strand
CCCCCGTCCTTCGAGTATGTGCTCGAGGGCCTTGGCCGTACCGATCATCCGCGGCAACCTCTGCGTTCCACCTCCGCCCGGGATCAGGTGCGCTGTCGCTTCGACCTGGCCGAGCCGGATTTCCGGCGAATCTGACACGTACCGGATGTCGCACGCCAGCGCGAGTTCGTGCCCGCCGCCCAGAGTGGGGCCGTTGATGGCTGCGATGTACACGGTCGACGAACGATTCATCCGAAGAATGGTTCGCTTCCAGCGGACAGACCACAGCACGCCGATTCCCAG
>NZ_JBWZNF010000077.1:0-284 GCF_056945715.1 Rhodococcus sp. MurmanLake-1 | reverse complement strand
CGTGAGCTGGCGAAGCACATCGGCACGCCACTCGGCTCGACATACCATTACTTTCCTGGTGGGAAAGAACAGCTGGTAAGTGAAGCCGTGAAATGGGCGGGCGACGAACTCGCGCGATCACTGACCGAGTACCTGAAGATGGGCCCGGTAGCCGGCCTTGAAGCCTTCCTCCTCATGTGGAAAGACGCGGTCGCGGACAGCGACTTCCAGGCAGGGTGTCCGGTCGCTGCTGCCTCTGTGGAGTTCGACGAGAGCACTCCGGGCAGGGGCGCAGCCACCGTGGC
>NZ_JBWZNF010000076.1:0-289 GCF_056945715.1 Rhodococcus sp. MurmanLake-1 | reverse complement strand
ATGTCCTTCAGTGGCTTGCCGAAATAGGCTTCACAGGCAGCAGCAAAGCCATAGGCCCGATTTCCCAGATAAATCTGGTTCATGTAGATCTCGAGAATCTGGTTTTTGCTCAACAGATGCTCCAGCTTGAAAGTTAGTAAGACTTCGTAAATTTTGCGCGTAAAGGTTTTCTCGGAAGACAGATAGACGTTGCGCGCCACCTGCATGGTGATAGTCGATGCGCCCTGGCTTTTCACGCGGCCCAGATTGGCCAGCGCGGCGCGGGCCATTCCCTTGTAGTCCACGCCGC
>NZ_JBWZNF010000075.1:0-293 GCF_056945715.1 Rhodococcus sp. MurmanLake-1 | reverse complement strand
GTGATCACGCCGACGCGCAGGCGGGTTGAGCTGGGTCCTTCGATCAGGCGAACCGGTGCGAGTCGTGGATTGCGGTAATAACTTTCGGCCGCTGACATCCATCGTGCAGTGTCGCGAACCGTGCGGGTGACAGCGCCCTGAGCGATCAGCCGGATCGGCATCGACTTGTCGGCCGGATCGGCGATGGTCCGGCCGCGAGTGGGTTTGAGTCCGACGAGTCCGCAGGCAGCGGCGGGAATGCGAATCGATCCACCACCGTCGTTGGCGTGCGCGATCGGGAGGACTCCGGCAGC
>NZ_JBWZNF010000074.1:0-295 GCF_056945715.1 Rhodococcus sp. MurmanLake-1 | reverse complement strand
CCTATTCACGGTATAATATTAGAGAGTGAAAATGGGGAAGACGTAAATAATTTTATTACAGCGAAACTACCAATAGAAATAGGAAGATATAAAGGTGAAATTAGTTTGCGAGAAAAGGTTGTATTTAAAGAAAAAGTGATTGGAATAAAAGAGGTTGAACAGGAGATTATTTTGACAAAAACCGAATTTTTAATACCAAAGGTAAAAAAGAATGAGCAAAATACACTTACAGTTGAAAAAGGGAGCTTATTGGTAGAAGGGTATATATATCAATGTATTGAATACATATCAGAAC
>NZ_JBWZNF010000073.1:0-329 GCF_056945715.1 Rhodococcus sp. MurmanLake-1 | reverse complement strand
GAATTCGCCCTCATCTCCGCCAAACGGCACCGCCTCGAAGATGCCGCCCCCAACAGCCGCTCCGCCCGAGCCGCTCTGCGCAGCGCCTCCGAGCTGACCGTGCTCCTCGCCGGCTCCCAACTCGGCATCACCGTATGCACCCTCGCGCTCGGCGCGATCACCAAACCCGCCGTCCACCACTGGCTCACCCCTGCCTTCTCGAATTGGGGCATGCCGCTGTGGATCGCCGACGTCGCCGGTTTCGTTCTCGCGTTGATCATCGTGACTTTCCTGCATCTGGTCGTCGGCGAAATGGCACCGAAATCCTGGGCGATCGCCCACCCCGAGAA
>NZ_JBWZNF010000072.1:0-352 GCF_056945715.1 Rhodococcus sp. MurmanLake-1 | reverse complement strand
AATTCCTCCAGAAGGTCGTCCGCCAAACGGTGCACTGACATGATCACGCGGCCTCGTAATTCGACTCGGACGGTGCTCCGAAGACACCGAACTCCAAGTAACAATCATGCGTGACGATTGGCATCGACGACCCTCAGTGAAGGCTATCGGAGCACGATGTTCAGGATGCCGAAGTCTCTGTAGGTAGTGCCGAAGTTTCAGTCGCGAGACGTATCATTCGAAGGAGTTGCACAGACGAGTCCGTGAGTGGTCCGATGCTCCGATTGGCTCGGCAGAGCATCACGGCCCCCTCGATCGTGGCGACAACGAAGGTAGCCAGCTGTCGCGCGGTTTCGACCTCCACTCCAGCATC
>NZ_JBWZNF010000071.1:0-362 GCF_056945715.1 Rhodococcus sp. MurmanLake-1 | reverse complement strand
GGAGCCGGATCGGAGACCGTCACCGTCTGAGCGGACGCCGACGAGCTGACAAACCCTGCACCGGCGGTGAAGTCAGCCGTAACACTCTGAGCACCAGCAGCATCGAACGAATGCGACAGCGTCGCAACACCCGCCGAGACTGCCACCGGGGAACCGATCGCCGTGCCATTCGACTTGAACTGCACCGTACCGACAGCGTTGTTCGGAGCCACGGTCGCAGTCAGATCAACCGCCGCACCCGTGATCGCCGTAGCCGGAACCGACAACGACGTCGTCGTCTCCACATCGACCGGAGCCGGATCGGAGACCGTCACCGTCTGAGCGGACGCCGACGAGCTGACAAACCCTGCACCGGCGGTGAA
>NZ_JBWZNF010000070.1:0-407 GCF_056945715.1 Rhodococcus sp. MurmanLake-1 | reverse complement strand
GTCTGGATGAACGTGTCGCCGACGCCCATGTCGTCGGCGACCGACTTCATGATCTCGTCAGCGGGCGTCATGTGCGGATTCTGCACGACGCCGAGCATCTTCTGAGCCTGCTCGTAGTACGGGGTGAGCTCGCTTCGCCAGTCGGTGATGTGCGCCCACTGCTTGTCCTGGAAGAACGGCTCCGGCGGCTGGTACAGCGTGTTGGCGTAGTTCAACGACCCGCCGCCGACGCCTGCGCCCGCGAGAATGAGGCAGTCGCGCAACAGGTGCACGCGCTGAATGCCGAAGCACCCCAGCTTCGGAGCCCAGAGGAACTTCTTGAGATCCCAACTGGTCTTCGCGAAATCTTCGTCGGCATACCGTCGGCCGGCTTCGATGACGCCGACCTTGTAGCCCTTCTCCACGAG
>NZ_JBWZNF010000069.1:0-422 GCF_056945715.1 Rhodococcus sp. MurmanLake-1 | reverse complement strand
CTCGCCTCGCTATCGATGCTTCCGTCATGACCATCGTCATAATAGCCCACCCGTCTCATGTCCTTCGGCCCGTCGAAAGGGCGGCGAATACCCACGCATCCATCCCTAACTGGAAGGGGTTGACGACTCTCTATGACGACTGTTATAACTGCAGGTGCGTCGTTATGCCAGTCGTCATAACCATTTTCTCGCGCATTTTCCTCGACAGTTTCAGGAGAAGCCACAGTGCCTGCCCAGAAGTTCGGCCTTGAGCTAGAGGTCTACGTCACAGAGTCGATCGAACTGTCCTTCGGTGGAACTTTCTCGCCCACGACAGCAACAATCATCATTGGACCGACGGAGGCTGTCCTGGTCGATACCCTCTACGCCAAAGACGACGTCGACGCGCTTGCGGATGTCATTGCAGCCACCGGAAAAACCCT
>NZ_JBWZNF010000068.1:0-426 GCF_056945715.1 Rhodococcus sp. MurmanLake-1 | reverse complement strand
TCGGCGATTGGGACGAAGTCGTAACAAGGTAGCCGTACCGGAAGGTGCGGCTGGATCACCTCCTTTCTAAGGAGCATCTCTTTCGCTCGCTGCACACAGGTGTGGTTGAGGAAAGCAGAGGCCATTTCGTTCCCGTATGTGGAACGGTGGTTGCTCATGGGTGGACGCTGACAAGCATTCGTTTTCGTTACTGCCGGCCTCAGTGCTGGTGGGAGAACAAATTATATCGGCATACTGTTGGGTCCTGAGAGAACACGCGAGTGTTTCCTCGAAGGAAGTAACGACAATGTTCAGGCGCGGTCATACCGCAAGAATTTTCTTCTTGTTGGTGTCTGCTTGGAGCCTGAGTGTTGTGTGTTGTTTGAGAACTGCACAGTGGACGCGAGCATCTTTGTTGTAAGTAATGAAGAGCGTACGGTGGATGCC
>NZ_JBWZNF010000067.1:0-445 GCF_056945715.1 Rhodococcus sp. MurmanLake-1 | reverse complement strand
TCGGCGATTGGGACGAAGTCGTAACAAGGTAGCCGTACCGGAAGGTGCGGCTGGATCACCTCCTTTCTAAGGAGCATTCTCCAATCCAATGTTCACACAGGTGGATGGTTGGTTGGCAGAGCCTGTTTCGGATCCACTTGTGGTCCGGCAGGAGCTCATGGGTGGACGCTGACAAACTTCCTCGCATCACGGCAGATCACATGATCTGCCGGCGAGTGCAATATATCGACATACTGTTGGGTCCTGAGAGAACACGCGAGTGTTTCCTCTCTAGGAAGTAACGACAACACTGGAATGTGGGTCATACCGCGGAGTTGCGATGGTTTCGATCATTGTTTTCTTCGGCTGGTGCTCACGGGAGTTCTGGGGTTGTGTGTTGTTTGAGAACTGCACAGTGGACGCGAGCATCTTTGTTGTAAGTAATGAAGAGCGTACGGTGGATGCC
>NZ_JBWZNF010000066.1:0-454 GCF_056945715.1 Rhodococcus sp. MurmanLake-1 | reverse complement strand
GGTTTCATGTGTTCTACCCCCATCTTCTATATGCTTCCTTAAATAATAGTACCTATGGAGTTCCATAATGAAATGAAACAACATAAACGAAAGCATGGAATATACACACATTAATACAATTGCTACCATCTTTTGTGTTGCAAAACCAAGACTGATATTAGCAATGAGTTGACCCAATCCTACAAAAGCCACTACTCCGAAACTAGAGTTTTTTTTCGATGATTTTGATTTTTTGATTGATCCCTGAAGTTTTTTAATATGATTTTTATAATAATAATTCAAAGCAAAAATATATAAACCAACCGAAAAAATAAAATAGATAGGAGTTTGTAATCCTAACATTCCATATGCAAACTTTTGGGTTATAACTAATAATCCTACTGAACATACGATGCCAAATACCCCACGAAATAGAGTGTATTGTAATTGCCGCTTCCTAGGATTTATAACAATC
>NZ_JBWZNF010000065.1:0-475 GCF_056945715.1 Rhodococcus sp. MurmanLake-1 | reverse complement strand
CCAACGGGAAAATGCAGGAGAACGGGAACTTGTACAACGTCTCCGTACGGCCCGCTTCCTTCCACGCCGTCCCGTCGTACACCTTTCCGGCGTCGATCGTGCGGTAGGTGGGCAGGAACGCGTCCTTGACGATCAGGTCCTTCGACCCGGTTCCGCGCAGGCCCACGACATTCCAGCTGTCCTGGTCGATGTCGTAATCGGAGCGCGGCAGCAGTACGTGCAGGTGCTTCGGCGGCATCAACGGCTTACCGGACTCGTCACCGACCATCGCGCCGATCATGATCCAGTCACAGTGATCGGTACCGGAGGAGAACGACCAGCGACCGTTGAGGATGTAGCCACCCTCGACCGGCCTCGCCACGCCCATCGGCGCATACGGTGACGCCATCCACGTATCGGGATCGGTTCCCCACACCTCTTCCTGAGCCTTGCGGTCGAAGAACGCAAGCTCCCACGGATGAACACCGACGATGCC
>NZ_JBWZNF010000064.1:0-497 GCF_056945715.1 Rhodococcus sp. MurmanLake-1 | reverse complement strand
GGTTTCTTGTTGGTTGACTTGTTCGGTGAGCAGGCCCATGGCCTGGTCGGTGAAGATGTCGTGGAGGCCGTCGTAGGCCATGTGGTCGCGGAGGGTGACGTCGCCGTATTTGAAGCCTTCGCGGCTTTTTTCGAGCATGTGGGGTGCGCGGGACATCGATTCCTGCCCGCCGGCGACGACGATGTCGAATTCTCCGGCGCGGATGAGTTGGTCGGCGAGGGCGATGGCGTCGATGCCGGAGAGGCACACTTTGTTGATGCTCAGGGCGGGGACGTTCATGGGGATGCCGGCGGCGACGGCGGCTTGGCGGGCGGGCATCTGGCCGGCGCCGGCGGTGAGGACCTGTCCCATGATGACGTAGTCGACGTGTTCGGGGGCGACTCCGGACTTGTCGAGGGCGCCTTTGATGGCGATGCCGCCGAGGTCGGACCCGGAGAGGTCTTTCAACGATCCGAGGAGTCGACCCATCGGGGTACGAGCTCCCGCAACAATCACAG
>NZ_JBWZNF010000063.1:0-539 GCF_056945715.1 Rhodococcus sp. MurmanLake-1 | reverse complement strand
GTCGCATCCATCCTATTGATAATAATTATCAATTCCAACTATATTTAGATTAATTGACATTGATTATCAATGTCAATAACTATTTTTAAAAAAATGATTAAAATGTACAAGCTTGTCCGTTAGCTATTCATATACTATGAATGAGCATAGTTCTTTCTCAGCCCTCTCTGACGGAAAGAAATAAAAGCAACTGCAATAGAGTGCAGTTGCCTTTTTTTGTTTTTCTATGATTTTAGTAATCTTATAGTCGTCTCTAAAAATAGCTCCACTCCACAAATTAATGCTGATTCATCCAAGTCAAATTTCGGATGATGATGTGGATAACAAGTATATATATTTTCATTACCTGTTCCTAATTTAATGAAACAACCAGGTGCTTTTCTTAAATATGCTGAAAAATCTTCTCCACCCATAGAAGGTTCAAGCTTCACAACACGCTCATTCCCAAACAAATGTAGTGCACTTTCTTCTACTATTTTCGTAATATATTCATCATTAATAACCGGATCATATCCATATCGATACGTATATGTATACGA
>NZ_JBWZNF010000062.1:0-554 GCF_056945715.1 Rhodococcus sp. MurmanLake-1 | reverse complement strand
ATCAATCGATGATGTGAACGGCACAGCAGGACAAGGTTGTTCATCACCGTCGGGCCGCCGTTCGCCCAGTGCCGGATGTGGTGCGCGTCGGTCCAGGCCGGCACACACGCACACCCCGGGAACGCGCAGCCTTTGTCTCGGGCGATCAACGCCACTCGCTGTTCGGCAGAGACCAACCGTTTCCCGGGTTTCGCATCCAAAGGCGCCCCGTGACCGTCGAGCAGCACCGTGGACAGGAAACAATCACACCCGAGAAGCCTTGTCTGCGACACCGACAGCGGCCCCAGCCAGGGCATGTGACCGACATCGAGATCCGACACAGCCACAGCAACACCATCGGGCGAGGGTGCGGCGGCGCAGTCACGATGCTCCGCAAGATCACGGGCGTTGATGTGCACGTTCACGTGCGGGCGCTGACCACCATCGACACCGGTCTTCGCGCAGTCGAGGTAGCGGCGAATCAGTTCGGTGAACCCATCCGCCGTCCGCTTCGCCGCCGACCGAGAATCCGGAGTTCCATCCGGTGCCGGGGTCGGCATCGTCAGATTCGACAA
>NZ_JBWZNF010000061.1:0-560 GCF_056945715.1 Rhodococcus sp. MurmanLake-1 | reverse complement strand
TCGATCTCGGCGAGGAACGCGTCTACGCCTGCGCGGTCCTCGTGGTGCATCTGGGTGGCTTCACGGGACTGTACGAGCGCGTCAGCCTCGTCGATCACCATGATGGTGACCTTCGAGACCTTGCCGGTTCGATAATGTCGGCCGAGTTTGGCCTCGGACGTGACTTCCTCGAACGCCGAGCCGATCAGCGCGGTCATTTCACCGACATGTCCAGAGCCGCGTGTCGAGAGCTTGAGTCGCCACAGTTCGACCTCGGCGCCCAGGTGTGCGGCGAGGTCGCATCCGAAGCTCTCCGCGAGTGCCGACTTACCCGAGCCGACATCGCCTGCAAACAGCAGCAGAGGCGCGCGGTCCTTCAGCAGGGTGAACGACTGATCGTCGGGCTTCACTTTGGGGTGGTTCTTCGACGCCCATCTGATGAGGTGCGCCGGGTCGGCAAGTACGGCTGCTTCCTTGCGCAGCCTCGCTTTGACCGCGTCGAGACCTACCAACCGGGCGTAGCGGTCAGCGCGAACGTCGTCTGGCAGGGTGATGACTGGATGGAAAAGGCTAGTCGGGTC
>NZ_JBWZNF010000060.1:0-803 GCF_056945715.1 Rhodococcus sp. MurmanLake-1 | reverse complement strand
ATCTACTACACTATCATGAATAATATTCATCACTTTCATTTATGTTTCACCCGATCTATCTCTTCACTACGTTTCGCACTATTCCACTTCGACATATCTCCTACAAGATAGCCTGTTATACGGCGAATTCTTTCTATATTAGCCTCATCTTCATTCCCGCAACTTGGACATTCATTCCCAATAACCCCGTGATAACTACAGCACT
The DNA here is from genome assembly GCF_056945715.1 of Rhodococcus sp. MurmanLake-1. Lineage (NCBI taxonomy): Bacteria > Bacillati > Actinomycetota > Actinomycetes > Mycobacteriales > Nocardiaceae > Rhodococcus > Rhodococcus sp. MurmanLake-1. The sequence goes on along the minus strand of NZ_JBWZNF010000060.1, from coordinate 598 downwards.
TACAACGGTCAACAGGATGATTAATTGAACCGTATCCAACGCCATGTTCTGCCATGGCTTGTACAATTTGTTTTAATGCCTTTTTGTTATGCATTGCTGCTCCGTCTAGTTCAATATACGTAATGTGTCCTCCATTACAGAGAGCATGGAACGGGCCTTCTAAACGGATTTTATTTATCGCTTGAATGTTATAATAAACTGGAATATGGAATGAATTCGTATAGTAATTATGGTTCGTTATACCGCTAATCACGCCAAATTCTTCTCTATCTTTTTTCACAAACTTCCCTGATAATCCTTCTGCTGGAGTTGCAATTACTGAGAAATTCAGTTGATGTTCTTCTGTCGCTTTATCCATTCTATCTCTCATAAAGGAAATAATTTCATACCCAAGTTTCCATGATTCTTCATCTTCCCCATGATGCTTTCCTGTTAAAGCTACTAAACATTCCGCAAGACCGATAAAACCAATACTTAACGTCCCTTGTTTTAAAATCGAGGCTACGGAGTCTTCAGGCTGCAACGTTTCTCCACCACGCCATACACCTTGTGAATATAAAAACTGAAAATCTCTTGCTCGCTTCGTACATTGATACGC
>NZ_JBWZNF010000059.1:0-901 GCF_056945715.1 Rhodococcus sp. MurmanLake-1 | reverse complement strand
GCGGAAGTAGTTCAGTGGTAGAATACAACCTTGCCAAGGTTGGGGTCGCGGGTTCGAATCCCGTCTTCCGCTCCAATTTTCAATATGACATGCCGGGGTGGCGGAACAGGCAGACGCACAGGACTTAAAATCCTGCGGTGGGTGACCACCGTGCGGGTTCGACCCCCGCCCTCGGCACCATATGCGCCCGTAGCTCAATTGGATAGAGCGTTTGACTACGGATCAAGAGGTTAGGGGTTCGACTCCTCTCGGGCGCGCTTTTATTAACGGGAAGTGGCTCAGCTTGGTAGAGCACCTGGTTTGGGACCAGGGGGTCGCAGGTTCAAATCCTGTCTTCCCGATATTCCTAAAAAACATGGGGCCTTAGCTCAGCTGGGAGAGCGCCTGCCTTGCACGCAGGAGGTCAGCGGTTCGATCCCGCTAGGCTCCACTTATATTAATATCATTTATGGCGGTGTAGCTCAGCTGGCTAGAGCGTACGGTTCATACCCGTGAGGTCGGGGGTTCGATCCCCTCCGCCGCTACCATAAAGGACCTTTAGCTCAGCTGGTTAGAGCAGACGGCTCATAACCGTCCGGTCGTAGGTTCGAGTCCTACAAGGTCCACCATTAGACGTATATGTCTCGGAGGTATACCCAAGTTCGGCTGAAGGGATCGGTCTTGAAAACCGACAGGCGGCGAGAGTCGCGCGGGGGTTCGAATCCCTCTACCTCCTCCATTTTTTCTAAAGTAAATATTTTATCATCGCGGGGTGGAGCAGCACGGTAGCTCGTCGGGCTCATAACCCGAAGGTCGCAGGTTCAAATCCTGTCCCCGCAACCAAATGGTCCCGTGGTGTAGTGGTTAACATGCCTGCCTGTCACGCAGGAGATCGCCGGTTCGACCCCGGTCGGGACCGCCA
>NZ_JBWZNF010000058.1:0-909 GCF_056945715.1 Rhodococcus sp. MurmanLake-1 | reverse complement strand
CCGTCCTCGCGTAATGAGTATGTGTTGGATTCGGCTGATCCGGTGTGTGTGGTGTCGACGGAGCGTGATGGTTTCGTGGCGTCGGGTCGTCGGGTTGTGTGTGTGGATGTTGTTGATGTGTCTGGTTTTTCGGGTGCGCGGGTTTCTGATGTGGATCGGCGCTCGCCGTTGCGGGCGTCGAATACGGCGTATGTGATTTTCACGTCGGGGTCGACGGGTCGGCCGAAGGGTGTGGCGGTCTCGCATGCGGCGATTGTGAATCAGTTGGAGTTCATGCAGGGCGAGTATCGCTTGACGTCGTCTGATGTGTATTTGCAGAAGACGGCGACGACGTTCGATGTGTCGTTGTGGGGTTTTTTCATGCCGTTGCGGGTGGGTGCGGTGTTGGTGTTGGCGTCGGCTGATGGTCATCGGGATCCGGGGTATTTGGCGTCGGTGATTGATGATCAGGGTGTGTCGGTGACGGATTTTGTGCCGACGATGTTGTCGACGTTTTCGTCGTTGGTGGATCCGGGGTTGTTGGGTTCGTTGCGTGATGTGTTGGTGATCGGTGAGGCGTTGCCGGTGGAGGCGGTGCGTGAGTTCGGGTTGGTGTCGTCGGCGCGGTTGCATAATTTGTATGGTCCGACTGAGGCGGCGGTGTCGTTTACGTTTGCGGATGTGACGGCTGCTGGGTCGGGGTCTGTGGTCTCGATTGGTGTGCCGGAGTGGAATTGCCGGGTGTTTGTGTTGGATTCGCGCCTTCGGCCGGTTGCGGTGGGTGTTGCGGGTGAGTTGTATTTGTCGGGTGTGCAGTTGGCTCGGGGGTATGTGGGTCGTCCGGATTTGAGTGCGGATCGGTTTGTGGCGTCGCCGTTCGGTTCGGGTGGGGAGCGGATGTATCGGACGGGTGATTTGGTCCGTTGGAAC
>NZ_JBWZNF010000057.1:0-954 GCF_056945715.1 Rhodococcus sp. MurmanLake-1 | reverse complement strand
TTCGAGCAGTTCCTGGCCTACATCGTCATGACGGAGCTCAGGGAACCGATCGTCTTCACCGATTACTACCAGGAAAGCGATATCGATACCTGCTACGACGCCGTGCAGGTCTGGGACCCTGTCAATCCGGCCAACAACGTGACACGGGGTTATACCGACGACGATCGGCGGCGCTTGGTCCAGCGATGTTCCGAAGCGCTCGACCAGGTCACCATCGCCTCGGCGGCAACGAACAAGACCGCCGCGGTTGCAGCATGGAAGACGCTGTTCGGCCCGACCTTCCCGGGAGCCTGACATGACCGTTTCCTCCACGCACTCGTCAAGCTTCACGATCACCAACGCGCGTGAGATCGCAGCCAGCGTCGGTGCCGACTTGCGCAACTTGTACTCCAAGTACGGCGATCCCAGCCCGGATAGCATCGAGAAGTTCACCGAGGAACTCGCCCTGTATCTCAAGGCTGGGTACCTCGACTTCGTGCAGTTCGGATTCCGCGACGGGGACCGGTGGGTTCTCAAGCTTCAGTACACCGCGGTCGCAGGCGGGTACCTCCGCAACGACACTCCTGGAAACCTGCCTAGCGCGATGGCGGTCGTCGGACACAGCTTCCACAGCTACCTCGAACAGAACTCAGCGTTCTTCGCGCTCTCGGTCGAAGACAAAGCGGGGTTCAAGACGACTCTCCCCACGAACCGGACACCGGGCACAGCCCCGACAGCCAACCGCGCTGACACTGCCGCCGGCACCCAGTTCTCTAACAACGGCCGCGGCGTCGACCGCACCGTTTACCTCGACATCTGACCACCAGCCGCCGTCGCCGACTCCTGTCCTGCGGGTCGATTGCGTCGGCATATGCTTTCAGGAGCGAACTCTATGCCCGACCCGACTAGCCTTTTCCATCCAGTCATCACCCTGCCAGACGACGTTCGCGCTGACCGCTACGCCCGGTTGGTAGG
>NZ_JBWZNF010000056.1:0-971 GCF_056945715.1 Rhodococcus sp. MurmanLake-1 | reverse complement strand
CGGTGTCCGTGTCGCTCTGACCTGGACAAAGTTACGCGAAGATCAACACAACACCAAATCGCCAGGTCAGAGCACTGCGGTCGGTAAACTTCACGGAACCCAGTACCTCTCGGCCAGTTCTTCGACGATCGGATCGCCCTCCTCAGCCTGTTCCAACGCTTCGAGATCGTCGTTGATCGACACCAGCCGGGGATCGTCACCCTCAGCTTCCTGAATCGGGTGCCGACCGTCCTCGGCGAGTTGCCTCAGTAGCTTTTCCTTGACGCGCGCTTTCAACGAATCAGCCATACCGCCAGCATGTGCCGCTCCGGCCCAGTTGTCGAGGCCTACTCGTCGTCCTTCTTGCCGAAGACACGTCGTGCCGTCGGAATCAGGATGATCAGCGCGCCGAGCAGAACGATGAGCGAAAAAACCTGCAGTGCCATGTCGACCTCTTACCGTCACGCCGGCGCGAGCCAGCTCCCCCACGGGGTGTTTCGAACAACCGTAAATGCAACGAGAACTCCGAGCACCACGATCGTCACAGTCGGCCGAAGCACGATCATGCGATCCCGCGTGCCTTTCCAACGGCGCACTGTCCAACCGATCCACGCGATCACCAACACCGCGACAAACGGCACGATCAAGACATTGCTGGACACTGCGGCGCCAACATCCAGATTAGTCAGGTCATTGACCGCACGAAGGCCACCACACGCCGGGCACCACAATCCCGTCAACGCGTACATCGGACAAACGCCGTAACTACCCGCACTGTGGGGATCACGGAAGTGGAGTACCGCGGCGGCCGTCACCGCCACTGCTGCAACACCGACGGGTGTGGCCAGCGCGCGTCGTCGACTTGCGACCACTTCCAACTCCATGACACCCACTGTAAGAGACCTCGGCAGCGACTAGCTGTTGCGGGTATGGACGTTGCTGACGCAGGACTGAAGTAGACGGGCTGGTCCTCGGCGTGAGAATGGGAGTTG
>NZ_JBWZNF010000055.1:0-996 GCF_056945715.1 Rhodococcus sp. MurmanLake-1 | reverse complement strand
GCGATACACGGAATCGTTTCTTCTTGTTGGAATGTAAGTGGAGATAGTAAAGCGCCTGTCGCAACGACAAGTATTTTTTTGAACTCTCCTCTTTTCATTCGGTTTAATAAATGACCGTAAACGACTGTTGCGGAACATCCAGGCCCGCTAGCACCAGCTATGACAGGTTGTCCTTCTCTGTAAATGATAATTCCGCAATCTTGAAATTGTTCGCTCGTTACTTTCGTTCCGTGTTTATGTAGTAAGTCATAAGCAATTTCGCGTCCTACATGTCCGAGATCGCCTGTTACGATTAAATCGTAGTAAGAGGCATCAATTTGGCGTTCACGTAAATGGGCTTCAATTGTATCAACTGCAGCTGGAGCCATTGCGCCTCCCATATTAAACGGATCCGTTAATCCCATATCAATCACTCGTCCGATTGTTGCAGAGGTTACTCTTGGACCGTGTCCAGTATCGCTTAAAATAGCGGCTCCTGCTCCGGTTACTGTCCACTGTGCAGTAGGCGGCTTTTGTCCGCCGTATTCGGTAGGGTAGCGGAATTGTTTTTCTACAGCAGTATTATGGCTTGAAGCTCCAGTTAATAAATATTTTGCACCTTTTGCATTTACGATACTTGCCCCAAGTGCTAAACCTTCCATAGAAGTAGAGCAAGCCCCGAATAGTCCGAGATAAGGAGTGCCAAGTGTGCGGCAAGCAAAGCTTGTTGGAGTGATTTGATTAATTAAATCTCCTGCGAGTACGAATTGAATATCGTCTTTACGAAGTTCTGCTTTTTCAGTAGCGCGGCTACAAGCTTCTTCGAATAAAATTTTATGTGCTTTTTCATAGGAATCTTGTCCAAGCCATAAATCTTCATGAAGGATATCGAAGTCTTCTGGGATGTTCCCCTTTGCTTCAAATGGTCCACCGACAACCCCTGTTGAGATAATGACTGGTTTGTTTTCAAATACCCACGTTCGGTGTCCTTGTAACATTTATAGCCCTCCCCATTGA
>NZ_JBWZNF010000054.1:0-1070 GCF_056945715.1 Rhodococcus sp. MurmanLake-1 | reverse complement strand
GGTAACTTGTAAATGTGTTCCTGTCCATAAAGCAGTACGATACGTATTATTTTGCTTTGCTGCTTCATTGATATTAACAACAAATGGTTCTGATCCATAATCTTTTAACGAAATACTTCCATCACCATTGGAAAAACGAAAAAAATCAAATCTGTTTGTATAATCTATCTCATTAGGAAAATTCCAGTAAACAGACTGTCTTCCATAGTTATACATTGATACATTAGCATAATAAGGATATTGATATCGATACATAAAAGGAATATAGTGCATTTTTCTCAATCCTTCACAATTTTATAAAATTATCCTATGCACTGGTTAAGTCAATGTACTTAAAATTCAAAGTGACTTTTGTAAAGAAAGATTTTTAGCCTAAAACACTTATTTCATTAAATGGACCTTTAACTTAACAATACAATTGAAGTTTAAAAATCAAAAGAAAAAAACTATATCAACAAAGTTTTTCATCAAACTTTGTTTTAAAATTATCAATCTTTTTTATACAAGATTTTATACAATTTTTTGTACTAATACAGGACATTCGTAAACCGGAAAAACCATAGTATCTCAACAATGTATAAAATCATGCATAGGATGACAAACAAAGAAAAAGCGGAATCCTTATTATATCAATGGATTCCGCTTTTTCCTTGCTGCCGATAATGAGACGTTATGTATACTAGATTTGTATAACGTATTCATGTGTTTTTAATAAGTCACCTTGAATCTAAGTACATTTCTTTAACAAGTGCATAGAATAATTTTGTAAAAACGTGAAAGGATTGGGGAAAATGCACTATAATCCTTATATATATCCATATCAATATCTTTATTATGTTAATGTACCAATACCAATGTATAACTATGGAAGACAGTCTGTTTATTGTACTTTTCCTAATGAGATAGAGCATGCAAACAGATTTGATTCTTTTCACCCTTCCAACGGTGATAGAAGAATTTCGTTAACAGATTATGGACCAAAACCATTTGTTGTTAATATCAATGAAGCAACTAAACAAAACAATACCTATCGTACTGCTTTATGGACAGGAACACATTTACAAGTTACT
>NZ_JBWZNF010000053.1:0-1112 GCF_056945715.1 Rhodococcus sp. MurmanLake-1 | reverse complement strand
TGTATGAGGAACGGACGTTGGTGACGCGGTGCCGGCGGTAAGCGGCGGGCGGTCGTCCTCCGCGTGCTGAATGCGGTCGGTGATAATTGTAGTGAACGTTCCAGACTTCGACGGCGGTGCGCCGCTCAGCTTCGCTGGTGTATTCGCGGGAGTACAGCAGTTCTTCGGCGAGGATGCGGTTGTAGCGCTCGACCTTCCCGTTATGTTTCGGCGTGTACGGCCGGATGCGGTAGTGCCGCGCTTCGCGGAGTGAAGACGTGAAATCCGCTGCCCGATAGCACGATCCGTTGTCGGTGATCACGCGCTCGATCCGAGTGATGCCATGCGCGGCGAAGAAGATGCGGGCGTTGTTCATGAAATCGATGGCTGTTGCGGCGGTTTCGTTGTCTCTGGCTTCGGTGTACGCCAAACGGGTGTTGCCGTCGATCGCGGAATGCAGATAGGTGTAGCCGAGGCGAGTCTGCTTGTTCTTCGTTTTCCGCCGCTGGGATCGTTTGGCCTGCTCGGAACCACGGCCATGGGCACGCCATCCGCCGCCGTCGGGGATCTTCCCGACCTTTTTGACGTCGACGTGCACCATCTGACCGGGCCGTTTCGCGGCGATGACCTGGGGTTTTCGGTTGTTCTCGCCGTTCGGGTCGATGAACCGGCGACGGTGCAATCCCAGACCGCGCAGGATTTTCGTGACGGTCCTGCGAGCAATGACCGTTCCACCCATTCGGAGTTCGAACGTGATGCGCGCGGCCGACCATTTCCGGGTCCGTCGCATGAATTCGATCTCGGCCACGACGCCCGCCGCGGTGGCGGTGGGTTGGTGTTTCGGTGTGCTGGATCGGTCGTGTAGTCCCAGGTCGCCGTACTTGCGGTGACGGTTGACCCACTTCGAGGCGCATTGCCGAGAGATCCCCATTTCAGCAGCGACATGCGCTACCGGACGAGTTCGGCATCGTTCGACGAGACGCCGTCTTCCCTCCACTGTCAGCGGAGCATTACGGTGTGTCACAGGGCTGGTCCTTCTTGGTTGAGAACGGTTGTGTCGCAACTCCCATTCTCACGCCGAGGACCAGCCCGTCTACTTCAGTCCTGCGTCAGCAACGTCCATACCCGCAACA
>NZ_JBWZNF010000052.1:0-1455 GCF_056945715.1 Rhodococcus sp. MurmanLake-1 | reverse complement strand
GTCCTGGTCGATACCCTCTACGCCAAAGACGACGTCGACGCGCTTGCGGATGTCATTGCAGCCACCGGAAAAACCCTCACCACCATCTTCATCACTCACGCCCACTTCGATCACTACTTCGGCCTGGGAAAGTTGCTCGAACGATTTCCGACCGCTCGCGGCGTCGCGATGCCAGCCGTCGTGGACGCCGTGCACCAGGTCGTCGAGCAGGACAAGGCGACAGCAGAGGCGTGGATGCCGGGCAAAGTCGTCGATCCCAGCGCACTACCCGAGGCGTTGATCGGTCCCATCGTGCTCGACGGGCACGAGCTCCACGCGATCGACCTGGGCCAAGGTGACTGCAAGCACAGCACGGTCTTGCACGTGCCTTCGCTCGACGCGGTCGTAGCCGGCGACGTGCTCTACAACGGTGTCCATCAGATGCTGGGAACATCGACGCCTGCAGATTGGCCTAGATGGATCAGCAGCATCGACAAGATCGAAGCACTCAACCCGAGGATCGTGGTCGCCGGCCACAAGCAGCCCCACCTACCCGACAACGATGTCGCGTCGATCCTGAACGGCACTCGCCAGTACATCGCAGCGTTCATTGAAAGCTACGAGTCGGCGAAGGATGCCAATGAGGTGATCGCAACGATGTCCGAGCGTTTTCCGAACCGTATCAATCCGGCCACCCTCCACTATTCGGCCGCGACGGCAATGGAGGCCAAGGGAACCCCGACCAGTTGACGGGCGCCGGTCGACACATTCTGCTTCAACCCAGTCAGGAGGATCAACGATGATCGACAAACTCGAAGCGTTCCAAGAGATCAAGTTCGGGTCAGGGGGCGAGTTCTGCGGGGCATGGCTGTTCATGCCGGATGGGGCTTCGGAGAGCAAGCCGGTTCCACTGGTCGTGATGGCGCACGGGCTGGGCGGTGTCAAGCGCGTAGGGCTCCGCCCGTTCGCGGAACGCTTCCACGCCGCCGGCTATGCATGCCTGGTTTTCGACTACCGCCACTTCGGCGACAGCAGCGGTGAGCCGCGTGAGATCGTCGACTTCGACAAGCAGCTCGAAGACTGGCGCTCCGCGGTCGGATTCGCCCGGTCACTTCCGGGAGTGGATGCGGACGCAATCGCAGTATGGGGCACGTCCCTCGGGGGCGGCCATGTCATCGAGACAGCCGCGGACGACCCCCGAATCGCCGCCGCCATCGCGCAGTGTCCGTTCACGGACGGCCGCGCCACCGGAGCGAAGATCGACCTCATCGCCCTCGCCAAGATCATGCCGCGAGTCGCACTCGACCTCATCGCAGAACGAACGGGTACCACACCGGTGCGAGTCGCGACTGCCGGATCGAAGGGCCAGGCAGCATTGATGACGACACCGGACGCCATGCCGGGAGTCGAAGCAATGTACACCGCCATCGGCGAACCGTACGTTTCTGTCAATGTGGGCGCTCGCATTCTCCCTCG
>NZ_JBWZNF010000050.1:0-1571 GCF_056945715.1 Rhodococcus sp. MurmanLake-1 | reverse complement strand
ACCAACGACTCCGGACCACAACCCTGAGCAATCAACCTGCGCGCCAACCGATTCGACCGAACCGACAACTCACCATACGACAACGACTCGCCACCGAACCGCACCGCAACCCGATCACCGAACTCCGCAGCGGCACGATCGAACCACGCCGGCAACGTCGACTCCACACCGCTGTCGATACCCGTGTCACTCCACGCCAGAACACGATCCAACTCACCTGAAGTCAGAACATCCACGTCGCCCACGGCGGCAGTCGGGTCCGCGACAACGCCACGGAGGACGGACACGAATCGATCAGCGAACTCGGCCGCTGTCGACGCGTCGAACAGGTCCGTCGCGTAAGTCAGGGTGCCGGACATACCGGCGTCAGCAGCGTCTTCAAGAGTGAACTGCAGATCGAACTTGGCCAGTGCTGCGTCGAATTCCACCGCAGCGGCGGTGAGTCCGGGCAGTTCCAGAGCGCTCTGACCAAGGTTCTGGAACGTCAGAGCTACCTGGAACAACGGGTGATGAGCCTGTGATCGCACCGGATCGAGTGCTTCGACGATCCGCTCGAACGGAACATCGGCATGCGCAAACGCCTGCAGATCAACCTCACGCGCAGAAGCCAACAGATCCGCGAACGACATCGACGGATCAACCTCGGTGCGCAGCACCAAAGTGTTGACGAACATGCCGATCAGATCGTCGAGCTGCGCCTCACCGCGACCGGCGACAGGAGCGCCGATTGCGATGTCGGTGGTCGCGGACAACCGTGCCAGCAGCACGGCCAGCGCAGAGTGGACGACCATGAACGGGGTTGCGCCCGTCGCCTGACCTGTTGCTTCCACATCGGCCCACAGTTGCGGGTCGATGGTGAAGGTGTGATTCGCTCCTTGTCCCGTTGCGATCTCGGGGCGGGTGCGATCACTGGGAAGGTCCAGCTGCTCGGGCAGGTCGGCCAGGGCATCGGACCAGTAGTTGATCTGCTGCGCGATGACGGACGTCGGCTCGTCCTCGGAGCCGAGGACCTCGCGCTGCCACAACGCGTAGTCGGCGTACTGCACTGGCAGCGGAGCCCACGTCGGGGTCTGCCCCTGTGAGCGCGCGTAGTACGCGGTCATCACATCGCGGGTCAACGGGCCCATCGAGAAACCGTCGGTGGAGATGTGATGCACCACGAAGGACAACACGAAGTCATCATCGGCGACCTGGAACAGCTTGGCGCGCAACGGAACCTCGACGGTGACATCGAAGCCCTGGGCGAAGAACGAATACAGCTCCGCCTGGATTCGGTCGTCGGTGACGCGTTCTGCACCGAGATCGATCGAGACATCTCCAGCCGAGAGGATCTTCTGGTAGCCGATTCCGTCGACCTCGGGGTAGACCGTGCGCAGAACCTCGTGGCGACCGATAACATCGTGAACTGCCGAATTCAGGGCGGCCAGATCGAGCGCACCCGTGAGCCGAACGGCAACAGGGACATTGTTGACAGCCGATGCCGTGTCGAATCGATTGAGGAACCACATGCGCTGCTGCGCAAACGACAACGGCACCTGCGCCGGACGCACCTGCGCAGTCAACGCCGCACG
>NZ_JBWZNF010000049.1:0-1589 GCF_056945715.1 Rhodococcus sp. MurmanLake-1 | reverse complement strand
TCCTCTAATTGATATTTTAACACATTTGATTTCGGTAAGTGAATCTCTTCTTTATGTCCATCTTGTAAAGATGTAACGATGCTTGCTTTGTAGTCTTCAACTGCTACGACTGTTAAGCCCGCTACTTCTTTCGGCGGATTCTCACGGAACGTTGCCATCATCTCTTGGATTTTTTCAGCTCCATCTTTTCCTTTTAACGTTAACGATACAAGGTCTTCACGGAAGAAACCGTACTTCTCAAATACTTCTAATAGACCGTCATATAACGTTTTCCCTTGTGATTTGTAGTATGCAGCTACTTCACATGCAAATAGGACAGATTGTACTGCATCTTTATCACGGCAGAATGGGCGGATTAAATAACCATAGCTTTCCTCATAACCGAATTGGAATTCATATTGTCCGCTTTCTTCATACTGCCTAATTTTCTCACCTATAAATTTAAATCCCGTTAACGTATCAACTGTATCTAAACCGTATGCTTTCGCAATTGTACGGCCAATCTCAGACGTTACGATTGTTTTTAATACGACACCGTTCTCCGGAAGCGTTCCGTTTTCTTTCTTTTGAGATAGTAAGTAATCAAGCATTAATGCACCTGTTTGGTTTCCTGTTAATACTTGGAACTCACCATTATGATTGCGCACCGCTACACCTAGACGATCTGCGTCAGGATCAGTTGCGATTAATACATCTGCGCCTACCTTTTCACCGTCACGAATGGCATACTCAAACGCTGCGTGCTCTTCTGGGTTCGGTGATTTTACTGTAGAGAAGTTTGGATCTGGTAACTCTTGCTCTTTTACAACTGTCACATCTGTAAATCCAACTTCTTTTAAACCACGGCGTACAGAAATATTTGATGTTCCGTGTAATGGTGTAAAGACGATTTTTAAGTCTTTGCCGACCTTTTGCACCATTTCTTTATTAATGATGACATTGTTCAATTCTGCAGCATATGCATCATCTACTTCTTGTCCAATAATATGTAATAAACCGTCAGCTTTTAATTGCTCTACATCAGCGACTTCAACTGTTAATTCATCTTCTACTGCATTTACGTAGCTAATTAACTCATCTGCTTCTTTTGGAGGTAACTGTCCACCATCTTCACCGTATACTTTGTATCCGTTATATTCAGGTGGATTATGGCTTGCCGTAAGAACGATTCCACTTACTGTATGTAAATGACGAACTGCGAAAGAAAGTACTGGCGTTGGACGTAAGCTTTCAAACACATATGTTGTGATACCGCGTGCCCCAAGTGTAGCAGCAACTTCCATTGCGAACTCAGGTGATTTATGACGAGAATCATAGGCTACAACAACACCGCGTTTTTTCGCTTCCTCACCTAATTTTTCAATAAAGCTTGCTAATCCTTTTGTTGCTTTACGAACTGTATATACGTTTAAACGGTTCGTACCAGCACCAAGTTCACCACGCATACCACCTGTGCCAAACTCTAGATTTTTATAAAAGCTATCCTCGATTTTCTTCTCATCTTGCTTCATATTTTCTAGCTGTTCTTTTAATTCTGCATCTAATTGTGCGTAAGAAAGCCAGCGACTAAATTCTTGTTTCCAATTCAT
>NZ_JBWZNF010000048.1:0-1613 GCF_056945715.1 Rhodococcus sp. MurmanLake-1 | reverse complement strand
TATGGTGAGTTGTCGGTTCGGTCGAATCGGTTGGCGCGCAGGTTGATTGCTCAGGGTTGTGGTCCGGAGTCGTTGGTGGCGGTGGCGTTGCCGCGGTCGGCTGATCTTGTGGTGGCGTTGTTGGCGGTGGTGAAGTCCGGTGCGGGGTATTTGCCGGTGGATCCGTCGTATCCGGCTGATCGTGTCGAGTTCATGTTGGCCGATGCTGCTCCGGTGGCTGCGATTTCGTGGTCCGAGCGTGAGTTGGTGTTGCCCGCTGGTTTGCCGGTGGTCGATATCGACGCGGTGGATCTGACCGAGTTCGAGGGTTCGGTGGTGACGGATGCGGATCGTGTTGCGCCGTTGCGGTCGTCGAATGTTGCGTATGTGATTTACACGTCGGGTTCGACGGGTCGCCCGAAGGGTGTGCAGGTTCCGCACATCACGGTGGCGAAGTTGTTTGCGAATACCGAGAGTGTGTACGGGTTCGACGAGTCGGATGTGTGGACGATGTTCCACAGTTATGCGTTCGACTTCTCGGTGTGGGAGTTGTGGGGTCCGTTGCTCTACGGCGGCACGTTGGTCGTCGTGGACTATGTGACGTCGCGGTCGCCGGAGCAGTTCTTGGAGTTGCTTGCTGCTGAGCGGGTGACGGTGCTCAATCAGACGCCGTCGGCGTTCTATCAGTTGGCCGAGGCTGATCGGTTGGCGTCGGAATCCGGTCAGGCCGCTGAGTTGTTGTTGCGGTGGGTTGTTTTCGGTGGCGAGGCGCTCGAGCTGCGTCGCTTGTCGGACTGGTACGGCCGCCGCGGTGACAGTGCGCCGACGTTGGTGAACATGTACGGCATCACGGAGACGACGGTGCATGTGAGCCATCGTGTGTTGGATGCTGCGTTGGCGGCGGATGCGTCGGCGAGTGTGGTGGGTCAGGCTATTTCGGGTCTGCAGGTGTTTGTGCTCGATACGCGTTTGGCTCCGGTGCCTGTTGGTGTTGCGGGTGAGATGTATGTCTCTGGTGTGCAGTTGGCTCGGGGTTATCTGGGTCGGGCGGGGTTGACGTCGACGCGGTTTGTGGCGAGTCCTTTTGCTGCTGGTGAGGTGTTGTACCGCACGGGTGACGTGGCGTCGTGGAACAGCGCTGGTGATCTGGAGTATCTGGGTCGCGCGGATGATCAGGTGAAGATCCGTGGGTTCCGGATCGAGATCGGTGAGATCGAGTCTGCGGTGTTGGCGGATGTGTCGGTGGCGCAGACGGCGGTGGTTGTTCGTGAGGATTCTCCGGGTGATCAGCGGTTGGTGGCGTATGTGGTTCCGGCTGCGGGTGTGAGCGTTTCGGTCGACGATCTTCGGGTGTCGGTGGGTTCGTTGTTGCCGGAGTACATGGTGCCGTCGGCGTTTGTGGTGTTGGATTCGATTCCGTTGACGGTGAACGGGAAGTTGGATCGTCGGGCGTTGCCGGTTCCGTCGTTGCAGGTTGCGGTGTTCCGGGCTCCGACGTCGGTGGTGGAAGAGGTTGTGGCGCAGACGTTTGCGGATGTTCTGGGCGTTGAGCGTGTTGGTTTGGATGATGATTTCTTCGCGCTCGGTGGTAATTCGCTGATTGCGACGCAGGTGACGTCTCGGTTGGGTCAGGC
>NZ_JBWZNF010000047.1:0-1621 GCF_056945715.1 Rhodococcus sp. MurmanLake-1 | reverse complement strand
GCCACCAAATCCGCCAACGTCACACCGTCAACACAACGATCCGTCTCATTCACACCCCCCAACACCAACCCACGCTCAACCACAGACTCCACCTCGAACATCTCGACGATGGTGGACGTGTCCGCCACTGCAGCGCTCACCACTGCGACGTATGCATCGACCAATCGCGCTGCGGTTGCCTCGTCGAAGAGATCGGTGGCATAGGTCAGATGTAGGTCCAGACCCCCGCGAGACCCGTCGGCGGTGAGTGCTTCGTTGAACACGAAGTCCAGGTCGAACTGTGTAGTGGTCACGACGTTGTCGACTTCGGCGATACGTATGCCGTCGAACTCGAGTTCGGTCAATGCGATGTTCTGCAGGGTCAAACTGACCTGGAAAATGGGCGAGTACGACTGCGAACGAACCGGATCGAGTATTTCGACCAGGCGCTCGAACGGAACGTCGGCGTTCGCGAACGCCTGGAGGTCGAATTCTCGAACCGATTCGAGCAATTCCGCGAACCGAGCGCCGGGCGACACCACGGAACGTAGTGCGAGGGTATTGACGAACATGCCGACCAGATCGTCGAGTGCACGTTCTCCTCGGCCCGCAACAGGAGTTCCCACAACTACGTCGTATTCACCGCTGTAGCGCGAAAGCACAACAGCGAGCGCGGCATGCAACACCATGAACGACGTAGCGCCGTTGTCGCGCGCGACCTTCTCCAGTTGCGCGTTCACCTCGGGGCTCAGATGGGCCGAGAACATGGCTCCACGGCCGGAGGCTTCCACGGGACGAGGTCGGTCCAGCGGCAGATCGATCACCGACGGTATTGCGTCGAGAGCGCTGCGCCAGAAGTCCAACTGTCGTGTGACGAGTGAGGTCGACGATTCTTCCGAACCCAACGTCTCGAGCTGCCACAGCGCGTAATCCGCGTACTGCACCTCGAGCGGCGCCCACAACGGCTCCATACCTCGGGACCGCGCCTCGTACGCCACCATCACATCACGCGTCAACGGACCCATCGAGAAACCGTCACCCGCAATGTGATGCACCGTCATCGCCAGGACGTACTCGAACTCGTCGAGCTGGAACAGATGAGCTCGCATGGGAATTTCGGACGTGACGTCGAAAGTGGCGCCGAGGACTTCGGAAACTCGTACGAGGAGAGCACTTTCGGACACATACTCGATCGTCATGTCCACGGCCGCGTCATCCGGCGAGAGAATTCTCTGGAAACCGATGCCGTCCACTTCAGGGTAGACCGTCCGGAGAACTTCGTGGCGCAGCACCAGATCACCCACTGCCGCACCAAGCGCCGATACGTCGAGGGCGCCGGAGAGGCGAAGGACCACTGGCATGTTGTATGCCGACGACTCAGGTTCGAAGCGGTTGAGGAACCACATCCGGGACTGAGCCGGTGACAACGGGATCGCGGACGGGCGTACCCGGGCTGTCAGGGCCGGCCTACTCGAGGATGATGAGGCGTCGAGAACCGCAGCAAGTTCGGCTACCGTCGGCGAGTCGAAGATGGCCCGCAGCGGTATGTCAGTGCCTCGGTCTGCGTTGATGCGGCTGACAAGTCTGGTCGCATTGAGCGAATTACCACCCAACCCGAAGAAATCATCATCCACACCAACCC
>NZ_JBWZNF010000046.1:0-1685 GCF_056945715.1 Rhodococcus sp. MurmanLake-1 | reverse complement strand
ATGTACACGGTCGACGAACGATTCATCCGAAGAATGGTTCGCTTCCAGCGGACAGACCACAGCACGCCGATTCCCAGGTCCCCCCCGCGCCGATCGACCAATGCTTCCATGCCGGGGAGGCGGAGGAGGCCCCCTAGCGCGCGCACCAGATATTCCAGGACCCCGATCGGTAGTTCTGGCTTGGAACTTTCGATCATTCCTCCGATAGCGAACGGGTCTGCGTGAGTGAGAAACCGACGTTCCGTGTCGCCGGTGAGCACGACTGCACCCACCGTGGGATCGTGGTCGACGGCGCGGGTCAGGCGGTCGAGGTCGGCGATGAGGTCCGGTGTCGCGAAGTCCAAGGGCGGGGTCGAGGTGCGGACGGTGAGAACTCTGTCGTGCTGGCGGGTTCGGAGGGTCGCCAGGTCGAGTTCGTTCGCGTTCTTCTCACTCATGGTTGCTCCTGAGGACGGTGGTGTCGTGGTTGATGGTGGTGTTGTGGTTGATGGTGGGAGCATTGCGGGCCAGTGCGATCGTCATTGCCTGGCCTATTGCGTTGCCTTTGTAGGCGCGGTACTCGATGAGTGGACGGAAGAGGCCAGGCGCCTTCGCTACCGGGTACAGTTTTCGCGGCGTGATCACATGCGCGTCACGCCGACGAAGCCCGCGCGTGATGTCCTCCACCACTTTGTCGAGTTTGGCGAATTCCCACACTCCCGAGAAGTTGTTGGTGAGCCTGACCATGGCCGCATCGACCAGCAACGGCTCGGTCATGGGTGTTCGGATGAACGGCGGGTGAGCACTTCCCACCGTGATTCCCCGAGGCTCGAGTTCAAGACGGAGCGTGTTACACAGCGCCCAGATTGCTGCTTTGCTCGGGGAGTATGCGCTCATGAACGGAACGGGGACGAATGCGGCCAGGGACGAGATCGCCATCAGGTGACCTTTGGTTTCGTCGACGTAGGGGAGCCCGGCCTTGAATGTGCGCCATATGCCGTGCAGATTGATGTCGATGGTGTTCTCCCAATCGTCGGCTCGCGCTGTCTCGAATGGATCGACGCCCGAGCTGACTGCCGCACCGGCGATCACCGCGTTGATGGGCCCGAGTTGGGCGCGGGACTTCTGGAGAGCCCTCTCCAGGCTTCGTTGATCCCGCACATCGATTCCGTATCCGACCACGCAGCCGTTCCGCCCGAGGCGCCGAGCTTGCTCGGCCGTTCGCTCGGGGTCGAGATCGAGGCAGGCCACTTTGGTTCCCCGCTTCACCAGCGCGGTGGCCAGGGCGTCGCCGATTCCACCGGTCGAACCTGTGATGGCGACGGTAGCAGTTGCTAGGTTCAGTTTTCGCTTACGCATGAGTGGTCGCCCTAAACGTTTCCGCTCAGGGAAGCCGGCGGCAGGTGATCCTGCAGAAATGCCACCTGGTCGGCGACAACTTTGTCGAACCATGGGCTCACGTAGATGTCGAAGTGGCCGGTCTCGTAGCGCCGTATTTCTGCTCGAGGCGCCTTTTCGGCCCATGCGATCGTGGCGTCTGCGGGAGTTACGCTGTCCTGCTCGCAGATTGCGAAGAAAATTGGCTGACTGACGTCTTTCGCCCGTCGGCCAGGGGCTCGTTTCATGATGCGAGGGAGAATGCGAGCGCCCACATTGACAGAAACGTACGGTTCGCCGATGGCGGTGTACATTGCTTCGACTCCCGG
>NZ_JBWZNF010000045.1:0-1713 GCF_056945715.1 Rhodococcus sp. MurmanLake-1 | reverse complement strand
GTTGATGCGGCTGACAAGTCTGGTCGCATTGAGCGAATTACCACCCAACCCGAAGAAATCATCATCCACACCAACCCGCGACTCACACCCCAAAACCACCGCAAAAGCAGCAGCCACCACCAACTCCGAAGCAGAACCAGGCGCCCGAAACACCCGCACACCGAAAACAGGCTCCGGCAACGCCTTCCGATCCAACTTCCCCGCACTCGACAACGGGAACTCGTCAACAACAACCACCACATCCGGAACCATGTACGACGGAAGCACCAACCCCACCGCAGCCCGCGCCCCCACCGAATCCACCGAAACTTCCGCATCGACCGAGGACCCAGCCGTCACATACCCGACCAGACGACTCCCCCCATGCACCACCACCACAGCACCCGAAACACCCGGCAACGCACCCAACGCCGACTCGATCTCACCGAGCTCGATCCGCACCCCACGAATCTTCACCTGAAAATCCGACCGACCCAAATACACCAAAGACCCAGCAGCACTCCACAACACACGATCACCAGTGCGATACATCCGAGCACCCACCACAAACGGATTCGCCACAAACCGATCCGACGTCAAATCCGGACGCCGATGATAACCACGAGCCAACTGCGCACCATCGAGATACAACTCACCCGCAACACCCACCGGCACCGGACGCAACCGCGAATCCAACACATACCCACGCGTATTCCACACCGGCGTCCCGATCGGCACCACCCCCGACACCGAACCCACAATCCGATGCGCCGTCGTCGTAATCGCCGCCTCCGTCGGACCATACGTGTTATGCACCGCAGCCGACGTCAACGAACCCAACGCCACCGCAAGCTCCGGCGACAACTCCTCACCACCGGCAAACAAATGCCGCAACGAACCCAACGCACCACCAAAACCATCAGCCACCAACGCCGCAAGCACCGACGGAACGAACTCCGCCACCGAAATCGCATGCTCGACCATCACACCCGCAAGATAATCCAACTCACGATGCCCACCCGGCCGCGTCACCACCAACCGCGCACCCACCGTCAACGGCAAAAACGACTCCCACACCGACACATCGAACGTGAACGGCGCACGCGCCATCACCCGATCATCAGCACCCACCCCGTACTCCCCAGCCAACCACGCCAACTGATTGACAATCGCCCCATGACTGACCGACACCCCCTTCGGCCGACCCGTCGAACCCGACGTGAACATCACATACGCCGCATTACCCAACCGCAACGGCGCAACCCGATCACCATCAGAAACCCGACCACCCGAAAACCCACCCACATCAAGACCATCGAGAACAACAACATCCACACCCACAGGCAACACACCCACAAACGCAGAAACAGTCAACACAAGCTGCGGCGCAGCCGAATCAACCACAAACCCGATCCGCTCCACCGGCAACTCCGGATCAATCGGCACATACGCACCACCCGCAGCAACAACCGCATGCATCGCCACGATCATCTCCACCGAACGCTCCACCGCAAGACCCACCAAAACATCCGGCCCCACACCACGCCCGATCAACCACCGCGCCAACCGATTCACCCGCACACCGAACTCGGCATACGACAACACCACATCACCGAACACCACAGCCACACGACCCGACGACACCTCAACCGAAGCCGCCACCAAATCCGCCAACGTCACACCGTCAACACAACGATCCGTCTCATTCACACCCCCCAACACCAACCCACGCTC
>NZ_JBWZNF010000044.1:0-1810 GCF_056945715.1 Rhodococcus sp. MurmanLake-1 | reverse complement strand
GATGATATGGAAGTTGTAGTAACGTCTATTCGAGAAGAGAGACCGGAATTATTAACGAAACTGCTTCCGTCAATAGATTTTACTAAGTTACCATCTAAACAGCCAGTCTTATTATTTAATGTGAAACAACCTTCTTCCTACAGTTGTATGCTTTGCGCAGCATAACAAGTATTGGAGGAATTTAAAATGAATACAATTCCATATGTAGTAGAACAAACAAAATTAGGAGAGCGTTCCTATGATATATATTCAAGGTTATTAAAAGACCGCATTATTATTATCGGCTCAGAAATTAACGATCAAGTAGCGAGTAGTGTCGTAGCGCAATTATTATTTTTAGAAGCAGAAGATGCAGAAAAAGATATATATTTATACATCAATAGCCCAGGAGGTTCAACGACAGCAGGTTTTGCAATATTAGATACGATGAATTTAATTAAACCAGATGTGCAAACGCTATGCATGGGCTTTGCGGCATCATTCGGTGCATTGTTATTATTATCAGGAGCAAAAGGAAAACGGTTTGCGCTTCCTAACAGTGAAATTATGATTCATCAGCCGCTTGGTGGTGCACAAGGGCAAGCAACAGAAATTGAAATAACTGCGAAAAGAATATTAAAGTTAAAGCATGATATTAATAAAATGATTGCAGAAAAAACAGGCCAACCGATTGAAAGAGTAGCACATGATACAGAAAGAGATTATTTTATGACTGCAGAAGAAGCGAAGGTATATGGGATTGTAGATGATGTTGTTACGAAAAAATAAGATGAAAAAGGCTAGAGGATATGTTAATTCTCTAGCCTTTTTATTAATCCTTTACCCATTCATCAACTAGCGCTTGATTGTTCTTAATCCATTTTCGTGCCGCTTCTTCGGGATCTTTCGTTTTATTTAACTCGACCATTAATGTACCAAGCTGCTCATCGTTCATTTTCCATTTATCAAAGTATTTTATGATATCCGGGTGATCTTTTTCGAAACCTTTACGAACGGAGTAATAAATGTCATCTTTTTCACCATATACTTTCTTAGGGTCTTTTAAATATTTTAAGTCAAATTCTGAAAAACCCCAATGCGGATTCCAAAGCGTAACAGCGATTGGTTTCTTTTTTGTATATGCTTTCTTTAGTTCACTCATCATCGCAGCTTCAGAAGATTGGACAAGTTTTAGTTTTATATCATATTCTTTCATTGCTTTATTCGTTAAATTCATAAGACTACTACCGGGTTCGATACCGACAATTTTATTATCTAGTTCATCTTTATGAGCATTTAAATCTTCGATACTGTTTATGTTTTTCATATAAGAAGGGACGACTAAACCTAGTCCAGTACCTTCGTACCATTTTGATTTTAAGACAATATCATCTTTATAACGATCGTTTAGCGGTTTATCTGTAACTGGTAGCCATACTTCTAAATTCGCATCAACATCGCCACGAGCGACACCAGTCCAAATTGCGGCTTTTTCTAAATACATGAGCTCAACTTTGTAGCCTTTTTCTTCTAATAAAACTTTCCACATGTTTGCAGTTGCAATATTTTCTTTCCAACTTGTTACACCAAGTTTAATTTTTCCTTTCGAATTTGCATTTGTTGCATTACATGAAGTGAAAATCATAGTAATAAATAATGCAAGGCATATAAACCAAATTTTCTTTCGCATCGAAAACCTCCTAAGTAACGTTTGCCTTATAAAATAAATGTATAAGTAAGCATTCTTATTATGAACGGAAACGAGAATTTTAAAGAAATCTTATGAATGTCATTTTTATGTAATATTTCTTTGTAAAATCGCAACACTATG
>NZ_JBWZNF010000043.1:0-2493 GCF_056945715.1 Rhodococcus sp. MurmanLake-1 | reverse complement strand
GACGTTTCACGTTGTTTGTTTCGTTCAGTTTTCAAAGAACTACTTAGTCGCTCATTTGCGACTTCCTTATGTTAACACTTTCGTTAATTGATGTCAACTAAGTTTTTTATTTCGTTTGTCGCTTTCGACGTTAATGTCATCGGCGACTTGTTCTATATTACACCTCTAAAGTATAATCGTCAATACGTTTTTTAAAAAACTTTATATTTTATAGATTTCATTTACGTATTTCTTCTATAAGTTATATACAAGCATCCCACAGAACAATCTATGGGGTGCTCTTCTACCATAAAAACTATTGTTCTTTCGACGGCACCGAACAACTTCCATCAGTACAAGAAAGATCGCTTCCACCCTCTGAAGAAAGTTCTTGCAACTTAGGTGCAGGATTCTCTTCTTCCCACACTTGCTGAAGTGCACCAACAAAAGTTTCAAGTGGTTGTGCACCTGAAATAGCATACTTTTGATTAATAATAAAATAAGGCACTCCCGAAATTTGATATTGCTGAGCAATCGCTTCATCAATTCTAACATCATTTGCATACGCATTTTTATCATTAATAACATTTAAAGATTCTTGCTTATCTAAACCTGAAGCTTCAGCGATAGTAGCAAGTGTATCCACATCGCTTAAATTTTTCGATTCAGTGAAATATGCAAAAAGTAAATTTTCTGTAATCTCTTTTTCTTTCCCTTGATTCTTTGCAAACTTAGCAAGACGATGCGCATCAAAAGTATTAGTCGGCTTCATCTCATCAAAATTAAAACTTAAACCCATACTAGCTGCATGATTTCCTAACTGTACGTTATTACGCTTAGCTTCTTCAATACTAATTCCATACTTTGATGCAAGTACTTCATTAATACTTGTTCCAGAATAGATTGGAGCATTTTGGTCTAATTCAAAACTTTTAAACTCAACTTCAACATCCTTCTTATGTGGAAATTGTTCTAAAGCCATCTCTAATCTACGTTTCCCAATATAGCAAAATGGACATACAAAATCCGACCATACTTCAATTTTCATAAAAAACACCTCATTAACATTTAGTTTTCAATCATTGTAGCACTGAGATTAAGGAATTCAAAAGTTTTTGCTCTATCTCCTTCATATAGTACATACAAAAACACACTTATAGCAGAATACCTAATTAACAAAAAAACGATAATCAAAAGGATTAACTATTATCCCTCCGATTATCGTCTATATAAATGCAACAACTTTAATTATGCCGGAATATACTTCCCTACGAACTTCCATACAGTATTCCAATATTTATTCGAATCTACTTTCTCCGCTTCTCCATGTCCAGCACCTGGAACAATTAATTTCTCTTTTTCTACTTTTGCAGCATTATATACTTCATCTAACATTTCAAAAGGAACGAATGTATCAGCATCCCCATGAATGAACAGCATAGGTGTTTTACTTTTCGCTACTTGTTTTACAGCTGAAGCCTCTTCTAAATCGTAACCAGCTCTTAATTTAGTAACCGTATTTGCCGCATTCATAACAGGAAACTTCGGTAAATGGAATAAATCTTTTAGTTGATAAGTAAATTCATCAATAACAGTTGAGTATCCACAATCTTCAATAATAACTTTAACATTAGAAGGTAAATCTTCTCCTGAAGTCATCATTACAGTTGCCCCGCCCATTGAAACACCAAATAGAGCTATTTCAGCATTAGGGTCTTTCTTCAAGATTTGTTGAATCCAAATCAAAACATCTTTACGATCATGCCAGCCCATACCAACATAATCCCCTTCACTATTTCCGTGCCCACGAAGGTCTGGTGCTATGACATTATAACCTTGTTCATAAAAGTTACGAACATATTTCGTCATTTCTGATGCTCTACCATTGTATCCATGAACTACAATTGCCCATTTATGACTAGATGGTTCATTCATATATTCATAACCTTTTAAATTTAATTTATCGAAAGAACGTATAGTTAATGTGTTAGGTTTATACTTCGATACGAAGTTTGCATTCTTTTCTTCATTTGCAGCCATTACATCTCCCGATGCATTTACCGTTTCTACTAAATGAGGATTATCTTGCAAAAATTCTTTTTCTTGTTTCGCATTTAACGCATAGTTATAAAAATAATTTCCAACTAACATATACACGATTACTAGCAGGACTAAGACTACTATAGTAATTATACTTATCTTTTTCATATTATCTCCTTTTCTAACTTAAATCTTCTTATATTAAAGTACATCAAAAACAACTGTACTATTTTAACACACTGATGAATCCTATCTTTAAGAAATAAAATAGAAAATCTTAAATTACATATAAAGAATCACGAAAGAAATTGAATAAAACTTATATAGCTACGTACTCAAAAATCTTTTTGAAAAGCGAGAAGCACTTCAAAATATTTAGCTTTGAAAAAAAGTTATAAAACACAAAAAAGACGAGTCATTCTGACTCGTCTTAAAGTTGCTTGGCGACGTCCTACTCTCACAGGGACAAGGTCC
>NZ_JBWZNF010000042.1:0-3257 GCF_056945715.1 Rhodococcus sp. MurmanLake-1 | reverse complement strand
TGGTACCTCCTGGCAGAGGCCATTTCAGCAATCGGATTCCCTAATTACAGCTATGCCCGGAACTTCATCAGCGACCTAGGTGTTCCCGGAGAGGTGGTTTTCGAGGGCCACACCTTGAACTCACGTCTGTCCGAGCTCATGAACGCAGGATTCGTCGGATACGGCCTTTCCACCGTGATCGCCGGCGTAGCGCTCTGGTGGGTACTGCCCCGAGGGGGAGGTAAAAGCGTTTTCCTCGCACTCACAATTGTGCAAGGCTTCGGAATCGCCTTCGTCGGTCTCGTGCACGGCAGCCCCGAAAACACCGAAAGCGGGCTCGTCGCGTTTCACAGTATCGGAGCGCTCATGGGCATCGTCGGAGGTAACGCATTGGCCATCTGGGCGGGCACCAGGACCCTCCGCCCGCTACTCGGACCCCGCCTGAGCCACGTCACTATCGGCCTGGGAGCGCTCGGGTTAGTCAGCGTGATCATTCTCGCGATCTCCCTAGGCGCCGGAACCCATTTCCCCGGCATCTCCGAGCGAGGAGCGGTCTACACGATCGTGGCCTGGCAACTCCTCTTCGCAATTCACATCCTCCGTGAGACCTTCGACCACAAGACCGTCCACGCGCTGAAGGACAGCTGACCCCGATACCCAGGGCCCTCCACCTCAACGACGTGGAACGCGCCATCGACAATCACACAGTATCCGGGCCGACAGATCGACAACGGCCTCGCCGACATCAGGCGCCATGGCACCCACCCGACTGGGCACTGTCACGTTGTTCTAAAAGTGTAGCTGCACATCTAGTTTGGGACAGACTGCTACGGCACACCGCCGAGACGTTCGCTCTCAGGCTGCGGCGTCGGTCGTGGTGACTTCCTGCCAGACTGCGAAGCGGTCGGCCATCTCGGTACGCCATTTGAGTGCTGTGAGCCGGTGTCGGCCGGGCCTGAAATGCGGTGAGATGCCAGAGAAGGCGAAGAGGAAACATTGCGCGTGCCAGGTGATGTGAAGCGTTTCATCGCATGTTCTCGCTGCCTGGTGGGTTGATGCGAGTTCTCGGCTCGATTGTTCAAGTACTTCGATCGGCGATGCTCGACCGAGGCCAGCATCTCGCGGCGCGCCACCTGGTAGCTGGCAAGCTTTTCGGTGATGATCACCCGCGGCACATACTCCAGCCTTTTGAGTAGCTTGCCGAAGAACCGTTTGGCTGCCAACGCGTTTCGGCGGAACTGGACCAGCACATCGAGCACGTTGCCGTCCTGGTCGACCGCCCGCCACAGGTAACTCAGTTTGCCGTTGATCCGGATAAAGACCTCGTCCAGATGCCACTTGTCGCCGAGTCGCGGACGCCGTTGGCGCAGCCTGTTCGCGTAGTCCTGCCCGAATCTAGCGCACCACCGCCGGATCGTTTCGTAGCTGACCGCGACACCACGTTCGAGCATGAGTTCCTCGACTTCGCGGAAGCTGAGGGAGAACCGGAAGTACAACCACACGCAGTGGTTGATGACCTCGACCGGGTAACGGTGGCCCTTGTACGACAGCTTTGGGTGGTCACCCCACACATACTCTCAGTCTGTCGCGTTCCACAACGCGACAGTGCCCAAGGATGGATGATCTTCTCGACGACGTTCAGGTCGACACCACTTCCGCCGATCAAGCGGGTTCTTCGTTCTGGCACAGCATCATTGTTCTTTACCTGGTACCGCACCACCCGCCCGTCCGGATAGACCCGACCCCGGCTGATAATCGTGATGACCTTGTCCCAGTCGGTCGCCGATCTGGCATCGGCCCCGACACAAACTCTGGCCTCTACGCGTGTGAGTCCGGCACTGCGCAGGCGCAGGAACTCTTCACGCCACGGGTTGACCTTGCGTGCCTCACTGGTCGATACCCGATTTCCGCGCCCACACATAGTCGGTTGGCCGATGAACCCCCAGCTCATAAGCAACAGTCGAGATGATCTGCCGCTCGCGAACGAGCCACAAGAACTCAGCTGTGGGGTACGTGCGCGGAGCCGCCCGCCCCATGGCAATCCTGTCTTCCCCAATCGGTTGTAGCCGGCGAACGTTCTGCAATAGGTGATGTCGGCGACCCACAGCTGGTTCGGAGCGTCGGCGACGAACCTGCGCTCGACCAGATCTGCAGGACGATCCGTTTCAGCCTTCGGTCGTGTGGTGCGCGGACTCTTGCTCCGCATAACACCTTTCAGTCCTGCTTTCTTCATCAGTCGTTCCACTGTGCAGCGGGCAACCGGTGTGCCTTGGCGGTGCATCTCGGCATAGACCTTCCGGACGCCGTACACGCTGTAGTTGTCGTCGTGGATGGTGGCGATCTGCTCGCTCAATTCCCGATCACGTGTCGAACGGGCCGATTCCGTGCGCGTCTTGGCGGCATAATAGGTGCTCGGCGCGATCGCGGCGTCGGTGTCTTTCAACGTGTCGCAGGTTGGATACCGTGTTCACCCTTGTGTCGGTCGATGAACTCGATCTTCACCTGTGTGGGCGGTCCGACTCCGCCGCAAAGAAAGCCGAAGCCTGCCTCAAAATCGTGTTCGCTCGGCGTAGCTCTTTGACCTCGCGTTCGAGTTCGGCGAGACGCGATGAGTCGTCACTCGTGGTGCCCGGACGCAGGCCCTCGTCGACCTCGGCGCGTTTGACCCACGTCCGCAGCGCCTCGGGATGGACGCCGAGTTGGTCAGCGACACGCTTGTAGGCACCGGTCCTGGTTGCTGGGTTCTTGCGGGCGTCGATGGCCATCCGAGTGGCGCGTTCGCGCAGCTCGTCGGGGTACTTCCGTGGTGCAACCATGCTGTGCATCCTTCCGGGTTTTCGATGTCTCCATCAAACCGGGGCACAACAGACCACCAAGCGACCGCGCAGGCGCGATCGAACGCCGACGGCCGGACGACCCTTCGGTCTTCCTGACCGACGAGCAGTATCAACCAGGAATGCGCCAGCGATCGACTGCGATCGACACCAGCGACCGCGCAAACACGCGATGGGTATTCGAGTGCATACCCCGCGCATATCGAAGCAGGCTCTACGGACGGCAGGTTTCACGTGTAACCTAAGGAGTGAAAGTCGATGGAATCCCGTCACCGGGCCCGCGGACACAACCGAATTGCACACAACCCCGGGCTCTCTTCCTCGGCGTGTCTCGAAAATCTGGAGTGGTTAAGTGAATGTGAGCGTAAAAAACCCGGCCGTCGGAATAGCATCAACAGTGATGGGACTGGGTGCCCTGTGGTACCTCCTGGCAGAGGCCATTTC
>NZ_JBWZNF010000041.1:0-3456 GCF_056945715.1 Rhodococcus sp. MurmanLake-1 | reverse complement strand
GTGTTCGGCGGTGTCCTACTCTCCCACACCCTGTCGAGTGCAGTACCATCGGCGCTGAAGGGCTTAGCTTCCGGGTTCGGAATGGGACCGGGCGTTTCCCCTTCGCTATGACCGCCGTAACTCTATGAAACTGTCACAGTAACCAACTTCTGATCACCTGGTTTCACCGTGCACCAACCCGAACCCGTTACCGGATGGATGGATGACGGAGAAAACAGAGTTTCTCATCAGTATCTGTGTGTTGTTTCAGATACCGCACAGTGGACGCGTAGCTTCTTTGTGGTAAGTCCTCGGCCTATTAGTACCAGTCACCTGCATGCATTACTGCACTTCCAGTTCTGGCCTATCAACCCGGTGGTCTGCCGGGGGCCTTACCCCCTCGAGGGGGTGAGAAACCTCATCTTGGAACAGGCTTCCCGCTTAGATGCTTTCAGCGGTTATCCCTTCCGAACGTAGCTAACCAGCGGTGCTCCTGGCGGAACAACTGGCACACCAGAGGTTCGTCCGTCCCGGTCCTCTCGTACTAGGGACAGCCTTCCTCAAGTTTCTAACGCGCGCGGCGGATAGAGACCGAACTGTCTCACGACGTTCTAAACCCAGCTCGCGTGCCGCTTTAATGGGCGAACAGCCCAACCCTTGGGACCTACTCCAGCCCCAGGATGCGACGAGCCGACATCGAGGTGCCAAACCATCCCGTCGATATGGACTCTTGGGGAAGATCAGCCTGTTATCCCCGGGGTACCTTTTATCCGTTGAGCGACACCGCTTCCACTTGCCGGTGCCGGATCACTAGTCCCGACTTTCGTCCCTGCTCGACCTGTCAGTCTCACAGTCAAGCTCCCTTGTGCACTTGCACTCGACACCTGATTGCCAACCAGGCTGAGGGAACCTTTGGGCGCCTCCGTTACATTTTGGGAGGCAACCGCCCCAGTTAAACTACCCACCAGGCACTGTCCCTGAACCAGATCATGGTCCGAGGTTAGAGGTCCAATTCGATCAGAGTGGTATTTCAACAACGACTCCACGATAACTGGCGTCACCGTTTCACAGTCTCCCACCTATCCTACACAAACCGAACCGAACACCAATACCAAGCTGTAGTGAAGGTCCCGGGGTCTTTTCGTCCTGCCGCGCGTAACGAGCATCTTTACTCGTAATGCAATTTCGCCGAGTCTACGGTTGAGACAGCTGAGAAGTCGTTACGCCATTCGTGCAGGTCGGAACTTACCCGACAAGGAATTTCGCTACCTTAGGATGGTTATAGTTACCACCGCCGTTTACTGGGGCTTAAATTCTCAGCTTCGCTCCGAAGAACTAACCGGTCCTCTTAACCTTCCAGCACCGGGCAGGCGTCAGTCCGTATACATCGTCTTACGACTTCGCACGGACCTGTGTTTTTAGTAAACAGTCGCTTCTCACTGGTCTCTGCGGCCCCACCCAGCTCAGACAGTAAATGTCGTCACCAAACAGGGCCCCCCTTCTCCCGAAGTTACGGGGGCATTTTGCCGAGTTCCTTAACCATAGTTATCTCGATCGCCTTAGTATTCTCTACCTGACCACCTGTGTCGGTTTGGGGTACGGGCCGTGTGAAAGCTCGCTAGAGGCTTTTCTCGGCAGCATAGGATCACTGAATTCGCCTCAATCGGCTACGCATCACGTCTCAGGCTATGTGTGACCCGGATTTGCCTAGGTCACGCCCTACACGCTTACACCAGTATTACCACTGACTGGCTCAGCTACCTTCCTGCGTCACCCCATCGCTTGGCTACTACCAGATCAGGTCCCATGCATCCACCAACTCGAGACCCGAAGGTCTTCTCGTGGCTTCAGGATGGTTAGTATCACTGATTCACCATGGGCGCGTTCACACGGGTACGGGAATATCAACCCGTTGTCCATCGGCTACGCCTGTCGGCCTCGTCTTAGGTCCCGACTCACCCTGGGCGGATTAACCTGGCCCAGGAACCCTTGGTCATTCGGCGGACGAGTTTCTCACTCGTCTTTCGCTACTCATGCCTGCATTCTCACTCGTGTGGCCTCC
Source organism: Rhodococcus sp. MurmanLake-1 (assembly GCF_056945715.1). Classification (NCBI taxonomy): domain Bacteria; kingdom Bacillati; phylum Actinomycetota; class Actinomycetes; order Mycobacteriales; family Nocardiaceae; genus Rhodococcus; species Rhodococcus sp. MurmanLake-1. The sequence goes on along the minus strand of NZ_JBWZNF010000041.1, from coordinate 1,415 downwards.
ACGGCTAGGTCACCCTGCCGCTTCCATGGCCACACGACGCTCCCCTACCCATCCACACACCTGCCAGAAAATCCTTGGATCAACTGGGGGCTATTGCGTGAATGCCGCAGCTTCGGTGGTGTACTTGAGCCCCGCTACATTGTCGGCGCAGGATCACTTGACCAGTGAGCTATTACGCACTCTTTCAAGGGTGGCTGCTTCTAAGCCAACCTCCTGGTTGTCTTCGCGACCCCACATCCTTTTCCACTTAGTACACGCTTAGGGACCTTAGCTGGCGATCTGGGCTGTTTCCCTCTCGACTACGAACCTTATCGCCCGCAGTCTCACTGCCGCGCTCTCACTCACCGGCATTCGGAGTTTGGCTGATTTCGGTAAGCTTGTGGGCCCCCTAGACCATCCAGTAGCTCTACCTCCGGTGAGAAACACGCGACGCTGCACCTAAATGCATTTCGGGGAGAACCAGCTATCACGGAGTTTGATTGGCCTTTCACCCCTACCCACAACTCATCCCCTCAGTTTTCAACCTAAGTGGGTTCGGTCCTCCACGACGTCTTACCGTCGCTTCAACCTGGCCATGGGTAGATCACTCCGCTTCGGGTCTAGAGCATGCCACTACGATCGCCCTATTCGGACTCGCTTTCGCTACGGCTACCCCACACGGGTTAACCTCGCGACATGCCACTAACTCGCAGGCTCATTCTTCAAAAGGCACGCCATCACCCCCAACAGTAAACTGTTCGAAGGCTCTGACGGATTGTAAGCGCACGGTTTCAGGTACTATTTCACTCCCCTCCCGGGGTACTTTTCACCTTTCCCTCACGGTACTAGTCCGCTATCGGTCACCAGGGAGTATTCAGGCTTATCGGGTGGTCCCGACAGATTCACACCAGATTTCACGGGCCCGGTGCTACTTGGGTTTCCATTACAACAGTCACAAAGTTTTCGTGTACGGGATTCTCACCCTCTACGACAGGCCGTTCCAGACCACTTCCACTAACCCTGTGATTTCTTACTGTTGGCCTGCTCGGCAGAACAGACAAAATGAACCCCACAACCCCACGAATGCAACACCTGCCGGCTATCACACACCCATGGTTTAGCCTCTTCCGCTTTCGCTCGCCACTACTCACGGAATCACGGTTGTTTTCTCTTCCTGTGGGTACTGAGATGTTTCACTTCCCCACGTTCCCTCCACACGCCCTATATATTCAGGCGCGGGTAACACGACATCACTCGTGCTGGGTTTCCCCATTCGGACATCCTCGGATCACAGCTCGGTTGACAGCTCCCCGAGGCTTATCGCAGCCTCCTACGTCCTTCATCGGCTCCTGGTGCCAAGGCATCCACCGTACGCTCTTCATTACTTACAACAAAGATGCTCGCGTCCACTGTGCAGTTCTCAAACAACACACAAC
>NZ_JBWZNF010000040.1:0-4619 GCF_056945715.1 Rhodococcus sp. MurmanLake-1 | reverse complement strand
TTGAATGCGTCAATTGCCTTTGATGCATCTATTCAGCAATTACAAATGCTGTTGTATGGTTCAAGTTTATATATTATTCCGAATGAAGTACGAAGTAATCCGGAACAGTTTGTAGCTTATATTAGGGAGAACAAGTTAGCAATCTTTGATATAACGCCTTCAATGCTTCAATTACTTATAGATGCCGGATTGTTAGAAACGTACGATGGTGTTCATGTTCCAAGTAAGGTACTGGTTGGTGGCGAAGCGATTATGCCGTCATTATGGGAACATCTAGTAGAGACTGATAAAATACAGTTTTATAATGTTTATGGTCCTACAGAATGTACGGTTGATGCAACATGCTATCATATCAAAAAAGATAGTAAGAGAGTAACAATTGGGCGTCCATTGCCTAACGTCCAAACTTATGTATTAGATAGAAATAGGTTGCCAGTTCCAGTTGGTGTGATGGGTGAACTTTATATCGGAGGAGCGGGTCTAGCGAGGGGATACTTAAATCGTCCAGAGTTAACATCCGAACGATTTATTTCTCATCCATTCAAAGAAGGCGAGAGATTATATAGAACAGGCGATCTCGTGAGATATCTTTCTGATGGTAATATAGACTATTTAGGAAGAATGGATAATCAAGTGAAGATTAGAGGATTTCGAATCGAACTTGGGGAGATTGAGTCGACTTTACAGGAGCATGACTTGATAAAAGAGGCAGTTGTAATAGTTAGGGAAAATCAGTCGGGGGATAAGAGGTTAGTAGCTTATATAGTGGGCGAAGGCAGTTTAGAAGAATGGCGAGAGTATCTTAAAATAAAACTGCCAATCCATATGATACCTTCCTACTTTGTCGAAATGAAAGAATTACCGCTAACCATAAATGGAAAGGTTGATCGGAAATCATTGCCTATACCAGATTATCAAGGAACACAAGAAGGCTACGTAGCCCCAAGAAATGAACGTGAACACAAGCTTTCTATCATTTGGGAACGTGTGCTAGGTTCAAAACGTATTGGTATGAATGATAACTTTTTTGAAATTGGTGGAGATTCAATTCTTAGCATTCAGATTGTCTCTCGTGCGAAGCAAGCTGGTTTACAGTTGACACCAAAACAACTATTTGAACACCAAACGATTGCTGAGTTGGCGCAAGTAGTCAAAGAAGAACAAGGTGTACAAGCTGAACAAGGAATTATAATTGGAGAGACGATACTTACACCTATTCAGCAAAGGTTTTTTGCACAAAATCATCCTAACCCACATCATTGGAATCAATCCATGTTCTTTAGAACGAAAGAAAAATTGGACATAGGATCACTGGAAAAGGCAGCGCGTAACCTTCTACTTCATCATGATGCCCTGCGTTTAAGATATGAACGTTTACCTAATGGGGCTTGGAAACAGTGGAATGAAGGAATTGAAGAACAATTGATGCTGACTGTCATTTCATTAGATGAAGTGCCGGAAGCGGATTGGCATGAAGTTATTCAAAAAGAGATTAATATAGCACAAGAAGGTTTAAATTTACATGAAGGTCCGTTAATGAGAATGGTGTATTTTGATGAAGGTGAGAAGACTGGCCGATTATTTTGGACAATTCATCACTTAGCCGTGGATGGTGTTTCTTGGCGAATTTTATTGGAAGATTTGCAAACAGCATATACGCAAGCGGTCCAAGGGCAAAAAATTCAATTACCTATGAAGAGTACATCTTTTAAAGAATGGTCGGAGAAATTACAACATTACGCTCAAACTGGAATATCAAAAGAAGTGCTACATTACTGGGAGCAGCAGGTTGAACAAGACGTAGTTATACTGCCAGTAGATGGTACTATAAGTAATCCAGTAAGCGCAGTAACTGAGGAAATTACTGTGGTGTTAAACGAGAATGAGACCCGTATGTTATTGCAAGAGACTTTAAGCACTCACCGTGTCCAAATCAATGAAGTATTATTAGCAGCATTGGTACAAGCTACAGCAGCATGTACGGGGCAGCCGATATTAAGCGTAGATTTAGAGGGACATGGTCGAGAAGAGATTATTGAAGATGTTGATTTATCGAGAACCGTGGGATGGTTTACAAGTATTTACCCAGTTCATTTAAATATTACTAATGCTAATACGCCAATTGCAGCATTAAAAGCAGTTAAAGAACAAGTTCGCAAAATTCCTAATAAGGGTGTTGATTATGGGGTGTTGCGTTACATGAACACAACAATGTGTGAGCTATTAAGCTCCCAATATACACCGTCTATTAGTTTTAACTATCTTGGACAATTTGACCAAATGTTTTCTAGCGATGCAATGTTTATTCCAGAGAACGAATTTAAGCGTTTAGATCATGCTGCCGGTTCCAAGCGATCGCATGTAATTGATGTAATTGGGGTTGTAACGGATGGAAAACTTCAGTTCACTTGGGTATACAATGTTGGACAATTTGCCAAATCAACGATTCAAAGTATTGCACAGAATATGCTATATCAACTGAGTAGATTGATTCAATCTTCAGATAGAGAATCTGCACTGACCATTTCGGATTTTGCAATGGCTAATCTTAGCCAAGAAGGTTTGACAAATGTACTAAATAAAATGCATCGTGGAAAGAAAAATCAGATTACTGATTTATATCCACTATCACCTTTGCAAGAAGGTATGATCTTCCACACATTGCATGATCAAGGGGATGAACATGTTGCACCGTATATAGTGCAATTGAGTTTTATGATTCAAGGGGAAATGGATATTCCTACTTTTGAGCAGGCGTGGAAATCTGTAATTCAGCGGCATGAAATTTTTCGTACAGCATTTGTATGGGACGAAATTGAAGAACCTGTACAAGTGGTGTATGAAAATATCCCATTTAAAGTGAACAAAGAAGACTGGCGTACAATGACAAGTGAAGAGATAGAGGAAAAAAGAAAAGTCTTTTTGACATTAGATCGAAAACAAGCCTTCCAATTTGATGAAGCACCATTGATGAGGGTAACAGTCATTCAAGAAGGTGAGGAAGAATATCGGATTGTTTGGACCCATCACCATATTTTACTGGATGGATGGAGTTTACCATTAGTATTTAATGAATTACTTACAGTCTATCAGAAGAGAATGAATGGAGAAGCTGTGAAGTTACCTAAGTCCTCACCATATAAGAAATATATCCAATGGTTAAGAGAGCAAGATAAGGAGCAGGCGGAACAATTTTGGAGAGGGAAGCTAAAAGGTTTTACTGCGCCAACTTTGCTGGGCTTAGAAAGTAAAGAGGAAGAAAAAGGTTACACAGAGAAGGTTACGTATTTATCAGAAGAGCAGACTCAAGCGTTACAAGGATGGGCGAAACGCAATAAACTTACTTTGAGTACAGTAATTCAAGGTGCATGGGCATATCTCATGAGCCGATATAGTGGAGAAAATGACATTGTTTTTGGTGTAACAAGCTCAGGGCGTTCTACGGAGATTATTGATGTTGAAAACATCGTAGGTTCTTTCATTACAACGTCACCGACGCGAATTCAATTGATGGATGATATAAAATTAATAGATTGGTTGCAGAAGATACAAGAGGAAGAGATAGAAAGAAGACAATATGAGTATGCTTCTTTGACAGAGATTCAGGGGTGGAGTGAAGTTCCTAGAGGAATACCGCTGTTCAATAGTTTATATGTGTTTGAAAATTATCCAGTGAAAGAGGAGTCTTCAGAAAATCTGGAAATTGGTGAATTGGAAGGGGTAGAACAAACCCACTACCCATTAGGGTTAGCTGTAGTTCCAGGAATCCAGTTATCGTTAAAGTTAATGTATGACCGTAGTAAGTTTAATAGAGTAACCATTGAACGAATGCTGGGTCATTTACACCAAGTGTTAATGCAAATGCTCAAAAACATTGATCAAAATCTATCGGAGCTAGTATATATTACGGAAGCTGAACAAAGAAAGCTATTGGAAGAATGGAATAATAATAATATATCCTATCCACGTGAGAATGCAATCCATCAACTATTCGAAGAGCAAGTAAATCGTACGCCTGACGCGTTGGCAGTGGTAGATGAAAAACAGCAACTAACATATCGAGAGCTGAATGAAAGAGCTAATCAATTAGCCCATCATTTACAGAAATGTGGAATTGGGACAGAGTCATTAGTTGGCCTTTGCTTTGAGCGTTCAGTTGAGATGGTTGTTGGTCTCATGGGAATTTGGAAGGCTGGAGCAGCCTATGTTCCATTAGATCCATCGAATCCGGAAAGCCGCCTGCAATATATTTTAGAAGACACGGGAATTAGAGTGTTAGTTACAAATGAGGTATTACTAGGATGGATACCTAAAGACATCAAGACAGTTTGCCTAGATAGGGACCAAGCAATGCTTTCTCAAGAAAGCAAACTTTCACCAATATGTGAAGTAACAGGGGAAAACTTAGCGTATGTTATCTATACTTCTGGTTCGACAGGGAATCCAAAGGGGGCTTTAGTACAGCACCATTCTGTAATAAACCTATCCTATGGTTTACAAAAAGAAGTTTTCTCACATGAGATACCTAGTAATATGCGCGTCGGTTTGAATGCGTCAATTGCCTTTGATGTATCTATTCAGCAATTACAAATGCTGCTGTATGGTTCAAGTTTATATAT
>NZ_JBWZNF010000039.1:0-4796 GCF_056945715.1 Rhodococcus sp. MurmanLake-1 | reverse complement strand
CTCCCGACGCTCCGCGTCGGGAGCCGGAGCGAGTCGCTGCGCTCCCCGCCAGGGAGCCGCTGCGCGGCGCGCAGTGGCTCGAGTGCCGTTGCCGTCGATCGAGTCGCTTCGCTCCTCTGAATTCCGAATCTTGGTTCTCCCCAATCAAATTCATCGCAACGTCTGAACCGATACCCGACACCCGAACGAGGCTGGGGAGGAGGGGTCAGGGAAGGCGCCCCCTCCCGCGTCCACTGCCTCGTCATCATCATGCTCCCAATCATACACCCTCACCCATCGCACCACAAAACAACACGAAAACACAAAACGCCGAAACACGCACCATCACAACAACATTCGAAGTTGACAAAAACACAAACGTGCACAACCTACGGAACCAACCCAACGCCAAGCAAATACCGAAACATATTGACACACAACAACATTCAAAACACCCAAAACGAGCCCTCACAACTCCCCACCCGACCCGGCGCCCTCCCCCACGCCGCCGAACCCGAACACCCCGCCGGCGCCCCACACACCCACGACAACCGGCAGCCTGTGAACAACGGTCGAAAACCTCTTTCCACCGTCGTTCACTTTCGCGGCGATAGACGAATAGATCCAACTCTGGGCGGTAAGTCACAACTCGAACGACGTCGTTGCTGCCCGGTATAGGCGTGGACAGCAAAATGCCCAAATGGACCAACGCTGACAAGATTCGGTGGTCGCGGCGCTAGGGCCATGCTTCGCTGGTACCGTCGATGTCATGACTCTGCAGAAAGGCGCGTGAGCGCCCACCTCGGGCGCAGGTTCCTGCGCCCCCGATACGTCTTCTTCACCGCGGCTCACCTGTGGGTGGTCGACGAGCGTCAACCCGTTGCGGCACTGATTGATCCGCACACAGAATCGTTGGCGGGGTTGGTGGCGTGGACTGATCTTCCTCCCGCACTACCGGGCTCCGGCCCAGCACAGATCGCGGCCGACGAGTCCGGTTTATGGATACAGAATCACCGCGACGGTCCCTTGGTTCACATCGGTACCGACGGCATCGACCGTTCCGAATACACCGAAGGGCACCATCTGATCGGCGCGGGACGCGCCGGCGCCTGGTGTATGACGACTACACGCAGGAACAACGACATCGCACCCTCCTCGGACATTCCGCCACGGACGCTGCGGCGGAAGCCGGCACTGCTGGTGACGAAGCAGGGTGGTGGGATGCGTCGTGTCGAAGTGGATGCCGCGGCGATCGTGTCAGTCGAGTTCGACGAATCGTCGCTCTATCTCGGTGTCGAACACGATCCGTGGGAACGGGTGCCGCGCGTGGACGGCGCCGGAGGGAAGCGGGCCGGGTTCGAGTTACGTTACAGCTCATCGGTATTGCAGATACCTCTGCACGATCCGCCACCGCAGCGGATCGACCGCGACACCTACCCGCACGCGGAAAATCGGAAGGTCGGGTACACGAGCGAGTACGCCGATGTGTCGTACAACGAAAATCACCGTCGCAAGCGGGCGTTCGATGGCGACGTGCGCTGGTACTGGGGTAAAGACCCCAGTACGCGAGGTGCCACGATCGTACGGTCCTTGCGGGGTGAGGATCCGTCGCCGGTGACGACCTTGATGCTGCCTGGGATCGATGTCGCACACGGGGTAACAGGGGGCGGGAGGCTGTGGTTGGTTGCGAGGACCGCTACCCGTCCTGCCGTCGGTCGGTCGGTACTCTCCACCGGGTTCGATGGCGGGATCCATTCGCTGATCACCGGTGGCATCGACATCACCGATCGGTGCTGGCCTGTCGGTCCCGAGCCACTCGACCATCACGGCTACGTGCAGTACTGCCTGCGCGGTCTTGACCGAATGCAGTTTTCGGACAAAGTCGATCAGGTGAGCGCCACGTACGTCGGACAGTGGCCGAGCGGCCGGATCCATGTTCGATTCCAGCATCGTGACTATCCCGGACTGATGTTGACAGCTCGTCTCGATCTGTACGACGAGCAAGGCAACCGACTCGACAATCTCCTGTCCTACGCCTCGGCAGAGTTGAGGGAACAAGCCGACACCCGCGCATACCCGCCGGTCTCCGAAGCCGTCGCGAGAGTCCTGCATGTCTGAGCTGAGCAGCGGAGGCGATCGAGCCGGAAAGCTCACCGAAATGACCGGTGGGAGACGCGTTGGCCTGGGACGAAGACGCCCGACACCCGAATGTGTAGTGGAGGCAGTGATGACCGAATGGGTCCAGATGTTGGTGACCATGGCAGATGGCCCGCGGCAACCGGTCCACGGGGTCGTGGTCCCGTACCGCAATTCCGACGAACCTTTTCACTACTACTACGGAAGCTACGGGGAAGAACCTGTGTTTCTTCCCGTTCGTCTCCCTGGCGTGCATCTGTATCGGTGGGGACGCCGGTCGAGGATCGAATCGCTCGACGGACAGGTGATGTTCGTCAGCGACGGCACCACCGCCTGGGACTTCACCGCCGACCCAGACCATCCGCGCTGCACCGAACTCCGTCAGGTGCACTCACCCGGCGCGGGTCGATACCTTGCGATCACCCCGCAGGTTGAGCATTGGGTCGGCAACCATCATTCACGCCCGACAGGGCCGGTGACAGACGTCGAGTTCCTCGGCCGTCGATGCTGGTCGGTGGATCTCGCCCCACGCGAAAGCCGGAATCTGCCGAAGCCGTCGCTGCGGCTTGTTGTCGACGCCGAAACCGGTGCGGTACTTGCCCAACACTCCGGCAATGGTGTCGACGGCGCCTCATACTCCGACCTCACCGTGGGGGAGCGCCTCGACCCCTCCCTGTTCACCTGGGACGGTCCGGTCATCACCGACGCCGAATCCAGGACCCTCGCCGGCTGCGGCGGGCCACCAGTAACGCCGGCGCAGGAATCGATACGCTGGTTCCGCGATGAGATCACGGCCGAACCCATCAGGGTGCCCCTGCTGACGGACCTGACTCCACGCTTCGTTCACTCGATCGAACCCGAATCCGGCGCATTCGCAGCCGAACTCGGTGATAATGCGGGTTGGATCACCCGGCGGCCACGATCGAACCAGCCGTGGAAAACCAAGACTTACGGATATCAGATCGGCTGGTCTACAGAATATTTCGACTGGGCCTGTCAGATTCACCGCGGAACACTCGACACCGCCGGGGTCGAGTCCCTACAACAGCAACTACACCCCGGACAACCCGTTGTCGGCACGCCTGAACTCGTATTCGCCGGCGTCGACGGATACTGAGATCAGAGGTGTCCGGGAGCCGATGATGCTTGCGAAGTTGAGAAGCACTCGATCCTTATCAACCGGAGTGTTCGAGGTTAAGCCAGCGTTCAATACGACGTACATCATGGCGCCGCAAGCTCATCGACGGAAGATCCGAAATCAGGCGCCGGACGTCATGATAGGCGCAGACTCGCATCGTCTGCTGCAACGAGGTCAGGAAATGTATGGGCAACGACTGGACATAGTGCACCGCAATGGGATTAGCTGTATAGACGTCAGCATGTCGAGAATCGCTGATCCTCCTACCGCCGAGTTAGCGCAGACTCGTAGGCGCCCATGTCTATAGCAAGCACGGTCCCGAGCTGTTGAAGTTGACGAAACAACCGGATCCCGAAGTGAATCAGCTGGTCGTGCTCGGAGCTGAACTCCAGTAGGATCTCTTCCTCCCGGCTTCCCAACTCGACCGGAACGGGCGTGTAGTCGAACGAAACCATCTCGACCGCGATGCCGATATCAAGCGATTCGTCAAGACCAACGGGCGGAAGGTGCTCTTTGAGCTTAGCAATTGTCGATGCTCGATCGGTCCAGGACCCGTTTGCAGCAAGAAGCCCACCGATGATGTGCTTGGCTGACGGGTCAATTGCACCATAGGCCCCGCCGGCGTGCTTAATCGGCGCCGACGTCCGACGCAGTCGACGGACAGATGCGACTTTCGCTCGTGCCGCCGTGATGTAAGTCGTATTGATCGTTGGCTTGACCTCGAAGACTGCATACACAGCTTCCACCGGAACGATGTCGAAGCCGCTTTTCGATCCGAACCAGAGAGGTGAGTACTGACGATCGTAGACCGCGACGTCGATCTGCTCGCTCATCGCGCCGTCAGCATCTACGGCGAAGATCGGGCCAACGGTGTAGCGCTCGGGGAGAAAGTCCTTCAATACACCGACCCAGTCGGCCTCGGAGTGGTCACCTAGGGCGGTCGGATGGCTCACTACGTCGCGGACTGACGCGTGTGACTCCAGCAGTATTGACTGCTTTCGACGAAAAGCCGCTGCGATGTCGTATTGACCGGTCATCGATTCTCCTTGGTGGTGTCCGGGACATATTCCGGGATGAGCCGAACGGAACGTCACGCTGATGGTTGGTCGTTGAAAGGGGCGGTGGGACTGAGGTCCGAAACCACGGCCAGCAACAGGTCCGCGGTGATCGGGTCGTCGGGAAAGGCAGTCAAGATGGCGGTGGGTAGGAGACGCTGGGTCAGGTCGGAGTAGGTGAAGCCGTACTGGTCGGAGCTTTGAGGTCCGGTCGCCATTACCAGCTTTTCGATAGTGTCGTCGGCGAGTTCGTAGTTTTCGAATGCCGTAGCGATGACCTGGCGGCGCTGGTTTTCGTCCGGACGGCCGAAGTCGAACGTGGCTGCGGCCCGACGTTTGACTGCTGGATCGAGCGCGGCGAGCCGGTTCGTGCACATAACGACGAGCAGGGGAATACCGGAACCCGCGAGGCTGTCGATCTCGGCGAGGAACGCGTCTACGCCTGCGCGGTCCTCGTGGTGCATCTGGGTGGCTTCACGGGACTGTAC
>NZ_JBWZNF010000038.1:0-2500 GCF_056945715.1 Rhodococcus sp. MurmanLake-1 | reverse complement strand
TCAGAGCCCGTTAACGGGTGATGGCGTGCCTTTTGTAGAATGAACCGGCGAGTTACGATCCCGTGCGAGGTTAAGCTGAAGAGGCGGAGCCGCAGCGAAAGCGAGTCTGAATAGGGCGTTTAGTACGTGGTCGTAGACCCGAAACCAGGTGATCTACCCATGTCCAGGGTGAAGTTCAGGTAACACTGAATGGAGGCCCGAACCCACGCACGTTGAAAAGTGCGGGGATGAGGTGTGGGTAGCGGAGAAATTCCAATCGAACCTGGAGATAGCTGGTTCTCCCCGAAATAGCTTTAGGGCTAGCCTTAAGTGTAAGAGTCTTGGAGGTAGAGCACTGATTGGACTAGGGGTCCTCATCGGATTACCGAATTCAGTCAAACTCCGAATGCCAATGACTTATCCTTAGGAGTCAGACTGCGAGTGATAAGATCCGTAGTCAAAAGGGAAACAGCCCAGACCGCCAGCTAAGGTCCCAAAGTGTGTATTAAGTGGAAAAGGATGTGGAGTTGCTTAGACAACTAGGATGTTGGCTTAGAAGCAGCCACCATTTAAAGAGTGCGTAATAGCTCACTAGTCGAGTGACTCTGCGCCGAAAATGTACCGGGGCTAAATACACCACCGAAGCTGCGGATTGATACCAATGGTATCAGTGGTAGGGGAGCGTTCTAAGGACAGTGAAGTCAGACCGGAAGGACTGGTGGAGTGCTTAGAAGTGAGAATGCCGGTATGAGTAGCGAAAGACGGGTGAGAATCCCGTCCACCGAATGCCTAAGGTTTCCTGAGGAAGGCTCGTCCGCTCAGGGTTAGTCAGGACCTAAGCCGAGGCCGACAGGCGTAGGCGATGGACAACAGGTTGATATTCCTGTACCACCTCTTTATCGTTTGAGCAATGGAGGGACGCAGAAGGATAGAAGAAGCGTGCGATTGGTTGTGCACGTCCAAGCAGTTAGGCTGATAAGTAGGCAAATCCGCTTATCGTAAAGGCTGAGCTGTGATGGGGAAGCTCCTTATGGAGCGAAGTCTTTGATTCCCCGCTGCCAAGAAAAGCTTCTAGCGAGATAAAAGGTGCCTGTACCGCAAACCGACACAGGTAGGCGAGGAGAGAATCCTAAGGTGTGCGAGAGAACTCTGGTTAAGGAACTCGGCAAAATGACCCCGTAACTTCGGGAGAAGGGGTGCTTTCTTAACGGAAAGCCGCAGTGAATAGGCCCAAGCGACTGTTTAGCAAAAACACAGCTCTCTGCGAAGCCGTAAGGCGAAGTATAGGGGGTGACACCTGCCCGGTGCTGGAAGGTTAAGGAGAGGGGTTAGCGTAAGCGAAGCTCTGAACTGAAGCCCCAGTAAACGGCGGCCGTAACTATAACGGTCCTAAGGTAGCGAAATTCCTTGTCGGGTAAGTTCCGACCCGCACGAAAGGTGTAACGATTTGGGCACTGTCTCAACCAGAGACTCGGTGAAATTATAGTACCTGTGAAGATGCAGGTTACCCGCGACAGGACGGAAAGACCCCGTGGAGCTTTACTGTAGCCTGATATTGAATTTTGGTACAGTTTGTACAGGATAGGCGGGAGCCATTGAAACCGGAGCGCTAGCTTCGGTGGAGGCGCTGGTGGGATACCGCCCTGACTGTATTGAAATTCTAACCTACGGGTCTTATCGACCCGGGAGACAGTGTCAGGTGGGCAGTTTGACTGGGGCGGTCGCCTCCTAAAGTGTAACGGAGGCGCCCAAAGGTTCCCTCAGAATGGTTGGAAATCATTCGTAGAGTGCAAAGGCATAAGGGAGCTTGACTGCGAGACCTACAAGTCGAGCAGGGACGAAAGTCGGGCTTAGTGATCCGGTGGTTCCGCATGGAAGGGCCATCGCTCAACGGATAAAAGCTACCCCGGGGATAACAGGCTTATCTCCCCCAAGAGTCCACATCGACGGGGAGGTTTGGCACCTCGATGTCGGCTCATCGCATCCTGGGGCTGTAGTCGGTCCCAAGGGTTGGGCTGTTCGCCCATTAAAGCGGTACGCGAGCTGGGTTCAGAACGTCGTGAGACAGTTCGGTCCCTATCCGTCGTGGGCGTAGGAAATTTGAGAGGAGCTGTCCTTAGTACGAGAGGACCGGGATGGACGCACCGCTGGTGTACCAGTTGTTCTGCCAAGGGCATAGCTGGGTAGCTATGTGCGGAAGGGATAAGTGCTGAAAGCATCTAAGCATGAAGCCCCCCTCAAGATGAGATTTCCCATAGCGTAAGCTAGTAAGATCCCTGAAAGATGATCAGGTTGATAGGTTCGAGGTGGAAGCATGGTGACATGTGGAGCTGACGAATACTAATAGATCGAGGACTTAACCATATAATATGTAGCAAATGTTATCTAGTTTTGAAGGAATATGCCTTCATAGTTTGGTGATGATGGCAGAGAGGTCACACCCGTTCCCATACCGAACACGGAAGTTAAGCTCTCTAGCGCCGATGGTAGTTGGGACCTTGTCCCTGTGAGAGTAGGACGT
>NZ_JBWZNF010000037.1:0-5200 GCF_056945715.1 Rhodococcus sp. MurmanLake-1 | reverse complement strand
CTTTCCTGGTAGTAATCGGTGAAGACGATCGGTTCCCTGAGCTCCGTCATGACGATGTAGGCCAGGAACTGCTCGAAAGCTCGGGGGTAGTCGTCGATCGCAAATGGCTTCGACAGCCAGCCGTTGTCCCACAGGTGCGCAGCGATGAGCTCGACGAGGAACGACTTGAAGCGAAGCTCCGGTCCGGAGGCGGCCGCCTCGACCTTGGCGCGGTGGACGAACGCCTTGACCAGCCGGATGAACTCCTTGTACTCGGGACCGGCCACCCCTCGCCGCTTATTCAGAAACTCTTTATGCAGTGTCACCGATGTCAGGACCCGGTCGCCGGTCTGAGTGACAAGGTGTCCGCGATCGTCCGGCTCGCCCTCGTAAAGCACGGGGGCGACATCGATTTTGAGTCCGGTGCCGCGCATCGTGATGCCAACCGCATGGTGTGAAATCTCAAAGTCGCTGGCATCCTTGGTTGCGCCGTAGACCTCCTTGCAACGTTCGCAGAGCCACTCCAGCAGCTTGGTCTCGTCAACGTCCACGCCTCCGACTGCAGCGGCGCGTACGTACGCGGCGATGTCGGTATCGGAGCTTGTCCTGATGGCGGTGTGTTTGGCGACGCTGCCCGACCCGCGCATCTTGACGAGGTCGTAGTCGGGGTGGTCTTTGATGTAGGCCTCAAGGCGATTACGCAAGTGCGTGACTTGAGTACGCCGCGACTTCGCCGTCTCGGACGGGACGTTGACCTTATTGACCGCGAACGTGGCCAGGTCGGCATGAGTTACGTAGCTATGCACAGACAGTCTTACCTCCACCGAAAACGCCAAACCGAACCCGACCAGGGCGTTTCTTTTGCCATGGCGTGGTGGAAGAGTTACGTTGGTTGGGAACCCTAGACAAGTTCACCCACCGCAGAGCCTCGTTGCCGTCCGATTCCCGGATTAGGACCGGGGCTTTCGGTGGTTTCAGTCTATATCTTGTGCCCGACATAAACCTACAGCACGAGATGTTGCGAACAACATCCATGATATTCGCGGTAAAGGGTGCCATAGGCGTGCGACTGCACGGGCCACTCCTCCTACTTAGGGCTACTGGTAGTGCTTTCCATGATGAGGAGACCGGTTCTGCGTGCACCGGGACGACAACTCGTGAGCATGACACCAATCACCGAAGCAAAAGCGGAAGAGATCAAAGAACTCAGGCACACGTTCTCGGACACCACTGCCACGTTCGATAACGACGGAGCGGGCGGCGCCCGGATCCCCTCTCCCCTCCGGCTCGCACCGGCCTACGAGCAGCAGACCTCGTGGATCGCGTTCCAGGTCACCTTCCCGTACCCGAAGCCGATATCTACCCACCGTTATCTACCCGAGCGTTCGTGCGGCCAGACCTGCGTCGTCAGGACGTAGAGGCGTTCCACCCCTTTGGCGGCCGCATACGCCCGGAACACAGCTGTTACGACGCAGTAGCCGGCTCGATCCCGCCATCAGCAGGTTGCGACGAAGGCCCTGAAGGTACTCGGATGGCTCAGCGAACAGTAAGCGACACGTGGCCCTCATGATCGGGCACGGAGTGATCCACTCCGTAGCACGTAAAGTTCATGTTACACAAGGCTTCTCAGAAATTTTATAGTGCCCTCCGTCGAGGGCGTCGACTACGTCGACGGACAATGCGGCTATGGAAAGCTCCACTGAGTTCGTCGCCGACACCATCGAAACCTGCACGAAAGACAGACTCGATCATTTCGCCGTACACAATCGCCCAGAAGGGAACCGTGACGGCTTTTCCTCGACGAACATAATCTCTCACGAACTCGAATATCCGTCCTTGTTGGACATCAACTCCGCGATATCTGGACCAACAACGACGAACGTCACACCCTCGTAGCTCTACGGGCCGTGAGGAGACAGCGCCTACCCCTGACCCCGCCCTACTCCGAGGATGGCCTCCCCGTTCCTCTCGCGATCACCATCCCGTTCGCGAAATCTCCTAACTCCGATTAACAGCGGAACATGCTATTATTCGAGAACAAAGGAGGTGATGTATGTCAGCAACGGCCAGCGAGCGAAATATCCTGCGCCTATGCACGGAACAGATCCGCAAACTTCTACCGGACGACTGGAATGCCACGTCAGAAGCATATTTCGGCAACCAGACCAGTGACCGCGGCGTAGACGGCAAACTCGCGATCACAACACCGGACGACGAGACGGCACTCTTCGTGGTCGAGGTCAAGCGCATCGTGAACCGGCGGGATATAGGCACGGCGGCCCGTCGACTCGACGAGGCGACCGAAGACACGCGTGCACAGGCGATGGTGATGGCCCGCTACATCTCCCCTCCCGTTCAGGAAATTCTGCGCGAGCTGAACCTGTCTTACGTCGACGCAACGGGCAATATGATGATCACCGCCAGGCGTCCAGCCTTGGTCCTGCGCGATCGGGGACTGAGCCACGACCCGAACCGCGGCCCTGGCCGACCCCGGGCGACGCTCAAAGGTGAACCCGCCGCGAGGCTTGTCCGGACACTGGCCGGCGACGGCAGAACGTGGTCGGCGCGTGAACTCGTCGACAGCTCCGGGGTCTCGACCGGCGCAACGTATCGAGTCCTGGAATACCTCCAGGAAGAGGAGCTGGTGACCAGAACTGCGGACAGACGGTTCGAGGTCACCGACTGGACTCGCCTACTACGGAGATGGAGTCGCGACTACAGCTTCGCCGAGAACACCCATGCATATCGGTTCATCGACCCTCGTGGGCTTCCTCACTTGATGAAAAATATTGCACAGCGGGAAAGCCCGAATTTTCGTTACGCCGTTACCGGATCTGTCGCGGCGGCGCAGTGGGCTCCGTACGCACCAGCTCGTGCCGCGTTCATTTACACCGAGAATGCGGCAGAAGCAGCAAAGAAGTGGCGCCTACATCCGGTGGACGACTCCACAGCCGAAGCCGCGAACGTGATCCTGGGTGAACCGGAGTACCCCGTGGTCTTCGACAAGACCTCAGATGTCAAGGAGGGCTACACGATCGCTGCGATCGAACAGGTGGCCGTCGATCTCCTGTCCGGTCCCGGACGCAACCCCGCCGAAGGCGAAGAACTCCTGGAATGGATGCAAGCTCATGAATCAGCCTGGCGACGATAATCTCCTCGTACAAGCCCGCAGCACATTGCTCGACGCACTCGACGCACTCGACCAACATCGGGATTCCCTGATCGTAATCGGCGCCCAGGCCGTATATCTACGAAGCGGCGCAGCCGTGGTCGCCCTGGCGGAATCGACCAAAGACAGCGACCTCGCAATCAATCCCCACAATCTCAAAAATGATCCACACCTCGAAGAAGCAATGGCTCAAGCAGGCTTTTATCTGAACGCGAACAACCTCCCCGGAGCCTGGGTCAGCGCCGACGGAATACCGGTCGACCTCATGGTCCCCCACGGCCTCTCCAACCGAACGAAGAAGAAAGCGCGCTCGCCTCGGCTCCCACCACACGACAATATGGCATTGCGAATAGCCGTGGGACTCGAAGGATGCGTCGTCGACAACAGCCTGATGACCATCCCTTCTCTCGACGAGAACGATGAACGATCACGAGCCGCCCTCGTGGCAGGTCCGGCAGCGCTCATCGTGGCGAAAATCCACAAAATCCACGAACGGCAGGGTTCACCAGACAGGCTGCAGAACAAGGACGCCCACGACTTGTACCGCCTCCTCGTCGCGCATGAAACCGAAGACCTCGCCGTCGCGTTCGGTGGTCTTCTCGCCAACCCGATCAGTAAGGCGACGACCGAACACGCCACCGAGTGGATGAGAGAACTATTCGCAACCCCCACCGCTCTCGGATCAGTCATGGCAGGTAAAGCCGAAGAAGGTATCGGCAACCCCACCCAGGTCGCGGCTGCCACGTCAATCCTGGTCGAAGACCTACTGTTCGAGCTCGGTGGAGCCTGATGCCAACCCTCCACCGGAACCGGTTATCGCCTTCGTCGACACCGCCCGAAAAGCGACCCCAGGAACTCGTCAGCCTGCAAACAACTTCCTGCGCAGGATGATTCGCTCACGCATGCCAAGGTCAGTAGTCGCATCGAGGCAGTAACGAGCTCAACAGCGCGCCCCGTACTCGCGCAGCGCATCGGTCATGCGGACCCGTCCTCGCGATCGTTGCAGTACTTCCCGCCTAGGCTTCAAACATCTTCGTCGACGACAGGTCGAACTCGCGAGGGACCTCAACCTGCCGTATCTCCAGCAATCTGCCGTTCAGGTCGCATGTTGCCTCGTCAGCGTATGGAAGGTCCGACACGCGCGAGCAGAGAAGGGTGAAGCAGATTACTCAAGCATGACGCCTCTGCTGTGTCGTGTCTGGTCTCGGAAGTCCTAGAGGCTCAATCGTCGGTCGGTCGCCTAATGCGCCCGGCTGCCAAAGTCCGCCTACCTACCCAGTTATCCGCATCGACGACGAACTCTCCTTGGGGCTTTCGATACCACTGATAGTCCACGCGTGGCGCGATGACATCGAACCCGACTTGGTCCGTTGAGAACTGGCTTGCGCTGCCAGGATGAATGAAACGGGATGCAAGATGGTCTATTTCGAACTGTCCGGCGGTGATCGCATCTGCAATCGCGAGGTGGAGCGCGCCAAGGTCAACATCGGCGTTGTGGGCTGTACGGAAGAAGTCGATCAGATCGGGTCGCTCGATCAGCGCTTGATCTTGTTCGCCCAGATGAGCAAGGAATTCTTCCTGCGCTCCAGGCAGAGCTGCCTCTAAGACCGGATTCCACCACCGCTGGTTTTGAATGGAGTTTTTCGCGGCACGCAGAATTGAAATTCGCGTCTGGGTGCTGGGTGACAGCTCCATGGCTTGATTGATGGGGGCGGGGTCAGCGGCATCGGAGATGGCCGTCAGTACGTCCGCACCCACCCAGTGCGTCGCGAGGTCGTGCGGCCCCCACACAATCCGTCCCGGTGTGCCCAGCTCATCGACGATGGGTATAACAGTTTTCAGGAGGGCCGTGCACAGCTCGTCCTTGTGTGCTGGTGATGACTCCTCCTGCAGTGCCCGAGTCAACGCCTCACGTGCTTTCTCGATCGATAGCCGTGCCAGAGTCGAATCCTGACTGCGAAGCAGTGTGATTAGCTGTTGCGGGTATGGACGTTGCTGACGCAGGACTGAAGTAGACGGGCTGGTCCTCGGCGTGAGAATGGGAGTTGCGAC
>NZ_JBWZNF010000036.1:0-5326 GCF_056945715.1 Rhodococcus sp. MurmanLake-1 | reverse complement strand
GAGGTCGGACCCGGAGAGGTCTTTCAACGATCCGAGGAGTCGACCCATCGGGGTACGAGCTCCCGCAACAATCACAGAACTGGTCACGATTTCCTCCGGCTGCAAAAGAGACATAGTCGTCGGTTCCGTGCGGCCTAAGAGCCAAGTCACATCCCGACGTGTACTCCTCAAACGGTAGCGCTACCGTGAAAGGTATGACACAGACCTCCCCCAGTTCTGCACTCGCACCTTTGTCGTCCGACCTCGTCGTCGCGATCGATCACGTCGGAATCGCGGTGCCCGATCTCGACGCGGCAATCGCGTGGTACACGCAGCACCTGGGCATGGTGTCGACCCACGAGGAAATCAACGAATCGCAGGGCGTGCGCGAAGCCATGCTCTCCGTCGTCGGCTCCCCCGCCGGATCCACTGCCGTTCAGCTGCTCGCACCACTGGACGAGAACTCGACCATCGCCAAGTTCATCGACCGAAGCGGCCCCGGACTGCAGCAGCTCGCCTACCGGGTCACCGACATCGACGCCATCTCCGCCGAGCTTCGCGAGCGCGGCGTTCGGTTGCTGTACGACGCTCCCCGACGCGGTACGGCCAACTCGCGCATCAACTTCATTCACCCGAAGGACGCCGGCGGCGTCCTGGTGGAACTGGTCGAACCCGACGCGAGCCACTAGCAGACCCGACTCCAGCTCGTATGCCAGGTAGATTGTCGCCATGGCATACGAGCAGGACCGCGGTTCGATCCAACTTCCGTTCCAGATCGCACGGAAGGGATACGACCGCGACGAGGTACGTAACTACTTCGAGCGATTCGACGCGGAGCTGCGAGTTACCGCGGCCGATCGTGATGCTGCCGCTGCGCAGGCCCGTGACCTTGCCAAGCAGCTCGACGATGCACGCGACGACATCGACGACCTCCGCAAGGACGTCGACCGCCTCTCGGTACCGCCCACCACTGCGGAGGGCATGAGCGATCGCATCAGCCGCATGCTGCGCCTTGCCTCCGACGAGGCTTCCGAGGTGCGCGCGAAGGCCGAGGCCGACGCAGCCGAGATGACCTCCATCGCCGAACAGGACGGCGCCCGACTGCGCGGACACTACGAGTCGCTGATCGCCGAACTCGAGGACCGTCGCAATGCGATGGAAACCATGCACGAGCAGACCATGGCGCAGGCCCGTACCGAAGCCGCCCGGATCGTCGAAGCCGCACAGGCCGAGCGGGATCGCCTGGCTGCCGAGTCCGAGGCCAAGCGCACTCAGATCCGCGAAGACTTCGACATCTCGATGTCCGAGCGTCGCGCCAAGGTCGTCGCCGCCGTCAACGACCTGGAGTCGTCGAGCAAGGCAGAGGCCGAGCGTCGACTCTCCGATGCGTCGCACGAGGCTCAGCGCAGGCTGCAGGCCGCCACCGATCAGTCCGAGCGCAAGATCGCTCACGCGAAGGAACTCACCGAAGAACTGCGTGTTCTCCGTGGTCGAATTCTGGCTCAGCTCTTGGGCATTCGGGGACAACTCGATTCGGTTCCGGCCATGCTCGCATCGGTCAACCGGGAGAGCGAACTCCTTGATGCACCGCCCGCTCCGGTCATCGTCGAAGCCGAGGAAGATCTCGAGATCGAAGACAAGAAGGCCGACTCCGATCCGGTCGACTCAGAACCGAGTATCGACGAAGACGATGTGCTCGAGGACTCGGACGAGACCAACACCGCCGAGATCGACACCCGCGCCGTCGAGCAGCGAGCCCAGTCCCGGAACTGATCGACGCTCAGGACCACCGTCTGGTCAGGCTGCGAGTTCCGCGGCCTGACCAGCATCCGGTGTGCCAGTGCCGACGTTCGTTCGCGCCGCCCGGTTCCGAAGGCCACGTCACCACATGGGCGACACCGTGCCTGATGTCGTGATCACAACCGGGGCAGCGATAGAACTTCGTCGCGTTGGAGCCGGGTATCGGCCTCACCATGTACATTTCACCGCCCGGCCCTGGCTCCTCCCGGACCAGCGCCCCGCCGAACAACACACCACTGGGTGACTGCGATTCCGCGCTCGAATCCCGAGCACGCCGAGTATCCGTTCGACGGGATTGCTTCGGCGAAGGTTTGCGGCGCGGCATGGTTCGAGTCTAAACAGCGTCAGAAAAGTCGGAACTCGGTGCTTTCGGTACCACGCAAGGCCTCGTAGTCCAAGACCAGGCAACGGATCCCACGGTCGTTGGCCAAAGTCTTTGCCTGCGGCTTGATCTGTTGCGCTGCAAAAACTCCCGTGACCGGCGCGAGCAGAGGATCGCGGTTGAGCAACTCCAGGTACCGCGTCAACTGCTCGACGCCGTCGATCTCGCCGCGGCGCTTGATCTCCACCGCCACCGATGCACCGTCCGCGTCACGGACCAGAAGGTCGACCGGCCCGATGGCCGTCATGTACTCGCGCCGCACCAACGTGTAGCCGGGGCCGAGTGTCTCGACATGCTCCGCCAGAAGTTCTTGAAGGTGTGCCTCGACACCGTCCTTGATCAATCCCGGATCGAGACCGAGTTCATACGACGAATCGTGCTCGACCTCTTCGAGAGTGATCCGAAGCTCCTCGCCCGCCTTGTTGGTGACGACCCACAGGATGTCGTCGCTGTCGCCGGTGGTCTCGACCAACCAGCACGGCGGACTCATCCAGTTCAGCGGCTTGTACGCCCGGTCATCGGCATGAATGCTGACCGAACCGTCGGCCTTCACCAACAGCAGTCGTCTTGCGGTAGGGAGGTGGGAGGTCAGGCGTCCCACATAATCGACACGGCAACGAGCAATAACTAGGCGCACCGGACCACCCTAAGCGATCATTACGACTACTCTCGACACACTATGCAGCGAAGCCGTGTCCCGAGTGCGCCCCTTGGGTCGTGGCTGCTCGGATCCACCGACGAAAGCCCCAGGCGCCGCCGAATCCGCGTCCAGGCACTACTCACCGCCCCTCTCCTGGTCACCAACCTGATCGGAGCGGTGCTGGCGATCGTGCTCGTCGGATTCGTGGTTCCCGGACCCGAGATCATCCACCCCGAATTCGCGTGGATCAACTTTATTGCCGTACCCGTCTTCATCGGGTGTGTCTTTCTCATCGGACTTCTGTGGGGCACCAAACGCCTCATGAGGGATCTCCGGTGGGCCACCGAGGATCACCGGCCAACCGAGCAGAATCAACGCGCGGCGTTGCGCGGGCCGTGGCGACTGACCCGAGTGCAAGCCGTCCTGTGGACGGCCGCGCTCATCACCTTCACGACCATGTACGGAATCGTCGACCCCGACACCATTCCGAAAGTTCTGTTCACCGTGGCTTTCAGCGGTATCACCACCTGCGCTTTCTGCTACCTGCTCAGCGAGTTCGCACTCCGCCCTATTGCTGCGCGTGCACTCGAATCCGGAGCGCCCCGCAAGGCTGCCGTTCTCGGACTGACCGGCCGGACGATCCTCGTCTGGCTGCTCGGAAGCGGAGTCCCCGTCACCGGCTTGATGCTCGTAGCGGTCTTCAGCTTCATCCGGCCTGCTTCGTGGCAAGCCCTCGCGACCGCGATCCTCGTCATCGGCGGGATCACTCTGTGCGTCGGACTCGGGCTGACGTACATCAACATCCGATCAGCCGCGGCCCCCATTCGGTCCGTACGCCGAGGCATGGAACAAGTCACCCGTGGCGACCTCACCGCGTCCGTCGTCGTGTACGACGGGACCGAACTGGGACTGCTGCAGACCGGCTTCAATCGCATGGCCGAGGGCCTGCGCGAGCGCGAGAGGATTCGCGACCTCTTCGGGCGCCACGTCGGACACGAGGTTGCCGCAAACGCGGTTCGCCGAAACCCGGAACTCGGCGGTGAAGAACGCGACGTTGCCGTTCTCTTCGTCGACGTCATCGGATCGACCACGATCGCGGCCACCAACTCCCCTACCGCGGTGGTCGCTCTACTCAATCGATTCTTCGACGTCATCGTCGACGAGGTAGATGCACACGGCGGATTCGTCAACAAGTTCGAAGGCGACGCGGCGCTGGCGATCTTCGGAGCGCCGACGACACTCGACGATCACGCCGGCAGTGCACTCGCCGCCGCCCGCAAGATTCGGCAGCGCCTGCGTGCCGAAGTTCCGGAAGTGAGCGCGGGTATCGGCGTCGCTGCGGGAATTGCCGTTGCCGGAAACGTCGGTGCGCGAGAAAGGTTCGAGTACACCGTCATCGGTGATCCCGTCAACGAAGCAGCGCGACTGTCCGAGGTCGCCAAGACGGTCCCGGGTAACCTCGCCGCGTCCGGACGGGCTGTGGCCGCCGCTGACAGTGCCGAAGCCGCACAGTGGTCGATCACGGAGAACATCACCCTTCGTGGCCGCCTCGAACAGACCGAGCTCGCGATTCCCTGCGACGCCTTGGAGTCCGAGACCACCCCGGCAGACTCTGTGCCCGTTCAGCCCTGATCTCACCGCCCACCCTGAGCGAACGGCACGTTCGGTCGATCCAAGGCGATGAACGCCACGTTCGCTCGATGACTTTCCCGCTTCCCGACGGTCTATATCGAAACAGCGGAAATCCGGCGATGCCGGGGAGATGGGTACGACTATGAAACTGACGACATTTACCATCGTCACTCTCGAAGGGGTGATGCAAGGACTCGGTGGGCCGGACGAAGATCGACGCGGCGGATTCGAACGTGGCGGATGGTCCGCGCCGCTGGTGGACACAGAAGCCATGTCTTACCTCGTCCAGGTCTACCAGCGCGCCGACGCCTTCCTGTTCGGTCGGCGGACTTACGAAATCTTCGCCGGCTATTGGGGCGCGTTCGAGAATCCAGAGGTCAACCCGATCGCAAGCGCCTTGAATACGCGGCCCAAGTATCTTGCCTCGACGACGGTCACCGATCCGCAATGGAAGAACACCACGGCCCTTACAGATGACACCGCCGCAGCGATCGGCGAACTGAAAGCCAGACCCGGCGGCGAGCTTCAGGTGCACGGCAGTGGCGAGTTGTGCCGCTGGCTTCTCGCGAACGATCTAGTCGACGAGATGATCCTGCTGATCGTTCCGGTGGTCGTAGGCCAGGGCACACGACTCTTTCCCGATACCGGACCGGATATCGCACTCGAGCTGGCCGAATCGCGAGCCACACCAAAGGGCGTGACGATCCAGCGGTATCTGCCCACTGGCCGGCCGAAGTATGCAACTGCCACCGCCGACGGCATCGAGTGATCAGGGCAAAGCGCCCGTCGTCGTCAGTCGCGCTCCCGCCCCTAATGGTGTGAACGTATCGTTCATCTCGTTGGAGGCGGTGAGAGTGTCGTTCGCTCGATCCCGGACGGGGTGGTGAGCCGGC
>NZ_JBWZNF010000035.1:0-6563 GCF_056945715.1 Rhodococcus sp. MurmanLake-1 | reverse complement strand
GGTTTGGATGATGATTTCTTCGCGCTCGGTGGTAATTCGCTGATTGCGACGCAGGTGACGTCTCGGTTGGGTCAGGCTCTTGATGCTGCGGTGTCGGTGCGGGAGTTGTTCGAGGCGTCGACGGTGGAGGGTTTGGCTGCTCGCCTCGGTTCTCGTGTTGGTGGTGGTTCGCGTGCGGCGTTGACTGCGCAGGTGCGTCCGGCGCAGGTGCCGTTGTCGTTTGCGCAGCAGCGCATGTGGTTCCTCAACCAATTGGACCGCGAGTCGGCAGCCAACAACATTCCGATGGCGATCACGCTCACCGGCGAGTTGGACCAGGCGGCGTTGTACGACGCTGTCATGGACCTCTTGAAGCGTCACGAGGTTCTGCGCACGGTCTACCCCGAGGTGGACGGAATCGGCTACCAGCGGATACTGCCGGCGGCGGCAGTTCCGGTGAATCTGGCTCCCGTGCCGCTCGAGACATCCGACATCGTCGCGGCGGTGACGGAGTTCGTCTCATCAGGTTTTGACGTTACGGCTGAGGTTCCGTTGCGGGCCAAGCTCTTCCAGCTTGCCGAGGACTCGTTTGTACTGGCGATAGTGATTCACCACATCTCCACCGACGGTTTCTCGATGGGCCCGTTGATCCGCGACGTGATGACCGCGTACTACGCCCGCTCACAGGGGCAGACCCCGACGTGGGCGCCGTTGCCGGTGCAGTACGCCGACTACGCGTTGTGGCAGCGTGGTGTTCTCGGTTCCGAGAGTGACACGGAATCCGTACTCGCAGAGCAGATCGGCTACTGGGCTAAGGCTCTCGACGGAGTTCCAGACCAGATCACCTTGCCCAGTGACCGCGCGCGTCCAGCCGTGTTCACCGGACGGGGAGCCACCTACAGCTTCCCGATTTCCGCGGATGTTCACCGCGGACTGGCTGCTGTGGGTCGCGAGCACCAGGCATCGCTGTTCATGGTGATGCACTCGGCGTTGGCAACACTTCTTGCCCGGTTGTCCGGCACCACCGACATCGCAGTCGGTACCCCGGTGGCCGGTCGCGGTGAAGCGCAGCTCGACGATCTGATCGGCATGTTCGTCAACACCCTCGTGCTTCGTACCGAGGTGGATCCGGGGATGCGTTTCCTCGATCTGCTTACGTCGGCGCGTGAGAGTGATCTCGCGGCTTTCGCTCACGCAGACGTGCCGTTCGAGCGGCTGGTCGAGGTTCTCGATCCGGTGCGTTCGCAAGCGCACAACCCGTTGTTCCAGGTTGCCTTGGCATTCCAGAACCTGGGGCAGAATAACCTGACGCTGCCGGGACTCGATATCACTGAATTCGCTATCGCGGAAACCGTAGCGAAGTTCGACCTTCAGTTGACTCTGGTGGAAGCTGCCGATGGTCACGGAATGACTGCGACCTTCACGTATGCGACGGATCTCTTCGACGAGGGGACAGTTGTCTCCTTCGCCGAGAGGTTGACTCGAATTCTCGAAGCCGTCGCCGTGGATGCGACGCAGGCTGTCGGCGACATCAACATCCTCCAAGCGCCTGAGCGCATCGAATTGACCGGTCGCCGAGCGTCCTCGGGCATCGAGCCGAAGCCGTTGACCGACATCCTGGCCGAGACCGCGTTGCAGTATCCCTCCAACGAAGCTCTCCGCTACCAGGATCGGTCGATGACCTACGCCGAGGTCGACGAGTGGTCGTCGCGCCTCGCCCGCGTCCTGATCGCTCGCGGTCTGGGCGCCGAAGACCTGGTCGCAGTGTCGATTCCGCGTTCTATCGAATCGGTCCTGCTGGTGTGGGCGGTATCCAAGACGGGCGCCGCGGTTGTTCCCATCGATCCGCACTACCCGGCTGACCGCATCGCGCATATGGTCTCCGACTCGGGCGTCTCGGTCGGTCTGACTCTCGAAGCTGAACTCGCAGGGCTTACCGACACCGTGGAGTGGCTCGCGATCGACAGTGATGCTTGCGCGGAACTGATGGCAGCGCAGGATAGTTCACCGATTCGTGAAGATGAACGTGTTCGCCCCGTCCTTCCGGCGAATCCCGCCTGGGTGATCTACACATCAGGCACAACGGGCTTGCCCAAGGGTGTTGTTGCTACCGGTGCGGGCCTCGCGAGCTTCAGTGCAACGCAGGCACAGCACTACCTGGTGACGCCGAACTCCCGCACGCTGCACTTCGCGTCGCCGAGTTTCGACGCGTCGATGCTCGAACTGTTCCTGGCTGTCGCGACAGGCGCTGCCATGGTGATCGTCCCGACGTCGATCTTCGGCGGCGACGAGTTGACTGCGCTGTTCAAGTCCGAACGCGTCACACACGCCTTCATCACGCCGGCGGCGTTGGCTTCCATGGATCCGTCGGGCCTGAACGATCTCGAGGTGGTTGGTGTCGGCGGCGAGGCGTACTCGCCGGAGTTGATGGCCAAGTGGGCGGATCAGCCGAACCGTCGACGTACGTTCCTCAATGTCTACGGCCCCACCGAGACCACTATCGTCACCAACGTCAGTGTGCCGCTGATGCCGGGCGACCGGATGACCATCGGTGGAACCATCGGCGACATGGCCGCGTTTGTTCTCGACACGCGTCTGCAGCCCGTTCCGGTTGGTGTTGCCGGTGAGCTGTACCTGTCGGGTCCTCAGGTCACCCGCGGATACCATCGCCGCCCGGGATTGAGCGCGGATCGCTTTGTTGCCAACCCGCATGGCCTGCCCGGTGAGCGCATGTACCGCACCGGTGATGTTGTGCGTTGGACTGACCAATATCAGGTTGAGTATGTGGGCCGCAACGACTTCCAGGTGAAGATCCGTGGCTTCCGCATTGAACTCGGTGAGATCGACGCCGCCCTGACGGCACATTCGGACGTCGAGTTCGCCGCGACCATGGGCACCACGCTGGCGTCCGGTGCTCCGGCACTGGTGTCGTACGTATTTGTCGGCAAGGAATCTGCTGTCAGCTCGGCGGATCTGAGTGAGTTCGTCTCACGCACTCTGCCGGCGCACATGGTGCCTGCGTCGATCATGGTTCTGACCGACATGCCGCTGACCCCGGCCGGCAAGCTGGACCGAAAGGCTTTGCCGGATCCGGTATTCGAGGTCAAGGAGTTCCGCGCTCCCACCACCGAGATGGAACGCATCCTCAGCGAGGTCTTTGCCGACGTTCTCGGCCTCGATCAGATCGGTACCGACGATTCGTTCTTCGCTCAGGGCGGAGACTCGATCATGTCGATCCAGTTGGTGTCCCGCGCCAAGGCCCGAGGTGTTCTCTTCACGCCCAAGGACGTGTTCGAGAACAAGACGGTGGCAGAGTTGGCCGAGGTCGCCGTCTTCGGCTCCGACGCCGACGCGATCACTGTTCTCGCCGAGATCGAAGGCGGCGGCATCGGTTGGATGCCGCTCACTCCGATCAAGCGCTTCATGTTCGAACGGCCTGGCAGCTACCAGCGTTTCAACCAGCTATTGACGTTGGAATTGCCGCTGGGAATCGACCGGACCGGTGTTGTCGAAACGTTGACTGCGGTCATCGATCACCACGACATGTTCCGTTCGCGTCTGGTCAATGATCAGCGTGGTCCGGGCATGGCTGTGTCCGCGCCCGGAACCGTCGACGTGGATGGTTCGGTGCGCCGGGTGCAGGTGGACCCCGCGATTGCGGATACAGAGCTGACGGCCATCGCGTCGGGCGCTCTCGACGACGCTCTCGGCCGGTTGGATCCGGCCGCTGGTGTCATGGCTCAGTTCGTGTGGATCGACTTCGGTGACACGCGTACCGGCCGATTGATCGTGGCTGCGCATCACCTGATCGTCGACGGCGTCTCCTGGCGAATTATCGTGCCGGACTTGATTTCCGCGTGGGCCCAGCGCAGTGGCGGAAGTGTGCCCGTGCTCGAACCGACGGGCACGTCCATGCGTACCTGGGCGCACTCGCTGGCTGCGGAATCACGATCAGACAAGCGACTGGCAGAACTGCCACGGTGGCGTAAGACGCTGTCGACTCCGGACCCCATTCTCGGTTCGCGTGCGTTCGACCCCTCCGTCGACGTTGCGGCAACAGTCGAGCGTGTGCGCGTCGAGGTGCCCACAGACGTCACTGAAACCCTGCTGACAACTCTGCCCGAGGTGTTCCGCGGCGGAGCCAACGACGGTTTGCTGGCCGGACTTGCTCTGGCACTGGTGCGCTGGCGCCGTGAGCGGGGCATCGACACCGAAGCGGCACTGCTCCAGCTCGAGGGCCACGGCCGCGAAGAGGGCGTCGTCCCGGGTGCCGATCTCTCACGCACCGTCGGCTGGTTCACGGCGGCCTTCCCTGTCGCACTCGACCTTGCCGGTATCGACATCGACGACGCCTTCGACGCCGGAGTTGCTGCGGGAGCGGCGATCAAGGCAGTCAAGGAGCAGTTGCTCGCCGCTCCCGACAAGGGTGTCGGCTACGGACTGCTGCGGTACGTCAACGACGACACCTGCACTGAGCTGTCGAAGCTGAGCAGCGGGCAGGTCAGCTTCAACTACCTGGGTCGCATTGTGGCGGAGGATATTCCGGCTGCAGCGCAAGGCCTCGGATGGATTCCGGCACGCGACTTCTCCGATGTCGCTGCGCCGGAAGACCCGGACATGCCGGCCAACAAGGTTGTCGACATCAATGCCATCGTCAACGACGGCCCTGATGGCGCGGTGCTCGAAGCATCGTTTGCCTTCCCGAACGGATTGCTGAGCGCCACCGAGGTGCAAGCCCTGGCCGACCTGTGGGTCGGAGCACTCACAGCGCTGGCGCAGCACGCACAGGCCGTCGGCGCAGGCGGACTCACGCCGTCGGACGTGCCGCTGGTAACGCTGACCCAGCAGGATCTCGACGGGTTCGAGCAGCGTTTCCCCGCGGTGCTGGACGTCTGGCCGCTGGCTCCGCTGCAGTCGGGTCTGCTGTTCCACGCTGTCATGGCCGAGTCCACCGTCGACCTGTACTCCGTGCAGATGGTTCTCTCGCTGTCCGGCCGCGTCGACGCGGATCGCCTCCACGCCGCAGCACAGGCCATCATCGATCGTCACCCGAACCTGCGCACCGCATTTGTGGTCGACGGAACGGGTACGCCGGTCCAGGTAGTTCTCGGTGACATCGACGTGCCGTGGCGCGAACTGGATCTCACCACAATCGCTGACAGCGAAGAACGACGCCGCGAGTTGGATCGGATTCTTGTCGAGGACCAGGCCACGCACTTCGACATGTCGAACCCGCCGTTGATCAAGTTCACGCTGATCAAGATCGCGGCGAGCGAATACCGCCTTGTTGTGGCAAACCACCACATCATCCTCGACGGCTGGTCCATGCCGCTGCTGCTCCAGACGCTCCTCGGCCACTACGCCATGCGTGGGAACATTCCCGCTCAGACGCGGTCACTGAGCTACCGGAACTACCTCGCGTGGCTGGTCCAGCAGGATCGCAGTGTGTCCATGGATGCCTGGGCGAAAGCGCTGGGCGGCGTCGAAGAGCCGACGTTGTTGGCTCCCACCGTCGTTGGTCAGGAATTCAGTGCGCTGTCGCAGAAGTTGCAGATCTCGCTCAGCGAATCGGTGACCGCGACACTGACCGGTTTGGCATCGAGGACCGGCGTTACCGCCAACACGATCGTCCAGGCTGCCTGGGCAATTCTGCTGGGACGCATGACCGGTCGCCAGGACATTGTCTTCGGTGCCACGGTCTCCGGCCGTCCGCCACAACTCGACAGCGTCGAGAAGATGGTGGGCCTGTTCATCAACACGCTGCCCGTGCGTGTCCAACTGGATCTGGCCGAGTCCGTCGAGGCATTGCTCTCTCGGGTTCAGATCGAACAGGCGGGATTGCTCGATCACCATTACCTCGGCCTGACCGACGTGCAGAGCGCCGCGGGCGTCGGCGGACTCTTCGACACTCTGGTGATCTTCGAGTCCTACCCGGTCGACCGTGACGGTCTTGCA
Organism: Rhodococcus sp. MurmanLake-1; assembly: GCF_056945715.1. Taxonomy (NCBI): domain Bacteria; kingdom Bacillati; phylum Actinomycetota; class Actinomycetes; order Mycobacteriales; family Nocardiaceae; genus Rhodococcus; species Rhodococcus sp. MurmanLake-1. Next base: position 629 of record NZ_JBWZNF010000035.1, on the reverse strand, counting down.
GCGCAGGCAGAGTTCTTGGATGGCATGGTGATCGACGATGTCGCCTCCGACGATTCCACGAACTACCCGCTCACACTGCTGATCGGTCTCGACGACCAACTGCACCTGACGCTTCGTTACCTACCCGACTTCTTCGACGAGTCGTACGCGCAGGCCCTGCTGGGTCGCCTCGAGACTCTGCTGACCGAAATCGGTGAAACGCCGTCTACTGCAGTCGGTGACGTCGAGGTCATGACGGCGCCTGAGCGCGCGTTGGTGCTCGACACCTGGAACGACACGTCTCATCCGGTTGTGGGTGGGTTGTTGTTGGATGGTTTTGATTCTGTGGTGGGGGTTTGTTCGGGTTCGCGGGCGGTGGTGTTCGGGGATGAGGTGCTCTCGTATGGGGAGTTCGATGAGAGGGTCAATAGGCTTGCGCGTTATTTGATCGGTTTGGGTGTTGGGCCGGAGTCGTTGGTGGGGTTGGCTGTTCGGCGGTCGGTGGATTTGTTGGTTGGGTTGTATGCGATTGTGCGTGCGGGTGGGGCGTGGGTGCCGTTGGATCCTGATGCTCCGTCCTCGCGTAATGAGTATGTGTTGGATTCGGCTGATCCGGTGTGTGTGGTGTCGACGGAGCGTGATGGTTTCGT
>NZ_JBWZNF010000034.1:0-7856 GCF_056945715.1 Rhodococcus sp. MurmanLake-1 | reverse complement strand
CCCGATGCGGTGCTCGATGGACCGATGCTCGGTGATCAACTCCGACAACTGCAATGCCCAGTGGTAGCGCTCGTTCACTCTCGTTCGCGCCGGGGACGGTTCGGCACCAAGGTTGGGCGGTGTGACGTCTGCGAGGGCGCGGCGGAGCCTGGCCAACCTCGTCTGCAGACGGGGCGGGACTACCGCGGAATCGAGCAGAATCAAGGTGGCGGCGAGCAGCAGCTGGTTTTCGGCGATGTCTTCGTCGTATTCGTCGTAGCGGATCTCCACAGGCAAGGCGAGCGAAGAAGCGTCGGGTGATCTGATCGCCCGCGCGTAGCCGCCCGCGCAAGACCGGGCCCGAGTCTTCGACTTCGCGGTAGCCGGAGAGCAACCCGCGGGCAGTCGCGCGCTCGGCTGCCACGACGAACGCTTCGGCCAACGCCGCAACCAGGTCGGTATCCGTGTCGGCGAGTGCGGTGTGCTGCGACCACCACGCAGGGTCACGGACGTATCCCATCATCCACATCACGCGGCTGATCGGTGTTTTCGGTTCCACCCTCACCGTGAGAGCACCGATGGTCACGGCGCCGATTTTCCTGGTGGCGGTCAGTGTGAACACTCCGGGAGTGGTCGTGGGTGTGACCGTGACCAGTCCTGTGGCCGCGAACGCGGCAGCTCCCTCCGGCGTCAACGCCACCTGCGGGCGGCACACCAGGCAGCCGGCGCAGCCGTAACCGCATGGTGGCCGCTCGAAGAGGGTCACCGTAACTGGGTCATTCACCGGTGGTCAGGCTCTTCTCCAGAGCAGCAAGGCCGTATCGGGCTTCGAGATCCACGGTGCGATCACCGAAGTGGAATTCCTCGAGCAGCGGGATAATCGCGCTGTCCCATACCTGCGCCAATCCCCCATCACTGTGGACCGCCGGGCGCATGAAATACGAGGGTCCGATCTGGAAGTCCGGATCGTCGATGGCAGCGTTCAACGCAAGATGCAGGTCCGCGACACGCTGCGGGTACTTGCGGGCGGTGAGCCAACGTCTCAGGACCGATTTCGTGGGCTCCTGCGCTGGGTGCAGCGGAATGAATCCGAAGCGGCGGCGCATGGCGGTGTCCACGAGAGCGATCGAGCGGTCCGCGGTGTTCATCGTGCCGATGATGACCACATTGCGTGGCAGAGTGAACGGCTCGGCATCGCCCGAGGAGTACATCAGATCGATTGCCTCGTCGCGGTATTCGAGCAGGAAGTACAACTCACCGAAAATCTTGGCGAGGTTTCCGCGATTGATCTCGTCGACGACCAGCACGAACAACTGATCCGGATGCTTGCGGGCGCGGTCGGTCAAGCGGCGCATCGGGCCCGGTTTGAGTTCGAAGCCGACCTGCCCATCGCTGCGCGGGGTGGGCCGGAAGCCTTCGAAGAAATCCTCGTAGCTGTAGGCAGGGTGGAATTGCACGATGGTGACGTTGTCCGGGCCGGCGAGATGCCGAGCCAACGTCTTCGCGATGTACGTCTTCCCGGTACCGGGCGGGCCGTAGAAGATCAGTTGCGGGCGATCACGCAGCAGATCGGTGCACCTGGCCAGCCAACCGAGGTCCACATGCAACGAGTCCGCCAGCTCTTGGTCCGGATCCACGATGGAGAATTCCGGTGTCGGAACGAGCAATTCGTCGTCGGAACCTTCGACCTCATCGACATCGTCATCGGTCGCGTCAACCTTCTTGGGCGGTTTGACCGGCTTCCACATCGACTTCCACGGCTCCTGGTAGAAATCGACGGGGCCGTTCTGCTCGGCTTCGAAAGCACGGATGATCTCGTCAAGGTCGACGTCGACATCGTCAGAAACCGAGCGCTGGAGATACGACGCAAAGGTGTCCCGGATCAGACGCCGGTGTCCCGCGTTGACTATCGGGCGGAAGAACTTCGGGAACGCCAGGTACCGCACGGCAGCACGCTGGACAGGCTCGTTCGGCGCCGGCACAGCCGCCAACGCATCGCGGAACGCCAACGGGTCCGTCGCGAGAGCCTCCCGTTCCTCCGCGCTCAACGAGTGCACATGCAGGCCGAAGTAGATCAGGAGCCACAACTGCGACCATCGCCGAACACCAAACGCCGTTCCACCGTTGAAAGCCCCCACACCAGTCACTGATACGACATCGGTGGGAAAGTCGACAGGATGCTCCATCATCTCCAACACCTGCCGCACATGCCGATACTTGGTGTTCCACAGGTAATTAGACAGCGGGAGCACATTCGTCAGCAGCAACTCGGCGAACAGTTGGATCGCGCCATCGCTGGCGCCGGCGAACTGCACAGTGAGCTTTTCAAAGAAATTCTTGTCCTGACTTTGATCAGGGCGGTCAATGTAGATCTCTTTGAGTTCAACGAAGTTCGCCCGCGACCACACCGGCTCGCCCGGAGTGAACACCGAATCGCCCCGCAAGTACCCGTCGACGATCAGTCGACGGCCCACCGCTTCGAGTTCATCCATCCCTTCGCGACCTTTAGTCGGATAGGTCCCACCGGTCGTGATGTTCTCGCTCATGCTCGCTATCTATACCCGACCGCTCTCCCTGATTGAGTCACCGCATGCGAGAAACCGATCACAACCAGCGATTCGAGACCATTCTCTGACGAAGCATCCCTCAGCGCGAAGCTATGCGTGCACCGATGCGCGCACGCGTGCGCGCACGAATGCTCTCCTGCAACAGTCAACCGCAGTGTTCTCACTCCCCGATTCACCTTGCCCGAGCTCGACGTCACGGGTGGCGACCTCTCGGCGATCCCTGCCAGTGCCTACGACTGCGGCCTGATCACGACGTCGGCGTAGTGCGGGTTGTCGTGAATGTATTTGTTTCGCGCACTTCGCCAACGCCCGGCGACGGCCTCGAGCTCTTCGTGAGTTCGGGTGACAGCGAGGTAGTCGAGAGCCTCGTCGAGCCACGGCACGAAATTTCGTGCTGCCCGCCGACTGTTGGCTGAGTCAGGGTCGAGGATCTCGTCGAACTTCAACCGGGTCCGATCGTTGGACATCCGTTCCCGCAAGCCCTGCTGATCCACTTCATCCGGAGTCCGTACCCGATCCGTGGTGCCGCGCCAGGGGACACGGAGAATGGGCGTCTCGGTGCGGTCGTGGATGGCGGCGATGGTTGCTTCGACGGCGGCGGTGTCGACTCCGTCGGGCAGACCGGCCAGCAGCACAGCGGCTTGTTCCTCCAACGGGGCGAAACCCCGGTCCCCGTGGAGGTACCAGTACGTCATCGCAGCGGCGTGGTCCCACCGGAAGGCAAGTTCGCGTTCCATACGGGGAAGTCGCATCCCTGCAGTGAGGAAATGATCCCGCGTCGGCTTGGCGTCCAACCGGACAGCATTCAAGGTGTCCGAGCCCGCTTTTCCAGATTCGGTGACATCTCGCACGATGACCAGTTGTCTCCGCAGTTCAGCGACAGTGACAGCAACGTCCACCCGAAGGGCCTAGCGACTCGGCTTCGAGCGAAGCATCCAGATCATGGCAAACACCCTATCGACCACGGCAACTCACACGTGCGACTTACTGCGGCAGGGCACCACTGAGGCATCGGGAATCGGTGCCGCAGCGGCGACATCACCGGCCGGCCGTCCCCGTCGGTTCGGTGCGCCCGGTCAGCTGACGAGTTGACGCACGCGCTGATGCGAGATCCCGAGCAGTTCACCGATGTCCCGCAACGAGACAACCTCTTCATCACAGCAGCGCCCGACAGGGCTGAACTGCAGAAACGACACGTCCCCCGTGTCGGGAGCGAGGAGCCGGCGCTGCGTCGGTCAAACCGGGTTGAGTAGGTCCGCCGTATTGTTTCGCGGACTGTTCACCGCCGTCGAGACTTCGTACGGTTCGAGATGCGGCTCCGGAACGGAATTGATCATCGCCTGGACTTCGCCTTTGTCGGTGAGGTTCGGGTCGAGCCAGTGTTCCCAGAACGATTCGGGCAGGATCAGCGGGGATCTGTCGTGTATGTGTCCCGTGGCATCCGTAGCTGGCCGGGTGAGAATGGTGCAGGTCCATACCCATTTGTTCGGATCATCTTCGGGTAGTTCAGGATCGGGCCACAACTCGTAGAGTCCAGCCATCGCGATCACGTCGTTCTCTCCATGCAAGAAGTAGGGAGTCTTCCCTGCCTCGGTCTTCATCCATTCGTAGTAGCCGTTCGCGGGGATGATGGCCCGTCGTTTGGTGGCACTACTTCTGAATGACGGCTTCTCCGTGACGGTTTCACTGCGGGCGTTGATGAGTTTGGATGCCATCTTCCGATCCTTGGCCCAGGCAGGGAGCAAGCCCCAGCTGGCGGTCAGGAGCTGGCGCTGGGGCTCGGAGTCGGGTTCCTCGTGCGGGGTTCGTTCGAGGATCACCCGGACCGGTTGTGTGGGAGCGACGTTGTAGGACGGGGGCAGTTCGTCGCCGACAGTCTATTCCGCGATCTTTCGTTCACCGCCAACCGCTGAGACTCGGCCACAACTGTTTCGTCGAAGAGTGTGGTCGCGGAAACATCAAAAACCATCCGGCTCAACATACGAACGGAGCCCCACCGACATCGAGGACTGAGGGGCGGGCGAGGGGAACATCGTCGTTTCGAACCGAGTGAACTATGAGCGAACTGTTCGCAGTGATGCTGGTCTGTCGAAATCGGCTCCGTGGCGAGACGAATTCTGTCGGCGCGCTACGGGACCATTTTGAATGTGCATGTCGCTCCAAGGGTTTGGGTGGGAGGTGTCGGCGATACGCCGGGCCGGCGGGTATGTCGATCGGCACCGGCTACTGAATACCGACACCCGCCGATCAGGCCGCCCACCACCCTCCGTTACACGTACGGCCTCTGATCCCCTGCGAGGCCCACGGCCTCCATTCGCACACGATGTCGTGTCCTTCGCGCTCGGGGCCGGCTGACCGGTGTTTTCGGTTAACCCTCATAGTGAGGGAATCAGTGTTCACAGCAGCCAATTTCGTCGGTAGCGGTCAGCGCAAGGACGGTCGGCGTCGAGCAGAGATCGGCGCTTCAACCGAATGCCCGTCCCGACGGGGGAGACGCCTATCGGCGCGATCGTGTTCGACGACGAACGCGACATTGGCATACGAACACACACCAGCTGGCACTTCGTCGACGGGTGGTGGTGCCGATCTTCTGGCTTACTGCAAGCCGATGAGGCCCTCGGTTTCGTTTGCGCGACAGATGAATTGATGATGGCGGTCAGCGCCGAACCGTGCCTGAAGTGCATGGCGGCGATTATGCTCGGTGTGAGCTGTTGTGGTTTGCTCTAGATCCCCCGAATCATGTTGGGGTAGATCTCATGCAGTCTCGGGCACCCCCACGGAAGTTACATTTTTTGCCCAACCGAGTGCAGTTCTTGGCGGCTTTCATCGAGACAACGCTTGAGGTTGGCCCGTGAGGCTCGGGCCGACTCCTTTCGCCTGGGGATCGACGTGCGAATGGCCTCGACAAGTGCCGCCGCAGCCATATCGGCCCTAGGCGTGGTGCAGCGATAATCGTCAGGCCTTCGGGCGCTACCGCGAATTGGCCCCACCTAGCGATCTTTGTTTCCAACACTTGAACTCCCGTCCGATCAACCACGAATGGCCATGCTTGCCACGCCTACCCCCCAACGCCCCGAGCATTGTGCGTGATGACATGTGACGCGCCTTTCTGTCGAATACCTTTGGGGTGAACCGTCAGTCGAAAGAAATTAAGGCGGGTGCGATCTCTACCCGGCGGCTCCCATCTGTGCCACAGCTGCGGGCTCGGCTGTCTGCGCAGCGGAAGCTGCCGGCGGTCGTACCTTGCGCGCGGCGACGGTGTAGACGTCGCTGGAAGTGGTCAGAGAGTTCTTTCCGCTGGCCGAGGGGGTTCCTGCTCGCAGGTTCACCGCCCAGTTGAGCGCACCGAAGACCCCGCACCCGCTAGCGGCGGGAGCTGCGAAGAGATTGTCGGTGTGCTGAACGGCAGGGAACACTGCTCCGGGATATTCGCCGATGGGCTCCGAGGGCGGGTTACCGGTAGTCGTGAGGTGCAGGTTGATCGGGTTCGCCGTGGAGCCGAGATAGCAGTTGTTACCCAACAACGAGTTCGACAGTTTCAGTCGTACCGGCATCGTCAACTCTTGATCGAGCACCTTGATGTTCGGTAGCCCAACAGCTTCGACTGTTGCGGTGATCTGGGTCAGATTCAGTGGAGTGTCGATTCCGATTGCCCCGCCCGGCACGGAGATCGGGTTCGAGTACACCCCGTTTCGGCCGTCTGGCTTGGGGACGAAGGTTTCGACGAAGCTGCCGTCGGGTTGGGTGGCGTACTTGACTCCGCCGGCGATCTTCAGTCCGCCGTCGGGGACGGGCACGGTCAGTCCCCCTATTTTCATCGAACCGCCGCGCACCACAACAGTCGCGCAGGTCGCGACATCGAGGTCTTCGACGGGGCATGACGACCACCCGTCGAACGTCAAAGGAGTAGCGGCGGGCGTACCGGACGAACCGAGCGAGGAATTCTCCTCAGCAGTAGCGGCGCCTCCTCCTATCAATGCAAGGGCTGCAGCGATCACCATCGTGGGGACAACTCGGGTTCCCAAGGCATTCTTGGACATTGGGCTCCTCAGGCATGGAATCGACGCACCGAAACATCACTCGTTCTTGGTGTGTCGCGAGTCACATCTATGTGCTCGGAGCGAAGGCTACCGACCAGTAGTACTCGAAGTCACACAAACCGGAGAAAGTTCAACCCTTTCGGGGACGCGCTCGTACTTTCGGTGGTGTTTCATCCGCATTATGTGAGGACTTTCTACCCTAAGCGGCTGCCGCGTCAGTGGACAATCCAATCAAGGCGCCGTGCCGGACTGCCCGCACGTCGACCGTTCGTGGATGAACCTGGCTGGAAGAGGCTGGTACGGCGTTTGTTTCGTCGAGTGGCGCTGACAACGACCTGTGGCCGCTCGCTTCCATTTGGAAGCATGCGAGTTTCGGCATCCGATACGTGTTGCGTCCGTTGACCTAGGCCGGAGCGGGATGTCCTGGACGCACAAGGAGGGAATCTTTACCGGGCTGAGTGCAAGGTCCAGCCCCGCGCGATGGTGTCGCCTTGCGGTGTAGACATCGTCAGCGTGTAGCCGGGGTGAGCGAAGATGCAGCCAACGAGCCACTCAATCCGACGAAAACAACACCCGACGAGCGCTCAACACGACGAACGGTCGACGACGACAACCCTCGCTGCTGTATCCATCGGCCGACGCTCGCCCACCCGAGAGCGGCGCAAGCCTCGACGACGATGTAGAGGCTTCCGAGGAGCGTGAGTTGGTATGCAACCGGACCGGCTGATTTCATCGTGAACTGCGGCAAGAACGCGGTGAACAGAAGCAGTGCCTTCGGATTGGCTGCTGCTGTGGTGAACTCCTGAATCACCAACCTAGAGCTGCCACTCACCGATGACACAGGGCGGGTCTCGATCCATGTCCATCGACTGGGTCGGGTCTGCCAGATCACCCAGATACCGAGTGCCAGAAGGTAGCACTTGAGTAACTCGAACAGGTGTTGTGATTGCGCGAGCACGGTACCCAAGCCGGCCACGACCAAAGTGAGCATGATCGCGAAGGCCACGAAGCGGCCTACCAATGCTGTTGCCGCCGCGCGGACACCGGATCGGAGGCCGTTACGGAGCGCGAGAAGGTTGTTCGCCCCGGGCGATGCCGCGACCACGAGCGCCGCAGGAATAAAAGCTAGAAGCTGGCCGGTGGACAACATGGCTCAGGACGCACTTTCGTGATCTTCGAGCCCGACCGCTAGTTGTTGCGGGTATGGACGTTGCTGACGCAGGACTGAAGTAGACGGGCTGGTCCTCGGCGTGAGAATGGGAGTTGCGAC
>NZ_JBWZNF010000033.1:0-8182 GCF_056945715.1 Rhodococcus sp. MurmanLake-1 | reverse complement strand
GGCAGGGAAGTTGCCGCGGTCACTGTGCCCGGCGTCGTGATTGACGACGGTTCCTGCGCGTGGACGGGCGCGGTCGAGACGGCCGCGGAGGCGAGTGCGATCACCATCAATGCTTGGCCGAGCCGTCGTCGGATCAATGCTTGGCCGAGCCGTCGTCGGATCAATGCTTGGCCGAGCCGTCGTCGGATCATTGCACCGCTCCCGTGGTTCGTCAGTGTCTGCGCCGACTTCCATTCTGCGCGAACCGGCGGCGCCGGCGTACTGGTTCGACCATCTTCGGTTGCCGCTCCTGCGATCGATGGTCCGGAGTTGTGTTTGAAACATCAACCGGCGCAACATAGTTCGTGTGTAGTGGGCATGGTGGTGAGTGTGGATTCATCGGGCGGGGATAGAGCGCGTTCGACGATCTCGCCGAGGAGTGGGCAAGTAAGTATCCGGCTATCATCCGATTGTGGACCAATGCCTGGCAAGAATTCATCCCATTCCTCGGCTACGACATTGAGATACGGCGAGTCCTGTGCTCTACCAACGCGATCGAGTTCCTCGATGCACGTTATTGGCGGACGGTGAAAGTGCGTGGTCATTTCCCCGCCGAGTCCGCCGCACTCAAATGTCTGTATCTAGTCACTCGGTCACTGGACCTGACCGGCAAAGGCCAGGCACGATGGATCACGAGGTGGAAGCCAGCTCTGAACGCGTTTGCTATCACGTTCGCCGATCGCTGGCCGGGGTCGAAAACCTGCTAATGGAAAACGGCCGAAACACCCTTAACGAGATAGACCCTGACGTGAAGGCTGCCCGCTTGGGCTCGACTAAAGGTTCACTTCGTCCGTCACGTGAGTTCCTATGGGGCAATGGGTTTGCTATTGGGTGATGACGATCTTGCCGCGCGCTCGGCCCTGCTCGACATATGCCATCGCTTCCATAGTGTTCTCGAAAGGGAAGGTGCGATCGAGGACAGGGACGAGCGCGCCTTCTTCGTAGAGTTCGGCGAGGTGCGCCAGTTGTGCGCCGTCGGCTCGCATGAACACAAACGCGTAGTGCACCCCGAGTTTCTTGGCGCGATTACGGATCTTTCTGCTCAAAAATCTCATCACCGGAGCCAGGGATGGTTTTTCCAGCCGGCGAGCGAAGGGAGGATCGGGTGGTCCGACGACGCTGATCGCCAACCCTCCTGGTTTGAGGACGGTGAGCGACTTTTCGAGGCTTGCTGTGCCGAGGGAGTCGAGGACCAGGTCGAAGCCGGAGATCTGTTCGGTGAAGTCCTCGGTGGTGTAGTCGATGGCGATGTCGGCTCCGAGTTCGCGGACTCTTGCCACGTCTTTGGTGCTGACGGTGGTCGCAACGATTGCGCCGAGGTGCTTGGCGATTTGGATGACGGTCGATCCGAGTCCACCGGCGCCGGCGTGCACGAGAACCTTGGCACCAGGTTGGATGTCGGCGGTGTCGACGAGTGCTTGCCAAGCGGCGAGGGAAACGAGCGGCACTGCGGCAGCCTCGGCGAAGCTCAGCCGAGCGGGTTTGCGGGCGATGTCGTCGGCGTCGACGGCGATCAGCTCGGCGAAGGTGCCGACTCGCAGGTCTCGCGGTCGGGCGAAGACCTCGTCGCCGACTGCGAAGCCGTGCACATCGGCTCCGACCTCGACGATGACACCCGCCAGGTCGTGGCCGAGTGCGAACGGCGGTTTGTATCGAATGAGTTGTTTGAATTCGCCGTTGCGGATCATCGTGTCGAGCGGGTTGATGCTCGCGGCGCGGACGTCGACGAGCACATCGCGTGGTCCCGGGGTCGGGGCGGGTGCGTCGGCGAGGACGAGGCCGTCCGGTCCGTAGCGCTCAACCATGAATGCCTTCATCGGAGTTCCTTATCTTCGCTGTCGGTGGTCGATGAATCCGCGATCTGCGCCAACGCCAGGGCGTTGGCGATACCGGAGTTCAGGATGCTCTCGGACAATTCCGTGTCGTTGACGACACGGCTCAGCTGGAGAGTGGCGATCAGCAGCGTCATCAGCCCCGTCGCCCTACCGTATGAGGTGTCGCGATCGGTGATCGGCAGCCGGTCGGAGATCAGTTCGATGATGGGCCGGATCCCGCGGGTGTACGCCTCGCGGGCATGCAGCTCACACCGGCTGAACTCGTCGAGCAGAGCGGCCGAGGGGCAACCGTTCTCGAAATCGTCACGATGCTGCGGCGAAAGGTACTTGCGGACGAACGCCTCCACACCGTGCGCGCCTGTCGGGACAGCCTCGATCCGATCGCGCTGCACAGCGAGTTGATCGGCAACGACTGCTGCCACGAGGTCATCCTTCGAGGTGAAGTGGCCGTAGAACGCCCCATTGGTCAGACCCGCGTCCGAGACCAGCGTTGCGACTCCTGCGCCGTCGATGCCGTCCCGCTTGAACCGGCGGCCGGCTGCCTCGATGAGACGCTGCCGGGTCACAGCCTTGTGGTCGACTCCGTAGCGCGCCATATCTACCCTCCTTGGGTCTGCGACTCACATTACATTATGACCGTACTAGCATGATCACAATGTAAACCCGAGATCCAGCATCGGCTCCCGAGGCACCACTGAACAGGTGGAGTCGCGATGACCATATGGAAGGCCATGCCGACCAGATCTGTCGACCTCCGAGAATGGCTGCATCCCGATCAATGTGACAGCGTGCGCATGCCGTTGCCCGTGCGGAAACCTGGCCGGTGAGGTGTTGTTCGTGGACGAGGAGGTTCGTCGCAGAGGTGGGCTGTGTGTTTCACGGTGAAAGGAGGATGGACACCTGACCTCTGATGTCCTCCATGATCTCGTCGATACTGTGAGCGATGTTGATCGTCAGCGACATGCTCAGGAACATGATCGCGGAAATTATCTGTGCCAGGGTGGCGGCGTTGTCGGGGCGCACGTTCTGGTCGCGTTGCAATACTGCGGCGATCGCCTGCTCCGTCTGGAGGGCCAGGTCGAGGGCCTCGGCATGGTGCGGTTCGTTCGGGTCACCGAAGACCATTTCTTTGAGATAGGCACGGCCGTTGCCGATCTGCGTCCGGTTGCATTCGACTATCGGTCGGACAATCGCCATGATCGCGCCGAGTGTGTCAGGGGCGCTTTCGGCTTCCTGCCGGCCGCGGGCAAGGGCCTCGGTGTAGGCGGAGTTCTGAACGAGCAGCAGTAGTTCGCCCTTGGTCTTGGCGTACAGGAACAGTGTTCCGGTGCCGACATCCGCTTTGTCGGCGATCTGCTGGGTTGTGACCTCGTCCACTCCGTGCACGGCGAACAGTTCTCGTGCGGCGGCAGTGATGCGGTCAAGCTTTTGCTGCTTGTTCCGCTCACGCCGACCGGCAGGTTGCGTGGTGTGTGGCATGACGACATCCTCCGGGAATACATTGTGAGCGCACTCATGATTGAGTACAGTCACTACTGATGATGTTCGAATACGACTTTCGATCTTCCCACGACTAGACACTGCCCCCGACTGATGACACATGACCGATCAACACAAAGGACTCCTCATGGCCTCACCTTCACTCTGGCAGCCGTTCGCCCTCGGACGCGTCGAACTCCAGCACCGACTTGCCTTGGCGCCGATGACCCGCAATCGAGCGAACCCGGACGGAACCCCCGGCCCGCTCCTGGCCACCTATTACGCGCAGCGTGCCTCGCTCGGGCTGGTCATCACCGAGGGCACGCAGCCCTCCGACGACGGGCAGGGTTATCTCAACACTCCGGGCATCTACACCGCGGCTCATGTCGAAGGCTGGAGGCGCGTTGCCGACGCGGTCCACGACGGAGGCGGGGCACTGTTCATCCAGCTGATGCATGTGGGCCGGATGTCGCACCCCGACAACACGACACATCACCGCCAACCCGTTGCGCCGTCGGCCATCTCGGCCGATCAGGACATGTTCACCGCATCAGGTCTTCAGAGGACTCCGGTGCCGCGGGAGTTGACTGTCGCGGACATCGAAACCGCGATCGCTGATTTCCGTCACGCTGCCGCTTCCGCGATCGCAGCAGGTGCCGACGGCGTGGAGATTCACGGCGCGAACGGATATCTGCTGCACCAGTTCCTCTCCCCGAACTCGAACCGTCGCGCAGATCAGTACGGCGGATCGGTGGAAAACCGGTCGCGTTTCGTGATCGAAGTCGCCGCTGCTGTGGCCGAGGAGATCGGCGCAGACCGGGTGGGGATCCGCATCTCGCCGTCGATGCCTCTCGGTGGCATGAGTGAGGGTGACATCGAGGGTGTCCGAGCCCAATACCGGTACCTCGTCGGGGAACTCGCACCGCTGAACCTTGCCTACCTCCATGTTCACCACGTCGGGGACGACGAATTGCTCCGATCACTGCGCGAGGTGTGGCCGACCGCAATGCTTGTGGTGCGCTTCGGACGCACGCGTGAGCAGATCGCCGACGACATCGATGCCGGCCTGGCCGATATCGCGCCACTGGGACAGTTCGCGCTGGCAAACCCCGATGTCGTCGACCGGCTTCGCCGGGGCGCGCCACTGAATGCTCTCGACCCGGCCACCCTCTACGGCGGCGGCGAAGTGGGGTACACCGACTACCCCACCCTCATTCACAGCTGACTATCCGTCACGCAACCAAGGGCCGGTCGCTGACTTGCTGATCGTGTGCGATTTCCGAGATCGACTGTCCCGGATCAAGAATCTGCGACGGAAGTTTGCGGGGTATCTCTTCGGCGTGGTCATGCAGCCATGAACGGGTTCGTAGCCACTTAAGCCGTCGTCGACAAAGCCACCGTGTCTATCAATCGTCCGTTGCCGACACACTCAGAGCGCCGTCGCTGAAAGTGGCGGCACCTGCTCTCACTCCGTTGTCGTGCGGTTCCTCGCCGATCTCGCTCCCCGGCACACATGCTGCTGCCGAGGGCTTCTGGTCCCCAACGCTCGTGGAAGGATCGCTGACCGTGTCGATCGGATCGATCGCCGGAGCTGCGTCGGCGTCGGTGCCGTTCTCTCGGAGTCTCATCCTCGAAGCCTGCTTTCGACAACGAATGTCTGTCAGCGAACGACGCTTTCAAGTTCGATCACTGAAAGTGGGCCAGATTCAAACTTGGTTCTGGCCCACTTTCCGTGATGGCTCTGCTCATGCTCAACTTGACGGCCACAAGGGGCGTGATTTCGTTCCTCTGCCCGTCGAGCGCGTGGCGGGGGAGAAACTTTCCTTGTTGATCGGGGTGTAGCGGATGTCAGTTGCAGACGAGTCCGATATTGCGTAGGTGAGAGTGTTTCTGGCCTTGTTAAATTCGGAGCTCGAGGAACTGTCGGAGCGTATCGAATCCGCGGTGCGGGTGGTGCGGGGTACTCGTCCGGTAGCGCCAGTATTGGTGTCGGCGGCGCGCACCGATGGGGAGGTTCTACGCAAGGACCTTCACTGGGTGCATGCTCTGGTCGAGCGGCTAGTCCGCCGCTTTCCTGTCGCCAACCTTCCCGCCAATGTGCCGGCCCCGCAGTGACCGAGTTCCTTCGTGGCTGGTCGTTCTGTTCGTAATCTGTTGCAGTCCAACCGAATTTCGATGATCTTGACTGGCTCGGTGAGTTTTTCACCTTCTTTGATGGTTGGAGTCGGGTTCGTGGTCCTCATTGTTCGTTGTCGGTACTGCGTAGAGGGTTGTCGATTGCTGGCGTGTTTTTCTGCGTTTTGCTGCGGTGGTGAGAAGGTATTTTTCGGCGGCGGTGTAGTCGGTGATGAGGGTGCCGTCGGGGCCGGGGGTGTGGGCGATCAGTTCGAGGTAGTGGCGCCGGTAGAGATGGGCGTCAGGCTCCGCGAGGAGGAATTCGGCGGCAGCGACGACGTCCGGATGCGGGGCTGCCCGGGTGATTCTGGTTTGGGCGTGTTGATGACCGGCCGCGGCGGTGTAGTGAGCGCGTAGCGGCACAGCTGGCGGGGCTGGGACAGCTGCGCGAGAATGATCAACAGATATTTCGGACAACGAACAAGTAGGAACTGTGGTGAATGGTCAGGAGGTGCCGTTTCGTCGCGCCGGATCGGCGTAGGGCGCGACAAGGATCGGGACGAGGGGGAGGAGTTGCTCACACCCTGAGACAAGTCGCGGCGCTCTTTCACGTGAGCCCCAAAACCGTTGCGCGCTGGGCACAGAGGGCACTGCCGCTACCTTCGCGACGAAATCCGTTCCCTCCTAAGCGCTCTCAGTGTTCCAGCGCCTGCGTGGCCAGATCTCGACGCTGTCACCGAAACGCACCGAAACGCGCTCACGACCACGGGCGCGATTGACAACTTCTAGACAAAGAAACGGGCTGACCACCAGAATGTGGCTGCGCGTCGGTGCTACTGAGATGTTCCGTGTGACCGATCAGCAACCGAGCAAGAGCCCCAACGGTTTACGGATCGCTCATATCGCCACCGCGGGCACAACCGAGCCGAGCACCCGTCGCTGCCTCTGCAGGCCCTCGAACGTCGGCAAGCGGGCCCGCGATTCCAGCAGGGTCCAGATTTGTGCCAATGACCGCGAGACTTCTTCGTTCCGAATTGAGCCGTCGCTGTCGACGACCGCTCGTCCGACCGGCGTCGTCAGGCATGCCGGCCTGACCAATCGTGCGCCGACGTAACCCAATACGGTTTCCAAAGTGTTCACCGCACCTTGTCCGGCGCCTGGGAGCGGCGACGTTGATCCATACCGCCGGTTTGTCGGTCATTTCGGTTCCGCCGACTATCCAGTCCAGTAGGTTCTTCAAGCTCCCAGGCAAAGTGCCTGCATATTCGGGTGTACAGAACAGCACAGCGTCGGCATCTCGGATGCACCGTCGCAGTGTGAGTACTTCGTCGTGAAGTGGAACCCGGTCGTCGTCGGGGTTAAAAGCAGGCAGCCGCGACAACCCGCCGTACGTGGTCGTGGTCGCAGATGGCGGCGCGGATTCGGCGATGGAAGCGAGCGCGGCGGCGTTGGTCGAGCCTGCTCTGGAGCTTCCCGAGAGCAGCAGAATATTCACTCAGCAGAATATTCACAAGGCCGATGGTCGCATAAAGAACTGCACGAACCTTTCCAGAGTGAACATCACCGTCGGCGAACAGGCTGAAAGTCTCTGCCGCTAAGAATAGATCGAAGCCGGTTCGTCGCCTGTGACGCGGGTTGGACCCGTCATCGCTTCATTGCGCCTCGCCGCACGCCTGTGGGCCTGGCCAGTGAATACCATGGATGGTTAGTCGCAACATCGCGCGTTGTCAGTACATGTCGGACGCAAGATATAGAATGGAAGTACCGAAAGCCCCGGTCCTAATCCGGGAATCGGACGGGAACGAGGCTCTGCGGTCGGGTGAACTTGTCTAGGGTTCCCATCCAACGTAACTCCTTCCACCGCGCCATGGCAAAAGAGACGCCCTGGTCGGGTTCGGTCAGGCGTTTTCGGTGGAGGTGCAACCGTCTGTGCATAGCTATGTAACTCATGCCGACCTGGCCAGGTTCGCTGTCAATAGGGTCAACGTCCCGTCCGAGACGGCGAAATCACGGCGCGCTCAGGTCACGCACTTGCGTGATCGCCTTGAGGCTTACATCAAAGATCACCCTGACTATGACCTTGTCAAGATGCGCGGCTCGGGCAGTGTCGCCAAGCACACCGCCATCAGGACGAGTTCCGATACCGACATCGCCGCGTACGTACGCGCCGCTGCAGTCGGCGGAGTGGACGTCGACGAGACCAAGCTGCTGGAGTGGCTCTGCGAACGCTGCAAGGAGGTCTACGGCGCAACCAAGGACGCCAGCGACTTCGAGATCTCGCACCACGCGGTTGGCATCACGATGCATGGCACCGGTCTCAAAATCGATGTGGCTCCTGTGCTCTACGAAGGGGAGCCGGATGACCGCGGATACCTCGTCACACAGACCGGCGACCGCGTCCTCACCTCGGTGACTCTACACAAAGAATTTCTCAACAAACGACGTGCGCAGGCCGGTCCCGAGTACAAAGAGCTGATCCGCCTGGTGAAGGCATTCATTCGCCGGGCCAAGGACGAGGCCGCTGCCTCCGGACCGGAACTTCGGTTCAAGTCCTTCCTCGCTGAACTCATTGTCGCGCACCTATGGGACAATGGCTGGCTGTCGAAACCGTTTGCGATCGGCGACTACCCGCGAGCCTTCGAGCAGTTCCTGGCCTACATCGTCATGACGGAGCTCAGGGAACCGATCGTCTTCACCGATTACTACCAGGAAAG
>NZ_JBWZNF010000032.1:0-9267 GCF_056945715.1 Rhodococcus sp. MurmanLake-1 | reverse complement strand
TAAATTTAACTTGGTATGTGAGATTTAAAAAAAATGGTTAAAAGCTATTTGTAGGTGATCAAATTTACCAAAAAAAAGAGAAGTTACTATATTGTACAAGGGTAATGGACAAGTGTGTAGCGATGAGGATTGAAAGCTGTATATAGTCCAATTGTTTATGTTTTAAAGGTAAAAACTTGTGAATAAGTAATTAATTATAGGGGGAACTATTGTTGAGGTATTCAGATATAAAAGTGGGGAATATATATTATGCGGATTTAAATCCAATAAGGAAATATGAGTTTGGAGATAATCATTTAAGTATAATTTTAAGTAAAGGTAAAGATAAAAGGACAGTGACTATTGTTTCTCTTACTTCGAAAAGTTCTGGTTTGGGACAAAATAAAATGAATTTAGGTATAGTATCGGGATTGCCTAAACGTTTAGTTGAAGATCGAAGTGGGAATCCGATCAATACATATGTTGTTTTGGATCAAGTTCGTACAGTGTCCGCTAATCGTATTCAATATATAAAAGATGGCAAAAAAACTGATGGTACTGATAATTATATTGAATGTCCAGTTGATGCGTTTTCTTTTTCTAAAATTGTATGTGAATTGGCAGATCTAAGGATTGCTGATTTGAATGACGAAGACGCAATTGGTGAATATCATAAGAAAACTTTTTTTAATTATTGTGTAAAGAAAATGATTGATTTAACATACGATATTATTAAGGGACGAGGGATCGTCGCGGATAAAAAAGAAGAAGTAATATACTTTTATAACAATGCGTTAGCGATGGAAAAAGGTTTTTTAATTGATAATTATTTAAAACCACATGATATAAAAAATAAGGTGTTGGAAAAATTCAATGAGATTGTTTTAATGTCAGTAAAATAATTATAAGTGTTGATTTTTATTATTATTTTTGATACAGTGTGGTTAGAAGAAGTAGCGTTAGTTAATACTAATTGCGAAAGAGCTGTGATGGCTCAACCGTAGAATTTAGGGTTGTGATGACCCGAACAATAGTTGGCGAGCTGTGATGGCTCAACCATAGAGAGACCTTTCTGTAAAAAGAAAGGTCTTTTTGATTGTTATTTATGAAAATGATGGCTTCCTTTGTTTTGAGGGTTTTAACTCTAAAATAAAGGGGGGCTTTTTTTATTGGGGATTACTTTTAAAGAGATATGAACTTTGTGTGGGGGATGTCAACGGTACCGGACCGAAGGGAGGATAAGGAGTTGACATCTTTACTACAACAAAACCCTCTTGGTTTTCCCAAACCGAACGTTTGGGGATGCCTACCGGCGAGGGAGCCCCTCAAGGATTGAGGGGTTGGGGAGTTCGATTGTAAGGGGTCAAGGGGAAGTTTTTCCCTTGTGGGTTTGGGCAAAGCCCATGGTTTTTTGCCATGATTGTCATGGCTCGGTGGTAGCCGAAATGCCCCGTAGGGCACACGTGTTTACGCAGTAAACTGTAGTGTGCTACAGTTTACATGGAACTACCACCGAAAAAGGAGCGAAGCCCATGTCAAGATTCATGGTTTGTCATATGAAAAAATTCAAGATGACAGATGTGAAAGGATTACAAATACATAATCAACGTGAAAAAGAAAGTCATTCAAATCCAGATATTATTCAAGAACGAACGGAACAGAATTATGATTTGATTCATGGTAAAGAGAACGTGGATTATAAAAAACTAATTCAAGATAGAATTCAAGACGGGGTTGTATCTGATAGAGCCATTAGGAAAGATGCTGTTGTTTGTTGTTCGTTTATGATTTCGGCTAGTCCTGATTATATGAATTCTTTATCTCAAGCGGAACAGAGACGATTCTTTGAAGAGTCTGTTTGTTTTTTAAAGGCAAGGTATGGAGAAGAGAACTTTGTATATGCTTCAGTGCATGTTGATGAAAAAACACCTCATATGCATGTAGGAATGGTTCCGGTTAATGAAAAACAAAAACTATCAGCGTATTCATTTTTTAAAAACAAATCAGAGCTTCATGATCTACAAGATAAAATCTATGAACATGTGAAAGAAAAGGGATTTGATATAGAGCGTGGTGTTTCTAGTGACAGGAAACATTTATCGGCGCAGCGCTTTAAAGCGGTGACTTTGCAACAAGAAATAGAGAAGTTAGAACAGGAAAAGAACGAGATAGATAGTCGTCTTCATGATTTGAAATTATCTTTAGATAAAGCTAAAAGTGTAGATGAGATCCCTGTTAAAGAGAAAGGTGGGTTTATACGCTCTAAAACGGTCGAGATTGCATTAGAAGACTTTGAAAGTATAAAAGTATTGGCTAAGTCTTCTGAAACGCTTAGAGAGGAAAATAAGCGCCTTAAAAACGAAAAGGTTAAGAGTGAATATGAAAAAGATAATTTATATAAAGAACAACGTTTTTTAGAGAGGAAAGTAACTGATTTAAAAAGAGAGAATGAAGGGTTAAAGGGCGAAAATGATTTTCTTAAGAAAACGTTGGATCGAGTGAAAGATTTGTATAAGGAGAAGTTGCCTGAATTTGCAGGAATGATTGGTTATGTTAAAGCGAGTATACTGGATAAGATGAATCGCAAGTTTTTAAAACGACATTTTGCTGGTGATGACGAAGTAAGTGGTGCTCAAAAGTTCTTGAATCACAAACAAGAGCATGAAGAACAACAAAAGAGATTAAAACAAGTGCGAAGAAGCCAACAGAAAAATCGGGACCAGGGATTGGAGAGATAGTGTGGGGACATTATTTAATCAACAACCAAGGATGGAGTATTTTCATAGCTTTGGAGTGAACTTTATAAACACTGTGAAGGATTTGGCTGAGAAAAATAATTTAACGATTGAAGAGACTTGCAGGATTTTGGAATTGACTATGAAAATTGATGACTATGATCGTAAGGATGAACAATTAGCTGGTATTGGAGAACTTATCAAAGGGATGAATGAACAAATTATGGGACTTGGTGAAGGCTTGAGTGATATAAGTAAAAGTTTGAGTGATATGAGTGAAAGTATTGCGTTAGTATCTTTGGATGATAAAGAGTAATAGTGTGTTGGGGGACTCTATGGGAGTTCCCTTTATTCTTTAGAAGTTAGCATTAGTGGAACTTATTTTTGTGAAATATAGCGAGGATTGTAGAGCCTTGTATAACGTCCTCGTAAATTGTTGATGTGAATATATGGGGATATTATACAAGGGGATTGGGGATGGCTCTTGTTTTTAAAAAAAGGAAATTGAAATAAGTGTTTTTAGATGTGTATTATGTTGTTAGATATTGGTATATTTAATTTTAATGAGGATAGTAAAGTCTTGTGTGACTTTATTGTTTTTATTTTGTGTATTTTTATTGTTGGGTATATACAAGTTGGGAGGATTTTTTGTGTTAACTAATACGTTTCTAAGTAAAGTTTATTTTGCGTTGGACTATAGTGATTTCTTTGAAATTGATGATTTTTCAGTAACACTTCCAGAAGAAAAAAGTTATTCTCAAGAATTAATCATAAAGTATTTGTTTGATGAAACTTGTTATTTTCACACTTATATTAATGGATCATCGGAATTTCGTTATGAGTGCAGCCCTGGAAAGGTTATGAAGATTCAGAAGGGGAATGTTTCTGGGGTAGATATTTATACTACTGAGATTCGGGATTGGGTAAAGCGAATGGAAGATGAGTTTAAAACTACACCTTTAGCAAGGAGAGTAATGAAGAATCAATCTCAAGTAGAAGAATTGATAGATAAAGTGGATTCTTATTTTGTAGAGAATGGTTTGGATT
Source organism: Rhodococcus sp. MurmanLake-1 (assembly GCF_056945715.1). NCBI lineage: Bacteria > Bacillati > Actinomycetota > Actinomycetes > Mycobacteriales > Nocardiaceae > Rhodococcus > Rhodococcus sp. MurmanLake-1. The sequence continues at coordinate 5,506 of NZ_JBWZNF010000032.1, read as the reverse complement.
CTAATGACAAGTTTTCTCATCCGGAAATGGAGGAAATGGAAAGCAAATTAGAAGATTTTAAAGCTTTAATTGAAGAGAGATTGGCTGAACAAATTACAGAAAAAGATTTTTTAAAACAAGAAGTTTCGAAACTTTTTAAGGAAATAGATTTCCTTAAAAAGCAAGTACAGATATTAACTAAAAAGAATTGGTTTAAAGCATTTTGTAGTAAAACTGGTAAGTTTATAAGAAATAATCCTGAGACTACAAAAGCGATTGCCCATACAGCTAAAGAATGTCTTCCGGAATCTATTAAAATGAGTATTCCAGAAGGGGCTACTGAAGTAATGAACACTTTGCTGGAAGAACAAAAGGTTGAAAATTAGAATTTGCATTAGAAATATTTAATGGTAATAGGACTCTTGTTTATATTTATTATGCAAGAGTCCTATTTTTTTATTGTTAAAGAAAAGGATTAATTATATTACTTGATATATTAGAAACATCTCGGGGCGCGAAGTGGGTGATGTTATTAGAAAATACTTTGGTATCAATGGTCTGTGATGTTTTTTTATTGATGTTTCTAATATTTATAACTAGGGAAAAGAGGGATAAGTATGTCTAGAGAACGGGTGAAAATAAAATTTAAGTCTGAAGATATAAAAGCGGAGATTGAAGGTTACTCTGATATGCCTTATTGGAATCATGATTTGAAACTGGAATTTATTTTGAGACTTTTAAATACAGTTGATGAAAAACAATTTCTTGAAAGTCAGAATCACGATCAGTTGGATTATTACACTAAAGAAATGATTAAAATGATTGAAGCTAGTTTAGGGTTTGATGGATTATATCGGTTGGTTTATGGAGATGAATTATAGGTTGGGAGAACTCTTTATGAGTTCTTTTATATTCGGATTTTATGTTATTTTAAAACAAAGTTATTTACAAAACGTCATACGAAATGATAACATGTTGTTACTGGGTTATTTGGAGGTGTTTTAATGAGTAAAGCTAATTATGTGACTGTTGGTAGGAAACCGAAAGACGGTAAGAATCCGAAAATCCCTGAGACTTTTAGATTGCCAAAAGAAACATCTGAAAGGATTAAGGGATTGGTTAGTAGTGGACGTTTTTCTACGAAAGCGGAAATTGCAGAAAAAGCATTTGAGTTTTATTTTTCTTATTTGGAAAAAGAAAATGGGAAGTAAATGTGTTTTGGAATGATTTTTTAGTTGAGGGAGATTAACTCTCGAAAAAAGTTACCTGTTATTCTAATAAGCAGGTAAAGTTCGAGAATTTCTCGATTATTATCCAACTACGCTTTGGACGGGTTCAAAAATATAACTGTTTGGGGGTTTAGGATTTTGTTATGAATGATGTACTAAAATCTAATTTGTTAGATATAACGATTGATAAATTAAGTATTGTTGCAGATTTTAAAGAAGGTATCAAAAAAGAAGAATTTATAAGAATGGTTACAAGTTCAAATATGCCATATTCATTGCAGGCAAACCGTTCGAAAAATTTCGGTTATGAGGAAGTTTTAAAGTGTGACTCTGTTGATTGTGGTTATATTGAGTTGGCGGGAGAATTAAAAAAAGCGTCAGTTGATCTTCCTAAATTAATCTCTCATAGGATTAGACTAGAAATTCAAATAGAGCAGGAGAAGAAAGCAAGAGAAGTTGGAGAATCGTTACTTTCTAATGCTGAGTATCAAGGTTTGTTTGAAAGTTTAGCTGATGTGAAAGAATTGATAGCTGAAACTGATGAAGATGGCCGTTTAACTGATGAAAGGAAATTGAAACGGCACGAGAGACAAATAGAACTGACTATTGAGAAGTTGAAAGGCGAAATAGTCGCATTGAAATCTGAAATAGATGAGCAAGAACTTGCAACTGGTTTTAAAAGTGAAGCCATGGAAAAAATTCATGAGGAACATGTTCAGATACTACTTAATACTTTGGAAAATAAAGAGAAATTGATTGAAGTTAAAAGAGATGAGTTGTTAAGAAATGCTGAAATGTTTTTACAGTTAGATGCAAATGGTTTTCTTCCGAATAACGGAAAAAAGAAAAATGATCGTTTGTTGAAAGATGTTAGATTTGAATTTAATCCTAAGCATATGGCATATAATCGTGTGGTTGATGAGGCGATACGATTAGTGTTGGGATTGTTAGAAAATATTGAAGTTACAGGTATACATATAGCTTGTGATTATCCAGTTAAAATTGCAGATTTAAAAATAAAAGATTTGTCTAGTAAATCAGAATGTATTTATTTGGATAGAGATAAAAAAATAGAAACGATGTACATTGGTAAACGAGGTTCGGATAATCATCTTTGTATCTATAATAAAAAAAGAGAGAATGAAGAAAATGAAACTTTAGATCAGTATCCTGATGTTGAACATGTAACACGTTTTGAAGCTCGTTTGCGTAAGAAGAAAGCGAAAGAATGGATAGATTCGGAATATAATCCGTTTGATTCGATAATTGTTGGAGATTTAGAAAAAGTAGATAACAGTAAAATTAAGGTGAACGATCGTATTGTTTTAGAGGCTATCATGAATGATTATCATGGTCGTTATTTTGGGATGATGGATAAGGATCAAAAGAGTAATTGGAGAAAGAAAATAAAACAACATGTTCCTAAGTTGTTTGATGTTGCTGGGGATTATGAAAAGAAAAAAGTTCTACTAACTGGAGAATTAGCAGAACTCATGAAAAATAAACCTAGTAAGCAAAAATAAAAGTTGAATTTAAAAAGATATACTTACAATCCTTTCGAGTGTTGGCGCACTTGGAAGGATTTTTTTATGGTTTAGAACTTAAATTTAGTTTTGAGAATAACTACGTCTATTATTGCATGTATACCGTATATTATTCATTTTAATGACTTTTATATTGATTGTCATCAAAGAAAAATAACCCAAAAAGGGTGCGGTTTTTTATATATATAAAACATATAACCCTACCGTTCATAAATTATATATATTTTTATGAACGTTTGCAAATGATTTTAGGGACTTTTTGAGACACTTGTTTTTGGCTTTATGATGCGTTTATCAGTTATTTGAGACTACTTTTTGATACGGTTACTTTTGGAACTGTCTCTTTTGTATTGCGTTAATTTTAGGGCTTCATTGATGCTATGATGGTGTAATGGGCTAATATTAAGGTGATTACTGGGGGCTTTTATGTTGAGTGAACAAGTCATATATTATTGGAATGATGAATTACAGTATTATTATTTAGCTGAAAAAAAGAATGGCAGCTATAAATTTGTACAACCGTTAAAAAAATTAGAATTAGATGATATTAGTGATCCGTTAGAAAGAGAACAAATGAAAAAAATGCTAGAGATAAAAAAACGGATGTCAGAAACAAAAGGTAATTGGTTTTAAAAAAAGAAAGACAAAATGTCTTTCTTTTTTTAAAACTTTAATTTCGTGAATTTGTGAATTCTTTTTTAAATTTATAAGCTATATAGTTTATATCCTAAAACTTCCCGTTACTACCGTACAGGATGGAAAACTAAAGTGTGCGCATGAATTTTTTTAGTTATATATATAACGATAAAATACCGTACGTTTTTTGAAGGTTTATTTTTTGGGGGAGATTTTGATGTGGAATTTGATTTTGAATTTTGTTGAATTTGAAATCTCGATTTTTCGATTTTCGAAATTTTTGTTTTCTGTTTTCTTTGTAATTCCGTATTCCGAAATTACGGAGTTTATATAGTATCTCTATGATGAACTGAAAACGAAAAAACTTTGCTCGCATTTTCATTTCATAGATATATATATATCATTAAAAAGTCGCACCGTTTTAATCGAGTTGTGTGATAAAAAAAGATGTTTAGATTATGTTTGAATTTGTTGTTTTGTGAATTTTTTATTTCGTGATTTCTGTATATTTTTAATCCTTTTTACCCTTAAAGTCTGTTTGTTTTTGTTCGCAAATGAAAAAAACAAACAGTCACGCATAACTTTTATTAAATATATAAATATATTATTAAAATATCTAACCCTTTTGTGGTGAAAAAATATAAATAGTTAAAGGAAAAAAGACTGATAAAAATATCAGTCTTTTTTCTTGTTTTTAGTTATAGAGAGTATCTTTTTATGGTATTTTCTACTTTTTCTCTCCAGTTTTCTATATCGTCAATTGATATTCCGATCTTTATTAATTCGCTTGGAATGAAACTGTTATCTAAAATCCATAAAGTGAGCCTTTCTAATGTGATTCTTTCGTTTCCAATCGAATAAATACGTTCACTTTGTTTGCAGGTATATGGTTTTTTACCAACATATTTTTCTACATAAAAGTATCTTTTTCCATTTGCTTTGTAATTTGTTAGAAATGCCATAGTAATGCTCCTTTTAGGTATTTTTATGGTTAGTTAAAGAGTAGTTCTGTAATGTTTTTTCAACTTTTTCATACCAATATTTCACATCGTTTATGGATACTCCGATTTCTATTAGTTCTTTTGGTATGCGGTTGTTATCTAATAACCACATAGCGATTCTCTCTAAAGCTATTTTTTGATTGCCGATTGAGTAAATATTTATATATCTATAGTGTTTTGAGTAATATGGTTGTGTTCCAACGTATTGAGATACATAAAAGTAAATGTTTCCTTTTACTTTTTTTGCTGTTAGATATGCCAAATCGTTCTTCCTTTCATGTTCATTATTCTTTTGTTTTTGTCTGTGGTTATATTTTAACCTTATAAAGTTAAAATATCAATACATATAAATAAATATAACCTTTAAAAGGTTTATTTTTACTTATAAATTGCATAAAATTATCTTTATAAGTAAAATAGAGTGTATGTTGAATATAAGGAGTAAGAAGAATGAAGTTAGTAAATAACATTCGTATGATTATGGCCCAAAAAAATATAGATAATATTGCGGAGTTAATAAGGATAACTGGTGTGAGTCGTAATTCTATTAATAAGCTTTGGCATAATGAAAGTGTGTCGTCTTTAAGATTAGATACTTTAATAGCGATCTGTGAGAAGTTAGATGTTAAATTATCGGACTTAATTGAATATATTCCAGGTGACATTGAGTCAAAATAATTTAGGGGATTTTATGTACTTGGATAGTTTTTGTATGCTAAAGGTATAGTTGGCTAATGGTATTTTGTGGTGCTATATGGCGCACTTCAACTTCTTTTGTTAACGCATGAGTATGTTTTGAATTAGGGATATGGAATTGTAGACTTGCTAGGTGCGTCAACACCTTGGAAGATGAGAGGTACTGGCATACTTCGTGATTTTGTTGAACTATATTTATAATCATAGTAGTGCTGTTAAATGAAATGGTGGTAATGATGATTATTAAAAAGAGTCCTATTTTCAGGGCTCTTTTTTATGTTTTTTGTTTATTGAACAAGATAGAGCATTTTTTGAAAAGCGAATTGTTTATTGTTATGTTAAGCTAAATTTAACTTGGTATGTGAGATTTAAAAAAAATGGTTAAAAGCTATTTGTAGGTGATCAAATTTACCAAAAAAAA
>NZ_JBWZNF010000031.1:0-11403 GCF_056945715.1 Rhodococcus sp. MurmanLake-1 | reverse complement strand
GTCGCCGACGACATGGGCGTCGGCGACACGTTCATCCAGACCCCTGTCGGCGTCTACTTCGGTGAGCCGGGCAAGAAAGCGAAGGACCCGTACTTCGGCGGCGTCGGACCCGAGCGCACCGGTTGCATCGAGTGTGGCGAGTGCATGACGGGCTGCCGTCACGGAGCGAAGAACACGCTCCTCAAGAACTATCTGGGCCTTGCCGAGACGGCCGGCGCCGAGATCATTCCGATGACCACCGTGTCCGGGCTTCGTGAGGCTCGCGACGGTTCGTGGGACGTGTTCACCGAGCGAACCGGTGCATTCGGACGAAAGAACCGCCGCACCTACACGGCTGCGAACGTCATTCTCGCGGCCGGAACGTGGGGCACTCAGCATCTGCTCTTCGACATGAAGGACACCGGAGCGCTGCCCAAGCTCTCCGACAAGCTCGGCGAGCTGACTCGAACGAACTCCGAATCCATTGTCGGTGCAGGCAAGTACAAGGTCGATCCCGCACTCGACCTGACCCGCGGAGTGGCGATCACCTCGTCGTTCCACCCGAGCAGCGACACCCACATCGAGCCGGTCCGCTACGGCAAGGGATCGAACGCGATGGGCCTGTTGCAGACCTTGATGACGGACGGCGGCGGCAAGACGCCACGGTTCCTGAAATACCTGAAGATGGTTCTGCGGCACCCCTTGGGTCTGTTGCGCACGCTCACGGTCAAGGACTGGAGTGAGCGCACGATCATCGCGTTGGTCATGCAGAACCTCGACAACTCGATCACCACGTACACGAAGAAGGGCCTGTTCGGTCGACGCAAGGTCACCAGCAAGCAGGGCCACGGTCAGCCGAACCCGACGTGGATCCCGGAGGGCAACGAGGCGACGCGTCGAGTTGCCGAGAAGATCGACGGCGTCCCCGCTGGTACGTGGGGCGAGATCTTCAACGTTCCACTGACGGCGCACTTCCTGGGTGGTTGCGCTATCGCGTCGGATTCCGATCACGGCGTCATCGATCCGTACCACCGCGTGTACGGCTACCCGACGCTCAGCGTCGTCGACGGCGCAGCGGTCTCGGCCAACCTCGGTGTGAATCCGTCGCTGACCATTGCCGCTCAGGCCGAGCGCTCGGCCTCGCTGTGGCCGAACAAGGGGGAGACCGACCTGCGTCCCGCCCAGGGCAGCGGCTACGAGCGTTTGGCTCCGATTGCACCCAAGTCGCCTGTGGTGCCGGCGTCGGCTCCGGCCGCGCTGGTCTTGCCGATCGTGAAGATCACTAGCTCTTCGGGGAAAATGACTGGTGCGCAGAGCAATTCGTAATCCACTCGGATCTGCGACCATGTACTGTACTTTGACACCCCGGTACGCGCGACTTACTGGACGGCAGGAACGGTGACCCGACAGTGCTGCAACGAGAGGTCGCCGATCGGCGCTCGCGCCGATGTGACTGTTTCTCTCCGTCGCCGAGACGGTCGCGCCGTGGAGGTGAAACTTCCACAGATTGATTCGTTCCCGATCCATGACCGAAACGGAAAATGATGAGCACCACAGATAGTCGTGTGGCAGGGCGTTGGGTTGAGTTGGCAACCGTAGTTCCCCGCGCAATCGGACAGTTCTACGGCACTGCGGCAGAAACACTGCGGCGGCTTCCTCGTCGACCCTTTCAGTTTCGGGAATTTGTGCACCAGGCATGGTTCATTGCCAGCGTCTCCATCGTGCCGACGCTGCTCATGGCGATTCCCTTCTGTGTGATGGTCGTCTTTCAGATCAATGTGCTGCTCAATGAGATCGGGGCCATCGATCTCAGTGGTGCTGGCGCCGGCGTCGCAGTGATACGCGAAATCGGTCCTGTAGTAACAGTTCTCGTGGTAGCAGGAGCTGGCGCAACGGCAATATGTGCGGACTTGGGATCCCGCACGATCCGCGAAGAAATCGATGCAATGCGAGTTCTGGGAATCGATCCTCTGCAGCGACTCGTCGTCCCACGCGTCATTGCCTCCACCGTCGTTGCCCTTTTCCTCAACGGACTGGTCACCGCCGTCGGGTTGGTGGGTGGCTACCTGTATGCGGTGTACCTTCAAGGCGCGACCCCCGGGCAATTCATCACTGCCATACCGATTTTGACAGGACTCCCTGATCTGATGATCAGTGAGATGAAAGCCGCGGTGTTCGGTTTTCTGGCCGGACTGGTTGCTTGCCACCTAGGGCTGAATGCAAAGGGCGGGCCCAAGGGAGTCGGCGACGCTGTGAACCAGACCGTTGTGTTCAGCTTTTTGCTGCTTTTTCTCTCCAACGCCATCATCACTACGTTGACCATTCACTGAACGGGACTTGCCATGACTACCTCCAGCGAACACGGTATCGACTCCGTCCTTCGCCAAAAGCCCTGGGGGCACAAGCTCCGAGGTGCTGCACAGCGATCTACCGATGGGATGGTCGATGCCGGCTCACAGCTCTCGTTCCACATCCACAGCATTGGGTGGATTCCACGAACTCTGCGGCGCTACCGCCGTGAAGTGGTGCGACTGATCGCCGAGGTTAGCCTCGGCACGGGTGCCCTCGCGGTGATTGGTGGAACCGTTGTCATCGTCGGGTTCCTCACTGCTGCAGCAGGGTACGAAGTCGGACAGCAAGGAAGCAGCTCGCTAGGGCGTGTGGGTGTCGAGGCGATGTCGGGTTTCATCTCCGCGTTCTTCAACACTCGTGAGGCGATTCCGGTGATCGCGGGTGTCGCGCTGACAGCTACGGTCGGGGCCGGTTTCACGGCCCAGCTCGGGGCGATGCGCGTCAGTGAGGAGATCGACGCGTTGGAGGTGATGTCGGTCCCGTCGATCCCGTACCTTGTTACCACTCGCATTCTCGCAGGTCTTGTGGCAGTCGCACCGCTGTACGCAATCGCTCTGTTCATGGGATACGCGTCGACCGAAATCGTCAGTGTCGTGTTGTCCGATCAGTCCTCGGGTACCTATACGCACTATTTCAATCTTTTCCTCGACCCCTACGACGTCCTGTGGTCACTGGTCAAAGTCCTCGTCATCTCGGTTGTCGTGATGTGCGTGCACTGTTACCACGGGTACAACGCATCGGGCGGGCCTGCCGGTGTCGGCGTCGCGGTGGGGCGTGCAGTCCGTACATCTTTGATCGCCATCATGGTCATCGACCTCGTAGTCGGTATCGCGGTCTACGGCGGCGTGCATTCGACGGTACGGGTGTCCGGATGAGAATCGAAATCTCGCGCGGTCGCGCAATACTGCTGGCGATGATCGCACTGGTTTGTGCTCTTCTGGTTCTGGTCGGCGCGCTCGCGTCATACACCGGGGTGTTGACCCCGAGCACTCGCGTTTTCCTGTACGCGGACCGAGCTGGTCTGCTCATGGAACCTGGATCAGACGTCAAGGTGAAGGGGATGGTGATCGGACGCGTCGATCGGGTCGAACTCGATGACGATCACGCAACGCTGATCTTGGAACTCAAACCCGAGGAAGCCCGCAAATTACCGTCGAACGTGGGCGCGGACATCGCCCCGACAACACTGTTCGGGCGGAAGTTCGTCACTCTCGTGACCCCCGAATATCCATTGACGAGTACTTTGACCGCTGGATCGGTAATCGACAACGCCAAGGTCTCCGTCGAGATCAACCGTACCTTCCAGTCTCTGTTGGGTGTGCTCGATACGATCGAGCCGCAGAAGGTCAGCGCGACACTGACCGCCCTGGATACTGCCCTTGATGGCCGCGGCGAACGTTTCGGGGACCTTTTGGTCGACGTCGATCGATATCTCGGCCAGTTCAACGAGAGCATGCCGATCCTACAGCGGGACATCCCGTTGCTTGCCGACAACATCGAGACATTCGCCGCTGTCACCCCGGACTTCATGGACACCGTCGGCAACCTCTCTGTCGCCGGCAATACCGTCGTAGAGAAGCAGGCTCAGCTGAGTGCATTTCTGTTGAGCTTCACCACTTTCGGAAACACCGGCACCCAGGTGCTCGACCGCTCGGGAACGCCATTGATTCGCGCGGTCGACGCATTGGATCCGACGACAAGGCTGTTGGCGGAGTACTCACCGTCCTACCCGTGCTTCTTCTCGAGTCTCAATCAGTCGCGCAGATATCTCGAGCGTGCATTCGGCGGAGACCGGCCCGGCCTCAACATCCTGGGCACCTTACTGATGGGTGATCCGCCCTATACCTACGAAGAGGATCTGCCCGTGAACGGTGCCGACAATCCGCCGAGCTGCTACGGGTACCCGTACGGGCCGAACAGCGCCCCTCCTGGTCATACCGACTTCAACACCGGAACAACGGTATACGGTCCTGTACTCTCGCCCATGGACCTGATCGGCAATCCGTTCGCCTCGCTGATTTACGGAATGACCCGATGATCGCGCGACATGCCGGGCTCAAGCTCGTCGTATTCCTCGTGATCACTTCCGTCATCACGGCGATGCTGGTCGTCGTCGTCGGCGATCTGCGGTTCGGTGCGGCGCGCAGCTACCGAGCGCTGTTCACCAGTGCATCCGGAATGAAGACCGGTGAAGACGTCAAGGTCGCAGGCGTCCCGGTCGGCGACGTCACGAAAGTCGCCTTCGCCGGGGACGGACTGGTACAAGTCGACTTCACCGTCTCCACTGATATCGATGTGTTCAACAGTTCCACGGCCGCCATCAAATACAAGAATCTGATCGGTGACCGCTACCTGGAATTGACCATCGACCCCGACGCATCCGGCGTCCGCTCAGAGGGAGACGCGATCCCGGTGGGGCAAACGCGACCTGCGCTCGACATCGATACTCTTGTCAACGGCTTCAAGCCGCTGTTGCAGGGCCTCGATCCCGATCAGACGAACGAGCTTTCCGCCTCGTTGATCGAGGTGTTGAACGGGCAGGAACAGAATATCGCGTCCCTGATCCGACAGATCGGGACCCTGGGTAACAGTCTCGCCGACCGCGACGAGGTCATCGGGCGGACTATCGACAATCTCTCCGCCGCACTCGATACCGTGCATCGTCGAGGTGATCAGTTCAGCGAGCTCGTCGTCAACCTCCAGCAGTTGGTCAGTGGACTCAACGCCGACAGGGACACGATTACCACGGCAATCGACCACATCGGTGCCGGCGCCGCAGAAACTGCGCAGCTCCTCGCGGACAATCGTCCGGCAATAGCAACAGACATCACCCAACTCCAACAGCTGGCAAGCAATCTCAACGACAAGGCCGACACGCTGAATCTGCTCTTGGCCAAACTCCCCAGCACCTATCAACTGTTGAACCGAGCGTCGGGTTACGGAAATTTCGTCAACTTCTTCGTCTGCGGCCTCGCCATTCGGTATCCCGGAATCGGCGGCCCGGCAACCACACCCATGTTCACAGCGCCAGCAGAAAGATGCAGGTAAGCGAATGAGATCATTCCAGGAACGGGACCCTGTCCGAATGGGCCTGGTGGGAACCGCGATCATTATCGCTGCCCTCGTCGCGGTCTTCAATTACGACAGCATTCCCGGACTATCCGGCACACAGACTGTGGTTGCAGAGTTCGACGATGCCAGCGGACTGACGGCGGGGGACTCGGTACAGATTTCTGGGATCGAGGTCGGCAAGATCTCGTCGATCTCTTTGTCCGGTGACCATGTAGACATAGATCTCGAGATCGATACCGACGGCCGCTCACTCGGCAAGCGCACCACCGCCTCCATTAAGGTGGAGACTGCACTCGGTCGCCGCTACGTAGAAGTGCGCCCTGACGGTGACGGTGACATCGGTGACCGAATCTCATTGGAGAACACCTCCTCGGGGTTTGATATCACCGAATCCCTCAATCAGTTGACTCATCGACTCGAAGGGACAGACAAGAAGCAACTTTCGGAAGCGCTCGACAGTGTGTCGACCGTTCTCGACGAGATTCCGGACAATCTCCGTCCCTCGCTCGAGGGTTTGTCGCGATTGTCGACGACCATCGCCTCGCGGGACGAGGAACTGCGCAACCTCTTGCAGCAATCAAACTCGGTCACGGGAATCCTCGCAGAGCGGAATCAGAACCTGGTGGCACTGGTCTCCGACGGAGGGATCTTGTTTTCTGCCCTCAACGATCGAGCGGCGACCATTCGCGCCCTGCTTGTGCGCGTCCGCGCCGTGAGCGACGAGCTCCGAGGGCTGGCCCAGGACAATGCCGCTACTACCGGGCCGATGCTCGCCCAGGTAGACAGGGTTCTGGAAACCCTCAATGCCAACTACGCCAACATCAACGACTCTATTTCGGGTCTGCGACCCTACGTCACCCAGCTCGGCGAGGTCGTTGGGAGCGGACCGTTCTTCAGCGTACTGCTACAGAACATCACCCCGGCCAATCTCAACGGGCAACAACCCGGCAGCCCTGGAGGAGACAGTCACCGATGAGTACGCAGAGCAGACGCCGAATCCCCTTGCCTGGCAGGATCTTGGCAGGCTTGATCGTTGTCGCTATCGTCGCCACGGCCCTCGCGACCTGGGCTGCGAGTTCGGCTGCGACGAAGGTGACGGCGTACTTCGTAAGCTCGGTGGGTTTGTACACCGGGGACCGGGTCATGATTCGTGGCGTTCCGGTGGGTGCGGTGGACACCATCGAACCGATCGGCGACCAGGTGAAAATCTCCCTGCACTTCGACTCGGAGCACGGGGTCGATGCGGACAGCCGTGCCGTGATCGTGGCACCGACCCTGGTATCGGGCCGCTACATTCAGCTGACCTCCGTCTCCGATGCCGGACCCAAACTCGCCGACGGTGCCGAGATTCCACTCGAACGAACCGCCGTCCCGGTCGAATACGATCAGGTCAAGAAGCAGGTAGCCGACCTCGCCACCGACCTCGGTCCGAAGGACGGGAACGAGGGCGGTGCGCTGAGCCGCATCGCCGATGCCACCACCAAGGCGCTGGGCGGGAACGGCAAGACTCTCAAGGAGAGCCTCATCAATCTCTCCGCAGCCATGCGGACGCTCGCCGACGGCGGGCCGGATCTTTTCGGGACGGTGCGCAACCTGCAGACGGTGGTGTCTGCACTTGCCGCCAACGATTCCGAGATCGAGATCTTCGCCTCGCAGCTCGGCGGCGCTTCGAAGCTGCTCAACGACAATCGCACTGAGCTCGACGCTGCCGTGGCCGCACTCGATTCGATGCTCCCCGAAATCCAGAAGTTCGTCGGCGACAATCGGGGGGCGTTGACGAAGGACGTTTCCTCGCTCACCCGGATCACGAATCTGCTGGTGAACAGGGTAGACGATCTCGCACAGATTCTGCATGGCGCTCCCACCGCGCTCGCGGATCTATACAACATCTACGATCCCGATTCCAATTCGCTCACCGCGAACATCGAGATTGCGGATTACCCGGATCCGATGTCGATGATCTGTGCGTTACTCACGACAGTCGATGCGCCGCAACAAGAGTGCACACGGGCCAGCGAGAACTTCGGCGACCTGTTCAGTGCCGCCGTGCGAGCAGCTCAGGGCGGAGGATCGGGCCCGCCTGCCACCGCTCCTGCTCTTTCCCCCACAGTAGCCCCCGGACTTCCCGAACTATTCACACCAGGAGGTGGACGATGAAGACCGTTGCACCACTGAAACTGATCGGAATGCTCGCACTGACCACGGTGATGGCGACAGGCTGCCGATTCGACGGGGCCAATTCTCTTCCGTTGCCAGGTAATTCGGTCGGCAGCGGCGCGTACACCGTGACCATTGAGCTGCGTGATGTCCAGAATCTGGTGGGAAACTCGATAGTGAAGGCGGATAACGTCACGGTCGGGACCGTCACGACCATCGCGGTGAAAAACAGCATCGCAGTCGTCACAGCCGATATCGACGACCAGGTCGAGTTGCCCAGGAACGTCACCGCGCAGCTTGCGCAGACGAGTGTGCTTGGCGCGCAGTATCTCGAACTGACCTCGCCGACAGGCCCCGGCGGCGAGGGAGAGAAACTGCAGGACGGTGACAGCATCGCATTGACGTCGAGTTCGCAATACCCAGCCACTGAGCAGGTGCTCGCTGCGCTGTCGCTGGTTCTCAATGGCAGTGGCTTGCAACAGGTACGCACCATCATGACCGAACTCAACGACGCTGTCGGCGGTAACGAGGACGCGGTGAACCGGTCCTTCGGACGAATCGAGACGTTTGTGAGTGGGCTCGACCAGCAGCGTGAGGACATCGTGCGAGCCATCGACAGTCTCGACCAGTTCTCCTACGAGCTTGCTCTGCAGAAGGACACACTCGGCAGCGGTATCGAGGCGATCCAACCGGCCCTCGCCGTCCTCGACGAGCAGAAGACGCAGTTGGTAACGATGCTCGACAGCGTCGGAAATCTCGGAGACCGGGCGGCCGAGGTCCTGAGCAGTAGCCAAGAAGATCTGACCGCGAACCTGCACAGCCTCGGGCCGGTCTTGACACAACTGGCCGCAGCAGGCGAGGACCTGCCCGAATCCCTGCTGGTGGGACTGACCTACCCCTTCCCTGTGACCGCGGTGGAGAAGGGCTTTCGGGGTGACTACGCCAATCTGTTCCTCACACTCGATCTCAGCGCGGAAGCCATCCAGACGAAGGTCGTCGGCTCCTTCCCGGTCAAGGATCTCGTCCCCATGTCCAATCGAGCCGTCAACCCATTGATCGCCCCGACCGAGCCTTCGGCTCCGACCGGGACCGACAACACGAACGGCGGACGCTAGATGCATACTAAACTGGTCAAGGGCCAACTGATCGTCTTCGCGATCCTTGCCATCGCGAGCCTGGTGTACGGATTGATTCGCTACGTTGGAATCCAACGACTCACCGGCTTCGACACATACACTGTCAGCGCCGAATTCACTGATGGCAGTGGCATATACAAGAACGCGTTGGTCACCTATCGGGGACTCGACATAGGACGCGTGACAGCAATCGATCTGGATCTGGCCTCCGACGTGGTCCGAGTGAGCATGCAGCTGCGGAATGAACCCCAGGTGCCGGCCGACACCCTCGCCACAATCAAGAGTATGTCAGCGATAGGCGAGCAGTTCGTCGATCTGACACCGGCCACCGAGCGTAGCCCGTATCTCGCTGACGGTGACGTCATCCGAGTGCAAAAAACCTCGGTGCCCACGAGTACCGCGGTGGTCCTCGATCAAACCCAGCGGCTCCTCGACAGTGTTGCTCCCGAAACTCTACGCACCGCTGTCGACGAGACATACCTGGCGTTTGACGGCACCGGCCCGGCCCTGTCATCGCTGATCGACTCGTCCTCACGTCTGCTCGCACTCGCGCAGACCGACATCGGCCCTACACTCGATCTGGTTCATGATGCCGAACCCCTTCTCAACACCGGCAACGAGGTCAGTGGCGACGTACGATCCTTCACACATGATCTCGCCTCGTTCACCGAACAACTCACGCTCAGTGACGGTCACATTCGCGGGGTTCTCGACCATGCTTCCAGTGCCGCCGACACCGTCTCGGGGACCCTCGCCGAGCTCGATCCCACGCTGCCGGTACTGTTGTCCGACCTGCAAACCGGTGGCCAGGTCTTACGAGTCAATTTGCCTCAACTACGCCAGATCCTCGTGGTCTATCCGGCACTGTCGGCAGTGAGTAATTACAGCGTGACCGGCTTCCAACTCGACGACGACAAACTCTCACCCCAAGCGCCCCTAGACATCAAGCTGGGCAACACTCTCAACCCGCCCCCGTGCACCGAGGGATACCAGTCCACGGTACGGCGAGATCCGTCCGACATCGGTCCGGCCGAAGTGCCGCCCGGCGCGTACTGCAAGGTCGCGCCGGATAATCCGAAAGTGCCGCGTGGTGCACGCAACCTCCCCTGCGCCACCGATCCGAGCGTCCGAACTGCGGATATCGCCAACTGCCCACGGGGGCTCCCCTCGACATGGCCGGAGATGCTCGCACACCCCGGGGATTCGGTACCGGGCGGCGGGGCTGCACCGCAGCCCGCCGTTCTTGCGCCAGCTAGAACACCCGAACCGACACCGCGCTCAACGCAGGTCGACACCGCCACACCCTATTCGGAAGCCAAGGGAGCGTTCCGCGGGCCGGACGGCATTACTTACATCCTCGGTCAATCGGTCCAGGACACAGCACACGGAAAGGAAGACTTGGGATGGCAATCACTTCTGATCAAGTAGACAATTCTGATCTCATAGACGAGCTCGACAGCACGCCGAAGGGCACTTCTAGCCTCCCGGTAGCGAGCAGGTTCCGCGGAATCGTCTTCGCGGCGCTGGCCATCGCAGTCCTGATTTTCGGTGGACTCTGTGTTCGCGCCGGACTCGAGGTTCGCGCGGACAACGCCGATACTGCCCGGGATCGCACGGTCACGGAAACCGCCAGTCGCATCGCGTCACAACTTGTTTCCCTCGATCACGATGCCGCTCAGGAGAATTTGGATTCGATCGCGGCTAGTGCGACGGGATCGTTTCGGGATCAGTTCGAGAAGATCTCGGGCAGCTTTGCCACCGTCCTCAACGACGGTCAGGTCAAATCGACCGGCGAGGTAAAGGAAATAGGGATCGTCGACTCCGACGACTCTCACGCAACAGTTCTGACGGCTGTTACCTCCACGGTCAAGAACACCGAAGCTCCGGAAGGGCAGCAACGGGTTTACCGCATGAAGATGAATCTCGAGGAAATAGACGGCAATTGGCTCGTTTCCAACGTGGAGTTCGTGGCATGAACGCGACCGAAGAAGTGAAGTCGGATTTGGCCCTCGCTCGTCACCGGCCGACGCGCCGCAGACCGCTGCGGAGACTGTCTACCTTGAGCACGCGGACAACGGCCGTATCGCTCGCTGGACTCGGGATACTGTTGGCCGGTGCGATTGGAGGTACGGCAGTACTCGAACATCAACTGTCAGGTCATCGCGCCACAGATGACGCGATCACGGCAGCCACCGATTCGGCCGAGACTCGTTTGCCGCAGGTGCTGTCCTACGATTTCAATACAGTGGATACGCAATTCGCCTCGGCCGTAGACAATCTAACCGGAAAGTTTCGAGACGATTTCGCCGAACTCAGCTCCGGCGTCATCATCCCTGCGGCGCATCGAGATTCGATCATCACCGTCGCTGAGGTGGTGGAGAGTTCGGTGGTCAACGCTGACGCGAATGACGTGACGTTGCTGCTGTTTCTCAACCAAAGCACCACCAGCACCAAATACGAGGGGCCTCGGCTGGATGGCAGCCGCGTGCGGGTCACCATGACAGATGCCGATGGTAGTTGGCTCATCTCCGACATCACACCCGTCTGAGATCGGCGGCACTCCCACAGGTTTGAGTTCGATTGTGTTCGCAAGTCACTAGCAAGCAAGAAGAGGGAGCCTAGTCATGGGTGTCGAGGTAGCGGTACAAGGACTGACAAAGTCTTTCGGGTCGCAGAGGATTTGGCAGGACGTGTCGTTGACACTTCC
>NZ_JBWZNF010000030.1:0-12442 GCF_056945715.1 Rhodococcus sp. MurmanLake-1 | reverse complement strand
CCCGGAAGCTAAGCCCTTCAGCGCCGATGGTACTGCACTCGACAGGGTGTGGGAGAGTAGGACACCGCCGAACACAATGTAGAGAAGCCCCCCAACCAGTACTGGTTGGGGGGCTTTCTCGTACCCAAAACACCCCCCCCAAAACCACCCCGCACTCTCCGAGCGAACGGTACGTTCGTCGCCTCAGATCGACCGAACGCCCCGTTCACACCATCACGAGCGGAAGCACGGCCGGCTCACCACCCCGTCCGGGATCGAGCGAACGACACTCTCACCGCCTCCAACGAGATGAACGATACGTTCACACGATCCGCGAAAAGCCTGCGCTCACCACAGGTCTCGTCAGTCGAACGCCAATCGCGATACCAACCCGCCACGGAACCCGTCGAGCGTGGCTAGGCTCGGAAGAGGTGCCCCGTGTGATCGGGCCCACCTCACCTGTGCACGCGTGATGACTACGGAGGCTTCGATGACCGATATTCTCGACCGCACCAAAATCTATGTTGATGGCGCCTGGATCGAATCCACTGGCAGCGGTCGGATCGACGTTCTCAATCCGGCTACCGAAGAGCTGATAGGAACTGTCGCCGAAGGCACTGTCGAAGATGTCGACGCGGCCGCGAAGGCAGCACGAAAGGCGTTCCCTGCCTGGTCTGCACTATCCGGCGGTGAGCGCGCCGAATATCTTTCCAAGGCCGCGGCGATAATTGCCGAACGCACCGATGATCTTGCGGCGCTTGTTTCGCAGGATATGGGAATGCCGATCGGATTCGCGAAGCCCGTACAAATCGGAATGCCGCTCGCGAATTTGAATGCATTTGCCGAATTGGCTCGCACTTATGATTTCGACGCTCACGAGGTCGGGAATTCGCTGATTGTTCGCGAACCTGCGGGTGTTGTCGGCGCCATCACTCCCTGGAACTTCCCGCTCCACCAAGTTGTCTTGAAGGTCGGCGGTGCGCTCGCCGCGGGCTGCACCGTGGTTCTCAAGCCCACCGAGGTTGCGCCACTCATCACGTACGCTCTCGCTGACATCTTCGACGAAATTGGTTTGCCTGCAGGTGTATTCAACCTGGTGAGTGGCTACGGCCCGGTAGTGGGCGAAGCCATCGCCGGCCACCCTGAGGTCGACATGGTCTCCTTCACCGGATCGACTCGTGCAGGCAAGCGAGTGGCCATCGTTGCCGCGGACACCATCAAGAAGGTCTCGCTCGAGCTGGGCGGCAAGTCGGCGAACGTCATTCTCGACGACGCCGATCTCGAAAAGGCTGTCACGGATGGCGTCGCAAAGTGCTTCATCAATTCGGGCCAGACCTGTTCGGCGCTGACGCGTATGTTGGTTCCCGCGGAGAAGGTGGATGAGGCAGCGGCAATTGCTGCTGCAGTCGCCGCTCATTTCCCGGTAGGTGATCCGACTCAGCCGACTTCGGTGCTTGGTCCTCTGGTGAACGCGAATCAGCTGGGACGCGTTCGCGGATACATCGAGAAAGGTGTGTCGGAAGGTGCCACCGCGGTTGTCGACGGTCGCGAAACCGGTCTGGCCAGTGGATATTTCGTTGGTCCGACGGTGTTCGCGAACGTGACCGAAGACATGACCATTGCGCGCGAGGAGATCTTCGGACCGGTCCTCTCGATCATGGGTTACAAAGACGAGGCCGACGCAGTGCGGATCGCCAACGGCACCGAGTACGGACTGGCCGGTGGCGTTTGGTCAGGTGACCCCGATCGCGCGGATCGCGTCGCACGGCAACTGCGTGCCGGGCAGGTCGAGGTGAACGGCGGAGCATTCAACACGAATGCTCCGTTCGGTGGGTACAAGCAGTCGGGCGTCGGGCGCGAGGCCGGCACGTTCGGGCTCGAAGAGTTCCTCGAGATCAAGGCGATTCAGCGATAGTTTGTTCGAGAATGGCGATGCTCCCGTACCAAGTGCGGGAGCATCGCCATTTTTGTACCCGGATCAGGACTTGGCGGCATCCAAATGCTGAGCCGAGATGTTCGCCAGATGTGTCAGGTCCGAGGCCACGGTCGCGAACGTGTAGCCCTCCCCGAGCCGTTGTGCCGCAACCTGACCGGAAGGTGTGTGGATTCCCGCAGCGACTCCGCTGACGGCGGCAGCTTCGCGCACCCGGGTGAGCGCTGCTTCGAATTCCTCGGCGACGTCCGGATCGTTGGAGTGCTTACCGCCGACGGCGATTCGTAGGTCGGACGGCCCGACGTACACGCCGTCCAAACCGGGCACTGCGCAGATCTCTTCGACGTTCGCCAGACCCTGTGGGGTCTCGATCATCGCAAATACAACGGTGTCGCGGTTCGCGTCGGCGGGAACTGGGCCGATACGGAGTTGAGAGCGCATGGGTCCGTAGGAGCGGATGCCGAAAGGCGGATACTTGGCGGCTGCCACGGCGGCCGCTGCCTCTTCGGCGTTGTTGATCAGCGGAACGATGACGCCCACAGCGCCCGCGTCGAGTGCACGGCCGATGGGCGTCGGATTGTTTGCCTCGACGCGCACCATCCCGACAGTGGACGGTGACGAGTCGATGGCGGTGAGCCCGGCGACCATCCCCGAATAGCCGATCAGGCCGTGCTGCATGTCGAGGGCAATGTAGTCCCAGCCGACGTGCGCAATCCATTCGGTCGAGACCGGACTGTCGATGACGGACCAGTATCCGAGAATGCGTTCGCGTCCTCGGATACGTGCGGCGAATTCCTGTGCTGACATAGTGAAGAACTCTTCCTGATGAAGGTCGGGTGTTTCAGCGGTTGTAGTTGGGCATGGGGCCTCGTAGGGCGGCACCGACGAGATCACACTCTTCGACGGTCGAGGCGTCGAGTGGACCTCGCCCGATGGCCGCGATATTGGATTCGAGGTGCGTAACTTTGGATCCTCCGAGGAGCAGCGATCCGGCGACGGGTTTGCTGACCAGCCAGCGCAACGCAAGCTCGGTCAGGGAGATGCCCGACTGTTCCGCGATCGCCGTCAGTTGTGCAATGGCGTCGAAGATCTGTGTGTTCCAGTATCGCTCCTTGTACATCGACGCAAGACGGGAGTCGCCGAATCGGCCGTCGACGGGGTTTTCCTCGAAGGTGTGGCGCCCGGTGAGCAGGCCCCCACCGAGTGGGTTGTAGACCATGGTGGTCAGTCCGGTCACGTCCGCGAATTCTGCGTATTCTTCTTCGATGCGACGCGCGAGCAAGTTGTAGAGCTGTTGTGCGACGATCGGTCGCGGAGCACCGACTGTGTCTGCGGTGTAGTTGATTTCACTGATTTGCCACGCGGCAAAGTTGGATACGCCGAGTGTGCGGATCTTGCCCTCGGCAACCAGTTCCGCGACGGTGGTAAGAGTTTCGGTCAGCGTGACGGTTCGGTCCGGCTGATGGAGATAGAACAGGTCGACGTAGTCCGAGTCGAGTCTGCGCAGACTTCCTTCGATGCTTGCTCGGAGTCCCTTTGCCGAGAGTGGGCTGTTGTCACCGGCATCGGGGTGTGGCATTCCTGCTTTGGTGGCCAGAGTGACGGAATCGCGTCGGCCATGGAGGAGCTTTGCCAGCATGCGCTCGGACTCACCGCCCGCATAGCCGTTGGCCGTGTCGATGTGAGAGATACCGGCGCCTAGTGCTGCGTCGAGCATCGATCCCGCACTCGATATGTCGACCGTATCTCCGAAGGTCATAGTGCCGAGCACCAGTTTCGGAAGCTCGAGTGGGGTGGTCATCAGGCAACTCCTCGTGATTCGGTCTGCTTGGCTAGTAAGTTCTTGGACAGGGCTGCCACCACGTGGCGTGGTTTGATGCCGACCATGGTGGTGGGATCGAGAGCAGCGCCTCGTAGTGCGCGGGTGTACGGCTCGCACGGACTGGCGAGAACTGTGTCTGTGGAACCGGATTCGACGATGGTTCCTTTCGACATCACGACTACGGTCTCGCTGATTTCTCGGACGACGCCCAAGTTGTGTGAGATGAAAACGTACGTCAGACCGGTATCGGCCTGAATTTCACGTAGGAGCGCGAGTACCTGCGCTTGCACCGAAACGTCGAGAGCGCTGGTTGCTTCGTCGCAGACCAGGATCTCGGGTCCGCTGGCAAGTGCACGGGCAATTCCGATGCGCTGACGTTGGCCACCGGAGAACTCCGCCGGACGCCGGTGTAGTGCCGAGCTGGGTAGGCCAACGCGATCGACGAGTTCTGCTGCTGCCTTGGCGCGTTCAGACTTGCTCCGAACACCTTTGAGGCGCAGTGGTTCTCCGATGATGTCCTCGGCAGTCAGATGGGGGTCCAGCGATCCGTACGGATCTTGGAACACCATTTGAATGCGAGAGCGGAAGGGGCGCAGTGACTTCTCCGACATATGCGCGATGTCATTGCCGTCGACGAGAATGCGTCCACTGGTCGGTGTGAGGAGTCGGACGATCGATCGAGCGATTGTCGACTTGCCACATCCGGATTCGCCGACGATGGCCAGGGTCTTGCCCTTTTCCACCGAGAAGCTCACAGCATCCACGGCTCGGAAAACTCCGTCGGGAACCGGATACTCGACAACGAGATCTTCGACGGCGAGAAGTGGCGTTTCGTGGGGGTTCATGCCGAGGCTCCGATCTGTGTTGAACGGGCGGGGTCGCCATCCCAAGGCCCCAGGTGCGGTATGGCGTCGAGAAGCTTTTGTGTGTAGGCGCTTTGCGGTGAGTCGACGAGAACGTCGGCGTTACCGGTCTCGACAAAACGTCCGTCCTTCATCACGTAGATGCGATCGGATACGAGTCGGGCGACTCCGAGGTCGTGGGTGATGACGAGCATTCCGATCCCGGTGCGCTCCTGCAATTCGAGCAATAGATCCAGAATCCCGGCCTGAACGGTGACGTCCAATGCGCTGGTGGGTTCGTCGGCCACGATCAGTTCGGGGCCGGCAGCAAGAGCTCCGGCGATGAGGACGCGCTGCAGCATTCCACCCGACAGTTGATGCGGGTACTTGTCGAGTTGCTGATCCGGATACGGAATGCGTACCTGCTCGAGCAGTTGCACTGCCCGCTCGATTTGTTGCTTCTTCGCGGTCACACCGCTGTGGCGCACTGCTTCTCGAAGTTGGCTGCCGATGGTGTGGACGGGACTCAGAGCCGTCATCGGGTCCTGGGGGATGAGGGCGATGTGTTTTCCACGAATATCGTTCAAGATCTTCGTGTTTCCGAGAATGTCCTGGCCTTTGAACACGGCTTTCCCGGAAAGAACGGCAAGATCGTCCGGAAGCAGCCCGAGGATTCCCATGGCCGTGGTCGACTTTCCGGAGCCGGATTCACCGATGATGGTGACGGTTTCACCGGCGTCGATGCAGAAGGACACCCCGTCGACGGCTCGGATGACGCCATTCGCCGTGACAAGTTCGATCTGGAGGTCGTCGACCCGTAGTAGATTGCCCATGTCTCACGCCTTTGCTTTCTGGGCGTTGCCACGCCCGAACAGGCTTGCGCCCAGTCGTTTCGAACCTGCAGGACGATCGCGCAAGCCGTCGCCGAGTAGGTTCACTCCGACGACCAGCAGAACGATCATCAGACCTGTCAACGTGACGATCCACCATGACGTGGTGATGTAGTCCTGGCCGTCGGCGATGATTCGTCCCCACGTTGCGAACGGACGTTGCGGTCCGGCGCCGAGGTAACTCAACGAACTTTCCAGCAGTACGGCCTGCGCGAGCAGCAGCAGGACGACGAGCGAGGCCTGCTTGACGATGTTCGGAATGACGTGACGAAGCAGAATTGCCATGCGAGTAAGTCCGAGGACTCGAGCTGCAGCTACGTAAGGCTTTTCGCGTTCGACGAGTACCAATGAGCGAGTCAACCGTGCGACCTCGGGCCACTGCGCGATCGCGATGACAAACGTGATGACGGGAATGGACGGACCGAACAGCGCAACGACGAGAAGCAGCATCATCAGCAGAGGCAGAGAAAGCTGTGCTTCGAGTAGGCGGGAGATCACGGTGTCGACCCAACCACCGAAGTACCCCGCGGCGGATCCGGCGACTATGCCGATGACCCCGGAGACGATCACGGCGAGAATACCGATCGTCAGAGACACCTGGCCGCCGTGCAGGATCCGTGAGAGGAGATCTCGTCCCAACTGATCGGTGCCGAACAGATGGCCGTCGGTGAGGGGCGGTAGCCGTCGACTGCTCAGGTTGGTCTGGTTCGGATCTGCAAGGGGGAGTAGTCCCGCCAATGCAACAGGAAGAATCACCAGGAGCGCGCAGATCGAGCCGGCCCAGATCTTGACTCGGCTGTCTCGCTTACGGCGCGTGGCTCCGGCGCGTGCGAAGTCTGCCTCGGTGACCGCGCTGGGGCGTGGAGTTGTTGGAGGTTCCAAGACGGTAGTCATCAGTTGGCGCCCTTTCCGAGTCGCACGCGTGGATCCAGGAGGGGGTAGAGGAGGTCCACTGCCAGTTGCACGAGCACTGCGAGAACCGCAGTGACAAGCACGGTGGCCTGGATGAGCGGGTAGTCGCGAGTCTCGAGTGCGCGGACCACCAGCGAGCCGACACCAGGCCAGGCGAACACGACCTCGACCACCACGACGCCGTTCAGCATTCCGGCAAATCTGGTGCCCAGCGCGGTGACGATCGGAATCGCCGAATTACGCATCGCATATCGCCAGGTGAGTTCGCGTTCGGATACTCCGCGAGAACGTGCGACCGTGATGTACGGAGAAGCGAAGGCCGAGACCATTTCGCGTCGAACCATCCGGGAGATCAACGCGATCTGAAGGATGGCGATGGTGACGGTAGGCAGGATCAACGACGGCCATGTGGTGAAACCGGCTGCCGGGAGTACTGGGATCAAGACCGCGAAGATCGTCACCAGCATCAGGCCGCTCCAGAACTCCGGCATGGACTGCCCGCCGACGGCCACGACGTTCGCACCGAGTTCACGTCGGGTGTCCGCGTGACGGGCCATCCACACGCCCAGCGGAATCGAGAGCACGGCGGTCAGCAGAATGGAGCTGACGGCCAGGGTGATGGTGTACGGGAGACGGCCGAGGACAACGTCCATGGCCGGCGCCTGGAACGAGTACGAGGTGCCGAGATTCAGATGGACGAGGTCCCACAGGTAGATCAGGTATTGAGAGAACACCGACTTGTCCAAGCCCATGTCAGCACGGATTTGTGCTAGATCCTCCGTGCTGGCCAGCGGTCCGGCCAAGGCGTAGGCAGGATCGCCGGGAGCCATTCGGATGAGGACGAACACTGTTGTGAGCGTGAGGAAGATCGTCAAGGCGCTCTGTGCCAAGCGTTTGAGCACGTATTTGACGGTCGGGTTGATCCTTGTGCGCCGACGCGGAGAGATTCCGAGAGCGGTTTGCGGTTTCGGAGCGGTGAGAGTCATCGCCTCAGGCCTCCAATCGGACGGCGCCGAGGTCGTAGGAGTTGATCGGGGTCAGTGAAACATTTTGTACACGAGTGCGTTTCGCAAGGAGTGCGTTGGGTACGAAGCTCCACAGGCAAGGCCAGGTGTTCCAGATGTCTTGTTGTGCGGCGTCGAGTAGAGCGGCGCGCTTGGTCGGGTCTGGTTCACTGGATGCGGCTTGGATCTTCGCGGTGATTTCGGGGAAGACGTACCCGTGATAGGTGTCGCGAGTTGCTTCCTTCTCCGCTGTGCCGGCGTACATCCCCTGCAACGTGGTCAGTGCAAGTCCGGTCTGGTTGCCGTAGCCGTTGCCCAGCACATCCCAGTCGCCGGTCTTGCCCTGGCGCCAGGACGAGATGTCACCGCCCGGTTCGAACTGCTGGAGTTTGACGCGTACTCCCACGGCCTTCATCATTTCGAGTACCGATTCCATCACCGAGACGTCGTTGGTGAACTCTCCGGTTTCCCAGATGAAGGTGAGTTCGAGGTCGTCGGCGCCTTCGGCCGCGAGCATCTGCCGCGCTTTCCGTGGATCATATTGGTAAGTACCGGTTTTCACGGCTCCGTCCAAGGTCGACGGTGCGGGGCCGGTGGCCGGGACTGCGGATCCGATCAGCACGTCCCGAGCGAGTGACTCACCGTCGATGGCATACGTGAGAGCTTCTCGGACACGCGGATTGGACAGTGGGTGATCGGCGGGCTTGCGGAAGTTGAAGAACAGTTGGTTGATGCGTGTGCTCGGCACTGTGTCCACCTGGACACCAGGCAGGTCGGCGAGTTGTTCGGCGGAATCGGGACTGATCGAGTCGATGACGTCGACCTCGCCGCTCCGAAGTGCGACGACGCGGCCGGCCTCTTCGGGAATGAAGCGGACCTGAACACGACGAACGCCAGGGGCCGGGCCCCAGTAGTTGTCATTGGCGACAAGTGTGTAATCGCCGGTGCCCCGGTTCGATTCGCTGACGACGAACGGTCCAGACCCGATTCCGCTCTGCAGTTCGTTGGGTTCGTTCGCAGCGGCCGGGGTGATCAAGATGTTGGACATGAGCGAGTCCAGAACCGGCACCGGGGAATTCGTCCGAAGGATGAAGGTGCGATCGTCGATGGGGACGACCGTCGGCCACTCGGGGAACTGCGGTGCGACAAACGATCCGCTGACCTGCTGGTACATCTGCATTGCCGTCGTGACGTCGTCGATCAGCACAGGTGTGCCGTCGGAGTAACGGATGCCCTCGCGGAGTCGAACCGTCCACTCGGTCGCGCCGGTCGATTCGAACCTGTCAGCGAGAACGAGTTGCGGTGTCAGATTGTCGCCGATCCGGGTGAGACCTTGTCTGACGCCACGTTGAGCCGTGACTGCTGCGTCGAATTGATTGAGTTTGTTGTCGAGGCTGACGAGCGAACGGTTGAGCCCGAGCACCAGGGTGTCCTGTGTCGGTTTCCCGGTAGGGCCGGCGCACGCGGCAGTCGTGCCCAGAAGCGTTGCGCCACCGATCAGCCCGGTGAACTGCAGAAAGGATCGCCGGGAGAGCTGTGGTGTTCGCAAACGAGTATTGGTCATCGGTGACCTTTCGATCCTGACGGGGCAGCGTGGGGGCGACGCTCCGAGCGGACTGTTGGTGAACAATCGCGTCGGGCTCTCGCTTGTAACTCAGCTCACAATGGCACTGTTGCGCACTTCGCGCAAGTCCCGTAACTTCGATTGCGTACTTCGCGCATCGGTTGCGATGCTGTGCATACTCGATTCAGACCGAAAGGGGGTCGAGGAATTCGATGAAACCACTGGTAATCATCGCTGATGATCTTTCCGGAGCCGCGGAGTCGGCCGCAGGATTTCTGCTCCGCAGTTCGGGCATATCGCTTCGACTCGGCCCGGGTGCGCCCGACGGATCAGGAGTGACGGTTTTCGATCTGCACTCACGGCGATCCGACCCCGCCAGAGCCTCTCGTGACGTGAGATCAGTTCTGCAATCGTCTGACGGCTCCGAGATCGTCAAGAAGATCGATTCCCTGCTCAGGGGCAACATAGCGGCGGAGGTTGGAGAACTCTCCCGCGACGGATCCCCGGTCATCGTCGCCGCCGGACTGCCCAGGCAAGGGCGCACGGTGCAAGACGGGGTGGTGTTGGTCGATGGGGTTGCGTTGCACGCCACCGACCTGTGGCGCGCGGAGTCGAAGCCGGCTCCTCGGTCGATTGCGGAGGCGCTCGGCTCGTCGGCAATTACTTCTGGCGTATCGCTGGACGACATTCGCTCCGGGCGGTTGAGCCAGGTTCTTGCGTCGATCTCAGAAGCCGGGTCGGTGGCGATCTGCGACGTCGAGACCGACAGTGATCTGGAACTGATTGTGGCTGCAGCACAGGAGGTTCGGGGTTCTCGATTGGTAGGAACCTCGGCGCTCGCGACGGCAGTGGCACGACGACGAACCGTGCAGTCACCCGTCGTGCGTCCATCTCTTCGTGATTCTCGATCTACTTTGGTGGTTGTGGGGACGGCGGATGCGTCTGCCGGGGACCAAGTGGAATTGCTTCGGGATTCAGGTGCGCACCATATCGAAGTGAACAGTGCTGAACTCCTGGCGCATTCGGTCGATCCGCTTCCGATTCTGAACGCACTGGATCGCGGAAACGTCGTGGTTTCGGTAAGTGGACCTGTCGTGCCTGCAGAATCCGTCCATCTCGTTTCGGCTCTCGCCGATCTGATCGCTGCCGTCGATGCAGGATTCTCCCACGGCGAGTACCCGATCGACTTGGTTCTTACCGGTGGCGAAACCGCGCGCAGCGTTCTCGACCGCCTGCGGATCGACACTTTGTCACCGATTTACGAAATTGAACACGGCGCCGTACTTTCCGTCGACCACACCGGACGGTACATCGTCACGCGGCCAGGCAGTTTCGGGAATGCACACAGTCTTTTCTCTATAACGAAGTTTCTCGCGCGCCCCATCCCGGTCGACGCTCCGGACAGTCCACCTTCAGACAACGAGGTTAATCCCATGTCAATCGAATCCACTCCACTGCCGCTGATTGCTGTCACGATGGGCGACGGCGCCGGCGTCGGACCGGAAGTGATCGTCCTCGCACTCCTCGACGCCGAAACGAGAAAGCGTTGCCGCCCTGTTGTTGTCGGCGACGCGAAGCGTTTGCGATTGGCTGCCACGGTGCTCGGAATCGACATCGACGTGGTCGCGATCGAGGAGATCAAGGATGCTGAATTCATCGATGGACGGATCAACGTCATCGACCTGGACTTGCTACCCGAGGATCTCGCCTGGGGTGAACTGTCGGCAGTCGCGGGGGATGCGGCCTATCAATATATCCGCGTCGCAAGCGAACTCGCCGTACGCGGTGAAGTCCAGTCGATCTGCACGGCGCCGCTGAACAAGGAAGCGCTGCATGCGGCAGGACACATCTATCCCGGACACACCGAATTGCTTGCGCACCTGACCGGTACCGAGGAGGTGTCGATGATGTTGTCGACCCCCAAGCTCAAGGTGATTCACGTGACCACTCACATCGGACTGCTCGATGCAGTTGCCAGGATCGAGCCCGGCCTGGTCGAGAGGACAATTCGTCGAGGTCACGAAGCTTTGGTGCGTACGGGCAATCCATCTCCGAAAATCGGCGTGTGCGGGATCAACCCGCACGCGGGGGAGAACGGGCTTTTCGGGTACGGAGAGGAAGAGCAGAAGATCATTCCCGCCGTCGAACTCTTGAAGGTAGAAGGAATCGACGTCCACGGCCCACTGCCGGCGGACACGGCATTCTTCCTCGCTGGACGTGGGGACTACGACTTGATCGTTGCGATGTACCACGATCAGGGGCACGGCCCGGTCAAGGTTCTCGGGATCGAGGCCGGCGTCAACATCACCGTCGGGTTACCTGTCATCCGTACCTCCGTCGATCACGGAACCGCTTTCGACATTGCAGGTAAGGGCATCGCCGAGGCCGGTAGTATGGTCGAAGCGCTGCGGCAGGCGGCCGAATTGGCAACCAGCACATTCGTTTCCAAGTAAGCACCAGGGTTTGTAGGGGGAGGAGCGATGGCCATCCGGGAGTCGGAGGCGAGGCGGTCGGAGATTGCGAGGCTCGCTCGCGCGAGCGGTCTGGCCAGTGTCGAGGATCTGTCTGTCCAATTCGGGGTGACTGCATCTACGATCCGTCGCGACCTGAGTCAGTTGACTGCCCAGGGAGTAATTGCTCGAACGTACGGCGGGGCGATTGCTCTCAACCCTCATCCGGAATCCTCCTTGCGTCAACGCGCAATGGAGGGATTCGACGCCAAACGGGGCATCGCCGAATGGGCTGCTGAGCAGGTCCGGCCCGGAGAAACCGTGCTCCTTGATGCAGGTACCACCGTCGGAGCGATGGGAGAGTTCTTACGTCACGTGACGAATTTGACGGTGATCGCTGCAGGGCTGACGGCGCTCGAGGCGTTAGCCGACGCTGATGGTGTTCGAGTCGAATGTCTCGGCGGGACGCTGAGGCAGCTCAGTCAAGGATTCGTCGGGCCACTGGCGGAAGCGTCGCTGCAGCGGGTGTCGTTTGACAAGGCATTCCTCGGTGCCGATGCAGTTACCGCTGACCTGGGTATTTGTGAAGCTGAGCTCGATCAGACCCGGCTCAAGGAAATGATGATCGAACGTGCCGGCGAGGTCTACATCCTCGCCCACTCCGCCAAGCTTGGTGAACGTCCTTTTCATGCGTGGGCGCCGATACCGCCGGGGGCCGTGCTGGTTACCGATGCTGCAGTAGACGCAAAGCAAGTCGCGTTGTTCGAGGATGCAGGTATCCGAGTCCAAGTGGTGTGAGTTCCCGCTGCGTGCCGATCCGGCCACGGTGTCCGGCGTCACATGATGTCCGAATTGGTGAAAATCGACTGAATCGGGCAATCTTGCTGGGGAAATGGATACCTCCGAGTCTCTGACCTGTGGATTTGGCAAAGACTTCGGCGGACGCGTAACTTATTCCAAGTCAGAGCGACACGGACACCGACTCCCGCCTTCACGGCGAGTGACACGAGGTTGTACGAAGTGCCTGACCAAATTTCGAAGTAGTT
>NZ_JBWZNF010000029.1:0-15386 GCF_056945715.1 Rhodococcus sp. MurmanLake-1 | reverse complement strand
CCGTTGTCAGCGGGATTCGTACCTGCACCGTGGTTGGGGTTCGTGCAGACCGTGCCCTCACACGGCACCGACTGACTACCACGGGCGGGGACCGTCGCCGGTGTAGGACTCGGCTGGGTTTTAACGCTGGAATTTGCCGTTGGTGTCGAACTGGGTGTTTCTTTCGTCGTGGTTGCGTCATTACACGCTGTTACGCCGAGAGTGAGGGCAAGGATGCAGGCAATTGTCAGTCGTTTCATCGGGTTCCTTTTCGTCGTGTGTCGAGATGGACGTTCAGATGGAGCGAGCGCGGCGAAACATTCTGGGGGAAGAAGGCCTCACTGCGTGCGTCGGCCATTCCCCAGTTCCGTATCACCCATTCCGTCGCCCGGGTCGCCGAACGATGATGTCTTCCGAGGATCGGCGGCGTCTGCTGCTGCTGACAGAATTCAATGTGTCGTCGACAGCCGCACCGCCATGAGAATCGTGACGGGCACTGCGCAAATTTGACGCCGCGTGCCTCACTTGGGGGCTTGGTGAAGTTGAGCGTGGGGTCCGCCGAGATCCATAGGCAAGATTTGTCATCGAGGTTTCGACGCTGCCTCACACTGGTCCGACGGCGGCGGGAGGTAAGTTCTGCCACTGGGTGAGCATCTCCGGGTCCTGCAGCTCCATCCATGCGACCAGATCTGAGTATGTGGAGCAGTGCGTATCCGGCTTTCCGCACGCTTCAGCCATGAAATCTGCTGTTGCCGGGTTGAAGGCGTTTCCGTTCCAGTCGTTGAAGTGGTTGGCGATCACCAAGGGTGCACGGTTGCCCTCATACGCCTGGTCGAACATGTAATCGTATGTCTCTTTGGTTATCTCATGTGCGCGCCGCGTCGTTGCGGGATCATTCTTGGCGCCGTTGAGGGTGTACCAGAAGTTGTAGTCAAGCGCGGTCTGGTGCTTACCGAGCGGCGGCGAATACACGTAGGGGATGGGAAATTCCCATATTCCCTCGATCTTGTGCGGCCACGAGATTCCCGCGTGGGAAGCGGGTTGAGAAGAGTCCCACGTCATCCCGAACTCGTGCCATGCCGGAATCATTTGATTCAACTTGCCTTCCAGGCACTGCGTACGACCGCCCTTCACTTCCTCTGGACCGAATAGCAGGTCAGCGCCGCCGGTGATGTCATTGTTCTCACGCCAGTTGGCCATCAATGTGAAGAACTGATTCAGCTCGTGTGTCCAGTCGGTCGTCGTCCACTGATCACCGTGAGAGCCTGCGCCCTTGCAGAAGTGCCCGACGTAATGAGTACCCATCTCGTGGCCTGCGAGCCATGTTCGGTTGAGGTAGTCGATCTGGTCCAGCACGTCCTGCGATTTTCCGCCGAATGCGATTGCCGCCTTGCCCGGCGCATGACCAGGCCCTTGATAGTGGTGTGCGTTGTCATCGGTGAGGAAGTAGAGGCCAGTCATCAGCGCGGAGAACCGCGCGTCTACGCGCTCCGCCGTTTCGAGAAACATGTCCCAGTTCGGCGTCAAGCCGACGCCGTCGAAGGAAAAGAGGATGAACTGTGGTGGTCGTTGTCCGGGCCCCAGTTTTGTCATCGGCACGTTGGACTCGGCCCGCACCAGCTGCGCCGGAGGCGGAGGAGGCAATGGTTCATCGGCATCTTGTGCAACTTCGTGGTCGAGTGAGCTTTCGCTAACCGCAACGGGACGACCTTGGTCGATTCGAGTGCATCCGACAATCGCAACCACAATCGTGGTGAACAATATCGAGTATCGAATACTCGGGGTCACAGTAAAACCCTCCCAGATTCTGCTGAAGGCGATTGCGTTGCTCTTGCAACGAATTCGAATGGTCACAATATGCAAATCGAACTGACAACAAAGTTTGTCCGCGTTCGCTGCCAGCCTGCGAGGGGTATGGAAGCGACGACAATTTCAGTGCTACAAACGAACAATTAGCTGCGAACGCTTGCTCCTGACTGTTGGCAGCATAACGAATTATCACTGCGCCTCGGCCTCGCCAAAATCGCCAACCTACGCCCAAACGTGATGTCACCCACAGTTAGCTGACTGGTCGAGGTTGCCCCACACCGAAGCACGCAGCTCACGACCGTTTCACTCGAATAAGACAAACCGCACTTGTGGTACGCCTGAAATTTCTTGTCGATTTCCGGCTAACTCTCAGTTCTCACCTAGCGATGAACACTTGTAGTCTCATGAAAAAGATAGTGGATTTTCATTGTTCAGCAGCAGGTCGATACGTCGATACACGGATGACGTCAGGCGTGGAAAGGTGCGTCGGTGCACACGTTTTTCACAAAACCAGCAACGGTATTGGTTGCCGTCCTGGCGATCGCCGCTGTGTGCGTAACGGCGTGCTCATTTGCCCCCGTCTCACGGGGGTCCGGCGATGAAGCGCGTTCCTCCTCACCTCTACCTCCTGATTACATATCCATGCGAATCGCGTACGGGGAGGATCCGGATAACTTCGGTGTGCTGCATCTTCCCGATAGGCCAGGGCCGCACCCGGTTGTCGTGATGGTGCACGGAGGCGGCTGGCTCGAGAATCACGACCTGTCCTACTTCGAACCGCTCGCACGTTCTCTCACCGACGCAGGGGTGGCGGTATGGAACATCGAGTATCGGCGGGTCGGTGGATCCGGTGGTTGGCCCACAACACTGGCGGATGTCGATGATGCGACAGAAGCGTTGGCGACGGTTGTGCAGAAGGAAGCGCCAGCACAGCTCGACCTCGATCGAGTACACCTCGCCGGCCACTCAGCTGGAGGTCACCTCGCTGCGTGGATCGCCGGCAGGCACACCCTATCCTCCGACGCACCAGGCGGACAGCCGAAAGTCATGCCCCGCAGCGCAACGATCATGGCCGGAGTCTTCGACTTGTCGCTAGCGGCAACCGCTGGACATGACGGATTCGTTCGCCAACTACTTGACGGGTTGCCTCAAGAACACCCTGATCGATATGAGATGGCTTCTCCCATCAACCATTTACCGATCGGATTACCCGTCACGGCGCTCCACGGCAGCGCAGACGAAACAGTCGACCCTGTGCAGTCACGCAGTTACACCGAAGCTGCGAATTCGGCAGGAGACCCCGCCGAGCTTCGCATGATCGATGGAGTAGGACACGGCGACTTCGGAAACGTGGATTCCCCGGCTTGGGCTCTTGCGAAGCGAACCATCCTCGAGTACGTGGCGGACGACAGCTGACAAGGCTAATTCTTCACTCTCACAGACACTCCGAATCGTCAACCGAAAGCTTCTACTCATGTTGAGAAGTCGAATACCTGGCTACGCAGTGGTGGCACTCGCGACGGCGATGGCTGTGGGGTTCCGGTCTTTCGATACACACACCCCCGAACATCAGCACGGGCATGACCCAGTTGAAATCGACGCCCGCACAGCGGATATCCCCTCCGCTGCGCCTGCCGGGGAATCCTGCGATCTTGCAAGAGACGCAAACGGGGTTTCGTCGAGAGTTCGTATTCTCGTCGGCAACGTGGATTGCCCCAACGCTCTTCGCATCAGCGCGCGATACATCGAAACGACCAGCGTGAACCCCACTAGCCACGGACGACTCGCATCGCTCGATGACTGGGTGTGCAGCTCCCTGTATGTCGACAGCCGAGGCACCAACCCTTTTCTCCAGTGCACCGATTTCGCCCGAAACTCCTTCGCCATAGAGGCATTCGAGTCGCAGTAAAGCGTATCGACGCATCCCGCGCGTCTCCAACACTTCCGAGTCCCCGACCTCGGAGGCTGAAGCCGGTTCAACCCCTAGACCCCGGCTTCAGCGGTTTCCCGGCTGCTTCTGGGCGGCCGGGAAACCACCCTGACACTCCGCCCGTGTGCACATCCACGGGTATGAAATGCTCGCGCCACACGGCGTGTGAAGAAGGAAGACATGCCGAACCCGATGTCCCCGAACATAGCCGGACCCGCGCCTGACCGACACTCACCGGTCGAAGCCGAAAACCCGCGCTGGCACGACCGCAAAAGGTACCTGTGGCCGCTCGGATTGCTGATTCCACTCAGCCCGTTCATCTCCTGGTTTCTCGTCGACAACCTTCGTCTCGGATTGTTCTGGGCGACCGGCGCGTGGCTGCTGGTCATCGTCATCCCGATCATCGACATGTTGGCTGGTGAAGACGGCGAAAGTCCGCCGGACGATGCGATCCCACGACTGCAGAAGGACCGCTACTACCGCTGGTGCACTTACGCGTTCCTCCCCTTGCAATACGCCGGTCTGGTCTTCGCCTGCTGGTGCTGGATCAACGCTCCGATGGGAATCGCGGAGAAGATCGCGATGTCGTTCACGGTGGGCGTCGTCGCCGGCGTCGGTATCAACGCGGCCCACGAGCTCGGCCACAAGAGCGAGAAGAGCGAACAGTGGCTCGCGAAAGTGGCGCTTGCGCAATCTCTCTACGGGCACTTCTACGTGGAACACAATTTCGGCCACCATGTGCGTGTAGCTACTCCGCAGGACCCGGCCAGCTCACGGTTCGGTGAGAGCTTCTGGAGGTTCTTGCCACGAAGTGTGTTCGGCGGGCTGCGTTCGGCATGGCGCATCGAGAGCGCTCGACTCCAGAGGAAAGGCAAACGAACCTGGAGCTTCGAGAACAATATTCTCAACGCTTGGGCGATGAGTGTTGTCCTCTTCGCGACGCTGATCGGTATCTTCGGTTGGGAGGTCGCGCCATGGCTCCTGCTGCAGGCAGTCGCCGGATTCACCTTCCTCGAAGCCGCGAACTACCTCGAGCATTACGGCCTGCTGCGTGGCAAGCGTGCTGACGGCTCGTACGTTCGCGCCAGCCCCGCTGACAGTTGGAACAGCGATCACGTCGTGAGCAATCTGTTTCTCTACCAACTGCAGCGGCACAGCGATCACCACGCCAACCCGAAGCTGCGGTACCAAAGTCTGCGTAGCGCGGCCGAAGCGCCGCAACTTCCGGCCGGCTACGCAGTGATGATCGTGATCGCGTGGATACCGCCGCTGTGGCGCCGGGTGATGGATCAGAGATTGTTGGACTACTACGACGGCGACACAGAACGAATCAACGTCGGCTGATTCGCAATTGCAGTCGACTAGGTAACGCACGCAATGATCTCTGGCAGCGGGACCTACGTACGAGCGATGGACTTCGACAACGACTCGATCTTTGCGACTCGGGCTTCCAGATTCGCCAAAGCGACGACAAGCCCAGGAATGATGGCTTCCACCAAACTGACGTCAGAATTTTCGGTAATCAACTCGAGCGCTCGGTCCCTCGCTTTGCGGACGGCAACCGCGGAGTCCGGAAGAGGCCATCCCATCACCGCTTCGGTCATGCTCTCGACATACTCGGCATCGTTCACAGCAGCCATCCTTCTTCCCTACACAGAACCGCAGCATTCCGCACAACCCATAGAGTGACCGCCCTGTGGTGAGGTTTCGCGTGATACTGACCCCTCGCAGTGATTTTACGAAACGACCGACACGCGAACGGTTCTCATTGACTATCCACCGTCGCATCACTTTGTCGGACGTCACAGGAATCAGCTTATTCGATTAACTCTCGATGCACGTACTCAGCGAGGCCTCCATGCGATACGCGTCGACTGATGTCATCAGTTATCTGAGCCTACTCACAGTTTCGACGGGGGGCGATCAGATCCGAGCCGCATCGTTCAACAAGCAATACGCGTGAAATCACAAGTTCTGTTTGTCGTTTCGATGGACATTCCTGCCGTAGCCACCAGACGCAGCGCTCTCGAATTTTCGATGTAACCTTCCGAGTCGGAGAGTTCGTTCTGCTGCTACGAATTCGTGTATGCGTGTTAGTTAGCGCGCCCGATCCTGACCGTTCTCTCCACCACGCGAATCCCCGCATCGAACGCTGCATCCACGATGCGGCATCGCACCACGGATTCCCCGACGAAGGAATGGCATGAGTAGTGAAGTACGCACCTCTGAACCTGCCTCTGCACAGGAGCCTGCTGCGCCTCTGTCTGCCGCAACGCCTAAGGACGATCACGCGGTGCAGGCACTCCGCCGGGTAGTGCTGCGCTTCCCCCTGACTTTCGCTGTGGTCTGCGCGCTTTTGGTGATCGGTGTTGTGTCCCAGGGTTTGTGGAGGTCCGTCGAGGATGCTTCGTGGTTCGACTCGGTCGCCTACGGCGTGCCTGCCTTTCAGGAAGGTCGCTGGTGGACAGTTCTTCTCGGACCGTGGTTCGGGCTGACCCCGGCCCAGAACATTTCTCTCATTCTTCTGGTCGGAGTGGGTCTCGGAGTTGGCGAATGGCGGCTCGGTTCCCGAAGGACGGCGCTGACAGCCGCGGCTGGGCAGTTGGTCGGCGTCCTCGGAACGTGTGCATTTCTCGCGCTCGGTAGGTCAGTGGAGTGGGAATGGGCCGCCAAGGTGGCCGAGGCCTTAGACGTGGGATGCACAACTGCAGTGGTGGCGGTTCTGGCTGCATCGACGGCTACGGTCAAGTCGCCGTGGCGATTACGCACGAGAATACTGCTGTGCAGCTATGTCATCGTCTCCTTTCTGTTCTTGGGTCGTTTTGCCGATCTGACGCATCTCTTCGCCTTCGCGACGTTTCTGCTCGCTGGTGAGAAGTGGTTCTCGCGCAGCGAGCGCGGTGTTCGCCCCCGGACCCGCCGGGAAGCGCGGCTGGTAGCGGCATTTGGTGTGTGGCTGATCGCAGTCGTGCACATCGTGGTGTATTTCTTCCCCGGCAGTGGTCCTTTCGGACCCACATCTGCACACCAGGCATCGGCATGGTCGACCGTGTTCTCAGTGGTGGTGGCGGGTGTGCTGGGGGAGTTTCTACGCCGCGGCCGCCGATGGGCTTGGCGCCTGACCGTGTTCTATGCGATCTCCGCTGCGGTGCTCACCCTGGTGGTTCTGATTCTCGTTGTAGTCAACGATTTCGAGAGCGTCGGGGCAGTCACGGCCGGTACCGGGCTGCTCTGGGCTGGTGAGGCCGTACTGCTGATCGCAGGTCGGAGCGCCTTCACCGTGCCGTGGCGACGACGAGTCGACGGCGCACGGGACTCGGGCGGCGACGTGATCGAAGATGTCAAGTCTTCGATACGCCGGCACGGCGGAAGCACGATGTCATGGATGATCACCTGGGACGGAATGAATTACTACTTCGGGGCCCAGAACAACGGGGTGATCGGCTACCGACGCCATGCCGGGACGATCATCGCTCTGGCGGACCCGGTCTCCTCCGATGTGGAGCAATCCGCGTTGATTGGGGACTTCGTTCGCTTTTGCGAGTCCCAGGGGACGACGCCGTGTTTCTTCTCTGTGTCCGCCGCTGTCGCTGATCACGTCCAGGAATTGGGTTGGCAGGTACTCCAGATCGCGGAAGACACCATCATCGATTTGCCGGACTTACAGCTCAAAGGCAAGAAATGGCAAAATGTTCGATCCGCACTCAACAAGGCGGAGAAAGCAGGCACGTCCTTCGTCGTCGGCAAGCTCGGTGAACAGTCCGATCAATTGCGGACGCAGGTCCGTGAGATCTCCGAACAGTGGGTCGGCGAGAAAGAGTTACCCGAGATGGGGTTCACTCTCGGAACCGTGGAAGATGCGCTCGACCCGGATGTGCGCATCGCGCTCGCCGTTGATTCCTTCGGAATTGTCCAGGCAGTAC
Source organism: Rhodococcus sp. MurmanLake-1 (assembly GCF_056945715.1). Lineage (NCBI taxonomy): Bacteria > Bacillati > Actinomycetota > Actinomycetes > Mycobacteriales > Nocardiaceae > Rhodococcus > Rhodococcus sp. MurmanLake-1. The sequence continues at coordinate 7,745 of NZ_JBWZNF010000029.1, read as the reverse complement.
TGTCGTGGCTGCCTGTGTACGGCGCGCAAGGATTCGTCCGCGGATGGACTCTTGATGTCATGCGCAAACGAAGCGGGCCGGGCGCGAACAACATGATCGAATTCTTGATCGCCCGCTCGGCTCTGTCATTCAAAGACGAAGGAGCTCAGTTCGTTTCACTTTCCGGCGCGCCGTTGGCCCGAGCAACTGGCGATTCCGACATTCATGGACTCGACAGGGGGTTGGACATGCTCGGACAAGCCCTCGAACCGTTCTACGGATTCCGCTCGCTTCACCAGTTCAAGGCAAAATTCAACCCTCGGTTCGAACCGGTCTTCCTGTGCTTCCGTGATGAGGCCGACCTGCCTCGCATCGGTCTGGCCATTTCCCGCGCATACCTACCGACCGCGACACCGCGACAACTCATCGCTCTGATGCGGAGCACTGGAGAATGACCGATTGGTTCACGACAGCGATTGTCGGTCCAGGCCGACTTCCGCTGTTCTTCATGATGCTCGCATTCGCCACTGCGTTTGCGTTCATCCGGATCAGCACCCGAATGATCCGCGCGGACGTGTCGTGGTGGCCTGGAAACGTCACTCCTGGTGGTCTCCACATTCATCATGTGGTGTTCGGTTTGGTCATGATGCTCGTGTCCGGCTTCGGATTCATCGCGCTCGCCAACTATCACACGCCGGCGACGAACTGCGTGCTGGCAGCAGTCTTCGGTGTCGGTGCGGCGCTGGTACTCGATGAATTTGCCCTTGTCTTGCACCTTCGGGATGTGTACTGGACCGAGGAAGGTCGCACGAGTATCGATGCAGTCTTCGTCGCGTTCGCCATTACCGTCCTGTTCGTTCTGGGTGTGCATCCACTCGGGTTCAGCGGCGCCGACGTCGACACAGACGATGCGGCAACGACGATCGCGAGCATCGTGCTCCTCGTCGTTCAGTACGGCCTCGCGACGATCGTGTTGCTCAAAGGAAAGATTTGGACCGGCCTGTTCGGGCTGTTCTTTCCTCCTCTTCTCGTCGTCGGCGCCGTCCGCTTGGGACGCCCCCGCTCCCCTTGGGCACGGTGGCGATACGGTTCTCGGCCAGAGAAGATGCGCAGCGCGAATCGCCGAGAGGACACACTGCGCGGTCCTGCCAATCGCGCGAAAATACGAGTCCAGGAAGCTCTGGCCGGTCGATTCGACGGCGATTCGACATCATGATCAGCGATGTAGGTATTCCCGACCGCGGCGGTGCGGAACATTCCCGGTGCAGCTTCGGCCACGGCACGAAAAGGGTTGATTGGTGAGCATTTTCATCGTGGCCGGGCTGTTTGTCGGTGTGATCGTCACCGTGACCTCAGGGTTGATCGCTCGATTGCGGCTCGCGAGCCCCTTGGCGATGGTGATCGCCGGGATCGGGGTTTCGGCGCTGATGGACGAAGACCTCACCAACCTGCTGTACGAGCAGTCCACCGAGCGTGCGGTTGAGTTGATTCTCGCGCTGCTGTTGTTCGTGGACGCCACCGAGGTGAAGAAGGGATTGTTCGGTGGTGAGCCGGCCGTCGCAGCACGATTGCTCCTCATTGCTCTTCCTTTGTCCTTGCTGAGTGCCGTGGCGTTGGGCATCTTCCTCTTGCCGGCGACATCTCTCGCGGTGCTGGTCGTCATCGCGTGCGTCGTAGTGCCGACCGATCTCGCACCGGCTGCGCAGTTGCTGCACGATCGTCGAATTCCTGCACGCGTACGACGTATCCTCAACGTCGAAAGTGGTTACAACGACGGGATAGTCGCACCGATTTTCGTCGTAGCGTTAGCGTTGGTCGGCGACCATCACACCGAGGACGGTGTCTGGAACGCGATCGCCGACGGCGTCGAATCGACGTTGATCGCCGGCGCAGTCGGGATCGCTGTCGGTTTCGGTGGCGCACGGCTGACACGGTGGGCGAAGGACCGTGCTCTGACAACTTCGCAAGGTATGCGGATCGGTGTCGTCCTGCTTCCGGTGCTCGCCTACAGCGGTGCCACCGTCTCCTCGGCCAACGGCTTCATCGCCGCTTTTGTCTGCGGCGTCACTTTCCACGCCGCACGCAATTCCAAGACGATCGATGCCTCGGAACTCGAGTTGGCCGAGGACGTGGCAACGCTGAGCAGCATGGCTATGTGGTTCCTTTTCGGAGCGACAGTGTCCTACTTGGTGGCAATCGGTTTACCGGGATGGCAGGAGTTCGTCTTCGTACTCGCAGCGTTGACGATCATCAGGGCAGTTCCTGTAGCCCTGTCGCTGATCGGTTCAGATCTGTCGAGGCCAGACCGGCAGGCGATCGCACTGCTGGGGCCCCGCGGCACCGCTTCCATCATCTTCGGACTACTCGCATGGCGCGGGATTACCGCCATCAACGAAAACAGCGACCTCGAACTCGATGAAGCATCACTCGTCCTCTACGTGATGGTTGCGACCGTATTGGGAAGCGTTCTTGTGCACGGGTTTACCGCCGAGCGGGTTGGTGCGCGCTACGCTCGCCGCGCAAGAGGTACGGAGAAACACTAGCTGGATCTCGCTTCGAACCTCTCACCTGCTCACTTGGATGAAGCGCCCGAAACCCGATGTTTCTCCGGCCACATCAACTTGGGGCGGACCGACGCGAAATGCCTCCAGCGAGTCATGGAAAGGAGTCACTGGAGGCATTCAACCGCGGCCACATGCAGCGACGGAAAGGCACACGACCTGAACATCACTGCCTCATACACCTAGCGTGCGTTCTTCGCCGACCCGCCGCGGGTCAAATTTCGCTTCAATTAACTCGCGCGGAGCGCGATCTGGAGCGCATCTTTGACACAAATGGACGGAACGACTGCGTCGGGTTGCGCTTCGCAGGCCCAGCCGTCGACGGAGACGACATCCGACGGCGCCACGGTCGTGGCATAGGTGGTGGCGACAGTGATCGCCTCAGTACATCCAACTCGACCTGCCGCGGTTCCGACAGCGATGACGTGCCGAGTGCTACCACCGGCATCGGTCACCGGGCCGCAGTTGACGTCGGCGACCGCAGCAGCCGGCGCCGGAGCCGACGGTTCGGTCAACCCGGCAGACTGCGGCGTCCTGGCAGGATCAGGCAAGTGGATCGGTGTGGGTGCGGGAGCAGGCAGCGTGGCCGGCGCCGCTGCACCGCGTAGGCCGACGATGACGCCGTTGTTGGAACACACGTGTGGGATCGTGGTGTCGGGCTGCGGTTCACAGGTCCATCCGTCAACCGTCGCAGCGTCCCCTGTACGCGGAATTCCGATGTAGTCACTTGTCACCGTAATCGCATCGCTACACCCCGCCCGCCCCGCTGCCGTCGCGAAAGCTATGACATTCGCACTCGCACCGTTGGTACCCGTAATCTGCCCACAGTCGAGGTCGGACAGGGCCGCAGGGGCGGCCGCTGCCGGGTGAGTCGGACTCGGACTCGGCAAAGGCGCCGCGCTCGTCCCGACCAATTTCGTTGCAGGAGCGGACGTAGTGGAGGTCACCGAACTCGATGCCGATCCGGTCGATTGAGCATTGGGCGTTGTGGAATTGTCGCTGTTTCCACATCCGCTCAGTCCGATGGATACAAGAGCTGCGGCAGCGACAGCGGCACCGTGAGCGAGTTTCATTGTCTTTCTCCTGTTTTCGAGCCCACCCGTGACACCTGAGATGTCACGGGTCGGCAGGGGGCTAATTCGACGGCTGAACACACGGCAAAGCTGTTGAGCTGGAAGACTCGACGCTTCTCGCAGCGCATCTACAGCGCACTGAGACTTCCTGGAATGAACTTTGGCAGTCCAATCTGGCGGTGTCAGCCATATCGGGCTCTCTCTTCGTCCCCGCCCCGAGCAAAGGGCCTCACAGCCCAAACCGCAGAGTTAAGGGGCAATCGAAAGACACAGACACGATTCCTCGAATGGATCGATTCGCCCGATATCGTCATCCGCCAAGCATAGATCACGATGCAATTATGCAGATAATTCTCACCCCTTCTGCGTGCGCAGCGGTATTTCAATCCGAATCAGCAACTATCACCCAATTTTGTTAACAAACAAATACTATTTGTAGTATAACGAGCGCGGGCCTGGATACGAAGAACACACGCACACCTCGTCGCTACATCACACACTTCATTGACAACCGAATTGGGCGCACGCACAAAATGTATTTGTAACCCCAGTTCAGGGCCTTACACACTCATCTACAGGCACAGTTGGGGGGTGAACAGCAGTCCGTCGAACTCCCCAGGCGCTCATCCGGAACGTGTGGAAAGGAATCGCCACCGCGTCATAACTCAGACGAATGCAGCTAATTGGTTTGCACAAATGGCAGACTCTGACCGTGCCGATAACTTCGCACTGCGCACCGCCGTCGACAGCACCACATCGATACGAAGTCAGCTCCTCGTTAGGATTCACTCAAGATAGTTCAATCCCGAAGTTTCGATGGCCGCCTACCCACGGTATCGCTACATGCAGTCGATCGAGGTGGAAACTTCTATCGGATGACTGCACGCACAGAGTTTTCTTGACGGAAGGGCGCAATATGGTCCGCGATACCACTGCGACAACATCAGGGGCGACCCTTCTGCAAGTTTCTTGCGCTTACGGCCGCTACTCCTCGAACCACAACGCTGCAACCGAAACGGCCGTCATTTCCGGGACGATCAGCACACTCCCCCGCGGCGATTCACCCGAAGTGGCGGTGCCGAAAGATTTGTACATCTGCGAAGGCGAGAACCAGTGATGCCCCTCCATCGACCGAGATCATCTCGCGAGCTCGACCGACGTAGATTTCTCGCCTTGGCTGCCCTGGGAATTCCCACAGCCGTCGTGGCATGCGCGAATCCTCCAACTCAGATAGCGGCAACAACAGAAAGCCAAGCACTTCCCTCATCGGCAGCGACCCCACCAGAAAGTGCACCCGCGTCTCATAGCCAGTGGGATCGAGCGCCCTCTCGGTGGGGAACAGACTTGCCCGGCGTGCAGACCCTCGTTCCAACCACTTTCGAAAAGCGCACCATGGCATTGACATTCGATATCTGTGGAGGCCCCGGAGGCTCGGCGCTCGACCGACCGTTGATCGCTACGCTCCGCGACTTTGCAGTTCCCTCGACACTGTTCCTCAACGAACGGTGGCTTCACACCAACCCACGCGAAGCAGCCGAGTTACGAGAAGATCCACTCTTCCGAATCGAGAACCACGGCTCACTCCACGTACCGCTGTCCGTTACCGGCCGTCCTGCGTACGGCATCGGGGGAACGTCTGCCCCCTCTGCTGTCGTCCACGAAATCGACAGCAACCGCCAATTGCTCAGCAGTGCGCTAGGAGTCGACAGTCGATGGTTCAGAGCAGGCACAGCGCACTACGACGATGTCGCTATCGCAATCGCACACGACCTCGGAGTACGGATCGCAGGTTTCGCCGTCAATGCTGATGCGGGCGCGACAGCGTCAGCAGGAACCGTCTCCCGACAACTGCAGACAGCACCAGATGGTGCGATAGTTCTCGCCCACGCGAATCAGCCCCACTCCGCAACAGCGGCGGGAGTGAGGTCTGCACTGTCCGTCCTCACCGCTGATGGCTGCCGCTTCGTCCACCTCGATGACACGGATGCGCTATGACTGACCCCCACCAAGGACCAGACCAGCTCAGCTCCAACGCGCGCAGCCACCCGAATACCCTGAATGCGTTGAGCATTGATACTAAACCGCCACAGCGTCAATCACCACAAAGCGATGCAATCGCATGAACCCCGGCGGACTCACACATAGTGCAGCAGTTCGTGAGCATCCTTGGGTGCGAAATATTCAGGGCACAGGGTCTGTCGAGACCTTTCTCCTGGTATCGATTTCGACCATCCTGATCACCCGCGGCTACCTAGAAATCACCGACTACCCCCAGGTAGGAGGGCGGACCCTGCACATCGCTCATGCCCTCTACGGAGCAGCAGCAATGGTCATCGCCTTGGTGACCACGTGGATGTTCATCGGGAACCGCGTAGCCAGGCGCGCGACCGTCATCGGAGGAATAGGATTTGGTCTGTTCCTCGACGAAGTCGGCAAGTTCGTCACGGTGGACAACGACTACTTTTACGGCCCCTCTGCCGAAATCATGTACGTCACAGTCCTTGCCCTCTTGGTGTTCACGAAGATCCTGCGAAACGCTCGACCCCTGACCGCCCACGAATACACCTGCAACGCTGCTCGAATCGCAGCGAACGGATTGGCGCACGGACTAACAGAGAAAGACAAAAACGCTGCCCTCGAGATGCTCGACATCGCAGCAAGCCAGAATGCCGATCACAACACTGTCGACGCTCTTCGGCAGTTAGTCCTCGACGCACCCAGAACGGAAGACACGTTCGGACGATTCACACAAAGCCGAACGGCTATTTGGCTTCGTCGACGCCTGGCCCCACGATGGATTCCCATCGTCGTCGGATATGTGCTCGCAGCCTTCGCACTCCTCGGCATCGTTGTTGGCATCATCCAAATCACTCTTGGTGGAGTGGAATTCGAAGACGATTCAGGACAGATCACCATCAGCCAGATGGGTCCTGCGAGCGCACTCCTGTTTGCAAGCGCGGTCTTGACCCTCCTCATCGTTGCGCCCTCAATCGTCGGAATTCGACAATCCGACCGACGGTGGCCGCACGTCGGGCTACGCCTTGCAGCTCTGACATTCACAGGACTGAACGCCTTAGCTCATTTCGCAACAGAAGGTTTCGGAGGGATTGTAGGAATCGTATTCGGAGCACTCGCACTGTTTCTCCTCAGCCAGCACACTGCACCACACACCAAAGAATTACCCAACCCCGTGCTGGCCTAAGTCCAGTCGAGAAGCAACCAAACGTGCAAGGTCAGGTCGAGGCGTGGCCGTAGGTGGTGGTGCCTGGAATCGACGATTGTCGACATCCATTGAACGACGCGGCGATTCTCGTGTGAGCATTGTTGATGCGTCCACGCCAGCGAACCGTCAGCTTGGTCAAGCGCCGGTGGAGCACGTACCGCATAGCGCGATGAGAGTAGGCGGGCGCTGAAAACCGCTCAGCGTGCCTTAATGCTCGCCACTCGTCGAGCAAGCGCCCTGCCCTGACCGCCCCAGAGCAAGACCAACAGGAGCCGTTCCAGACCGCGACAAGCCATTGCGCCATCCGTCCGATGCTGCTTGCCTTGCAACGACTACGAGCCGTGTCCGACCACCGAGAATTCATCACCGTGCCGAGCCCTCATAGCCTCGACGAGCACGTCGATCAAGGCCAGCAGCTCCGCTGGCGGCGTGGTCAGGTCGAGGGCGTGGCAGTAGATGGTGATGTCGGCGCCGACAATGTCGACGGCATGGGAGGCGGTGTCGCCTTTCGCGTAGATCAGGTGACCTTCGCGTAGTCCGAGAGCGGTGCAGTACGCGGTCAGTTGGTACATGTCGGCGTTCGGGCCGGTCTTGCCGGCCGCGGTTGTTTTGTACTTGGCGTCGATCACTGCCACGGGCTTGTCGTCGTTGTCGTACCAGGTCAGGTCAGGTTCGATCGTGACGGTGCGGCCGTGATCGAGATACCGCGTCGGGCCGGATCCGGGGCGCACTCCGGTGCCGCCGCGGCGGGCGATCGCAGCAGCGGTGGTGGTCATCAGGAAATCCTCGAACACTTTCCACATGTCGAGGACGAAGCCTCGCACGACGACGTCCCCGATGCGGTGCTCGATGGACCGATGCTCGGTGATCAACTCCGACAACTGCAATGCCCAGTGGTAGCGCTCGTTC
>NZ_JBWZNF010000028.1:0-22421 GCF_056945715.1 Rhodococcus sp. MurmanLake-1 | reverse complement strand
TGTGGGTGTGTTGGGTGTTGATCGGGTGGGGTTGGATGATGATTTCTTCGAGTTGGGTGGCAACTCCCTCATCGCGACTCGGGTTGTCATGCGCATCGCCGAAGAACTCGAGACGGCCGTACCGGTCCGCCTTCTGTTCGAAGCGTCCACCGTCCAGGAACTTGCCGCACGTCTCGAATCACACGTCGGTGAAGGAAGCCGCCTTGCGCTGACAGCTCAGGATCGACCGGAAGAGATTCCGCTTTCTCTTGCGCAGCAGCGTATGTGGTTCCTCAACCGCTTCGACGGCTCGGCAGGTGCCTACAACATGCCGTTTGCACTGCGGCTGAGCGGTGAACTCGGTCTGGGCGCGATGCGTGCGGCGATCGGCGACGTCGTTGCCCGCCACGAAACCCTGCGCACTGTGTATCCGGAAACCGATTCGGGACCGGTCCAGGTCATCGAACCGGTAGGACATACGCCGGTGGAATTGAACGTCGAGAGTGTCACGGAAGCCGAGATTGTCGGCAAGCTGGTCGAATTGGCGTCGACGAGGTTCGACGTGACGGCCGAAATCCCGCTGCGGATTCGGTTGTTCCAGGTAGCCGAGAACGAGTACGTCCTCGCCGTCGTGGTGCACCACATTGCCGCGGACGGCTCCTCGACTACTCCGTTCGCCCGCGATCTCGTCATGGCCTACGCGGCACGGGCGCAGGGAACGGCGCCGGGTTGGGCCCCGCTGGACGTGCAGTACGCCGATTACAGCCTGTGGCAGCGCGAGGTGCTGGGTAGCGAGGAAGACCCGGAATCCGTGTCGTCCGAGCAGATCGCCTACTGGAGCCAAGCTTTGGCCGGGCTGCCGGATCAGCTGGACCTGCCGACGGACCGTCTGCGTCCCGCCGCGCAGTCGTACCGCGGTGGCTACCTTCAGTTCGAGATCGACGCAGCAGTGCATCAGGGCCTGTCGGCGCTGGCCCGTGAGCACGGGACCACCCTGTTCATGGTCACGCACGCGGCGTTTGCGATTCTGTTGGCGCGCCTTTCCGGCACCGACGACATCGCCGTTGGCACCCCGATCGCTGGCCGCGGTGAGCGTGCGCTCGACGATCTGATCGGCATGTTCGTCAATACCCTGGTATTCCGGACACACGTCGACGGTTCCGACAGTTTCACGGAACTACTTGCCCGCGTGCGCGAGAACGACCTGCAGGCCTTTGCGCATGCCGACGTTCCGTTCGAGCGACTGGTCGAAGTTCTCAACCCCGCACGTTCGACTGCTCGGCACCCGCTCTACCAGGTAGGCTTCCTTTTCCAGAACATGGAACAGGCAAGCCTGGAACTGCCTGGCCTCACCGTCAAGGGCCTCGAGATCGACAACGGTGTCGCTCAGTTCGATCTGCAGTTGATCGTCGGTGACAACTACGACGAGCGTGGTGTTGCCTCCGGCATCTCGGCCGTATTCAGCTACGCGCACGACCTTTTCGACGAGTCGACAGTCCAGTCCTTCGCTGATCGGTTCAACACCGTTCTGGCAGCGGTGGTTGCCGATCCGTCGATCGTGGTCGGCGACATCGACGTGCTCGATCCGCGTGAGTCGAATCAGGTTCTGCAGGAATGGAATGCAACGGAGCAGGTACTCGACGCCGAGGCGACACTGGTCGATCTGTTCGATCAGCAGGTTGCCGCTCACGGTGATTCCGTCGCGTTGGTGCACGGGCTCGAATCGCTGACGTATGTGGAGTTCGACGACAAGGTCAACCGGCTCGCCCGTCACCTGATCGAACTGGGTGTCGGTCCGGAGTCGTTGGTGGCATTGGGAATGCGACGCTCCATCGACCTGGTGATCGGCATGTACGCCGTTGCCAAGGCAGGCGGCGGTTATGTTCCGATCGATCCGGATCATCCGGCCGATCGCACCGGGTACGTCCTCGAGATGGCCGCGCCGGTCTGCGTGCTCAGCAACGAGAACGACGCACCGTCGCTCGCGGGGATCGACAATGTTCTTCTCATCGACACCCTCGATCTGTCGCGCGTCTCCGGAGCGCCGGTGCGCGGCGACGAGCGGATCGCACCGCTTCGTTCGGCGAATACCGCGTACGTGATCTTCACGTCGGGATCGACCGGCAAGCCGAAGGGTGTGGCGCTGTCCCACACCGCGATCGTCAATCAGCTTCTGTGGAAGCGTGATCGCTACGGTCTCGACCAGACCGACGCAATGTTGCTCAAGACTGCAGCGACGTTCGACCTCTCGGTCTGGGAGTTCTGGTCCGCGTTGACATCCGGGTCCCGCCTGGTCATCGCCGACCCGGACGGCCACAAGGACGCCGAGTACATGCTGGCGCTCATCGCTCAGGAGAAGGTGACGACGCTGCACGCGGTGCCGTCCATGCTCTCGATGCTGACGGCCGCAGCAGACGGCACTCTTCCGCAGTCGCTCGAGCGTGTCCTTGCCATCGGTGAGGCCTTGCCCGCGGCAACGGCGGCAGAGTTCCGCAAAATGTCCGACGCGGCACTCGTCAATCTGTACGGTCCGACCGAGGCTGCGGTGTCAGTGACCGCGCACGATGTGGACGAGAGCGACACCTCGTCGGTCTCGATCGGTGCCCCGGAATGGAATACGCAGGTCTACGTGCTCGACGAGCGACTGCATCCCGTTCCGGTCGGAGTCACCGGTGAGCTGTACCTGGCCGGAACCCAGTTGGCTCGCGGTTATCACGGCCGCGCCGACCTGACGTCGGAACGCTTTGTCGCCAACACCTTCGGAGAACCGGGCACACGTCTGTACCGCACCGGCGACCTCGTTGTCTGGCGCAGTGGCGGTGAACTCGAGTACGTCGATCGTGCCGACTTCCAGGTGAAGATCCGCGGCTACCGCATCGAACTCGGTGAGATCGAAGCTGTTATCAGAGCTGCTGAGTCCGTGGACGCCGCGGTTGTCGTCGCGAAAACCGATCCGCGACTGGGGGATCGACTGGTCGGGTACCTCGTTCCGCAGGCCGGGGCCACCGTCGACGTCGACAGCGTGAAGGCGGAACTCGTCCGCGAGTTGCCGAGTTACATGGTGCCGTCGGCGTTGATGGTGCTGAGCGAATTGCCGCTCAACATCAACGGCAAGATCGATCGAAAGGCTCTGCCGGAACCCGAATTCGAGGCAACGGAGTTCCGTGCCCCGAGCAATCCGGTCGAAGAGATCGTGGCCTCGGTGTTTGCCGAAGTCCTGGGCGTTCCACGAGTCGGGTTGGACGACGACTTCTTCGATCTCGGCGGAAACTCGCTGATCGCCACACAGGTCGTGGCCAGGTTGGGTCAGGCACTTGACGCCCAGATTCCGGTGCGGATCATCTTCGAAGCGTCGACTGTCGGACTGCTGGCGTCGCGGGTGCTCGAACATGCCGGTTCAGGTTCGCGGGCAGAGTTGGTGGCGCAGGAACGGCCGTCGCAGATTCCGTTGTCGCTCGCTCAGCAGCGGATGTGGGTTCTCAACCAGATCGACCGCAGGTCTGCCGCGTACAACATCCCGGTCGCGATCCGGATGTCCGGCGATCTCGACGTCGCAGCATTGGAGTCGGCCGTCTCCGACCTTGTTGCTCGCCACGAGATCCTGCGGACGTTCTATCCCGATCTCGGGGACGGCCCGACGCAGTCGATTCAGTCGAAGTCGGCAGCCGTTGTCGACATGGCCGTGCTGTATGTCGGCGAAGACACGATTGGGGCCGAGGTCGCGAAGGTCGTCGGTCAGGGCTTCGACGTCACTGCCGGTGTTCCGCTGCGCGTTCGCCTTTTCCAGATCACGCCCACCGAGCATGTCCTGATCGTGGTGGTCCACCACATCAGCGGCGACGCGTTCTCGATGGCGCCGATGATCCGAGACACGATGGTCGCGTACACGGCGCGTACCGGGGGAGCGGCACCCGAATGGGCTCCGCTCGAAGTCCAGTACGCGGATTACACGTTATGGCAGCGCGACGTTCTGGGTTCCGAGGGCGATCCGGACAGTGAACTGTCGACGCAGCTTGCCTACTGGACGCAGGAACTCGCCGGCGTTCCCGAACTTTTGGAACTGCCGACGGACCGTCCTCGTCCGCCGACGCAGTCGATGAAGGGTGCGGACTTCCTGTTCACTCTCGGCGCCGACTCCACGCGTCGAATCGCGGAAATCGCGCGCGAGCAGAACTCGACCGTGTTCATGGTCGTGCATGCCGCGTTCTCGGTGCTGCTGTCCAAGCTCAGCGGCTCGAACGACATCGCGATCGGTACACCGGTGGCGGGCCGCGGCGAGCGAGTCCTCGACGACCTAGTCGGTATGTTCGTCAACACGCTGGTGTTGCGCACGCAGGTGAAACCGGCAACCACGTTTGTCGACCTGCTGCAGCAGGTGAAGGAGAAGGACCTCGCGGCGTTCGGAAACGCAGACGTGCCCTTCGAGCGTCTGGTCGAGCAGGTCGGCCGTGAGCGCTCACAGGCATACTCACCGCTGTTCCAGGTGATGCTCACGTTCCAGAACATGGCACTTGGCACGTTTGCGCTGCCAGGGCTCGAACTGTCGGCGGTGGACGACGGATTCGACTCGGCGATGTTCGACCTGCAGCTCACCGGTATCGAGGAGTTCGACGAGCACGGAGCGCTGTCCGATATCCGGATGCGATTCACCTATGCAACCGATCTTTACGACGCCGCAACCATGGAACTGTTCGCAGCCAGGTTGCGGGCCGTGGTCGACGCCGTTGCCGCAGATCCGACGGTGGTTCTGCGGACCATCGACATCGTGACGGACTTCGAACGCGCGCTGATCGAGGCAGCCGAGCCGAAAACGGCCGCGGACCTTCCGGACCTCGCAGCAGCGGCCGCCGCAGCAGATCCGACGGCGGTTGCCTTCACACACGGCGACACCGTGGTGACCTTCACACAGCTGGCCGAAAAACTGGCTGTGATGAAGCAGACGATGGGTGCGGCGCTCACTGCCGACGCGTTGGTCTCGGTTTCGCTGAACGGTCTGGTTCCGGGCATTCTTCCGGCACTGGGCGCCGACGGTATTACCTCGCTCGTCGAGTCTTTGATAACTGACGCGCAGGCCACGCTGGGGAAGGGTTCCGGTACGGACGGGTAATATGCAGTATTTGCCCCATGGGCGTTGATCTGTACGACCAGTCGTGCGTTGGATCTGCGCCGTGCTGTCGTCAGTTGGAGGAAGTGTTGATGTCCGTCGGTATGCCGGGACCACAGTCGCTGACGATCGAGGACCTGCCGAGATTGATCGCTGCAGTAGCCGAGGCGGAGCCCGACCGGACAGCGCTTGTTCATGCAGACGCCGAGGTCACCTACGAACGGTTGCACTCGGAACTGACCACACTCGACTCCGCGATGGGTGGTGCGCTCGGCCCGGACGCACTCGTACCCGTCGTGATCTCCACGCTGCTGCCGGAGTTGCTCGCCACACGAGAGGGTGGCCTCGAATCCGTCGTCGGTGCGCTCATCGCGGACGCGACTTCCGTCGTTGCTTTCGAGGCTCCGTCGGTCGTCGAGTCGACTCTCGTAAGTCTGTTCGAGGAGCAGGTCGCGCGTACCCCCGATGCCGTCGCCCTTCGTTTCGGCTCCACGGCGTCGACCTACGCGGAATTCGATCGCCGGGTCAATCAGCTCGCCCGCGAGCTCGTCGCCCGTGGCGTCGGACCGGACACATTCGTCGGCCTGGGTATCCGTCGGTCCGTCGAACTGCTGGTTGCGATGTACGCGATCGTCAAGGCCGGTGGTGCGTACGTACCACTCGATCCCGACCATCCCGCTGAGCGTCTGGCGTATGTGATCGACGTCGCCGCGCCCGTCCTCGTGCTCACGACGTCAGTGGACGCGGTCGGCATTCCCGAAAACGTCGATGTACTGCGGATCGATGACATCGATGTCTCGGCGCACTCAGGCGCGCCGCTTGCCGACGGTGACCGGCTGTCACCGCTGCGCACCGACAATCTTGCGTACGTGATCTTCACGTCGGGTTCGACCGGCAGGCCCAAGGGCGTCGGTGTGTCACACGAGGCAATCGTCGCCAACCTCCGATGGAGGCAGAGCGAATATCCCTTCACCGACGAAGACGTCATCCTGCAGAAGACGCCGTTTACGTTCGACGTGTCGGTGTGGGAGTTCTTCTGGCCGTTGCAGGTCGGCGCTTGCCTCGTGATCGCGAAGCCGGACGGGCATCGTGATCCGGCCTACGTCGCAGCGACGATGATCGAGTACGGCGTCACCGTTGTACATTTTGTCCCCTCGATGCTCGCGGTCTTCGTCGCTGAACCGCGCGCTTCCGAGATCACCTCGCTACGTTACGTTTTCGCCTCGGGTGAAGCGCTTCCCGCCCAGACCGCCGCGCGGCTGCGCGACGTCAGCACCGCGGAACTGCACAATCTGTACGGACCGACCGAGGCAGCCGTCGACGTCACGTACTACGCAACCGGACCGCAGGACGAGGTCTCCATTCCGATCGGCCGTGCTGTCGCCGAAACAGAGCTACTCGTCCTCGACGACGCACTGCGTCCAGTACCTCCCGGCGTCCCCGGCGAGCTTTACCTCGCGGGGGTCCAGCTGGCCAGAGGGTATGTCTCCCGCCCCGATCTGACGGCGGATCGGTTCGTCGCGCATTCCACCTCGGACGGCGAGCGCATGTACCGAACCGGCGACCTGGTCCGATGGCGCGGTGCCGGCGCCGACCGCCTGCTCGAGTACCTCGGCCGCACCGACTTCCAGGTGAAGCTGCGGGGACTGCGCATCGAACTCGGCGAAATCGAATCAGCGCTACTCGACAACGATGCAATCGCACAGGCGGCCGTTCTCGTCCACTCCGATGCGGCTTTGGGCGACAATCTGGTGGCATACGTGGTTCCCGCATCGGGAGTTGTGCTCGACACCGACGCTTTTGCACGTGAATTGGGTGGACGCCTGCCGGACTACATGGTGCCGTCGCTGTTTGTCGAACTCGAGGCGTTTCCGCTCAATGCCAGTGGCAAGCTGGACCGCAAGGCGCTGCCGGCGCCCGAGTTCACAGCGCAGGTTGTCGAATACCGGGCAGCGAGTACGCCGGTCGAGAAGACGTTGATAGCGATCTTTGCCGACTTGCTCGGCCGCGACGATCTCGGCATAGACGACGGGTTCTTCGACCTCGGGGGCAATTCACTGCTCGCGACGCGAGTGGTGGCGCGCGCGAACGCCGAACTCGGCGTGGAACTCGACATGCGAGCTTTCTTCGATGCTCCGACGGTATCCGAATTAGCTTCTCTCGTAGGCGATTATGCTGGCCGCGGTACGAAGGCTCCTCTCGTTGCACAGGAACGTCCCGACCGGATCCCGCTTTCGCTTGCGCAGCAGCGTATGTGGTTCCTCAACCGCTTCGACTCGACCTCGGCAGTCGATCACATCCCAGTCGTTCTCCGGCTGACCGGAATGCTCGATGCCGCTGCGCTCCGTTCGGCGATCGATGATCTCGTCGAGCGGCACGAGAGCCTGCGTACTGTGTACCCGGAGGTCGACGGCGTCGGCCACCAGCAGATCTTGACCGTCTCCGACGTGGAGCTCGATCTGTCGCCGGTCGCTGTGGCCGAATCCGAGATCACCGAGCGTGTCATCACGGAGATCACCGGGGGATTCGACGTCACCTCACAGGTGCCGTTGCGGGTCAAGCTCTTCCAGGTGGCCGCGTCGGAATACGTCCTTGTATTCGTCGTCCACCACATCAGTGGTGACGGCTTCTCGATGGGCCCCTTGGTGCGCGACGTCGTGACCGCTTACGCAGCTCGATCGCAGGGTTCAGCGCCCGATTTTGCTCCTTTGGGGGTCCAGTACGCGGACTTCACGCTGTGGCAGCGGTCCGTTCTCGGTGACGAGAGCGACCCGGAATCGTTGATTTCGCGGCAGATCGACTACTGGACGCATCAGTTGGCAGGGATGCCGGAACTGCTCGAACTTCCGACAGATCGCCTGCGCCCTGCTGTAGCGGCCAACCGTGGTGCGTCGCACCAGTTTTCGATCGAGAAGAACTTGCTCGTCCGGCTCGAATCGTTGGCGCAGCAACACAAGGCTTCGGTCTTCATGGTGCTGCACAGTGCCATTGCCGTCCTGCTTGCCCGGTTGTCCGCGACGTCGGATATCGCGATTGGTACGCCGGTCGCAGGTCGTGGCGATCGCGCTCTCGACGATGTGATCGGAATGTTCGTCAACACGCTGGTCCTGCGCACCGAGATCGACTCCGCGAGTTCGTTCGCGGACGTGCTGAAAGCCGCTCGCGCGACCGATCTTGATGCCTTCGGCCATACGGACGTTCCGTTCGAGCGCCTTGTCGAGGTCCTCGATCCCGCCCGCTCCCAGGCGCACAACCCGCTCTTCCAGGTCATGCTGGCATTTCAGAACCTCGGCCAGAGTGAACAGGGCGCTGCCGACATCGACGGGTTGACGGTTACGGGCGTCGAACTCGCATCCGCAGTTGCCAAGTTCGACCTCCAGTTCACCGTGTGGGAAGACCCCGAGCATGGCGGACTGTCGATCATGATCGATTACGCCACAGATCTTTTCGATCCGTCGACCATCGATTCTGTTGCCTCTCGGTTGGCGGCGCTCCTCGCCGTCGTCGCGGAAGATCCGGCCATCGTGGTCGGTGACATCGACCTGCTCACCGTCGACGAGCGCGAATTGGTGATCGGCACCTGGAATGCGACCGGCCATGAGGTGCCGCAGAAGACACTGGTCGACATGTTTGTCGAACAAGCGCATCGGACTCCGGACGCCACGGCACTCGTCTACGAGGACGAGCTGCTGACCTATCGCGATTTCTCGGCGCGTGTGCATCGACTCGCCCGGATGCTGGTGACGATGGGCGTCGGACCTGACACCTTGGTGGGCTTGGCAATCAGGCGGTCCATCGACTTGGTTGTCGCGATGTACGCGGTGATCGAAGCAGGCGGGGCCTATCTGCCGGTCGATCCCGATCAGCCCGCCGATCGCAACGAGTACGTTCTGGGGACGGCCGGACCGGTGTGCGTGCTGACCACCGATCGTGACGGTTTCACAGCGAGCACCACGGTTGTCTCGTTGGATTCGCTGGATACTTCCCAGTTCTCGGACGCAGCGCTTGTCGATACCGATCGGCTGGCGCCGCTGCGGCCGGACAACACGGCGTACGTGATCTTTACGTCCGGTTCGACCGGTAAGCCGAAGGGTGTTGCGGTTTCGCATCGGGCGATCGTGAATCGTCTGGTGTGGATGCAGGCCGAGTACGGGCTGACCGGCGATGATGTGGTGTTGCAGAAGACCCCGTTCACGTTCGACGTGTCGGTGTGGGAGTTCTTCTGGCCGTTGCAGGTTGGTGCCCGACTAGCTGTTGCCGAACCGGACGGACACCGCGACCCCGCCTACCTCGCGTCCGCCATTTCCGACTACGGCGTCACCACCGCGCACTTTGTTCCGTCGATGCTCGACGTGTTTGTCGGAGAACCCTCGGTGGCGGCGTGTACTTCTTTGACCCGGGTATTCGCCTCCGGTGAGGCGTTGACACCACAGGTGGCGTCAACGCTGCGGACAGTTCTTCCCGCTGCGCGCTTGCATAACCTGTACGGTCCGACCGAGGCCGCGGTCGACGTGACGTACCACGAGGTAACCGAATCCGACGTCGCAAGTGTGCCGATCGGTGCGCCGGTGTGGAACACCCGGGCGCTGGTGCTCGACTCGCGGTTGCATCCGGTGCCGGTCGGAGTTGCGGGGGAGTTGTACCTCGCCGGTGTCCAGCTTGCACGCGGCTACCTGGCGCGGCCCGATCTGAGTGCCGACCGGTTTGTTGCGGATCCGTTCTCCGGTAACGGGCAGCGACTTTATCGCACGGGTGACCTGGTGCGGTGGAACAGTTTTGGTGAGATTGAGTACATCGGCCGAACGGATTTCCAGGTCAAGCTGCGCGGACTGCGCATCGAACTCGGTGAAATCGAATCGGCTCTACGCGATCACCCCGCGGTATCCGCGGCGGTAGTACTGGTTCGCAGCGACCAGCTGGTGGCGTATCTGACGCCGGCAGCGGGCGTCAGCCTCGACTGGCACGACATCGCCGATGCGTTGTCGCAGCGGTTGCCCGCATACATGATTCCGGCCTCTCATGTGGTGCTCGACAGCTTCCCACTTGGCTCCTCGGGCAAGCTCGACCGTGCGCAGTTGCCGGATCCAGTGGCTCGTAGTGCCGAGTTCCAGGCGCCGGTCACGGGTGCCGAAATTGCTGTGGCTCAGGTCTTCTCGGACCTTCTGGCAGTCGAGAAGGTGGGATTGGGCGACAATTTCTTTGCCCTGGGGGGTAACTCCCTCATGGCAACTCAGGTTGTTGCGCGGCTGGGACAGAGGCTCGACACCACTGTCGGTGTGCGGACCCTGTTCGACGCACCGACCGTCGGGGCACTTGCTGCCCGTATCGATTCGGGAACCACCACGGCAGCGCGGCCTCCGCTCACCGCGCAGGTCCGGCCGGAGCGTGTGCCGCTCTCGCTCGCGCAGCAACGCATGTGGTTCCTGAACCGCTTCGAACCGGGATCGAATGTCGACAACATCCCAGCCGCACTTCGGCTGACCGGCACGCTCGATGTCGACGCGCTCCAGGACGCTCTCGACGATCTGGTGCGTCGTCACGAGAGCTTGCGAACTATTTACCCCGAGATCGACGGCGTCGGTTACCAGCAGGTTCTCGAACCCGCTCGTCTGATCAATCTTGCGCCGATCGACGTGGATGCCGATGATGTGGTGGCTCAGGTCGCCGCTGTGGTGGCGCCCGGGTTCGACGTGACCACCGAAGTTCCCATTCGCGTTTCCCTCTTGCGGATCACCGATTCCGAGTTCGTTCTCGTATTTGTCGTCCATCACATCAGTGGTGACGGATTCTCGATGCTTCCGTTGGTTCGGGACGTCGTCGCGGCATACGGTGCGCGATCGGCCGGAGCGGCGCCGCAGTGGGAACCACTTCCGGTGCAGTTTGCCGATTTTGCTTTGTGGCAACGCGAAGTCCTGGGCAGCGAGAGCGATCCGGACTCGGTGATTTCCGGGCAGTTCGACTATTGGCGAACACAATTGGCCGGTGTCCCGGATCAACTCGAGCTGCCGACGGATCGTCCGCGGCCCCGAATTGCAACCAATCAGGGTGCCTACCACGACTTCTCCGTTGATGCGGATTTGCTCGCGCGCTTGAACGCGGTCGCCCAGGCATCGAACGCCTCGCTGTTCATGGTTGTGCATTCTGCGCTTGCGCTGCTGCTCGCAAAGCTGTCGAGTTCCACCGACATCGTGATCGGCACTCCCGTTGCCGGACGCGGTGAGCAAGTGCTCGACAACGTCATCGGAATGTTCGTCAACACGTTGGTACTGCGAACCGATATCGATCCGGCGTCGACGGTCGCCGACCTGATCCACCGCGCCCGTGAAACCGATCTCGGCGCATTCGATCACGCGGACGTCCCGTTCGAGAGCCTTGTCGAGATCATCAACCCCGAACGGTCGCAGGCCCGGAACCCGCTGTTCCAGGTCATGCTGACAATGCAGAACCTCGGTGGCTCTAGTCCGGAGTCGGCAGCGATGAACGGTGTTGTGGTGTCCGCCGTGGACATCGAATCGCCCGTCGCGAAGTTCGATCTCCAGTTGACGGTGAGCGAGGCGCCGCAGGGCGGTCTTCTTGCGCAGTTCAACTATGCAACAGACCTTTTCGACGCAGCAACCGTGGAACTGTTTGCGCAGCGTTACGTCACGATTCTGCGCGCCCTGGCGGATGATACTTCTGCTGTCATCGGCGACATCGACGTATCGAGTGCCGACGAGCGTCGGCGAGTGCTCGTCGAATGGAACTCGACCGAGCGTCGTGTTCCCGACTCCACCCTGGTAGATCTCTTCGACGCCCAGGTGTCGGCAACACCGGATGCGCCGGCAATCACGTTCGACGCTACGACGCTGACATACGCGGAATTCGATGCCCGGATCAATCGTCTTGCACGCCATTTGATCTCGATCGGTGTCGGTCCCGATGCCATGGTGGGATTGTCGATGCGACGATCGCTCGACCTACTTGTCGCGATGTACGCGACGGTGAAGGCAGGCGGCGCGTACGTGCCGATCGATCCGGATCAGCCGACCGAACGCAATGAGTACGTTCTTTCGACCGCTGTCCCGGTCTGTGTCCTCACCACCACGCTGGATCGATTCGAGACGTCGGTCTGTCCGGTTGTTCAGGTGGACACGCTCGACCTGTCCACTCACTCGGACGCTGCGATCTCCGATGCGGATCGTCTATCTCCGTTGCGCAGTGACAACACGGCGTACGTGATCTTTACTTCCGGTTCGACCGGTAAGCCGAAGGGTGTTGCGGTTTCGCATCGGGCGATCGTGAATCGTCTGGTGTGGATGCAGGCCGAGTACGGGCTGACCGGCGATGACGTTGTGTTGCAGAAGACGCCTTTCACGTTCGACGTGTCGGTGTGGGAGTTCTTCTGGCCGTTGCAGGTTGGCGCTCGGTTGGTCGTTGCTGCAGTGGACGGGCACCGGGAACCGGCATACCTCGCAGCTGCTATCGCAGAACACGGCGTCACCACTGTGCACTTCGTGCCCTCGATGCTCGAACTGTTTGTCGCAGAACCCGCAGTTCGCGGAGCGGATGCTCTGCGTCGGGTATTTGCCTCGGGCGAAGCACTGCCACCGCAGGTTGCGCAGGAACTGTGCACACTCCTTCCACAGGCTCGACTGCACAATCTGTACGGGCCTACCGAAGCGGCAGTCGACGTCACATTCCACGAGGTCACGCCATCGGATTCCGAGATCGTCCCGATCGGATCGCCGGTCTGGAACACCCGTGTCCTGGTGTTGGATTCGCGTCTGCGCCCGGTGCCGGTGGGTGTCTCGGGTGAGCTGTACCTGGCGGGAATCCAGTTGGCGCGCGGCTACGTCGGTCGGCCGGACCTCACGGCAGATCGTTTTGTCGCAGATCCGTACGGACCTTCCGGCAGCCGCCTGTATCGCACGGGTGACCTGGTGCGGTGGAAACGGTCGAGCGGAGCGAGGGGGGATGATTCCAGCGTTGGTGAGGTCGAATACATCGGGCGGACCGACTTCCAGGTCAAACTCCGCGGATTGCGGATCGAACTGGGCGAGATCGAGGCAGCATTGCGCGATCAGCCGTCCGTTGCGTCGGCTGCGGTGGCAGTGCGCAACGAACAATTGGTTGCCTACGTTGTGGGACACGCCGGCGCGGTAGTGGACTGGGCATCGGTCGAGACAGCACTGGCCGCACGACTGCCCGGCTACATGGTCCCGACGGCGCACGTTGTGCTCGAGGCATTCCCGCTGGGCACGTCCGGCAAGCTGGATCGCAAGCAGTTGCCCGATCCTGTTGCTCAGATCGCTGCCTTCCGTGAGCCACGGAGCGTGGCGGAGCTTGCGGTCGCGCGGATTTTCTCCGACCTGCTCGGCATCGAGCAGGTTGGCCTCGACGATGATTTCTTCTCGCTCGGCGGCAACTCGCTCATCGCGACTCAGGTCGTTGCGCGACTCGGCGAGGCGCTCGACACGACGGTTCCTGTTCGCCTGCTGTTCGACGCGTCCAGTGTGGAATCCTTTGCCTCGCTTATCGACTCGCAATCCGGTAAGGGCGCCCGCCCGCCGCTGGTGGCGCAGGAACGACCGGATCGTGTTCCGCTGTCGATTGCGCAGCAACGCATGTGGTTCCTCAACCGGTTCGACGCGTCCTCGGGTGTGGACAACATCCCGGTGGCCATCAGGCTGACCGGAGAGCTGGACATTGCGGCGATGCAGGCTGCGCTGGTGGACGTGTTCGAACGTCATGAGATTTTGCGAACGGTGTATCCCGAGATCGACGGCGTCGGTTATCAGCAACTGGTGGATGTGGACCGGATGGTTCCGGATCTGACGCCGGTTCGCATTCACGAATCCGTGGTTATCGATCGAGTTGCAGGCGTGATCCTTCCCGGATTCGACGTCACCCACGAGGCGTCGGTTCGAGCGCAATTGTTCGATTTGAGCCAGTCCGAGTACGTCCTCGTTTTTGTGATCCATCACATCAGCGGTGACGGCTTCTCGATGGGCCCGCTGATCCGCGACTTCGTCTCCGCGTATGTTGCACGGTCGCAAGGGCAGTCGCCGCAGTGGCAACCATTGCCGGTGCAGTACGCCGACTTTGCGTTGTGGCAGCGGCAGATCCTCGGCAGCGAGGACGATCCCGAATCGGTTATCTCCGAGCAGGTCACGTACTGGCAGGAACGCTTGGCCGGCATTCCGGACCAGTTGGATCTGCCGACGGATCGTCCGCGGCCGCGCATCGAATCGCACCGCGGAGCCGGATACGATTTCTCGATCGATGCCGAGCTCCGTGCGGGTCTCGATCGAGTGGCCCGTGAGGTCAATGCATCGCTTTTCATGGTGGTGCACAGCGCCCTGGCGGTCGTGCTCGCGAGGTTGTCCGGGACATCGGACATCGTGATCGGTACCCCGGCCGCCGGCCGTGGTGAACGTGCTCTCGACGATCTGATCGGTATGTTCGTCAATACCCTGGTGCTTCGCGCCGAGGTCGACCCCGAATCGTCGTTCGCAGACTTGGTCAGACATGTCCGGGAATCGGATCTCGGCGCGTTCTCGCACGCGGACGTCCCCTTCGAACGGCTCGTCGAGATTCTCAACCCCGAGCGATCTCAGGCCAGGCATGCGTTGTTCCAGGTCGGTCTGGCGTTCCAGAACCTGCAGCGATCGGTTCTGCAGTTGCAGGATCTGGACGTTGCCGACTTCGCGTTGCCGGACCTGCTGGCAAAGGTCGATCTGCAACTGACCTTGATCGAGTCCGAGTCGTCTGGCAACGGAGGACTGACCGCCCAGTTCACATACGCGACCGACCTGTTCGACGAGTCGACAATCGCATCCCTCGCGAACCGATTCCTCCGCGTTCTGAATGCTGCAGTAGTCGACTCGGCGCAGGTGGTCGGCGACATCGATATCATCGAAACATCCGAACACGCACAGATTCTCGACTGGGCACGGGGCAGTGACGAGGACCGGCTCGACGCGTCACCGATGACGTTGTTCGCGCAGTACGTCGACACCGATCCGTCGGCGTGCGCAGTGGTTGCCGGTGACGTCGAATTGTCCTACGGGGACCTCGATGCACTGTCCTCGGTTGTGGCAGCACAGCTCGTCGACGCCGGCGTCCGTCCGGACGACGTTGTCGGCTTGATCCTGCCGAGGTCCTGGCAGTGGGTCGTAGCGATGGTGGCCGTGTGGAAAGCCGGTGCCGGCTATCTTCCGATCGACCCTGCTCTTCCGGAAGAACGGGTGAGCGTACTGCTCGCCGATATCGCGGCACGGTGTGTGGTGGCGATCGAGACGCCCGACCTCGATCTCCCAGTGGTGCTGATCGGTGAAGAGCACGTGGTCGCTGCCGACGCACCGGGTTGGGTCGATCGTTGGCGTGAGGACGGCGCGGATGCCCGAGTCGGCTACGTCATTTCGACGTCCGGTTCGACCGGACGACCGAAGCCGACCGTCGTTCCGATGGCAGGTATAGCGAATACCGTTGCGTGGTATAACTCTTCGCTGCCAGCACGCGCCGGGGTTGCAGTGGCGTCGTCACCGAGTTTCGACCTCACGCAGAAGAACGTGTGGGGACCACTGACGAGTGGTGGAAGTGTGCACCTCGCACCCGCCGGCTTCGACCCGAGTGAGATCCTTCGTGTCATCGCAGACGAGCGAGTCACGACGGCAAACATGTCACCCAGTGCTTTCGACGCTCTGATCGATTCCGACGAAGACGACGTGCTGGCAAGCCTCCAGGTGGTGTTCCTCGGCGGAGAGCCGATACAGATCAGCCGTCTGGGGCACCTGCTTTCGCGCGGAGTTCGAATCGTGAACAGCTACGGTCCCACCGAAGCGTCGGATGTGGTGTCGTTCCAACAGGCGACGGTAGCGGACACACTCGGTGTTCCGATCGGCTCACCGGTGCCGAACATCGATCTCTACGTGCTGGATTCACGATTGGGTCTTGTTCCGTCCGGAGTTGTCGGCGAGCTGTACGTCGGTGGTATCGGTGTCGGCCGTGGTTACGGTAACCGGTACGACCTGACGGCAGAACGGTTTGTTGCCAACCCCTTCGGGGCGGCCGGCGAGCGCATGTATCGAACCGGCGACCTCGTGCGCCGCAACACGGCCGGTGAGCTCGAGTACATCGGGCGCACGGACTTCCAGGTCAAGATCCGCGGTTTACGCATCGAGCTCGGTGAGATCGAATCTGCCTTGAACGCTGTGGATTCCGTCGGGACCGCCGTCGTCACAGTCCACGCTGATTCGGCGGTGGGCGACCGGTTGGTTGCCTATGTCGTTGGCGTCCCAGGCGCTGTGATCGTTCCGGAAATCCTGCGGGACGCTGTAGCGCAGCGCTTGCCGGAGTACATGGTTCCGTCAGCGTTCATCGTCCTGGACTCGGTGCCGCTCAACGCGAACGGAAAGATCGACCGTCGGAGCCTGCCCGACCCGGTGTTCGACACGGCGCAGTACCGCGAACCGCTCACCGTTGTCGAGAAGGCAGTTGCAGTTGTTTTTGCCGATCTTCTCGGCGTAGACCGAGTCGGACTCGACGACGATTTCTTTGCACTCGGCGGAAACTCGCTAATCGCGACGCGGCTCGCGGCCCGTCTCGGTCAGGCGCTCGATACCACTGTTCCGGTTCGGATGTTGTTCGACGCCACGACAGTCGAGGCACTGGCCCTTGCCATTGCGGCATCGGTCGGTTCGGGTCGACGAAAGTCGCTCGAAGCCGCCGAACGCCCGGACCGGTTGCCGCTGTCACTGGCGCAGCAGCGGATGTGGCTTGTCAACCAGATGGACACGGACGCAGGGACGTACAACATTCCGATGGCGCTGCGGTTGACCGGCGACCTCGACGTCGACGCATTGCGGGCAGCTCTGCGCGATGTCACCGACCGGCACGAGTCGCTCCGGACGTTCTATCCGGCCGACGACAACGGACCAACACAACGGATTCTCGACGTCGACGATGCGCCGCAGTGCGCCGTCGTTGCCGTTGCGGACGCATCCGAGTTGTACTCGCGCGTCGCCGCTGTGATGTCGACGGGCTTCGACGTCTCCACAGAAGTGCCTGTGCGGATGGAACTTCTGCACTGCGGGACCGGCGAGTACGTCTTTGCGCTTGTTGCTCACCACATTGCCGCCGACGGTGAGTCGATGGCGCCGTTGGCGCGCGACATGATGATCGCGTACGAAGCCCGTACCCGAGGCAGCATTCCCGGGTGGAGTCCGTTGACCGTGCAGTACGCGGACTTCGCGCTGTGGCAGCGTGACGTCGTGGGTACGGCCGACGAGGCCGACAGTGTCGCTGCCGCTCAACTCGAGTACTGGCGGGGCAAGCTTGCTTCGCTTCCCTCGATGGCCGGACTTCCGACGGATCGCCCACGTCCGAGTGCGGTGTCACCGGCAGCGGGTGCTGTCGAGTTCACCGTCAGCGAGCAGATCCACGCCCGGTTGGTAGAGATCGCCCGCGAACGGAATGCGACTGCCTTCATGGCAGTGCACGCCGCACTGGCCGTATTGGTTGCTCGGGTCGGGGCAACCGACGACTTTGCGATCGGTACCGCCGTAGGCGGGCGAGGGGAGCGTGCGCTCGACGATCTGGTCGGAATGTTCGTGAACACGCTTGCCTTGCGGACTCAGGTAGATACTGCAGCAAGTTTCGACGATCTGGTTGTTGCCGTGCGTGACGTGGATCTGGAGGCCTTCGGGAAGTCCGACCTCCCGTTCGAGGAAGTATCCGAAGCGTTGGGTGCCTCGGCCGACGGACTCTTCCAGATCATCTTGTCGCTGGAACCCGCTGGCGGAGCCGAGTTCTCGCTGCCGGGCTTGACGATCAGCGGAGTCGATTCACCAGTGGCGACCACGAAGTTCGACATGCAACTGACGCTCAGTAGCGCCGCGGACGGATACGGACTCTCCGGCGTCTGGATCTACTCGACTGATCTGTTCGACCAGGGAACCGTCGAATCGTTCGTGGAGCGGTTTGTTCGCGTACTCGAACAGGTCACCGACAACCCATCGAGGCCGGTCGGCGACATCGAATTGCTCACAGCAGCAGAGAAAGACGAGGCTCTCGGCGCTGCAGTTCAGTCCAGCGCTCCGAGCGGATCAGGTGCGGCGCTCCTGCCGCAACTGCTGGCGTCGACAGTCGAGGCTGACCCCGAAGCTCCCGCCGTTGTAGTCGGCGACGAGGAAATCGACTATGCCGCAGTCGATTCACGTTCCTCGCAGCTTGCGCGTCTGCTCATCGATGGTGGCGTCGGTCCAGGAGACTTCGTGAGCCTCTCCGGTGTATCGGGAGCAGGCGAAGTAGTGGCGTGCTGGGCAATTGTCAAGACCGGGGCAGCGATAGCAGTCGGGCAGGCCGGAGAGATTCCGGACTCTGTCGTGACGATCACGCCGGAAACACTCGACGCTGCGGTCGCACAACCCGCGCGTGCGATCAATTACACCGACCGCATTCGCCCGCTCACCGCGGACGACGCCGCATTCCAGGTGTTCGGAGACGGAGCCTGGGAGCAGACGTACGGGGAACTCACCGCAACCCTGTCGACCTGGAGCGAGAAGTACGCGGTTGATGTCGAGTCGCGAGTGCTGCAGACCGGCTCGATCGACGCGAGCGGACGGGTGCCCGCGATTCTGCTCGCTGCATCGGCGGGTGCTGCGTGGGCGGTGGCAGGTAGTGACATCGAATCGCTCGACGACCTGCTGGCCGACGAGTGGGTGACACACGCGGTGCTGTCGGTGGATGACGCTGCAAGCATCGATCGCAGCGAACTGCCGGATCTCGAACACGTTCTTGAGGAGCACAGCCCACAGTCGTGGTGACCTCACGTACCGCGAGTGGTGGAACTCATATCCACTCGCGGTATGCGGCGCTCGGCAACTCCGCGGCTGTAACAATGGCACTCGGTTGCCGATGCATTGTGGGGAGCCGCAACGGGCGAGATGACCGTGAAAACAAGTATTACGCGAAGGTGAGTTGTCTGATGGCGCAAGGGGCCGACGTACACGTAGATCGATCATCGGACGTGATCGCATGAGCGCGGACGATCTGACCCCCGCAAAGACACGCGGAAGCCGCAAACCCCGTCCCACCCGTACTCGCCGCGTTCGAGTGCCCTTGCTGCCGCAGCTACTGGCGGCTGCCGTCGATATCGACCCAGGCGCCGTCGCCATCCGCTTCGACGGTCGTTCTGTCACCTACGCCGAGCTGGATGCCGCGTCATCGCAGCTGGCGCGTCTCCTCATTGCTCACGGAGTGGGACCGGAAGATCGGGTAGCGATCTCCATCCCACGCTCCGTCGAGTCGGTGTGCGCACTGTGGGCCGTCGCGAAGGCCGGGGCCGCATTTGTACCGGTTGATCCCAACTACCCGGCCGACCGCGCCTTGCACATGCTTGTCGATTCCGGCGTCTCGATCGGCTTGACGGTAGGCGCTGTCGCCGACGGACTGCCGGCGAGTATTCAGTGGTGGGAACTCGACAACGCCGCGTTCCTGGCAAAGGCGGCCGAACGTCCTGCCGAACCGGTGTCGTACACCGAACGTGCCGGAACTTTGCGTGCGGAGCATCCCGCCTACGTGATCTACACCTCGGGTTCGACCGGTCGACCCAAGGGCGTTGTCGTCACGCATGGAGGCATTGCGAACCTGTGTGCCGAGCAGATCGAGCGCTACGGTCTCACTTCTGCATCCCGAACCCTGCACTTTGCATCGCCCAGCTTCGATGCCTCCGTTCTGGAATTGCTCCTCGCATTCGGCACCGGTTCCACGATGGTGATCGCACGCCCCGATGTGTACGGCGGCGACGAGCTCGCCGAACTGCTCACCGAAGAAAAGATCACCCACGCGTTCATGACTCCTGCTGCACTGGGATCGCTCTCTGCGGAGGGTGATTTCGACACGCTTGACGTTGTTGTCGTGGGCGGCGAAGCATGTTCACCCGCACTGGTGACTCAGTGGGCGCCCGGACGAAAATTCTTCAACGCGTACGGCCCCACCGAAACCACCGTCGTCGCATCGATTGCCGAACTGACGGTCGACAGTCCGGTCACGATCGGCGGCCCGGTGCGCGGCGTCGGACTCTACGTTCTCGACTCCCGCCTGCAGCCGGTGGCGACCGGCACTGCCGGCGAATTGTATATTTCCGGAACACATCTCGCCCGTGGGTACAACCAGCTTCCCTCCACAACCGCAGCAAGTTTTGTGGCAAACCCGTTCGCGGACACGGGCGAACGACTGTACCGCACCGGCGACACCGTTCGCTGGATCAAGGCCGGCGACGACCAACGCAGTCTCGAATACCTCGGCCGCGGTGACTCTCAGGTCAAGATTCGCGGATTCCGTATCGAACTCGGTGAGATCGACGCAGTTCTCGCCGCAGTTCCCGGTGTCGAATTTGTGGCGACACTTCCTCGGAGTGGGCCGACGGGTGAACCAGCATTGGTGTCGTATGTAAAGGCCGGGAACACGCTCGACGCTGAGGCATTGACAGTCCACGCACGCGGCGCACTGCCTCGGCACATGGTCCCGGCCGCAATGGTGATGCTCGAAGATATTCCGCTGACCCCGGTCGGCAAGCTCGACGTCGATGCATTGCCGGCGCCCACATTCGAATCGCGCTCGTACCAAGCGCCATCCACGCCTGCCCAGAAGCTTGTGGCCGACGCGATTGCCGATCTCCTCGGCCTCGAACAGGTCGGCGCTTCGGATGATTTCTTCGAATTGGGTGGCAACTCCCTGATCGCGGCCAAGCTGGCCGGTCGTCTGGGCGCAGCGTTCGATACCCGCGTTCAGGTGAAGACTCTGTTCGAAGCGTCTACCGTCGAAGCGCTCGCCGCTCGCATCGAAGCCGAGACGGAAACGATCGGGCATGTGGCCTTGGCGCCGATGGTTCGTCCTGATCGTGTGCCATTGTCTCTTGCGCAACAGCGTATGTGGTTCCTGAGTCGGTTCGACGCGGAATCTGCTGTGAACAATATTCCGATTGTTCTTCGCTTGTCCGGAAAACTTGACGTGAGTGCGCTTGCGCGCGCTGTTGAGGATGTTGTCGCTCGGCACGAGGTGCTGCGGACTGTGTATCCGGAGTTCGGCGGCATCGGCTATCAGGACGTTCTCGAAGTGTCCACGGCAGATATCGATCTGGATCCTCGGGATCTCGACGAGTCGGAGTTGCTTGCAGCTTTGGCGCCGCTGGTGACCGTTGGGTTCGACGTTTCCGTTGCAGTTCCACTTCGGGTGCGTCTGTTCCGTACCAGCCCAAGTGAATTCGTACTCGCAATGGTGGTTCACCATATCTCTGCCGACGGTGTTTCGGTGGGTCCTCTGGTGCGTGATGTTGCATTGGCCTATCTTTCCCGGGCGCAGGGCGGCGCCCCGGCGTGGTCGCCGCTTGCGGTGCAATACGCAGATTTTGCGTTGTGGCAGCATGAGGTTTTGGGGGTCGATTCTGATCCGGCGTCGTTGATGTCGGAGCAATTGCGTTATTGGAGTGAGAATCTCGCGGGGTTGCCGGAGAAGATCGATCTGCCGTTCGATCGGAAGCGCCCGGCGGTTGCGTCGACGCGTGGCGCGGTGCATCGTTTCGATATCGACGGTGAGTTGCACAGGGCTCTGGAGCAATTGGCGTTGGATCGTGGTGTTTCACTGTTCATGGTTGTGCATGCGGCGCTTGCGGTGCTGCTTGCGCGGATGGCGTCGACTGACGACGTGGTTATCGGTTCGCCGATTTCCGGTCGGGGGGAACCTGCGCTCGATGATCTGATCGGGATGTTTGTCAATACACTGGTGTTGCGCACGCCGGTGACGCCGAACATATCGTTTGCCGATCTTCTCGATCAGGTTCGTGAAAACGATTTGGGTGCATTTGCCAACGCGGACTTGCCTTTCGAGCGTTTGGTGGAGGTTCTCGATCCGGCCCGTTCGCAGGCGCATCATCCGTTGTTCCAGGTTGCGTTGTTCTTCCAGAACATGGCAGGTGACGCTCTGGAGTTGCCTGACCTGCGAGTCTCGGAGTTCGATGCGGGAATCGATATCGCAAAATTCGACCTTCAGCTGACGGCATCGCCGGTTGAAGACGAGGCCGGCGTCGGTACCGGCATGGTGATGTCGTGGCTCTACGCCACAGATCTTTTCGACGCCGCTACTGTTGGCGGGCTAGCCGAGCGCCTGACCACCATTCTCCGTGCGATGGTCACGAATCCGGGAACTGCTGTCGGTGACGTGGAACTGTTGTCCACCAAGGAAATACAGAATATCATCGAAGACTTCAACGACACCTCCCGTCCGGTTGTGGGTGGGTTGTTGTTGGATGGTTTTGATTCTGTGGTGGGGGTTTGTTCGGGTTCGCGGGCGGTGGTGT
>NZ_JBWZNF010000027.1:0-22721 GCF_056945715.1 Rhodococcus sp. MurmanLake-1 | reverse complement strand
CTCACCCGGGGTGGGTGTGGGTGAGGGAACCGCTGATGCCGATGCATTGGGGAATGCACCGACACCAGTTTCCGAGGTCGGGGACTCGGAAGTAATGGGCGGAACCTCGATCGTCGGAACCGGGACGATGGGGGTGCCGTTGTAGGTGGGAAAGTTCGTCGGAGCATTGGCCCCGACGTTGGGGCCGCCGCCCGGAGCTTGCGCGCCCGGTAGTCCGACCGTTGTTGTCGGGGCGGCCGTCGGGGTCGTGGTGGGAGCGGTCAAGCACGGGTTGATGATCTCTGGCGGGATGGGTGCACCAGGTGGCAGCGACGCAATGAGATTCAGGTAGATCTGATGATCACGTGCCCGCACCGCGGCGCAGTCCTCTGCCGGTCCTGCGGAGGAGGTCGGGGCGAAGATCAGCAGCGCCAGCAGTGCGATCACCATTGCCGCGAGCACCACCACGGTGGAGATCACCGTGGTCGGTGAGGTGCGGTCGAACCGGCGCGCAGCCTTCACCGGCGATCACCCGTATTCGACCTCTTCCGAAATTCGGCGATGAGTGTGTCTGCGCCCCACCAGAACACCCGCCCCGCGATCGACATCCACAGAAAGAACGCCAGATACACCAGAATCGTCCCGTAATCGGCGGCCCACCCTCCGAGGCGTCCGATCACCGCAAACGCCGCGATCAACAACGCGAGCCCGAACACAGTCGCGATCACAGCCTTCGACATCTGACTCAGTTCACTGTCACGATCCCATCCCTGATCACCTGCACCGACTGCATCGCGGGGTAGATCCTCATCCGCCGATGCCGGAGCTGCAATGGTTCCTGGCGGCACGTACGGCAACGCACGCTCAGCTGTGACGTCGCGGCGGGTGGGTGAAGTCATCGGGGCGTTCGGCGAGGTGGTCATCGGAGATGAATTCCTTTCCCCGCCAACCAAAAACGCGGGACTCGAGATACCCGACACCGACCAAAAGAACGGGCGGTCACCGGGAGGAGATGCAGCAGTGGACAGGAAGAGGGTGCGCTCTACCAGGGGCAGTTGACGTACGAGGTAGCTCCGGCGAGCCACCCACCTGCCGGCGGGAGATAGAACTGGAATGAGGCGCACCCGTTCGGATACTGGGCAGCAATTGCCGTCCGGCGCGCCAGGACATCAGCCGACACGTCGATCACGGCCTCCCACCCGGGAACGGGGATCATGACGTTCGCGTTCGAGAGTGCCGTCACGCTTCCACTGTCGCGGGCCGCCACGGTCAAGGCGTGGCCCAGGGGAACCTGCACCACCGGTGCACCGTACTGCGCCGGAACCGGCCCCTCGAACATCACGGGAGCAGCCATTGCGGCCGGGGCGGTAGCAAGCAGAACCCCGCCGACAGCGAGTGATGCAGCCGCGGTCGTGGCTGCGATTTTCTTCGTGCGAGTCAAAGACATGATGCTCCTTTGATGGATGGAAAAGTGGAAAGTGTTGGGTAACAGCGCCAACGGCGGACCAGCACGGCAACCGAGATATGCGATTGCGGGCGCGGAATGCCGTTGACGAAAGCCCTGGATCAGAGCCAGGTGGGATCGGAGTACACGAACACACTGTTATCGGCCGTCGCCGTCGATACAGCGAACTGCGCGTAGGAACGGATCGTGACCGGGCCCATGCACGCATCGACCTTGACGTGCACGTTCTCCGCCGTGATCGAGGCTTTCGCAGCCTCGAGGTCCTTCTTGCCGAGCGGGATCGTGGTGATCGTGCCCGGTGCGATGGTGGTCTGGATGCTCGGGTTCACCGAGGCGTTCACGCCGATGTTCGCCGACGGAACCCCCGAAATGCTGACCCCGACGGACGGGCCGAGGGAAAAACCAAGTCCCAGGCCGAGTCCGGAGGACACATCGATTTGGCAACCGATCTGCAACCCCTGCTCGACGTAGCCCGTCTTCACCGCAGAATTGCCCGTACCGGAGATGGTGCCGGTGACCTTCGCCGACACGAACCCCTCGCGAGTGAACGCTGTTGTCGCCAGGTTCGGGACCGGGTTCGCCGAAAGTTTGGTAGCCGCCAGATCCAACGTCCACCCGTCGTCGGTGACCGTGTGCGCGAACTTGTCCGGCAGTGATGTCGGGGTGGCCGACGCGGAACCGGCGAACGCGAGTGAACCCGCCATCAACGCTGCCGACACCGCAGCACAAGCACCCACAGCCTTCAATGTGCCGCGTCCCCGCATCGTCGATACGGGGGTGGTGCTTGTCATCGTGTCCATGCGTGAGCCTCCGTCAGTGAGTGAGCAGTTTCAGCAATCATGACGATTGCCAAGTCTTTGCTGAACATCTGACTGGGACGCTACAACACCACACAGGTGCCCGACTAGCCTCCAATGTCCGAATCTGCCCACCCACAGTCGTATCCGGAGTTACGGACACATTTCCGGAATACTCGGACCAGGAGGTTTGTTCACCGGTAGTGCGTGACGGGCCTCACGATCACAAATAGATGACGGGCCGAATGAGTGCAGTGACTTTACGGCAACCGGTTGAGTCGAACCGGTTACGAGTGCCTGATCTTCGGTTGGGACGTGCCACTGCCCCGACGAAGCGCTGCTTCGACCCGGCGCACGTAGGACGGTGAATCCGCAGGAACCGCCGGAAGGCGGTCCGAGATGCGGAGTTTGGTAGCCAGATCCGCCAGCAGTTCCAGCGACGGTGCGGAGAGGCCGTTCGCCGCCAGCAGTAGCGCTTTGTGCGCGGCGTCGTCGAGGCGCTCGACCATCTGGGCGTCCTCGCCGGGAACATCGCCGCTCGCGACCGGGGCGGTGAAGAAGTAGCCACGGGAGACACCGAAGTAGTCGGCGAGGGCCGCGGCGACCTCGTCGGAGGGGCTCGAGCGGAGCCCGTGACGCAGTTGGGAGAGATACGGCTTCGAGATCCGGCAACCGCGTTCGAGAAGGCCACGCACGACTGCTGCGTTGGAGAGATTCGGGTCCGCTGCGGCGAACAGTTCGTTCAGGCGAGTACGGAAAACGTTCTCGCTCGTCATCTGACCCACGGTCACCGGGCCCCCTTTCCTTCAGCAACGGGCGTCCGGTACGCACCCTATTCGAGAGACACCCGAAACGCTCGAAGGTCGGGTTCCACGGCGGGGCCGAACGCAGTAACCGTCACCGTGTCATCGCCGAATTCGATGCCCCTCTTGTAGAGTCGGGTTACTGCGGATCCACAGAATGAGCCGGAGGTTTCACCCCTTGTTGTCGGGGGTGCCTCCGGTTTTCTGCTGTGTGGGCTCGGCGGCTTCGCGTCGTTTGCGGTCCGTGATCTCTTTTTTCGCGGCTTGCCGCGTCGCGATCCGCTTCTGATCTTTTTCGCTCAGCGGCGGGGGCGGTGTTTCCGGCTCGTCGACCGGTCGGTAGTTCGCGAGACCGAGCTTGATGTCGGGGTGTACCAACAGTTCTGGTCGTCCTTTTCCGTCGATGAACGGCATTTAGTTCTCCTCGGTGATGTCTCGTAGTTGGATGATGCGGCGCCGGCCGAGCGATCCGTCGGGGCGTTGGTAGCGGCCTTCGTGCGAGCTGACGACCTGCCAGCGCATCCCCCGCGGCAGCAAATGGGAAGTGTCGTCGACCGAGTCGGAGCCGCCGAGGTACATCCCGCGTGAGGTCTCCATCTCGAAAATCACTTCCCGATCGCCCACAACCGGGTCGAGTTCGTGAATGGCATGGGTGGCCATCGTGAAGCGGTCGAACTCGATGCGCGAGCCCGGCTGCAGCGCCCTCGGTAGGTTCGCGGGTTGTTCAGGCAGCGAGTGCGGCACCGAGACAGCGCAGTAGACGACATGGCCGCGGTCGTTACCTCGTTCAGCGGTCTGAACAGCGCGATCGATACGTTGAACCTGTGAACGGGTACGTTCATCGAGCCCCTGAGCGTCACCACGAGCACCGGTGAGAGCTGCACCGGTCGTTTTCCATGTCGCGGGCTCGGAAATCAAGGACTCCACGGCCATGTATCCGATTCTGGGCAGCGCTGTCTGGGCTGCATTCTTGGCAACAGATCGAGGTCTTTGCGAGCGCGGGTGAATTCTCCTGCTTCGACCATCCGATCGAGGTCGCGAGCCCCGCTGCGCTCGCGGAGCGGTCGTCGAACTCGTCGACGGGGCGATAGCCGCCTCGTTTGGATACGGGGCTGTTGTCTCCGCCGGCTTCCGGGTCGAGGCGCGAGGGACGTTCGGTATCGGGCTGATCGAGTACGCCACCCGGTCCCCCCTTCACTGTCGGTCGTCCCCCTGTGAATCGTCTGGGGTTATGTACGCGTGCGGCGTGGCAGGCTTCAACGTTCCTGTTGGTGCCTGCCACGCCGTTGCCCGCCTCTGGACGGGTGCGCTGAGGGTGTGAGTCGTCCGGCGACCAAACCGTCGTCACACTCAGCGGTCCAATGCATTGCACCGGACCGGGTTCAGCATATCTGTTGCCGCCGACAACGGCCGCTTCTCGGGCGCGAACTTTTCACACCTCGGTAGCTGCAGCGGCCAGCACCGCGCCGCGGATCGCGTTGTAGCGGCGGAGCAGTTCGGTCATTTCTTCGTCGGGGTGCGCCAGTTCGGGGAGAACGCGCCCTTCAAGGATTGTTCCGTCCGTGAAACCGATCTGTTGACGGCACTCCTGCAATGTCTTTGCGGTCACAGGTTTTTCGTCGAGCTTGCGGGTGAGATAGTCGGTGAATCCGCCGAGGCTGTGTCGTAGGTTTTGAATTCCGCTGCCGCCGCGGCGTGTTGAGGTCGTCTCGATCCACTCGGCAAGCTCGCCCAAGGCGGCGTCGCTTTGTACTGCTGCGCGTAGGGCTGCATCCACGGCATCCGGAGCGGTGATGTCGGCGCAGGGGTGGCCGTGGCGAAGATGTCGGCGAGTTCAAGGTTTGCGAGGTCGTCGTGGCGGCTCCACCACCATGATGCTCGTAGGTGGACAGAGTTTCTAGGTGCGGTTGCAATACTCCACTTAGCTTCTTTGTCCGAAATACGCGGGCATCTCACCCGAAATGAGTGACACAGGACGAACCACCCACTGCACACAGGACGAACAGCACTGACCCCGACGGCCTGCGGCCCGTACGTTCGAAACGTAGGCTTCCGGGAGCTGTCTCCGAGGTCTACCGGCCTCGTCGGTCCCCTACATTGTGTGGCCGTCGTGGCCGCTCGCCCTGCGCCGGTACCCGAGACGGATGTGCGTCGGCGACGAGCTGCACCAGAGCGGAAAAGACTACGGCCGCTCCCATCACTGTCGTCGCCGAGCTGCCGATCGAGGGCGTCAGCGCAAGTTTCCGAATTTGTAACGTCGAATATCTGTGACTCGGTGTAATGGACCGGTATACATATTGTCGTGCGCCTGGGTAATTACACGGAGAACAGCGATCATGCTCCGCATCCGCGAGTTCGTGATTTCTCGATGACAGCCGCAGACCCCGTCGTGTCCGGCCGCTCGCGGACCGCCCTCGTCGTGGAAGCAGCAGACTGATGAGCAGCCCTCGCCGCGACGGCAATCACTACACCGCCGCGACCGGTCATCAACACGCCCATTCCAGAATCACCCGGGCAGCCCCACATCCTGACGTCGTCGCTGCCGCCGAATTCCTCCTCGCGGAGCCTGACGCCTACCTCTACCGGCGCCGCTATCTCGAACTGATCGCCCACATCCCCGGCCCCGACGGCACCCTCATCACCGACTACACCGCCGCCGAACAGTACCTTCTCACCACAGCAGAAAAGCGCAGGAAAACGCTCCAGAATTCGACAACCCTCTACGCAGTGGACAACGAACATTGGGGACGACGAACCCGACTCCAACCATCGAAGAGGCTGAAAACCTCACCGAGCCGACCGGTGCCATCGAAATTCGCTTGGTCTGCAACAGATTACGAACTGAACGACCGCCACCGAAGGATCCCGATCATTGAGCAGCAGGCACATCGGCGGGAATGGTGGCGGCAGGAAAGCGGCGTACTAGCCGCTCGACCAGAGCATGCACCCGGTGAAGGTCCTTGCGTAGCGCATCCGCATCGGCGCGCGCCGCCGACGCCAATGCCGGCGCGACCGGACGAGTACCCCGCACCACTCGCAGCGCGGATTCGATACGCTCCGACAGTTCGTCGAGCTCCGAATTTAACAGGGCCAGAAACGCTCTCGCTTGCGCAATATCGGACTCGTCTGCAGCTGACACGTTCGCTACGCCGCGATCAGCAAGGAAAGTTTCTCCCCCGCCACGCGCTCGACGGGCAGAGGAACGAGATCACGCCCCTTGTGGCCGTCAAGTTGAGCATGAGCAGATACAACAGCGTCCGCAACATCAGCCGATACCGGCGGATACTTCGCAGTCAACCGCGTCACCGCATGAGCGATCAGTCGCTCGTCCTCTTCGGCCTTCATCTGTAAATACTGCGCCCTACCTGCCCACAGTTCAACAGGAGACAAGACGTTCGGTTCCGGCGAAAATCAGCTTCGAGTACTCGGATCTGAGTGCGTACGCGTCACGGCTACCAGACTAGGCGTTTGGCACTATCTGGCAGCAAAAGACGCGACAACTTAGTTCGCATCTCCCGATTCTGTGATCCGGTGGCCGTTTCGACGATGGTCAAACCCACACCCAAGCCCGTAGGAGGACGTTGAGAGCGATTCGGTCAAGTGGACCGATTTGTCGTGGCTGCACAAGGCTCGGGCAGAGTGTGCACACTTGCTCTTTCCACACCGTGAGATTCATGATCGCCGCGTAGGCGTGGAGGGTATTTTCGCCGGTCCCAGGCCGACAGAAAAGCGATCCGCACGTGTACCTCCAATATTGTCCATCCACATGATGGGAGTGGGAATGGTTGTGGTGGTGGGGCATTCACCGAGTGACGGCAGCTGTAGGGACCGCACGCGATGAGTACCTCGGACCCCGTGAGCGAGCGCGCACGACCGATCTGAACTGTATATTCGAAGTCAAGATTTGTTCATACGAAGGCTGGAGGTTGGTGTGCCTAAGGGCTATTGGGTCAGTGTCTATCGCACCATTTCAGACCCTGAGAAGCTGGCTGCCTACAACCAGCTGGCCGGTCCGGCCGTTCAGCTCGGGGGCGGGCGGCTCCTCTCACGTGGCGTTCGGGTCGTCGCCCACGATGCCGGCATCGCCGAGCGCACCGTCCTGATTGAGTTCGACAGTTTTGAGCAGGCCGTCATGGCGCGCGATAGCGAGGCATACCAAGAGGCGCTGGCCGCCCTCTCAGACGGCGTCGAGCGTGACTTCCGCATTATCGAAGGCCTCGACTGATCGGCGACCCTGCCCGGCGTCCAGGTTCGACAGATCGAGACTTTGCCCGCTCCGCAGGCAAGGGGAGCTTGGCTGAACCGAGGGAACGTTGATCCTTTCGCGATTCGAACATGACCTTGTTTCCCGTCCAGCACCCCGGAGAGGTATCAAATCGTCCGTTTGGTCGATCGTCAAATCGGACGATCAACCCACTGAATGTCGCCGTGTTCTCGGCATGCGTCGGTCTGCTCATGACGGATTCGAATGGATAAGGACCTATCAGTAGTTGGTGCCCATCGCGGTTCGGACTTCGTCGAGGGTCTGTTGGGCGATGAAGTCCGCACGTTGGTTTCCGGCACGCAGGACGTCGGCGACATGGTGGGGGTCTTGGGCGAGGTCGTTTCTGCGTTGCCGGTGCGGGGCGAGGAAGTCGTTCACGAGCGCGGTGGTGAGCTTTTTGAGAGCGCTTGCGCCGGCGTCGCCGATCTGGTCGGCGAGGTCATTCTCGTCGCGACCTGAGCACAACGCTGCCGTGGTCAGCAGTGCGGACACCCCAGGGCGGTTGATCGGGTCGAAGGTGATGTGGCGCTGGGAGTCGGTCGGTGCCTTGCGGATTGCCGCTGCGGTGTCGTCGGCGGTCATCGACAGTGTGATGGCGTTTCCGTAGCTCTTGGACATCTTCCTGCCGTCCAGCCCGGGTACTTCGGGGCTTGAGGTGAGCAGCGCGTGAGGTTCGGGGAAGACCTGGCCGTAGCGGTCGTTGAAGCGTCGCGCGATGACACGGGCCATTTCGACGTGTGGGAGGTTGTCTTTCCCCACTGGGACGAGGTTGCCTTTGCAGAAGAGTATGTCCGCGGCCTGATGGACCGGGTAGGTGAGCAGAAGACCGCTGAGGGCACGCCCGGATGCGGCGTGTTCGGCCTTGACTGTCGGATTGCGGTGCAACTCGGCCTCGGTGACCAGGCTCAGGAACGGCAACACCAGTTGGTTCAGTGCGGGTATCGCGGAGTGAGTGAAGATCGTCGCTCGTTGCGGGTCGATGCCTGCGGCAAGGTAGTCCAGCACTGCGCTGTAGACGTTGTCGCGGACGTGCCCGATGGCGTCGCGGTCGGTGATGACCTGGTAGTCCGCGAGGACGATGAAGGTGTCGACGCCGCGCTGGTGCAGGCGAACTCTTTCTGCGAGGGTGCCGAAGTAGTGTCCGAGATGCAGTGGGCCGGTGGGGCGTTCACCGGTCAGGACTCGGTATCGGCTCGGGTTTTCGGCGATGCCGTCGCGTAGACGGTCGCTGCGTGCAGCGGTGGTTTCGAGGGACGTCACTGTAGGGCTCCTGAATGGTCAGGGGCTGTACGAAACCTCAAGAGCACGTCCGGATTCGACTTGCGCGTGGGCTGCATACAGCCCACGACATGGTTAGACGGGCTGCGAGAGCAGCCGCCACCATGCCTGTCGGATCACGATCACCCGGCCAGGTTAGCAGCACATCGCGTGTTGAACGATGATGCAACTCGGTCGCGATGAATGGAAACAAGTTGTTCAGCACACCGCAGAGGCGATTTCCGGCCGTACCCCACCCGAGCATTTTGCGAGGCCTACGAGCCTCCCGGAACATCTTCCGACAGAGGTGGTGCGAGCAAGGTCGCGAGTTCTTCGGTGAGCCTGACTGCGCGGTCGACTTCACCGGGTGTCAGATGTGCGGCCGCAGCAGCGAATGCTGCGGTGACATCGCGGGTTCCGTACTCTTCGAATGCTTCGCGGTGAGCATCTGGCGTCAATCTCACCACCGTGCGGCGGCGGTCAGAGGGATCCGCGACCGTCTGGATCACACCATCCGCGGTCAATCCTGTCACCAGCTTCGAGACCCGACTCTGCGCGTACCCGGTGACATCGCTGAGCGCGGTGATCGTCATGTCCGGCTGCCGGGCGACTGCTTCGAGGACCGCGAGTTCGCTCACCGAGACAGGTAGCTCACGGCCGCTCTGACTGGCAGCGAGTGCGACGTCGCGCAGTCGACGCGCCAACTGGTTGAGTTTGACGACATCCACGACGGTTACCCCCTTACCTCGTCAATTCCGGTTCGCTGAGCCTGCACAATATCGGACAACGCCGCTGCGTCCACTTTCCCGTGTGCTGTGTGGGGGAAGGAAGGTAGG
Organism: Rhodococcus sp. MurmanLake-1; assembly: GCF_056945715.1. Lineage (NCBI taxonomy): Bacteria > Bacillati > Actinomycetota > Actinomycetes > Mycobacteriales > Nocardiaceae > Rhodococcus > Rhodococcus sp. MurmanLake-1. Next base: position 13,320 of record NZ_JBWZNF010000027.1, on the reverse strand, counting down.
CCGGCGATGATGTCGGGTACGAGATAGTGGGGCAGCCGCCTTGCGAGCACTGCACGTGCAGCCACCGGATCGATCTGTGCCGATTCGACAGCCAGCCCCCATCCCCCTCCGTCTGAAAATGCGAAGGCGATGGCGCGTGCCTCGAACGCCTCGACTGCTGCGGACTCCACATCGCCTGGCTCGATTCGGTAGCCGTTGATCTTGAGTTGCCGATCGCGGCGACCCCGGTGAACCAGGCCACCGAGACTCTCCGCAACTATGTCACCGGTGCGATCGGAGAGCGCTGTTTTGGCGTCGTCGTATCGGACTACCAGCCATGCCTCCCGTCCTTCGGGGGTGCGGTGCGTCGCGTGAGACCGGGCAGCGCTCGCGCAACCGGTCGTAGTGCTGGTCTGGCTCCACGTCGATGTCGCCGTCGAAAGGAAATCGCACATGCTCGGTCATCGCTGTCCCCTGGAGTCGACGGCATGTGCGGGGTCGAGGGACACTGTGCGCCGCGAAGTTCGCCGAAAGGCGAGAAGTAGCACGGCAGTTCGGGACAGGACTTCGCACAGCGCCATCGTGATGAGCGCGGTGGGCCAGGTGTCGGGTGAGGTCAACCCGATGTGGTCACTCAAACGGCCGATCGCTTCGCCGCCGCCGTTCAGCGCGACGAATCCGAACACCAGCCGACTAACCATGCCGGTGATCCACAGTGCAGCGGCCGCTCCAGAGGCCTTCGCGTACACCTTTTCACCCTGCGGGTAGACGCGGGTGAGGAGGGCGCATCCCACCCCCAGGGCTAGTCCCACCAGTGACAACACCGCGGTGAACACCCAGTCGGCGCCAGCGTTCGGCAGTCGCCCCAGATATTCGAACGCTCCCCACAGCACGAGGCCTACCGGCCACAGCAAACTTGCCGGGGTCAGCTGCTTCCCCGAGATCTGCCGCAGCACAAGAATAATGAGGCCGAGCGAGATCGCCCAGTCCGTCAAACTCATCGCAGCCCCCTTCCGGATATGCATCACCAAGGATGCATCTGTGCTGATGCATCTCTAGTGATACTATTCGGCGGGGGTTGATTCTTCTCGTGATTTCCGTCACGACGGTTGGCATTCGTACATTCGGCGGCGCTCAGATATCGCGGCCATCCGAGATGGATCATCTGCCACCCGACGACTCGGACCTGGCCCAACAACTGGTGCGCGATCCGTACATCTTCGATTTCCTCGACCTGACCGAACGCGCCGCCGAACGCGAACTCGAAACCGCGCTGATGACCCGGCTCGAAAAGTTTCTGCTCGAACTCGGACACGGGTTCGCGTTCGTGAGCAGGCAATACCACTTCGCTGTCGACGGCGACGAGTTCTACATCGATCTGCTGTTCTTCAACTGGACCCAGTCCCGGTTCGTTGTCGTCGAACTCAAGATCGGCCGATTCGAACCGGAATACACAGGCAAGCTCGGCTTCTACGTCTCCTGGGTAGAGGAGAACCTGCGAATCCCCGACACACACGCCCCGACGATCGGAATCCTGCTGTGCGCCGGCCGCAACGACAACGTAGTGCGGTACTCCCTGGCCGGCACCACCGCACCGCTTACCTCAATCGACTGGGCGCGCTCGCAGTGATCTCCGGCCAATGCTCAACCCCCGCGGCGCCCGAAGCAGCCGAGACGAACACAACGACGACAACAAGATGTGAAGGTGCGCCGCTTGAGGGTGGCGCATACGCGACATCGGTAGGGGATTCATCAGGTACACGCTCCGGCGCTCACGGAAAGACGTTTCGGATTCTACCGCTCGCCCGATGAAGGTATGTCAGGCCGCGGGTCGAACTCGCGTGGTGCGACGCCGCGAATCTCGCCCGGGAGCGTGCAGGGCAACCCTGCACGGCACGCCCCCGCATCGCGCACGCACCAACACGAGCAAGAATTTCACGCTAATTGACGATCGAACTCGCAACAGCGGCAGTCAGTGGAGTCATCATTCACCTGTTCACTCCACTCGCTCTGCCCCGGAGTCGCCCATTCGGCACTGGCGGATAGCCGACCGCAGGGCACTGCGCAGTACGCAGAAAGCGACTTGCTTTCTCGGCGCCACGAAGGCTCGCTCTCTGTGGACGTCGACTCCGGCGGCCCCTGCCACGTCAGGCCTCCCGCAGCCCCGCCCGCTGACAACCAGAGCCCCACCAGAAACAACCCGGCGCACGTCACCGACAAGCCCCCAGTAAAGTCCCGGAAGTGGTGCGCTGCTTTCCGCCTCGGTTCCAGCGCACCACCCCAACTCCCCTTCCGCGGAACGAACCCCCTCAACCCACCCGGCGCAGGAGCCCACCCATGATCCCCACCGACACATCCACCCGGCTTGCCACCAAAATCGAACAACTCCCCATCGCCGAGAACGCCGTCATGTGCGAACTCCTGCGCACCGCCCTGCTCGACCATGCCCATCAAGGACACGACATCACCGAACCTGCCGTCCTCGGACTCCTCGCCATCACCGCCGCCCTCGAAGAACGCCTCACCCACCTCGAAACCACCACACCACACACTCCCTGAAACCCATCCCTCCCCTCACCACGGCGGAAAGACCACCGACACACGCCTCGGGGACACCACCGCACATTCACCGGAAAACCGACACTGACGTGCCGCCCCGTTTTCTCACGGCTCCGCCGTCGCGGCAGAGGAATTCGCGCCGTCTCCGTCAAAGCCGCCTGCACTAATCCCATAATCTGCCAATCCACGAAAAAGACCGTCGTGACTGTTTATGGTGGGTCTGGGACGCGCGCACTCGCAGACCCACGCAGGGAACGAGGGCCATCGGCGCTGTGTGCTCAGCACCGATGGCGAACCACCGTCCCCGGCTTCACCTCCGAGGCCGGGGACGCCCCTGCCGAAACACCACACGTGCACGGTCTGCGCCTATTCCTGACAAACGCTTCTCGACGGAACACCGATCTCAACACGAGGTGCGACCGCCTCCGCCTTCCGTTCAACAACCGAGAACAGTCGCCCAACCTCCACCGGATGTTCACGATCGCGCCCACGAAAAGGACTGGGCTGAAGTATGTTTCACGCCCCCACAGCGCAGCTGTGGTTTCGAACCACCCCTGGCGGGTACCCAATGCTGACGGCGGAACGCTGCAGTATGTGTGACGGGTCGCCGACATGGCCCCTGAACGGTCAGCACCGGCCCGACAGCGACCATTGCACATCCACGCGCGCAACGACGGATGTGCACGATCCGCCGACTATCATCACCAGTAGCCGGCGGATCGTCCACGTCGACAACCGGACCACGATGTCAACCATTCGCGGTGGCCAGGGCTGCCTGGCCGGCTGCTCATCGGCGCAGCCCGAACACACTGGCCAGCGAGGTACGCACCGCGCTCGCGTTGAAAGCACATTGCTTTGCGGCGCCGATCGCGTACCTTCCCGTCGTTCGGCGGGAAGGCGCTTCGACGATCACCCCACCTGCGGCTTAGGGCGGTACCGGCGCACCGTTCCCTGATGGCCGCCCTCGGGAAGGTGCGTGGGATACAGACGCCCGTCCTCGGTGTATCGCTGCACTCTGATACCGCAACTGGCGCCGAGATTCGCTTCGGTAGCCGCTGCGATCGCGTCATTGTCCGACTCGAAGAACTCATCGGTCGACGAACCATCCGGCATCGTGATCCTGTAGCGGTCCATCCCTTACTGTGCGCCCACTCACGAACCGAAACAACACCAACCGGCAAGTAATTCGCTCATGCGCGGTAGGCGGATTCACGCACCACCAGCCGCCCGCCAGCCCTCATACCGAACGGACACAGGAACCGCCGACAGGTCCGGCTGCACCTCGATGAGTCGATATTTGACCGGTGAGCGCCATTTGACCGGTGGGTGCCGCGCGTCGGGTGTACTGACGCTGTGTAAGCCGCCTGGCAAGGTTCTCTCCGCGGTCTCGGCGCAGGGTCGCACGGTGATCCGCCACGCCGATCGTCTCCGTGGCCCGACCGACCTGGTGTATCGAGCGCGCCGCACCCGACCGAAAAACAACTGGCGCCCAGGCTGCGGTCGTCCGCCGGTATCAGGTGCGAACACCCTCCCCGGCAGGCCGAGCGTGCCGAGACCACCCATCGCTCGACACGCCGGATCCGGCCCTGATGGTGCGGGACTACCGTCTCCGGAACTCGAGGCACCCAACCACTACCCCGCCGGCACCGAGCAGGAGAAGAAGCAGAACGACATCGACCACGGCCCCGTCGCTTTCTTTCTTCGAATACTGCAGCCCCGCTTCCGGAGGTCAGTGGCGGCTGTCGAGGGATTCTTTGACCTTCGCGATCGCGAAACCCCACGCCTGATCGACAGTCGGTTTGGGCGGGACCGAAATCTCGTTCGGATTGGTCATCACGTCGAGCAGAGTGGGACTGCGCTCGGCGAGCGCTTCGTGCAGGGCTGCATCGAGATCGTTCGGATCGGTGACCCGGCGCGCGGTCCATCCCATGGCTTCCGCGACGGCGGCGAGGTCGGGATTGTCGAGGACCGTACCGAATTCGGGCAGTCCTCCTTCTTCTTGTTCGAGTTTGACCATGCCCAGGCGGCCGTTGTCGAATACGACGACCGTGACGGGCAGGCTGTAGCTCACCGCGGTCCGCAGATCCCCGAGCAGCATCATCAGTCCCCCGTCTCCGCTCAACGCGATCACGTGCCGGTCCCGGTCGAGCGCTTGGGCGCCGAGGGCTTGGGGCAGAGCGTTGGCCATCGAGCCGAGGTTGTAGGAGCCCAACAGTTGCCGACGGCCGGACATGGTGATGAAGCGGGAGAGCCAGACCGTGGACATCCCCGTGTCGGAGGTGAAGATCGCATCGTCGGCGGCATGACGGTCCAGCGCCGCAGCGAGAGCTTCCGGTCGGATGCGCGCCTCGGGGTTGTCGACGTGGCGGCGCAGACGCCCCAGCAGTGTGTGGTCGTGGTCAGGGTCGGCGAGGCGGCTCTGCGCCGCGCACCAGGACTGGTAGTCCTTGCGTGCTGTGGTCAGGTGTTTGTCGTCCGAACGCGCTGTGAGTGCCGGAAGCAAGGCGCGCAACGCCGGGCGGCACTGCCCGACGAGGGAGATGTCCACCGGTGTGCGGCGTCCGATGTGCTCAGGGCGTGTATCGAGTTGAATTACCTTCTTGCCCTGCGGATACCATTGCCGGTACGGAAAGTCGGTTCCGATCATCATCAGCACGTCACAGGCTTCGAGTGCGGCGTAGGCGGCGGGATTGCCGATCAAACCGGTTTGTCCCACCGCGTACGGGTTCTCATCCTCCAATGTTTCTTTCGCTTTGAGGGTCAGGACCATCGGGGCCTGGAGCGTCGAGGCCACATCCAGGACTTCGTTGCGGGCGGAGCGCGCTCCGGTGCCCACGAGAAGTGTGGCCTTCTTCGCGTTGTTGAGCATGTCGGCGGCGGCGCGGATGTTCTCCTCACCGGGGACGGTGATCGCGTCGGTGCGCGCGAACCGTGGGGCCGGCGAGTCGGAGGGCAGTTCGGCGGCCCCGATGTCTCCGGGGATGGTCAGGACAGCGACACCCGAGCGCGACAGTGCGGTGTTGACTGCCTGTTCGAGTGCGTAGGGCATCTGGTTCGGTGAGGTGACGGTGCTGGTGTAGACCGCGACGTCGCGGAAGAGGAGGTCGTTGTCGACTTCCTGGAAGAAGTTGCTTCCGATCTCCGAGGTGGGGACCTGTCCGCATATCGCCAGGACGGGGGTGTGCGATTTCTTGGCGTCGTAAAGTCCGTTGAGCAGATGAACTGATCCAGGTCCGACGGTGCCCATGCAGACCCCGATGGTCCCGCTCAGCTGTGATTGCGCCCCGGCGGCGAAGGCGGCGACTTCTTCGTGGCGGACGCCGATCCATTCGAGTCGTTTCTCACGGCGGATGGCGTCGGTGATCGGATTGAGTGCATCACCGACGACGCCCCACACGGTGCTCACGCCCAAGTCGGCGAGGGCAGTGACCAGTGATTCCGCGATGGTGACCATGAGTCGTCCTTTCTGCATTGACACTGCTTGGTTGATCGGCGCGGGGTTTATCGGCCCGGGGTCGGGCGGAACGAATCCGGTGATGCTGCACGCCAATCGGCGCGCCAGGCCCGGGGCGGCTCTGCCAGGAGTTCGCCGGGTTCGAGCCACTCGTAGATTTCGTGGTAGGACCGAATGACGGTGGGCGAGATCTTTTTCTGCAGCATGTCCGTCGTCAGGTCCGCCGCCGACGCCGCACCCATCGACGCCATGAGTTGAACGGCTTGACGGACAGCGCTTTCCTGGAAGCGCTGCACGCGAACGGATTTGTCTGCCACATCGAGCGCGCGTGCCCGTTTGCGATCTTGCGTCGCGACGCCGACCGGGCAGGTGTTGGTGTGGCAGCGCTGCGCCTGAATGCATCCGATCGCCATCATCATCGCTCGCGCCGAATTGGTGTAGTCGGCGCCTTGGATGAGCCGTTTGACGATGTCGTTGCCGGTGGCGATCTTCCCACTCGCGCCGATGGTGATGCGCGTTCGCAGCCCGGTCGCGACGAGAGCGTTCCGGACGGTCATCAATCCGTCGGTCAGGGGAAGCCCGACGTTGTCCTCGTATTCGAGAGGGGCCGCGGCGGTTCCGCCTTCGGCTCCGTCGACGATGACGAAATCCGGCGCCGTGTCTTCGTCGAGCATCGCCTTGCACAGGGCGAGCAGTTCGATACGCGAGCCCACACACAGTTTGATCCCGACCGGTTTGCCGCCGGAGAGTTCTCGGAGTCGGGCCACGAACCGGACGAGTTCACGCGGGGTGGCGAACGCGGAATGCGCTGCCGGACTGACACACTTCTCGTGAGCGGGCACTCCGCGGTATCGGGCGATTTCCTCACTGACCTTCGCCGCGGGGAGTACCCCGCCGACGCCGGGTTTCGCGCCTTGGCTGAGTTTGACGGAAATCGCTTTGACTTGTTCGTGTGCTGACTTGTCGGCGAACTGGTCGGGGTCGAAATGTCCGTTCTCGTCTCGGGTGCCGAAGTATCCCGAGCCGAGCTCCCACACGAGGTCGCCGCCGCCGTCGAGGTGATACGGCGTCAGCCCGCCCTCTCCGGTGTCATGAGCGAAACCGCCCAGACCCGCTCCGTGATTGAGGGCCTTGATCGCATTGGCCGACAGGGCCCCGAAGCTCATCGAGGACACGTTCAGCAGGGACATCGAATACGGTTTCGTGCAATCCGGGCCCCCGATCCTCACGCGCGGCAGCTCCGTCGGCTCCCGGAGTGGGGCCGTCGAGTGAACCAGATACTCGTACCCCACCTCCCCGATGTCGCGTTCGGTCCCGAAGGACAATTCCCCGTGGATGCCCTTGGCACGTTCGTAGATGACGGTGCGCACGTCCCGGTCGAAGGGCCGGCCGTCGAAGTTACGTTCGACGAAATACTGCTGCAGTTCCGGGCGCAGACTTTCCAGCAGGTAGCGCATGTGGCCGAGGACGGGATAGTTCCGCAGGATCGAATGCCGCCGCTGCAGGAGATCGTAGACGCCGATCACCGCGGTCAGCGCCACCACCGCGGCGAGCACCCACCACCCCCAGCCGCCGACCGCGGCGACCACACCGACCAGCACCACCGCGATCGCAAGGAAACCTACGAGGAAGAACCTGAGCATCGTCAATCACCTCCCGATCTCACGCGCACCGTCTGCTGTGATCTGCGCATCGTTCAGCTGGCTAAGATTTGCGGGGCAAGGGCTTTGAGCATGGCGTTGGACCATCGCAGTTGCCGCAACGTCTGCGGATGGCAACGGGAAGTGAGAGCGAGCAAGTCCAGGTCCTTGACGGCCTGCGCGCCTTGGGCGAGCATTTCCCAGTCGACGGACACGCCCGCGGTGATCTGGTGCAGATAGCGCAGATCCATCAGCAACACCAGCCCCGGTTCGGGCCGGTGGCCGAGCAGTTCGCTCAGTTCCGCGTGTCTCGGGGAGGTGAGGGGCTCGGTGCGCGGAGCGGGGTTCAACGCGAGCTCGTACCGGTCCCCGGCTGCTGCAAGTTCGCGCAGATGGTTTTCCGACCACGCCACGAGATCGAGTGCGGTGTGGTGAATCTCGTGATCGCCTACGTGACGTGCTGCCACCGCAGAGAGGGCACGGGCGAGCGTGTGTTCGGAGCGATGCAGCTCGCGCAGCGCGACATCGATGTTCATCGCGTTCCCTCCGCGCTCGTCTCCATGTGTTCGGTGACCATCGCCGCTTGGCCCCCGACAGTCGGAGCGATCGATGGCGTCGCGGCGGTAGGCGCGGACGCCGTGGTGGTCGGCGCCGGCGCGGGACCCTGACCGGCACCGAGGCGGGTCACCGCCGCGGCCGCGGTCTTGAAGATCGGCTGCTTGGACGCCGGGTCCCAGTCGGTGATCGTCAACTCGTTCGCCGCCCGGTCATGCTGGTCGCCGCCGACGTCCCAATAGCCGTAGTGGAACGGAACGAACAACACCCCGGTCCGGATCGCGCTGACCCTCGCCTGCGCGCGCAACACTCCTCGGGGAGAGGCAATTCCGAGCACGTCACCCTCCTCGATGGCGAGAGAGTCGGCATCGGACTGCGAGATCTCGACCCACACACCCGGTGCTGCGGCGTCGAGTTGGGGACTGCGCGCGGTTTTGGTGCGGGTGTGGAAGTGGTAGAGGGTTCGGCCGGTGATCAACGCGAACGGGTACTGCTCATCGGGGGTTTCGTGGGCGGGAAAGTATTCGGCGGCTTTGATGATCGCCTTCGCATCCGGGTTCAGCGCACGGTATTCCGCGGGTTCGAGTGGAGTCCCGGTGACCAGATCTTTTCCGTACGATTCGCAGTAGTCCGGGTCGGAGAAGAACGTTCCGTCGGTGTAGAGGCGTTCGGTACCTCCGGGATGCTCGGTGGTACAGGGCCATTGGATTCCCGAGCTCCCGCGCAGGCGGTCGTAGCTGATGCCGGTGTAGTCGCACGGCCGGCCCGCCGAACAGTCTTTCCATGCCTCGAACGCCGATTCCGCATCGTTCCATCCGGGGAGGGGGTCGCCGTCCTGGTCGCGGAAGTCCATCCGGCGGGCATAGTCGAGAAAAATGTCCAGATCCGGGCGCGCGTCCCCCGGCGGCTCCACCGCCTTCTCGGACAGGTGCACCGTGCGGTCGACGTTGGTGAACGTCCCGGTCTTCTCACCCCACGCGGCCGCCGACAGAACGACATCCGCGAGCTCCGCGGTCTCGGTCAGGAAGATGTCCTGCACGACGAGAAACAGTTTCTCGCTCGACAAGATGGGCCGGATCCTGGCCAGTTCAGGCAACGATACCGCCGGGTTCGTCGCGCTGACCCACAACATCTTCAGTGTGCCTTGTTCGGCATAGCGGAACATCTGCATCGCATGCGTGGGTGGACCGTAGCTCGGGATCTGCGCGGCGTCGATGTTCCACAACTGTGCCAGTTCCGCGACATGAGAGTCGTTGGCCCAGTTACGGAAACCGGCGAGGTCACCGTCGGCGCCACATTCGCGGGTGTTCTGCGCAGTGGGTTGCCCGTTCATCTGCAACACCCCGCAGCCGGGTTTGCCGAGCATACCCCGGACCAGGTGCACATTGTTGACCTGCACGGCAGCAGCAGTGGCCTGATGAGACTGGTAAAAACCCTGCAGCACCGTCGAGAGCAGCCGATCGGTGGTGCCGATCAGCCGGGCCGCCTCCCGCAGATCCGCCACAGGTACATCACAGATCCCTGCCACCTTCTCCGGCGTATAGGACGACAGTTGGGTGCGCAGTTCCTCGAAACCGACCGTGTGCTGCTCGATCCACTCCCGGTCGATCCAGTTGTTGTCGACGATCTGATGGAGCAGACCGTTCATCAGCGCGACGTTGGTCCCCGGCAGCGGCGCCAAATGAACTGCGGCGCGCTCGGCCACCGGTGTCCGCCGCGGATCCACACACACGATCGCCGGCGGATTCGGGCCGGCGAGCCGGTCCAGCATCCTCGACCACAACACCGTTTGCGTTTCGGCGACGTTGTGCCCGAACAGGGCAATCACGTCGGCGTGATCGACATCGCTGTAGGACGCGGGCTGCCCGTCGCAACCGAACGATTCCTTGAGCGCTTCCGCGGCGGTAGCGGTGCACAACCGGGTATTGCCGTCGACATGATTGGTACCGATCGCCCCGTGAGCGATCACCCCGAGCGTGTAGTACTCCTCGAGAAACAGCTGCCCCGAGGTGTAGAACCCGATCGAACTCGGGCCCTGGTCTTTCAGAAGCTGCCGACTGCGCGCCACGATCACGTTCATCGCGGTATCCCAGTCCGTCTCCACCAGCATGCCGCTGCGGCGAATCAATGGCCGACTGAGCCGATCCGGCGACGCGTTACCCTGCCACCCGAACAGATCCTTCGGCCCCAACCGTCCATGATTGACCCGGTCGACCCCACGGCCCCGGACACCGACGATCGCGCCGTCCTTCACCGCGATGTCCAACGCATCACCGTTGGAATGCAGAATCGACGCCGACTGCACCCACCGATCCACCGAATCCTCCTCGATACCGCATGCGAGAAACTGATCCACCCGCCGCGGCCACACCTGACCCGGCCCGTACGGCGTACGCGCACCCCACGGCTCGGCGATCCGGTCCCGTGAAACAGTCATCGACAACTCCTTCCCGCTCCACGCAGTGCGAAAGCCGCGGTGAGGCGCCCCTCATCGGGACGACATCGCTCGTAACTCCCCTCCCATCAAACGCGCAATGGTTGCGACTGCGCAATGGCCGAGTGCAGGATGTGGGTATGAGTGCAGCGAGAGCGCAACGGGCGGAGCCGGAGAACCATTTCACCGAGCAGGTCGAAGCAGTGCTCTGGGCGTCGCGAGCCCTCGTAGGCATCGCCGCGGCCTCCGTCGCCGAGGCCGAGGAACTCGTCACGGTGCCGCACCTGCGGATCTTGGTGATGGTCGACACCCGCGGCCCGGTGAACCTGGCAGCGGTCGCCGAGGCACTCCAGGTACATCCGTCGAATGCCTCACGTGCGGTGGATCGACTGATCAAAGCCGGCCTACTGGATCGCCGCGATGCACCGGAAGATCGCCGACACCTGACGTTGACACTCACCCCCGCCGGACAAGAACTTGTAGACCGAGTCAGCACCCACCGCCGGGACGCGATATCAGCGGTACTGGCGCGGATGACGACCGACGACCGTAACACCTTGACATACACCATGCGCCGGTTCGCCGCAGCCGCCGGAGAACCACTCGACGGCGACGTACTCACCCTCCTGTGGCCACCAGCCCACTGACCCGATCACACAACCCGCAACCGACAACAAACCGGCCAGCCACCGCCGCGCCGACAGCGAACACCACCGCACGAAAACGTATCGGTACATACCCGAGAGAATTGACCGCAGCCGATGCGGAACCGAGCACAAATACCCACACCCCGAACGCAGCCAACGCTTCCCCTACAATCAACGACCGGAACCGCCTCCCCGGCGCACACCCTGAAATCTGGCTGGCCTCCCCCGACTGCGCGCCACTCTCCCCAGATGCGGCGCGCACGGCCCACCAGGTCGGACACCTAACCCCGATCTGGTGGGCCACCACACAGCAAAATGCGGGCCGCACGTTCACTCACACATGCAGGCGTCGTTCTCCATCCGCCCGCAACATACGCGTCCGCATCCGCTCGTCGATCGACAAAAACAGTTGCAGCGCACCAGCATCCCTCAATGTACAATCGAAAACCCGGCACATAGACAGCACCCGTCCTGCCGTGACCACGCCACGAACCGCGCCGCTATCCGTTGCCGTGTAGAGGTGATTCCCTCGACGCCAACCGGCGCGCAATCGCGATCACCGGCACATTCATTTCCGCGAAAGCGTGCCCTCGACACTCATTGCCTCGTTCTACCTCTTACCCGTGACGGCGCTGTAGCCGATCGAAAGCACCGCCGCTGCCGCGATGCTGATGATCCACCGGATTCAGTCGATACCGTCCGTATCACCCTTGTCCGAGATCACACCCCAGACCCAATACCCGATAAGCGCTCCGGCAACACCGAGGACGACGGTCACGATCATGCCGTACTGCTGCTTACCTGGCAGTACCAGACGAGCCAGGACTCCGATGACCGCACCGAAAACGATGGTCCCGATAATTTGCCCCATGACAGCCCCTCACACGCCGAGCATGCACGCGGACGGAGAATCACCGCTGATTCGAACGATAACACTGATGGAACACACTGCACGGCAACTAAACCCATCGAAAATCCGAGAGCGGAGACCTGACACAGACAAGAGCACTCGACCCTGATCGGCAGACGTGCCGCTCAGGCAGGCAACGCCGAGGCATCTACCGACATGACTTGCACAGGTTCACTTTTCGTGTATCGGACGACCTGACCTGCCTTCGCCTCAACATCGGCGTCCTCGGACAACATCGGACCGCGAATTCTGTTGCCATCGAGCACGAAGCGACACCGCCGCACCCCCTGATACCGCTCATCCTGGATTCACCGGCCGAGCGATGGGCGGAACGTACCTCCGATCTGAGTTCAGCTCCGCCAATCGGCCTCCGACCCGCCGAACAACTCCTTTGCCCGCCGACTATCGAGAAAATCACTGATCAACAGCCACAAGTCATCCGCGAACGCCGGAGCGTCAGGACCAACCAAACGGAGCAAAACCACGAACGCATCATCATCGTCGAGCGCGACCACCGCCCCGTGCGCTGCGATCGCATCCGAATCCTGCGGGTGCACCCCGCGCAAATACTCCAACCCATCGAGATAATCCTCGAGGTACCTCCGCGCGATCATGCCCTTCATCTTCCTTCACGCCCGTTTCTCTCACAAGAAATCCCATCTCGGCACCCCGCCCCACGGTGCCGCAGAGGCCACCGCGCCCCGGTAGGACTGCTCCAACACCGAATCCGGCCCCAACAGATCCAACGGACTGAACGCACACCCCAGGTTCACGACCCCGAAACCCCTCGGGGGGCGCTGCATCTCGTTGTCGATCCGCATAAACGTCACCCCATCAGCACGCGAAATGTAGACGACCTCGCCACCACGCTCGATACGCCACCGCCACCGTGCCAGAAACCGGAATTCCCATCGACGGCCTGACCGCCCGCGTTTCCGGCCATGCGCATCAATCCCGACACGGAAACCGCTTCCGCCGCAGCATTTCTCCCGACCAATTCCGGGACAGGCGCACGTCCATTCGAACGAAGGCCGCGGCAGCTCGCGCGTCGCCGACGGTCTGAGACCCGCCCAAAGTCGGCGTCCTTCCGCGTCGCGTCGGATCCAGATCGGGTCAGTGGAATTCCTCCAGAAGGTCGTCCG
>NZ_JBWZNF010000026.1:0-25534 GCF_056945715.1 Rhodococcus sp. MurmanLake-1 | reverse complement strand
ATCTTCCCGAAGCTGTGGGACGGGTCGAGTCGGCGGCCGCTCGTCAGTGCTTCACGTGCCAGCGCAGAGCGGCGATTCACCCAGTTGAACACTCCTGTTGACGACGGTTGAAAAGTAGTCCAGAAACGACAGCCCAAAACTAGACCACCCAACCAAGATTGAATGTGGAACCGAGGATCAGGGCGCTGCTCACGCGGCACCCGATGATGCCGGCAACGGTGATCGCCGAACGGATCGGATGGAGCGGGTCGATCAGCTGGCTGCGTGAACGTGTCCGGGTGATCAGACCCGAATATGCCCCGGCCGACCCGGCGGACCGTCTCCAGCACGATCCTGGGGAGGTTGTGCAGTGCGATCTGTGGTTTCCGCCGGCGTCGATTCCGCTTGGCGGTGGCCAGTGTGGTGCCCCGCCGGTGCTGGTGATGGTCGCCGCATTTTCCCGGTTCATCACCGCAATGATGCTGCCCAGTCGAGTCTCGATGGACCTGGTTGCAGGTATGTGGCAGCTGCTCTCACAGGATCTCGGTGCGATCCCGCATCGTCTGTGGTGGGACAACGAATCCGGTATCGGCCGCCGCGGCCGGCTGACCGATCCGGTCACCGCATTCGTCGGAACGGTTGCCACGACACTGATCCAGCTCAAACCGTACGACCCCGAATCCAAGGGCCGGCTGAGTTGGCGCGGCTACGACAGATCGGGTTGATTCTCGTCGACGAGGTCGGCTACATCCCGTTCGAACAGGACGCTGCGAACTTGTTTTTCCAGTTGGTGTCGAGTCGCTACGAGCATGCCTCGTTGATTCTGACATCGAATCTGCCGTTCGGTCGGTGGGGTGACGTGTTCGGCGATCAGGCGGTCGCGGCCGCGATGATCGACCGAATCGTCCATCACGCAGAGGTTTTGACGTTGAAAGGGGCGAGTTACCGACTCAGGAACACCGGGATCGATACGTTGCCGTCCGTGAGAGCGGACAACGCGGCACAATGAATACATCGGCGTGGTCTAGTTTTCGTCCGTCAGGAATGGACTAGGTTTCGACCGTCGTTCACACGGCACAATTCTGATCGATATGGATACTCACCGTCCGGTCGATGTTCTGGCCAACCGGAAAGCCAAAACAGTTACCAAATGGCTCACCGAACATCCGGGAACACAGGTGATCTGCCGTGATCGCGCCGACGCGTATGCCGAAGCCGCCCGTGCTGGAGCGCCGGATGCGATCGAGGTCGCCGACCGCTGGCACCTATGGCACAACCTCGCCGAAGCAGTGGAGAAAACTGTTGCAGCCCATCACCATTGCCTGAAGAAGGAGTCCGAGTTAGAGCCTGAACCTTCGATCGAACGCACCGCGTCGGAGCAACTGAGGATGGCCGCCGAACAGGTACACGCCACCCGTCAGGAGAGTTCGATACTCGCCGTTCGCACGAAGAATCGCTTCGAGACGGTCACAACTCTCAAGAACGAAGGCATAGGAATCAGAACGATCGCACGGCAACTCGGACTGGCTAGGGAGACCGTCCGCCGTTTCTACTACGCAAGCAGTGTCGATGAATTGTTGGGAGCGCCGCGAGCCGGCCGGCCAACTATGCTGGACAGGTTTTCCGTCCACCTGCACGAGCGTTTCAACGACGGATGCACCTCCGCCGCTGCACTTTACGAAGAACTTCGAGCATTGGGGTATCGCGGCAGCTACAGCTCCGTCCGCGACTATTTGAAACCGCTGCGCACCATCGGCGCGGCGCCAGCCAGAAAACAAATTCCGAAGGTCCGGCGAATCACTTCCTGGATGTTGCGTCACCCCGACAACCTCACCGACGACGAGCAGATCGGACTCAAGCAGGTTCTCGCCGGCTGTCCACATCTCGAAGCAACTGCAGGACATGTCGCATCGTTTGCGGAGATGCTCACCGAACACCTTGGGAAACAATTGAACTCGTGGATATCGGCCGTCTCGGCTGATGATCTGCCGCAGCTGCATCGTTTCGTCCGAGGGCTCGACACCGACCACGCTGCGGTCCGCAATGGACTGACTCTGCCGTACAGTTCCGGTGCTGTCGAAGGGCACGTGAACCGAATCAAGATGCTCAAACGGCAAATGTACGGGCGCGCCGGATTCGACCTCCTCCGCAAACGAATACTCCTCAGCAACTGACGTATTCAGAATCGATCACGGAAATTGGGCCAGAACCAGGTTTCGACCGTCGTTCACAGCCGTTGCCACCGGTTCCACCGTCTACCGCCGCATGCTCGCAGATCCGCGTGCCTCGCGACTACTACGTCCGAGTCCACGAAAACGCCCGATCTACGCTAGGTAGCGGTCACTCGGGAAGGCCGAGCACTGGCCGAACACGAACCGGCGATGGTCTCGGGGGCTGACTGTCACTGATCATCCACTGCACGTGGAATCGGCCGCCCAGTTGCGAGAACAGTTCCAAAACCCGACGCAGGCCGTCGAAGATCAGGATCGGTTGATGCGGGACCTGGGCGACTACGACCGTGCATTCGGAGTTGAATTCCATTGTGGAACAACAAGTAATGGTCACGCGGTGCAGTAAATGAGAAGCGCGGATCCGCTCAAGGACTTCGAACACAACGCCCAGGCGTTGAAAGCGCCCCGTATTCGAGAATCGGCAGCAATGACTGGCGGAGCAAACCCGCAGCGACGGATGGAGCCACGAGGATTATCTCGCTGCCGTCTTGTCCAGAGAAGTCACGGCGAGCGAATCATCTGGAACTCAAACAAGGGTCCGATCAGCAGGATTTCCCGACACAAAAATCATTGGAGGCGTATAACTTCGACTACCAGCCCTCGCTCAGCCGAGAAATGGTGGCCCAGTCTGGGTACCGGGTGGCGTTCGCTACCCGCGGTCGATTGGGTTGGTCAGACTCAAAACCGCTAACGCTGAGGGAAAGCTGCCGACTGAGTTGGCGCGGCTACGACAAGATCGGGCTAATTATCGTCGACGAGGTCGGCTACAGGCGTGGCACTCAACCAGGTTCCGCCGCGACACGCGTCGCGGCCGGCGACGATGGGGCTATCGGGCCACCGGTGAACCGGTTCGATTCGCCTCCATTGGAACTCATCGCGACTATTGGCGATGAGGAGTCGGTGGCCTTGGACGGCGTTCCAGGCGATCAGAGCCAGACACAGGAGCTTCATCATCCTCGGTAGCGTTGAGCAGTCGCGATCTAGGCAGTCGGATCTCGGCCATCCCGACTTCGGTGTCACGTCGAGTGCAGTGGCTGGGCCCGCGAGAAGGAGCATCTGGGTTACAGCGCCCTTTGTAGTACGCGCTGAGCCCGACAATCCACTCGGTTACGCGTCACCACAACTCATGTTGTGTGCAGCAGTGAGCCCCTAAAGGTTCGCCGCCCGCGTTTGAGCCGAATACCGAAAGACGTCTGTCCAGTTCTATGGACCAGACCGTTTTCGGTGTTCCCGCCAAACGATGCGAATCACTAGGGGCCCAAGATGAAACTTTCGATTTCAAGGCCGCGTTCTGGGCGATCTTGTGCGCACCCGATCGTATGCCACTCGAACATCGGCGCGAGTCGCCCGAACGAACTCGGCAATCCGCTCTTCCTGCACGTCAGTAAGCACTGCGTGTCTTCGCTCGACAGTCAGCGCGGAGATCAGTGTCGCCACGCACAGACCCGGCTGTCGGCCGTCAACGACCCGCAAGTCTCAGCGAGAGCGCAGCGGTCTCGAGGGACTCGACCAGCTTGAGCTCCAGTTCGGGGAGGCTGCTGGCCGCCACAGCCACGTTCTCCACGCGGGCTCGTATTTCGACGTCTCGTTGGATTCCCACCCGTGCCGCGTCGGTCCACGCTTGCGCACAATTTCCGGCCGCGATCGCGAGCTCGGCTGTCGCGCCATCACCGGTTAGACGTGCGACATCGCCGCACCCTTGGGCGAGCAGGCGGCGAAACAGTCCACCGCCTGTGCCTGCCTTCTCTACGAATGCGCGCAGGCCATACAGGACGACCTCGAGGTCATCGTCGGGGAGGTCGCCCCAGGTCTGGACGTCTTCCGCCAGAAGCGAAGCCGCGGCCAGGCCTTCGGTTCCCGTCTCCGCAACATCGACGATTCCAGGCTCAGACGGCCGGCGCATACTGTCCGAGGACTGGCGAAACGCGTCCGCCGCGATGAATCGCAGGTCTGGCAACTCCTCCGGCCAGGTGATGCGGTAGGTGCGGTGACGGGTCGGCTCAGGGAATGCCGTCGATGCTCGAGCACGTGCCAATGCGGCGAGGGAGACCTCTTGCACCTCCGCGCGGTCGTTGTCCACGACGAAGGCAACGCCCTGGGCCTCGTCGTAGCCGATCACAACGATGTCGTGGCGGCTCATCTGCAACTGGACTCGTAGGTACGGCAGTTCAGCGATGTCGCCCCACACGAGACTGGGTCGACCGGCATCGATCTCGTCAACCACCCAGGACCATCCCTCGGCAGGATCGTCTGTAGTCAGGACGTCGACCTGGCCACCGAGCCGGCGAGGGAGATCGATCTCGAAGTCAGAGTTCCGTCCCACCAGATACAGCGGCGGAGTCAGGTCCTTCGATCGGACATAGGACAGCCCCAGTGCACCGCCGAGCGCGAACACCAAACCCTCATCCGGCGGACCGTCCCACCCCAGGCCATTCCAGTGGATCAGATCCCGCATCGCGCCCGACCCGCAATGACCTCCCATCCGGTGGGGGTAGCCCTCGATCAAGGTACTGCCGAGCATGAAAACTCCTTACAGCGCACACCAACGCTTTGACAGGTATGTGGTCATCATTCCAGCGTGGGCCCTAGTTGCGCGACGTAGCCGGCCAGTCTGTCGCGGGTGAACGCTTCCTGCATGTTCCATCGAAACTCATCAGCATCAGTCCACGATGGAAGAACGCGTCGATGCGATACGTCCACCCGTCCTGGGAGAACGCCCTTGCCTTGGTCGTTAGCGCATCCTGAGTGGCATCCGGTCCGGCCACTTGCCACCACCATCTTCGTGCCGATCGCACCCATCCTCGAAACTTCTCCGAACTGACTGAATCTCGACCTGGTGAAGTCGGAACCAAAACGGATGTAGTCCAGAGTGTGTCCGAGAAGTGGCATACCGGCGGATCCCGGCACCGGCGTGAGACCAGACCCCTCAGGGGCCGGGGCCAGTTCCCGCACCGGCCATCGACCACTCTTCTTTAAAAGCAGCGCCATAAATACCGATGAGCGTCGCTCACGCCCCCATGCGATAGGAGACTGCATCGTGACAGTCATCGATTCTCCCTTCGTACGCATTCGCACCGCAGATCGTCAAGACCCGCGTTCGAGAGCTGGTCAGGTCACGCCGATCCGACGCGTGCTAGCTCTGCTCGGTTCATGGGGAGTTGCTGGGTGATGGTCCGTTTACTGGTTATGAAGTCACGGGGGCGGTTGATGCAGTCTGCTGCGATGAGCTCACCAGCCCTGAGATAAAAGCAGCTGAAGTCGCGGTCGCGTACCGGGTCGCCGCTGAGAACAACCTCGTCGTACCCGGTGTTGAGACCGGCAATCTGGAGCTTGAGCTCGTATTGGTCTGACCAGAACCACGGAAGCGCTGCGATCTGTTTAGGTTTCCCGCAAATGGTTGCCGCGGCCACCTTGGCCTGCTCGCCCGCGCTCGGCACCGACTCCAAACGGATGCGGCGGCCGTAACGAGCCATGTCATGACTTGCACAATCCCCGGCGGCGAGGATGTCGGGGGCGCTGGTCCGAGCTTGATCGTCAATCACGATGCCGTTGTCGATGAGCAGGCCAGCGGCCGACGCGAGGTCGATGTTCGGCTCCACGCCGATGCCGACAATGACGATGTCCGCTGGAATTGTTTGACCGGTGGCCAGAATCACCTCACGAACCTGTTCGTCCCCGGACAGCGCCTCGACCGAGGCGTCGGTGCGAATGGTGACACCTTCCGCGCGATGAATGCGGTCGAAGAACGTCGACACCTCCGGAGCCGTGACGCGTTCGAGCACGCGGCCGGCGGCTTCGAGTACAGTGACCTCGAGACCCAACGCGCGCAGCGACGCCGCTGTCTCCAGTCCGATGTAGCCACCGCCGACGATCACGACTCGCCGGCCGGGTATCGTGGCCGCACGGAGCAATGTCACGTCCGCGGCCGTGCGCAGATAGTGGACTCCGGCCAGGTTGGCACCCGGAATCGACAGCCGCCTGGGTCGTGCGCCGGTGCACAGGGCGAGGTTGTCGTAGGTCAATGTTTCGCCCGTGCCCAACACGACGTGTTTCGCAGATGGTTCGATCGATTCGACTGTCGCGTCGAGGAGCTGAATCCGTTGCTTCGCATAGAACTCTGCGCCTCGAAGCGCGAGTTCGCTGACGCCGCACTTGTTGGCCAGATAGGCCTTTGACAACGGAGGGCGTTGGTAGGGCAGCGCCGATTCGTCGCCGATGAGGACGATTTCTCCGGTCCACCCCTCCTGTCTCAGGCCGGCGGCGAGTTGGACCCCAGCATGGCTGGCGCCGATGATGACGGCCCGCTGCGTTGTCACGTGTCGGACTTGGGGGTTAGGCGGACCATCATCTTGCTAATCCCCCGCACAAAGTTGGACTGCACGTACTCGGGTTCGCCGACAACCTCGATGTTCTCGAAACGAGAAAGCAGTTCTTCCCAGAGGATCTTCAGCTGCAGTTCGGCCAGCCGGTTACCCATGCAGCGGTGGACACCGAAGCCGAAGGAGATGTGGTTGCGGGCGTTGGCGCGGTCGATGATGAAATCATCAGGCCTGTCGAATATGCGCTCGTCTCGGTTTCCCGAGGCGTACCACATCACTACCTTGTCGCCCTTGCGGATGAACTGACCGTTCAAAATCGTATCGGCCTTGGCGATACGGCGCATGTAGGCCAATGGTGTCTGCCACCGGATGATCTCGGAGTTCATGTTCGGAATCAGGTCGGGGTTGGCCTTCAGTTTCTCAAACTGGTCGGGGAACCGGTTCAACGCAAGAACGCCGCCGCTCATCGAATTGCGAGTGGTGTCGTTGCCACCGACGATCAGCAGGATGAGATTGCCCAAAAACTCCATCGGACGGTCAATCAGATCCGCGGTGTCGTCATTGGCCTGCAGCATCGTGATCAAGTCGAAGCCTGGTTCCTCACCAGCAGCGGTCCGGGCAGCCTTGTCTCGCCAGAGTTCGCTGAGACCTTGCGCCATTTCACGCATACCGCGGAACGTGTCGTCGAGGTCTGAGGGGCCGCCGTTGGTCTGCTCCATCGACGTTGCCAGATCGGACCATTCGACGAGCTTGCGGCGCTGCTCGTACGGGTAATCCAACAAGGTCGCCAGCATGCGAGCGGTCAACTCGATCGACACAGTCTGAACCCAGTCGAAGGGCTCGTTGAGCGGCACCTCGTCGAGCACCTCCTGCACGCGCGAGCGAATCAGCCCTTCCATCTCGCGGAGATTCTTCGGCGCGACCACGCCTTGCACGGCAGCCCGCTGCCTGTCGTGCCGCGGCGGATCCATCGCGATGAACATCGAGATGTCCAAAAAGCGCGGTGGGACACCGATGACAATCAACGGCTCAGCGGAGAACACCTCGTGATTCTTGTCTACGGCCACGATGTCGGCGTGGCGGGTGACCGACCAGAACGGGCCAAACGGACTGTTGGGTTGGAAATGCACCGGGGCCTCGTTGCGCACGCGCTCGAAGTACGACTGCCACCGCCCCTGACGGTAGAGAAAGGGGTTGCTGAGGTCGATGTCGGCGAGTTCGACATCCTCGACCGGCGGAATGGGGGATTCGACGAACAGCTTCTTACCGTTCGATCCGGTCACTACACGCCGCGTCTTGTCGTATAGATGTGCGCCACGGATCTGCAGATCCATCGGAATAGCTGACTGGACACGCTCGGCGATTACTTCAGAAACCTTCATTGTGTTATATCCGTTTCCTCGTGGTCACATCTGAAATTCGGGCGTCTGAACGACCAAGCCATCCCACGCTGCGGAGACGTCCATCTGGCAAGACAACCGGGAGGTCGGTTCACGCTCGGGGTTCATAGCGAGCATCTCCTCCTCAACGGCGCCCGAACGCCCAACCGTCTCCGACCACCGCGGATCGACGATCACATGGCACGTCCCACACGCCGCTTCACCTCCACAATCGCCATCGATACCGGGCACCGCGTTGTCGGTGGCGACCTTCATCAACGATTGGCCCTCCACCAGCGGCGCTTCGTGCTGCTCGCCGTCATGAGTTACGAACGTGACAACTGCCATAACCAACTCCTGATGCGGTGTCGTAAGATCTCTAATAATTGTGGTGAAAGTTGCCTGCGGCGGCTATGTCCCGTCGAGACCAAAAGGTTGTGACTTTGGCTCAACGGGCTAGACCCCGGTGAGCCACGATACCGAGTGCTACCGCCGCTACTGTTCATGCTGTCAAGTCAGTCCACCGTTTAACCGGACGAGCGTGAAGTGCAAGACTCGCTGGTCGGTGAGATTCGACGGAACGCGACCTACGTCTCCTGCATGTGTATTAAACAGTTCCCACATTCGCCGTGCACCCGGGCCTTTCGCGACGAGTGATCCGAGGGACGACGTTGTTGAACCGGTGTCCATCAGCTCGTTCATAGAAGTCTCCGTAGCAACTTAATCGTACGTTCGGTGTACGGCGGATAGATCAGTCGCAGATCGGGTTTGGCACGTTTGGACAGCACTGCTCTGCGGTGACTCAGGGCTTCGAACCCCCACTTGCCGTGATAGGCGCCGATCCCACTGGCGCCCACGCCGCCGAAGGGCAGCTGTGGAATCAAGCAGTGCAATGCGACGTGGTTGATGACCGCGCCACCAGATGGGATGCGGTCGATCAGGTGGCGGGCCTGCTGCGACGAAGATGTGAATAGGTAGAGCGCCAATGGTTTTGGTCCGGCGTTGATCTGGGATACAGCTGCGTCGATCGAGTCGAACGCGAGGACCGGCAAGACGGGACCGAAGATCTCGCCGGCCATGACCGCATCAGTTTCGGGCGGATTCACGATGACAGTCGGCTCAATGCGTAGGCTTTCCCGGTTGGAGCGACCCCCGGTGACGATGGTGCCCTGGGTAGCGGTGATTAAGTCAACCAGCCGGTCGAATTGCCGCGCATTGACGATCGGCAGTGAGAACTTCGCTTCGGCGGACCGGAACTCGGCGATGTTCTGGATGATCTTTTTCACCAATACGTCGACGATCGACTTGTCCGCCAAAACGTAATCTGGGGCGATGCAGGTTTGGCCAGAGTTGAGCAACTTGACCCACGCGATCCGACGCGCAGCGACGTCGATGTCGGCGTCGGCGGCCACGACGACTGGGCTCTTCCCGCCCAACTCGAGCGTTACCGGAGTCAAAGTCATCGCGGCGGTGGCCATGATTTTCTTACCGATCTCTGTGCCTCCGGTGAACAGGGCATGATCGAACCCCTGGCACAGCAGATCCTGAGTTGTCTCGCCGTCTCCCTCTACGACTCGGACCGCCTCCGCATCAAGGTATTCCGGCACCCTACGGGCTAGTAACGCGGAGGTTGCGGGCGCAAGCTCGGATGGCTTGATCACTGCGCAGTTGCCGGCTGCCACCGCTGCAACCAATGGCCCCAGAGCCAAATAGAGGGGGTAGTTCCACGGTCCGATGACCAGCACGACGCCCAATGGGTCGTACTGCACCCACCCGCGACCAGGCAACTGACTCAGCGGCAATGACACGCGTTTATGTCGCATCCATTTTTTGAGGTGTTTTCGCGCGAAGCTGGCTTCGGTCTTCGTGGCGTTGATGTCGCCAAGCCACGCCTCGACAGGGGAGCGACCAAGGTCATCCGCCAACGCCGCGGCGATCTCGCCCTCACGCTCCGTACAGAGCCGTTCGATCCCTGCCAGTTGATCCAGGCGCCACTGCAAATCCCGCGTACGTCCTGACTCTGCGACACGACGGACCTCGTCGAGTAGTTGATGACAGTCAGGCCTGACGCCTTGCGATTCGGTTGGTAGTGGCATGTGAACTAGCCTTCCTGGTTGCTGGGGCGATTCGCGTGTGCGCGGGAGCGTCCCCGAACCTCGACTTGGAGGCGCCTGGCCAGCCGCGCACGAGATCCACCGCTTACCGTCGCCACCGTCGATAGAAGTTCCCCCCGCCCCCGCGGTGGAGCGTCAAAATCGGACGAGGCCTCGGATGTTGCGGCCTGATCGCATGTCTTCGTACCCCTCGTTGATCTGGTCGAGGGTGTACTCCCGGGTGATCAGCTCGTCGAGCTTCAGTTGTCCGCCGTTGTAAAGTTCCACCAGACGCGGGACGTCGTGAGCGGCGTTGGACGAGCCGTAGAGCGAACCGCGAATTTGCTTCTCATACAGTGTCAATTCGAGCAGCGAACCTGACATTGAGGTGTCCTCGGGATGTCCGATTGCGGTCACCACCACGCGTCCACGCCTGCCGACGAGTGAGAGCGCCTCGGCAATATAGGACCCCTCGGCGACATCAGTGGTCACGATGCAGACGTCGGCGAGTTTGCCGCGAGTGATGTCGCTGATGAGTGCCCACGCTTCGTCGGCCGAGGTAGCGGCATGAGTAGCTCCGAACCCGCCGGCCTGCTTGCGCTTGAACTCCACGGGATCGACGGCGATGATGTTCAACGCGCCAGCGATTCGCGCGCCTTGAATCGCGTTCATACCGATGCCTCCGGCCCCGATCACGACCACCGTGTCCCCGGCACGCACCTCGCCTGTGCGCACCGCCGACCCGTAGCCGGTCGTGACACCGCAGCCGATCAGCGCTGCCTTGTCCAACGGTGTCCCTGTGTCGATCTTGACCAGTGACGATCTCGGCACCACCGTGTACTCGGAGAACGTGCCCAGCAGACACATCTGGCCAATGTCCTCACCGCGCGCGTGAAAGCGGTAGGTGCCGTCGATCTGCGGGCCCATCATGATGGCGGCACCCATGTCGCACAGATTCCCCATGCCACGCGCACAGTACGAACAGTGTCCGCACGACGGGAGAAAGGTGAGGATCACCGAATCGCCCTCGGCAATGTCCTCGATACCCGCACCGACTTCGACCACGGTGCCAGCACCCTCATGACCGCCCACGACGGGCAGCGGAAACGGTAGGTCACCGGTCACGAGGTGTTCGTCGGAATGGCACAACCCACTAGCGGTCAGCCGCACCATCACCTCGTTGGGGCCGGGTGGATCCAACTCGACCTCCTCGACCTCCCATTTCTCCCCCAAGCCCCACAGAACAGCAGCGCGTGTCTTCATGACTCTCCTTAGATCGATAAATCTGGTTGCCGCGGTAGCCCCGTCAGGCGAGTGTCTCGACGGTGAGGTTTCCGTCGGCGTGCTCGCTGCGTAGCTTCTTCTTGTCGAACTTGCCGGTCGAGGTCAGTGGAACTTCCGCAACGAATGCCCACCGCTCCGGTAACCACCACTTGGCCACTCGCGGACGAAGGAACTCCGACAATTCCGCGGCAGTCGCCGTGCGGTCACTGTCAAGAACGACAACTGCCAGCGGTCGTTCCTGCCACTTGTCATCGGGCACACCGATCACCGCGGCGGTACGTACCGCGGGATGAGCCGCCAACTCGTTCTCCAGTTCGACCGAGGAAATCCATTCCCCCCCGGACTTGATGACGTCCTTCGAACGGTCGGTCAGAGCGATGAACGCGTCTGCGCTGATCGTGCCGACGTCTCCGGTGGACAACCACCCGTCCGCCGACACCGCCGGCCTGTCGTGCTCGTAGTACGACCCAGTGATCCACGGGCCGCGGATCTGTATCTCGCCAACCGACTTTCCGTCCCAGGGTTGCTCGGCACCAGCGTCATCGACGATCCGGGCCTGCACGCCGGCCACCACCCTGCCCTGGGTTGCACGAATCTGCAAGGACTTCTCCGCTGAGTCGGTGTCCCGCGGCAGTGCGACCGCTGCAAGCGGCGATGTCTCGGTCATCCCCCATGCCTGCACAATGCGGATACCCAGATCGTCGTAGGCGGTCATCAACGACCGCGGAACCGCGGAACCCCCACATGCCACCATCTTCAGCGAACTCACGTCATGGCCGGGATTGTCTCGTAGATAGTGCAGAACGTCGGTCCAGATCGTTGGAACAGCGCCCGCCATCGTCGGTCGCGCTGCCTCGATCATCTCCACCAACGGCTCAGCCTGCAAAAAGCGGTCGGGCAGGAGCAGTTGCGCACCCGCCATCATCGCCGCGTAGGGAAGTCCCCACGCATTGGCATGGAACATCGGCACGATCGCCAACACCGTGTCGTCATGACCGATGCCCAGCGCATTCGAGGTGCACGCCGCCTGAGAATGCAACCACGTCGAACGATGGCTGTAAACTACGCCTTTCGGATTCCCAGTGGTTCCGCTGGTATAGCACATTGCCGCGGCGGACCGCTCATCGACGTCAGGCCAGTCAAACGAGCTCGACTGGGCGGCCAGCACATCGTCGTATCGAAGAATGTCCTTACCGCACCCCTCAACGGCGCCGAGGTCACCCTGACCGGTAACCAGCACCGTGCGCACTGACGTCATCGACGATAACGCCGGCGCCAAAAGCGGAAGGACAGTGCCATCAACGATGATCACCCGGTCGTCGGCGTGGTTAACAATCCACGTCAGCTGATCGGTCGGCAGCCTCAGGTTCAACGTGTGCAACACCGCGCCCATCGACGGCACCGCCGCGTAGCCCTCGAGGTGTTGTTGATTGCTCCACTGCAGCGTTGCGACGCGCTCATCGCCATGAATCCCGAGCTCGCGAAGCGCATTGGCCAACCGAGCCGCACGTTCACCCAACTCGCGATACGACACCCGCGAGATCTGCCCCGGCCCGCGCGCGGTCAACACCTCCCGTTCGCCATGGATTGATTCGGCATGACGCAGTATTGATGACACGGTCAACGGCACGTCCTGCATGGTGCTCTTCACCGAGCCACCATCCCGTTTTCAGCGGTCACGCGATGGTCACGCATCGATCAAATCCTGGCGATCTTGACTCCGCAACATCAACCGGTATTCCGGAAACAAGTTCTTCGCCTGCGGGATCAACTTGACCAACTTCGGCACCGGGCCCTTCGCCCTCACGGTTCCCTTCGCCATCGCCATCGTCAGGTTCACCTTCCCAAGCCAGAACTTGTTCCCGGTGTCAGCCGACATGAATAGCTCAACATTGGGCACAGCCACACTCGAAGTCCCGGTCTCCACCACCTTGTTCGGCATATCCACCGTCACCACTGCGTCCGGATCTGTGTAATGCACCCGCAATACCACACCCGAACCCGCTAGCTTGTCTCCCAGTCCATCTACCTCAAGACCATGCTGAAATATGCCCGCGAGAAATTTGTAGACCTCGTTCTCGTCCTTAAACACTGCCATTGCGAACCTCCTCGAATCCTCGTTGTGGAACAGCTTCATAACGGTTGAGCAGCAGCGCGGCCGGATCGCTCTCGCCGATAGATGTCAGACATTTCCGGAAACGCTGACTGAACTGTGCGCGCACCTCGTAGACACGCCAGCCTCGGCCGACCACGCCGAAGATTGCGGAATGCGAGATACCAAGGTAGGGCGCCGACGACGTGCGGCATCGCGCGAGCACGCAGCCCCGCACCGTGGATGAGACGACTTGACGTGCTGCACCTGTCTCGGTCCCGATAACTCGATTGAGGGTGCGGGATGCGCTATTTCTCACATCAACTCCCATACTTGCTGACCACCGTTTGCGAGGTACATCATCGCATCGAATGTCCCGTTTCGTTACGTTTTCAGTTTTTTGTAATGTCGTAAGCAAAGCTCACTTTTCACCAGGCGCCCACGCTGGCGGCGTGGCCTGAACTTGGCACTTGGGCCCACCCTTGCACTGCAGAGCTTGTCTCGTACCCGCACGTTCGAGATCAACCGTCCACCGCCACTACTTCGAATAATGAAGCAGTGGCGGTGGTGTCCTGGGCCGGGAAACGGTCGCGCGACCACACGGGGCAACCGAAACTGAAATTTCCGCACTTTGTGCAATCTTCGATACCGAGCTTTTGCTGACCATCAAGTGTGCTCACTTTGTCTACTACGGCAACCGAGGTCGCCACCGATTAGAACGGGTTCCGGGTATTTCAACGCGAGAACGCCACCGCTCATCGAGTTGTTACCCGAATCCCCGGTGTGGGGTCTCGATGAATTGTCTCGGGGGACGAGATCAAGGGCTATGTTCACTAGAGTCAGATACTTGTGGATTCAGCCCAAAGGAACCATCGTGAACCTCAACGACGAAGGAATACCCCCGT
Source organism: Rhodococcus sp. MurmanLake-1 (assembly GCF_056945715.1). Lineage (NCBI taxonomy): Bacteria > Bacillati > Actinomycetota > Actinomycetes > Mycobacteriales > Nocardiaceae > Rhodococcus > Rhodococcus sp. MurmanLake-1. The sequence goes on along the minus strand of NZ_JBWZNF010000026.1, from coordinate 11,252 downwards.
TCGTATTCGTCCAGATGCTGGAGAGTCGCGCCCTCGATTCGGTCGCGGTCACGCGAATGCGCGGTATCATGCTGTCCGAAGGGGTCGACGAGGCGACCTTTCTCCAGCGTGATACCGCGGCACCGTTGCGGTGGTTCAGACAGGCCTACCCAGAACTCGACATCGACCAGGCAACCCGGTTGGGTTTGGCTTTTGCAGAACAGGCCCGGCTGACGTCGTTCGGGGCCTTAAGTGTGCCATTGGTAAGTGCAGGCTCAATAACCGAGGTCGTCGAACTGCTCGCCTACCTGCCGTTGATCTCGACGGCCCTACGTCCACACTTCCATTGGGATGACCGCGGCCTGACGGTCTGGCTCACGGGAATTACCGGCGATCGGGCGCTCGACTGTTTGGCAGTCACCTACAGCGGGGCAGCGTTGTTGCGAGTGCTGGACATGCTCGTCAGTAGTGCGCCGACCGTGACCCTCCACATGAGCTGGCCGGCGCCCGTCGCGCTCCCAGATACTGAGGACGACTCAGCGCTTGCCGCACGCTTATTTTTTGACGCTCCGATGTCATACCTGCACGTTCCCGCGGACACGCTCGACGACGTGTGTCAGTTTTCCGACCCCCTTGCCTACCGGCTCGCGATCGGTGAACTGAAACACACGCTCGAACAACGGAGAGGCGTCACGTCAATTTCGGAGCAGGTGAGAATCCTCCTCGAAACGGATCCTGCGCAGCGGAGCAGCCAGTGGGTGGCGTACGAGTTGTCCGTATCGACGAGCACACTGAAGCGGAAACTCTCCGCAGAAGGGACGACTTTCCGCGAATTGCAACAATCCTGTCTTCGCGACAGCGCCATGCGGCTCCTATTGACCCGAACCATGTCCGCTACCCAGATCGCACTCGAACTCGGGTACAGCGATCTGACTAACTTCTCGCACGCATTCAAGCGCTGGACCGGCCGTTCTCCAAGCGAGTTCCGTCACGCACGGCTGCCCGACCCAGCCCCGGATCCCCTATGTCTGCGATCAAGCGGGCCGCAGGCATACTATGAGGGGAAGGCCCGCCGGGAACAGCTGCCGTCGCCTTGAGACGGCACGGTCGCGAGCGGTTCCTCAAGTCCCAAATAGCGCAGGGCGACTCGCGAAATCTGCCGCCCAGTGGCGTCACTTTCGTCGGCAGGAAGAACGAGATGACTCACCGTCAACCGAACGAGCGCGTCGATACCGTCAGCGACGTCGTCACTATCGAGCTGCGGAAAGTGATCGGTGAACCAGCACACCAACTCGTTTGACGCGATCTGCAGCAACGTGGTCGACGTCGTGAGCAACGGCAACATTCCTGTACTGCGGCTGGACTCTGCGGTGCCGTCTGCGGTATTAGACGTCAAGACCGCTTTGAGCAAGGGGCTGGCCGCGGCCTCGTCCAAAGTGAATCGAACGGCGCAGGTGATGGCCTCATTTGCATGGTCGCTGCGTTGATCTAGAACTTGACGAATCCCCACCAGGAACCGCTCGCCCTCCCTGACAACGAGGGCGTCGCCGAGACCCTGCTTGTCGCCGAACTCTTTGTACAACATGGGGCGAGAGACTCCGACGAGCGCAGCAATTTCGGCCACGCGTACGCGCTCCCACCCCTTCTCGACAGTCAGCACGTGAGCTGTCGCCAACACCTGCTCGCGCATATGCCGTCGAAAAGTCATACGCATCGATTCGCCCGCCATGCCGACACTCTAGACGGGCGGCAGATTTTGTTCATTTCAGGTCACAACGCAACGCACACTGCGTCGAGAAGACGACGTTGACACCGTTGACAGTTTATGCTCTTCTGATCCGACTGTTGACAAACAGGCCATCTATGTAGTCCGCTTGCACGGTTGGTTATCCCTAGTCCCGGCAGGAGCGGCGTGAACTACGATTCAAGCGGGACAGCGGACCTGTCAGTCGACCCATCGGGCCACATCGATCCGGTGTTGGCGAGCTGGGCTTCGGGGATGGTTGCCCGGTTGCCCGACGGCACCCAGCTGCCACCACACTCAGAGCGCTGCCTTGGTTGCGGGCCCGCCAATCCCCACGGTCATCATCTGGAGGTACATCGCGACGGGGAGAGGGTCGTTGCGGCGCAGACTTTCGACGACCGTCACGTGGGAGCACCCGGTATCGCCCATGGAGGCGCGGTAGCCACCGTCTTCGACGATCTCTTCGGATTTCTCCTCTTCATGATCGGCGAGCTTGCTGTCACCCGATCCTTGAACGTCGACTACGTCGCACCCGTGCGATTGGGAACTCCGTACACCGTGACCGCGAGTCTCGACCGGCGTGAGGGACGTCGGCTGTACGTCAGTGCACACCTGCGCCGTTCTGACGGAAAAGAAATCGCCACGGCAACAGCACTGTTCATGACAGTGACTATCGACCATTTCGTGCGCGCACTGGAACAGCCGTGAGTGGCGAGGAAGCCGGCACGCATTGTTGATGGCGGCCCTTCTTACCGACCACGGTAGCGCCTGACCGTACGAGTCCTACAAGCGTCTGCGCGACTCCCACCCGGTGCTACAAGACCAATTCGGGTGTGTTGCGCTCAGCCGGCACCAGGATTGCGACAGCGCACTTCGTGACCGCAATCTGGGCAAGGTCGACGAGTCGCTGGGCTTCCGACTAACCCGAGGTGCCCGACGATGTCAAGCACCGTGCGATGCACCGATTCCGGCGGACGATGCTGTTTCGCAATTCTCCAGATCCCACCCGGCTCCGTCGCTTGATCACCGAGGTTTTCACGACACGCCACGTCGAGCAGGGATCATCGACACCATCGAGCCAATTGCTCAGCGACATCCCAGCCAAATCACCCGATTGCCGCCACTGCGGCCCATCCCGCCTCGCCCTCGGTGACGCGGTAAGCCTGCTCGTACATCATAGAACGCCCCGAGAAGCGCCGGAGCCACGTTTAAAAGTAGCTGCCTGGAACTCCGCCTCGTACGCGATCTTCGCCAGGCCTCGGCGCGCGGCCGACCGTTCAAGGAACAACGATCGCCAGCATAATGTTACCGAATCGTTTGGCCATGTTGTCCGGCGCAGTAGGCGAGGGCGCGCTGTGTGGCCGGCTCGGCGACCAAATGATCGACCACCGAGCATGTTGCGCATCCACGCCTCGATACTTGGATCGAATCGTCCCACCACAGTCCCCGGCATTCCTCGACGGTGCTCTTCGGGCTGTGGTGGATCTAGCCGCGCTGCGTCTGTCCAGGCTGCGGGAAACCGAGGACGACGCTCTCGCAGTGATTGACCCGGTTGCGGGGGCCAGTTCAATCGTTGGCACGTCTTCTGGGCCATGCTCATCGTCCATAACGGTGTTCCCGAACGCCGGTTGACATTGAAGCACGCTTCAAGCGCGGGATTCCACAATGTACTCCGGTGATCGGCGTCGTTCGGTTTGCGCAACAGTGAACCGAGGGGATTGAACCACGTTTCACCACGCCGACTGCCTTTGGGCAGTACTCGTTATCGGTCTTCGGAACAGCTATGTCGAGCATAGGCGGCGATGTGCTAATCGTTCCGACTCGGTGAGTGGCATCCAAATCCGACGGTGGGCGGCGATGGTGTTCCTCGTGTGCGGAGGCGTCGAACCATTGGTCAGCGGTCTCTGTCGCGATGGTAGCGGGACCCTCCGACGCGGTGTGGTGCACAGGACTCGAAGGTCGGTTCGAGCGGTCGCTCCGAAGGTCGTCATGACGCGGACCGGGACCAACGGCTACTCCACCTGCAATTTCAACCCAGCTTGGCTTCGCCCCGCCTGCGACAGCGCAGAAGTGGCGTCATGTACTGGATGACGTTTGAGCGTGGCATATAGACTGTCGCCACACCGAACAGTCACTCTCCCAATCACTGTCAGCGGTCGACCGAATCCGGTAGTCGACCGTTGGCGCCGGCACTGCGCCACTCCCGTCATCGAGACAAAGCCTCCTATTGATGAAGCGCGCATGCGATCCCATCTATCCCGCTGAGCCTGCTCGGGGGAAGGCCCTGCGACAACAATCTTGTGTGTCGGAACTGATCTTGGCCGGACTCAACGCACTGCAAGGGAAATTCGAATGAGTCGATCAGCGCTGGTCACCGGCGCCTCCACCCACCTATCGAGCATGGCGCGCGCCCACCGACGTGCTGGCAAACATTTTCGTTTCAGGGTATACCGCAGTTAATTTCGCGACGAATTTCTGATCACTCTGCTGACCGCGAACAATCGTCCATAGCCGGTCAATGAAGTCGGCCAAACTTATTCCGTATGATTCGAATACCTCATCCTCGGATACTCCTCCATACGGCACCCATTTCAACGCGAGAGCCAGCAGTGCTTCTGTCTCCCCTTTGCAACGCGGAGCCTCGTCTGAAGCCTCAGCTCCGTTTCTTCGATACTTTTCGTCCCGATAGCGCCCAACAAGTTCGTCGAATAATATCTTCGCAAGCTCCACGGGATCGCTTCTAGGATAGTAAGAAGTTTTGCGGTTACCAGTCATCGTTTTTCATCCATTTTTGGTGTGTACTTAAGATTTCCATGGACATTCGGGTCCGCGTCATTCTCGGTGTCTGCGACGGCAGGGCCGAGTCCCCCACGAGAGACCGCCGATCGCCGCGGCTCACAAGAGAATGAAGGAATGGCGCTCCGCCCAATACCGCGTCGCTTTGGATACCCGCACCCTCGGCTATGCTGCGGACTATAATTCGCTCCGCATTCAACCCGAGCGTCCCGTCCGATCAAGCAGCAGCTCATACATCTATCGCCACGACCTGAGTCGTCCAGCATTACGACCTCGCCAAGCCGAAATCATACATTGATCAAGCTTGTACCACTACGATGAACATCTTTTCAGCCACGCAACGATGACAGGAATATTCCCAGCATCTTGCGCAGTGACGGGGATCCGACGTACTCGGTCAACTTTCTCGCCGTGGTCGCCGCTGCCGTATTCGTCACGAACCAGGGTGGCCGAGGCGAGAGAGAAAACTCGCCGGCCAGAACTGACCGTGGCGCGGGGCGGAACGGACCCCGGACTACGGTCCGTTCGGTGTGGCCGATGAGAAGGGAGTTGTGTACCACACCAATTCCACTTTGTACGTCAGCAAGGGTATGACCAGGAAAAGACCCCCAGGGCGCTTTCGCCGTCAGATAGCCGAATCCGGTCCAGGTGTTGACCGCGATCGTTCCGTAACGCAAGTTGGCGACTGCAGAGTCGAATGCCTGCCCGTAGGACCTGATCGTGGCCGGGTGCGCGATGATGTTCACCCCCAATGTGCCCGCGCATTCGGAATTGGCGAATTCTACTGCCTCTCTGGCGAACTCGACCCCACTGAAGGGTAGTTCGATGATTCCGAGCACAGGAGCGAAGTATTCCTCGTGGAAGATCGGGTGGTCCTCGCCCCGTCGCAGCCCCGAGCAAATCACACGCTCGTTCTTTCTGCCGACCGTCTGCGCATCCGGAAACTGCTTCAGGGCGCTCAGCAAACGTCCGTCGCTGCCTGGGTAGTAGGCCGCTCGAGTCGGCGCCCGATCGAGTGCCTCTCGCACTTCGCGCAGAAACTGATCTTTCTGCGTCCATGTGGAACTCACGACGAGAATTTGTGCGGCAACGCAATTGTATCCGCCGTTGTGGAGCCGTTGGGTTGCAACGTGCTCGGCCTGATACCGAAGGTCCGCTGATGACCACTTTCCTGGGAACACGATGGTGGGAGACACCCCACCGAGTTCACTGGTGATCGGCTTATCGAGGAGTGGGGAGTTTTCCACTTTGCGTTGCGTTCCTTGGTCTTCGGCGCCGAAGACGATGGCGTCGTGCGTTGCGGCGCTACCAGTCATGTGCACGTGTGCGACCAGATCATGGTTGACGAGATACTCCCCCACTTCTGCGCCCCCGGTGAAGATTCGTACAATATTCCGCTCGATCAAGGGGGCGAAGATCTTCTCCAGGACCGGCAGTAACGGGTCCATCACCGGGCTAAGTTTGAGGGCCACGACACGATTGTGTGCATAGATTTCGTAGAGGACGTCCAACGGTGCGATGGACGTGATGTTGCCGGCCCCGAGTACCACTCCTATCCCTGCGGTTTTCTCTGGATGAAGTTGTCCGAGGCCTGCTGCGGCCAACGCACGTACTTTGTCGATCCCGGGCTGTAGCCACACTTCGGCGGTAAAACCGTTGAGCAGTATGTTGTCGGTCACGGAGTCGGGAAGGATCTGAATACGGATTCGGTTTCCCGGTGCCGCGGTGATGTTCGACCCGGCAAGTGGACTCCTTCCCCGTTCGAGTGCGGCCAAGCTTTCAGCGAGGGCGTCGGCGTTGGTGAGCAGCGGGTACGGCCCGGAAAGCCACTCCTCTCCTACCAGCGGGGACTGCGGGTCGAGTTCTTTGATGGTGGCCGCAATGGTTACCCACTCGTCGGCGTGTACACGGACGAGTTCGCGGATATCGGCGAGGACACCCCTGCGATCATGCAAACCCGTCAGTGCCCAGGCACTCTCACCACGTTCGAGTTCGATCATCGCCGCGTCGATGGCCAGACCTAGTGGCGTGCGGGAGATACCAAGCGATATGTCAGTCACTGTGTGTCCTTCTGTGTCAGCGGTATGAATTCCGTACATCGGCAAGTGAAAGATCGAGCCATTACTGCGGCCGACGCCCACAACCCCGAGTCGGTTTCGTTCCGCACAGAGGGGCTATTTCGATCGAATGGCCTCGACGAACGGTACGTAGAACCGCGCAACGTCCTCTGCGGCTTTTTCGCCATTGGGTGCAGGTAGGGAAATGAAACTCAAGGCAGTACGGACAATCGCCTTTCCCATGAGTTCCGCATCTGCAGGTTGCGCCTGAACCCAGCTGCGGCGGAACGCTTCTGCCAATCGTTCGACGGCATGATCCATAATGAAGTCAGCTTCGACGGTAATCATTTTCAACAGATCGGTGGGTGGATCCTCGGTACGCAAGGATTGGACGAGGGGGTCCGTACTGATTTTTGCAAAGAATCCGGCGTAGCCGGTCCAGATCGCTCGGTAGCTGTCATCGGGGTGCGAATAGACCGCGTCCTCGACTCCGGTAGCGATCGTATCTGTCAGTCTGATGGCATAACTGCGAGCCAGTCCGTTTCGCGAACGAAACTCGTTGTAGAGAGTCGCACGACTGACGCCTGCTGCCTCCGCTACATCGGTCATGGTGATCGCGGACCATCGCCGCGCGAGCAGCAATGTAGAGAGCGAATCGAGGACGGCGCTTCGCATCAGGAGGGTCGCGGCACTTTGATACCGACTGCGATTTCCAGGTCGAGTGTGTTCAGACATGGTCCGACTTTATCCGGGGCTGGCGGTTTCCAGTCTTTGCCTGTCAGCGATGTAGTCCGACAAACTCGGCGATTCGCCGAGTACGTCACGGTTGAGCGAACTGCCTTCCCGTATGAGGGTCCGCGCGATGCGGATGTCCTTCGGACGTTTCATTGCGGTGGCGCCGACCAGCGATCCGTTTCGACACATGAGAATCGTGAAGTCTCCGTCCGGAACTGATCCCAGAACGACATGTTCGGAGTCCTGTGTCTGAACGCCGGCGAACTGGAGCGATTTTCCGTACTGGCTCGTCCACCCCCACGGCACCTCGACCGGCTGCAGCGGGCGTCCGAGAATCGACCGGGCCGCTCGATCACCTTGTGCAAGTGCGCTGTTCCAGTTCTCGTGACGTGTTCGCCGACCGGCCACGGGGTCGAAGATGTTGGCGACGTCGCCCGCAGCGAATACGGCCGGGGCCGACGTCCTGTGCTGCTCGTCGATCGTGATGCCGTTGTCGACGTCGATCCCCGCCGCGGCCGCCATATCTGTATTCGGTAGCATACCGACGGCGCTCAATGCCATCGCAGCCGACCACGTACGTCCGCTGGCGTCGGTCGCGATCACCGAGTCCTCGCTCTCCTCGATTGCGGCCAATTGCACGTCGGCCTGAATGTCGACCCCATGTGCACGATGCAAGCCGACGAGATAGTCGGCAGCCTCGCGCGGGCAAAATCGGCTCAACGGACGCACTCCGGCCTCGAGGATCGTGACTGCAGCACCGAGTTCACGGGCGGTCGCAGCAACTTCCATTCCGATCAATCCAGCGCCTATGACCAACAACGATCCCGCGTCGAGGATGGCCGTGCGCAGTGATTCCACGTCCGCGACGCCGCGCAATTGGTGCATGCGTATCCCGGCGCGGTGTGCAACGATTCGGGGCCGGCCGCCGGTGGCGAGCAGAAGGGTGTCGTAGCTGATGGTTTCGCCGGTATCGAGTGACAGAATGCGCGTGGCGGTGTTCAGTGTGGTCACTTGCGTGGACAATCGGAGTTCGATGTCGTTGGCGGCCCAGTGACCAGCCGGGTGAAGCAGAGCCTTCTCGATGGCAGTGGTACCCGCGAGGAGATCTTTCGAGAGCGTTGGACGCCGGTAGGGTGCGTACGCTTCCTCACCAATCATGACGATGCGGCCGTCGAATCCCTCTGCGCGAAGCGTATTGGCCGCACTGGACCCCGCCACGCCCGTTCCGATTATGACGATGACCCTCATCAGCGGTTCACCTCGACCATGTCGAAGTCGCTTTTCGCTGCTCCACAGTCGGGGCAACTCCAGTCTTCGGGGATATCACTCCAGCGGGTCCCTGCCACGATCCCCTCGTCCGGCCAGCCTTCGGCTTCGTCGTACTCGAATCCGCACTGGACACAACGGAAAAGTTTGAAATCGGACATGTCCTATCAGACTTCTTTCTTCTCGAAATCGAGCTTCTCGCGGACACCGCAGTCCGGGCAGCACCAGCTGTCGTCGACCGCGTCCCAGGGGGTTCCTGCCGGGTATCCCTCGCGCGGTGCACCTTTCGTCTCGTCGTAGACGAAGCCGCAGATGGGGCATTGATAGGCACTCATGATCACTTCACTCCGTAGCGGGAACGAATCTTCGCGCTTTTGCGCGGATCGACATTTACCAAGGTGATATCTCCCTGGTAGTGATCGAGCACTCGGTGGTCCATGACTTTGCGCCACAGGGGCGGAAAATACGCGAGTCCGATCAAGCTTGCGTAACCGGTCGGCAAATTGGGTGCTCCGTCCATGCTGCGGAGCGTCTGGTAACGGCGAAGAGGATTCGCGTGGTGGTCACTGTGCCGTTGTAGGTGGTAGAGGAAGATATTGGTGACGATGTGATCGGAGTTCCAGCTGTGTGCTGGCGCACATCGCTCATATCTTCCCGATTCCAGCTTCTGTCTCATCAGTCCGTAGTGCTCGAGGTAGTTGACCGTTTCGAGCAAGGACGCTCCGTAGATCGCCTGAATCACCAGGAATGGCAGCACGACCCAACCGAACACTGCGGTCAACGCACCGAACAGAACGATCGACATCACCCACGCGTTTAGTACGTCGTTCTGAAGACTCCACGTGCGCTTACCGATACGATGCATCCGCGTGCGCTCGAGCTCCCATGAGGACGTGATGGCACCGAAAACGCTGCGCGGAAGGAACATCCAGAAATTTTCGCCGAATCGGGCGCTGGCTGGGTCTTCGGGAGTGGAAACTCGCACGTGATGGCCGCGGTTGTGCTCGATGTAGAAGTGCCCGTACATCGTTTGGGCGAGGGTGATCTTGGAGAGCCAGCGCTCGAGGTTTTCGCGCTTGTGTCCCATTTCGTGTGCGGTGTTGATCCCGATTCCACCCATGACTCCGACGGTGAACATCACGCCGATTTTCGACATCAGTCCCAAGCCTCCGTCGATCCCCAACCATCCGAGGTCATCGGCGGACCAGAGGTAGCAGGCTAAGACCAGGCTGACGAGTTGGAAGGGGATGTAGGCGTAGGTGCAGTACCGGTAGTACTTGTCGTTCTCGAGTTGCTCCATCACCTCGTCCGGGGGGTTCTGCCCGTCCGGGCCGAAGAATCGGTCGAGGATCGGCAGCATCACATAAAGCAGGATCGGACCGACCCACCACACGATGGGTGTTACCGCTGACCATCCGAGTTTTCCGAAACCGTATGCCAGTCCTGTGGCCACGAACAGGGCCGTCGGCGCAATCAGTCCGAGCAGCCAGAGGTAGCGCTTTTTGTCATGCCATTCGTCGACTGGGTGGGGTGGTTGAGAGCGAGTGGGTGTACTCATCGGGACTCCTTGCTGGGGCGCGCACACACACAGGAAGTATGCAGTGTCGCTAATCACATCTATTTGTACAATATATCATTTTTGCTCATTTACTAGATAAATTGACCGGTTTTGTCTACCTATGTTCGCATCGCCCGACGAAGTGTTTGCACTGCTTTGAACGCAGCAAAGGGAAGCCCGCCGGTGCGGCGGCCTCCCTTTATGCCTCGAAGACTTGGCTCGCGCCTCAGGTGTAGAGCATCTCCACGCTGCCGAAACTGTTGCGTATGACCGCCTGTGCGTTAGCTGGGAGGGTGTGCATGATCTGACGGACGCGCTCCTGGCGACGACGAACAGCCTGACGCTCCGGGTTTCCGGGGGTGGCCTTCATCTGCGGCACGATGCCCTCGACGTCGTCGACACCACCGGCGTGGTGACCGGCGTCGACGAGCGCCTGCTCGTGCGCCATCTGAGCCTCGTCCTTCTCCTCCGACATACCGATCGGACCGATCATCGTTCCGTTGAGGAACTGCTTGACGACGGGCTCGTCCGAGGTGAGCAGCACCTCGCGAGGACCGAACATCACCAACTGACGACGGAAAAGCATGCCGATGTTGTCCGGCACCGTGCGTGCGAGATTGATGTTGTGCGAGACGATCAGAATCGTCGCGTCCGACTGGGCGTTGATGTCGATCAGCGTTTGGCTGATGTACGTCGTACGCACCGGATCCAGACCGGAGTCGGGCTCGTCGACGAGGATGATCTCGGGATCGAGAACGAGTGCACGCGCCAGACCGGCACGCTTGCGCATGCCGCCGGAGATCTCACCGGGAAGCTTGTCCTCGGCGCCGACCAGACCCGTGAGGTCCAACTTCTCCATCACGATCTTGCGGATATCGGATTCCGACTTCTTGGTGTGCTCACGAAGCGGGAAGGCGATGTTGTCGTACAAGTTCATCGAGCCGAACAGTGCGCCGTCCTGGAAGAGAACGCCGAACAGTTTGCGGATCTCGTAGAGCTCCTTGGAGGAGCACTGCAGGATGTCCGTGCCGTCGATGACGATGGAGCCTTGTTCAGGGCGGAGCAGTCCGATCAGGGACTTCAGGAACACCGACTTACCGGTACCCGAAGGCCCGAG
>NZ_JBWZNF010000025.1:0-31064 GCF_056945715.1 Rhodococcus sp. MurmanLake-1 | reverse complement strand
AGGAACCGTCGTCAATCACGACGCCGGGCACAGTGACCGCGGCAACTTCCCTGCCGCACTCCTTCTGGATTCCCGGCACCGCCAACGCATCAAAGCTCACGTACTGGTCCACAGGACCGCTGAACCAGCCCGCGTTGAGTACGGGCGCGCTCTTCCTACCCCCCCGGCGACCCACCCGAAGGCGGTTGGCCGGTCATCTCGTGGGCTCACGGCACTGTAGGTATTTCCGACCAGTGCGCTCCCACCGTGACCGTCGGCAGTCCATACCTCACGAACTGGCTCTCGCAGGGCTACGCGATCGGCGCGACCGACTACGTGGGGCTCGGCACGCCGGGAATCCACGCGTACCTGGACGGACCGTCGGCGGTGCACAGCGTGATCGACATGGTGCGCGCCGCGCGTGCGGTCGAACCGCCACTCTCCGCGCGCGGTCCATCGACCAACCCGATTACGTTGCCTCACAACATAATCATCGATCAGGAACAGGACAACAACTGCCGCGCATCACTGTTCACCTTCATACGGACTCCCACTGGGTCATGCCATTAGACTTCGCCGCTCATTTAGACTTCGCCGCTCATTTGCATGAGTCCACGCGTGGTGTACGCCACTGGAATCGGGTTGCTCAGCTCGCCGACGAAGCGGCCTGCGACTTCATCCACGAATCCCATGAGCTGCCATTCACCCGCTCGATCGCGGATTAGCCTTGGAGCGTATATATGTGACGCCGGCAGTGACACCGGACGTGCTGCCGTCATGTCCCACGGTCCTGTGAGGCTATCTCCCGGGATGCACCATATCCGGTGTGCGGCGGCCCGGGGGCCCAGGTTGCTGCAAAACACCAACAGCGGCTGCCCGTCTACGACCGCTACCTGCGGGACCTCCAAGTGCCCGAATCCCGCCGGAGAGGTCAGCGGCGGGCCCACTTCCCAACGCAGTAAGTCGGGTGACCGCGCATGCCCGATCACACCGCGCCCATCAACCGGGCCGTGGACGGCATGTGCAGTAATCAGCATGTGCCAGCCGTCACCGTCAGGGTCTGGAAAGACCCAGGGGTCGCGCCATGCTTCACCAGCCCCATCGGAGTCGTGGCTCGATTCATACCATTTCGGATCAGGTTCGACCAGAGCTCCGGAACCGACACGCTCCCAGGTGAATAGGTCGATCGAACGGGCTACACCGATTCGCTGTACAACGCCACGAGGAGCATTACCGACTCCCGTATAGAACATCAACCACCACCCCTCGGGCGAGCGGACGACGCAGCCGGTCCATACCGCTGTGTCGTCGAAGCCTGGGGACTCGGCTGGCATCAGAGCATCGGCGGCCGGCTCCCAAACCCGTAAATCCGTGGACGTCGCGTGGCCGATACAGGCATTCATGTGGCGTCGCTCAGGGTCTACCAAGGACCGTGAAGCCTTGAGGAAGAAGCAGTGGTAGACTCCCGCGTCGTCTTGCACGTACCAGCTGTCCCATACCCAGGCATTGGGCAATCGAAGGGTCATGAACTCACTTTCTACCAAGTGGGGACGATGCAAGGGCGGTTGATCCGGCGAGGGCCATGGAAGTCAGCGGATCGATCCGTCGTCAAGGCCAACTCACGCATCCTCTCAGTCATCCGTGCCGATCCGGCGCCGTCCGAACGAAACCGGCTTGATCATTGCCAGCCTCATGTTACACGTGTAACGTGCGCTACATCACTTTCAACTTTTTCCTGTTTCGCCATTTGGTTACACGTGTTACCCATTTCGGTCGAAACTACGCACTTCGAGGAAGCCACTTCATGAAGATGAATTGTCATCACCCATTTGCTCGATTGGCCGTTGGTAGCGCAGCTGTTGCGCTGGCAGCCTCGCTCGTTTCGTGCAGTAACAGCGGCGGGTCATCAGTGGAAGGAGTTTTCACGTTCGGTGCGGTCGCCGCGCCCGCGACACTGAATCCGGCTCTGGGCGATCCTCTATACAACCCGCTGTACCAGTGGGCCTACGAGCCTCTTGTCGTTCTCGAATCCGACGGGACGTACTCGCCGGGGTTGGCGACACAATTCGGCTATTCCGACTCGGAGAACAGAGTTTACGAGCTCACATTGCGCGACGGGGTGAAGTTCAGCGACGGTGCAACCCTCGATGCCCAAGCAGTGAAGACCTATCTGGAATACGAGAAGCAGCAGTCCAGCTCGGCCGGGTTGTTGATCCAATCGATCGACCGCATCGACGTCACATCGCCCCTGAGCCTTCGGCTGACTCTCAACCGTAGCGATCCGGGGTATAACTTCTACTTCGCGCAGGCCTTCGGGGCCGGTAACGTCGCAAGCCCAAACGCGGTTGCGAATCCCGAGACGTTGAGCACCGGTTCCGCGGGTGCCGGCCAGTACATGATCGACTCTGCGGACACGGTGGCGAACGACCACTACACGTTCGTCCCGAACCCTCACTACTGGAACAAGGACGCCGTGCACTTCGACAAAGTCGTCGTGCGGATCGTGGCAAATTCGTCGTCGATGATCCAGGGCATTCGTGCGGGGCAAATCCAGGCCGGACAGGGCGACGCCACTACGATGAGCGCTGCTGAAAATGCTGGCATCGACGTGGTATCCGCCCCGCAGACACTGCTGGGGTTGAACCTCATGGACCGGCAGGGCGAGGTCAGCGCACCACTCAAAGACGTCAACGTCCGCGCAGCACTCAACATGGCGGTGGACCGTAGAGCAATTGCGGAGGGACTTTTCGGAGACGCGCAGCTTTCGACGTCGCAGTACGCCCTCCCCGACACCGCAGGTTACGACCCCTCATTGGACGGAAAAACGGGGTACGACCCGGAACGAGCACGACAAATGCTGTCGGAAGCCGGTTACCCGAACGGCTTCTCCGTAACAGCGCTGAGCGTTCCACTTGCCGGCCTCGACAAAGTAACTCAGGCCGTCGCCGGTGACCTCCGAAAAATCGGTGTCACAGTCGATATCGCCTCCAAACCCCTGGCGAACGATTACGTCGTTGCCATGACGTCCGGGGAATTCCCCACAGCGGCTATCGGTTACGGGCTCCGTGATGCCAACTCGTTGTACGCCGGGTTCGTGAGCCCACAGGGCCCCTTCAACCCGTTTCACACCGACGACGCAGAATTGACAGAGCTGTACGGCCGATACTTCGCGACTCCGGCAGCAGAGGCCGGAGAACTGGAGAAAGCCATCAACGCCCGCCTGGTCGAACTCGGCTGGGCGCTACCGGTGCTCGCCGCCCCTCTCGCGTTTTATGTGGCCGACGGTTTCACGGGCATCGAGGCCACAACGCTGAATGGCGCGGTTCCGCACTTCACCGACCTTCGCCCGGCACACTGAAGGATCGTCGTGCTCAAGATAGTTTTTCATCGCGTGGCAATGTCGATTCCTCTCCTGTTGCTGGTCTCTGCAGCCACTTTCGTACTGATAGCGCTACTACCTGGTGACGCTGCACACGTCGTCGCAGGCAAGAATGCGTCGATCGAACAGATAGCCCAGACCCGCTCACAGATGGGATTGGATCTGCCACTGTGGCAGCAATACACCCATTGGCTGGGCAATGCGATGCATGGGAATTTGGGAGTGTCGCTGGTCAACAGACAACCAGTCGCAGAGCAATTGCTCGGACGTCTCGGACCGACACTGTCACTGATAGTCGGGGCAACAGTCCTGGCCGCGATCGTGGGTGTGGCGTTCGGGATCCTGGGGGCCCGCGGGGGGTTCATCGGCAAAATAGTCGACGCTATTGCCGTGTTGGGACTCGCCGTCCCCACCTTCTGGCTCGGCCTGATTCTCGTGGTCCTCCTCGCTGTCAAAGTCAACATGTTTCCGGCGTTGGGCTATGTGCCGTTCCAACAATCGCCGTCACAATGGCTGTCGAGCCTGGTACTCCCGGTGATCACTCTCACAATCCCCGCCACTGCTGCGATTGCCAAACAAACGCGAGATGCCGTCGCTGATGCAACCGAGAAGCCGTTCATCCGCACCCTCCGCGCCGCCGGTGTCTCCGAGAAATCCATTCTCTTGCGTCATGCATTGAAGAATGCCGCCGTCCCAGTTCTGACGGTGGTGGGGTTGACCTTCGTCGGGGCATTGAGCGGAGCCGTTGCCATCGAATCGATATTCGCTCTACCGGGGCTGGGAGGAACCGCAGTGCAAGCAACGGCATCGGGCGATGTTCCGTTGATCCAGGGAGTAGTTCTGTTTTTCACCGTCATCGTCATCGTGGTCAACCTGATCGTCGACATCGCCTACGGCTACTTCAATCCGAAAGTGCGGGTCTCGTGAGCACTGGAACACCGACCGAAACCACCTCCCCTGGATCCGAAAGGGCGTCGTTCGTACGACTGCTGCATCGCCCGCTGTTCGTGATCTCTGCAGGTTATCTGGTTACGTTGTTCGTCTGTGCACTCTTCGCAGAGCGTATCGCGCCGTATCCGCCGGGCGATCAGGACCTGACGCGAACCTTGCAGACACCCTCCGCGGACCACCTGCTCGGTACGGACACTCTCGGCCGAGATGTCCTCAGCAGGCTGCTCTACGGAATAGAACCCACCCTCCTCGGCACCTTTCAAGCCGTCATGGTTTTCCTGGCGATAGGGCTTCCGCTCGGCCTCGTGGCGGGATACCGAGGCGGCCGCATCGATGCCGCGATCATGCGCACCGCTGAACTTGTGATGTCGGTACCACCCATCATCGTCGTACTTGTCGTACTGGTTGTCTTCACCGGTGAACCCACAGCCGCAATGGTCAGTCTCGGAATACTCGGTTCGCCGGGTCTGATACGAGTCCTCCGCGGCGCCGCAGCGAATGTCAAGCACGAACTGTTCGTGACGGCGGCGCAAGTCTCCGGCGTCGGAACATTCACCATTATCAGGACCCACATTCTGCGTCGCGTGCGTGGGCCACTGCTGGTGCAAGTGTCCTTGTTTGCCGCGGTCGCGCTCGGATTTCAAGCTGTACTCGGCTTCCTCGGCCTATTGGCCGATAGCTCGACACCGACGTGGGGCGGGAGCGTGGCCGAAGCAGCCGGCGTCATCACCCAGTCGTCCTGGCTTCTATTCCCTCCTGGATTGGCGATCACCCTCGCAGTCTTGGCATTCGGAACATTAGGCGATATCGCACGAGATCGGTCGGCCGACACCGACCAGACGAAAGCCCGCACGACCCGCCGATCGAAAAATGTGCCAGCGACGAATGGCGGCTCCGCCCAGGCGCCCCCCCGCCCCGGCCGAACAGTCCTCCTCACGACGGCACCCCGTGCTCAGCGTCCACGGGCTGACCGTACAAGCTTCTCCGGGAAAATCCTTGGTCACCAATGTCGCGTTCGATGTGCTACGCGGTGAAACAGTGGGCTTGGTCGGAGAATCGGGGTGCGGAAAAAGCGTGACCGCTTTGTCCGTCCTCGACCTGCTCCCAGCTGGTCTCACCATCGAAAGCGGGGTGATCGAGTTCGACGGAATAGATCTTCGCGCGGGAGACTCGGACGCATACCGCGACATTCGAGGATCAGGAATTGCCTACATCTCACAGGACCCCATGGGCGCATTGGACCCCACCCACAGTGTGGGTAGCCACTTGGACGAAATCATCGCCAAACACGACAAGGGGCCCAAAAGCACACGGCGAAAGCGTGCACTCGAGCTGTTGCGTCAAGTCGAGATTCGCGACCCGGAACGAGTGCTCACCTCCTACGCCCATCAGATCTCCGGCGGAATGGCGCAGAGAATAGCGATCGCTCTGGCCCTGGCCGGTCGGCCGACGCTTCTCATCGCCGACGAACCCACCACCGCTCTCGACGTCACCGTCCAATCAGAGATCCTCACGTTGCTCCGAGGTTTGAAGGCAACGAACAAGTTGGCCATATTGCTGATCACGCACGACTGGGGAGTCATCGCCGACATCTGCGATCGCGCTGCCGTCATGTATGCCGGCGAAGTGGTGGAGCTCGCCAACACTGACACCGTCTTTACACGTCCCGAGCATCCTTACACCGCAGCGCTACTGGCGTCCGACCTATCTCGAAACACTCGAACCACACGGTTGCCGACGCTTCCCGGACGAGTCCCCCAGCCCGAGGAATGGTCAACCGGATGCCGATTTGCTGCACGGTGCCACTACGCACATGAGGCCTGCCTCGAAGATGCTGTCCCACTGATCCGAACCGGAGAGGACGCATTTTCTCGATGCATCCGCATCGGCACCTTTCCGCCGCTATCCGAAAGCACACCATGACCTCTCAAGATCCCGCAATTACAGTCCGCGACATCGAAGTCGGCTTTCGTCGTCGCCGACGAGATCCGCTGTTCCGCGCACTCGACAGTGTCAGTATCGACGTCCCTCACGGACGCACCGTGGGAGTGATCGGAGAGTCGGGATCGGGAAAGTCCACATTGGCCAGAGCTATCCTCGGTCTTGTACCCGTTCAGTCCGGAACCATCACGGTCGGCAAAACAAATGTCACCGGCACTGAAAAGTTCGACCGCACAACCCTGGCAAAGACACTGCAGGCAGTTTTCCAGGACCCGACAGGGTCGTTGAACCCCTCCTACACTATCGGCCGGTCTCTAGCCGAGCCTATTCGAGCACAAGGTATCCGAGATCGAAAAATCGAGGATCGTGTTGCCTACTCGCTGGAACGAGTGGGCTTGGACCCGTCGGCAACGAAGAAGTTGCCGCGCGAATTTTCAGGAGGGCAGCGGCAACGAATCTGCATCGCGCGCGCCTTGATGACGTCTCCGCAATTCCTGGTTTGCGATGAAGCCGTGAGCGCACTCGATCTCTCCGTTCAAGCTCAGATTCTCAATCTACTTGTGGACCTGCAAGCAGAGTCCGGTCTGTCCTACCTGTTCATCTCCCACGATATGAATGTCGTTCGAAGAATCTGCCACGACACCACCGTCCTGTACCGCGGGAAGGTGATGGAACGAGGACCGACGAGCAGCGTCGGAGCCACACCGGCACACCCATACACCAGAGCACTTCTTCTGGCTGCCCCGATCGCAGACCCGTTTCAACAAGACGCCAAGCGATCAACCCGTACGAAAGCCCGAGACGATACCGTCGCTGCGCCTTCCCTGCCGGCGCACCCGGGATGCCCGTTCGCCGATCGTTGCCCCTTTGCTGTCCCACACTGCAGAACAACTCTGCCGCCGCTGCGCGCAGTAGGTGGGGGTGTGTCCGTCGCATGCCACCGCTATCCGGAGTGGAAGCACGAATCCGCGATATCCGCATCCCACAGGCGGAACTGTCAGATAGTCGAATCATGAAGCCACACAACAAACTACGGCTCGACTACGGAAGAGAGACCCCATTGCGCACTCCTGAAGCCCACGGTGACTACGACGATCGATTCGCCCCGGTGATCGCCCGGTTCGAAGAACACCTTGCCTCGACCTCGCACGGCGGTGCCTCTCTCGCGGTGTACGTAGACGGGGACCCCGTCATCGACGTATGGGGTGGTGTTGCCGACATCACCCGAGGGCAGGCCTGGGGCCGCGATACCTTGGCAATGCTGTTCTCCTGCTCCAAGAGCGTGACAACGATTCTCGCCCTGACGCTGGTGGAGCGGGGGGTGCTTGACCTCGATGCCGCAGTATCTCGATACTGGCCGGAATTCGCGGCGAACGGCAAGGATCGCATCACCGTTCGAGAAGTCCTCAGCCACCGAGCCGGTCTGCCTCTCGTCGACTCGCCGTTGACCTTCGACGATGTCTGTACATGGGGACCGGTGATCTCTGCTCTCGAAAGCCAGACGCCGTACTGGAGCCCGGGAACGGCACACGCTTACCACGCCATCACAGTCGGCTTTCTCCTCGGCGAGGTCGTCCGCCGTATCACCGGACAAACCCTAGGTGAGGTGCTGCGAAACACCCTCAGCGAACCACTCGGACTCGACCTGTGGATCGGTCTACCCTACGAACACCACTCCCGCACGGCAGCGGTCTTACCGGCACCGATCGTCGGCGGCGCTGCCGGTGTCACCAACCAGTTGATACTTGACGACCTTGCGCTGCGAGCTATCACGATGAACGGGGCACTCGACATCCCGGTCGCGGGAGTCACGATCAAGAACTCGTGGAACGAAGCCCGGCTACGCAACTCCGAACTTCCTGCGGCAAACGCGATGAGCACCGCTCGCAGTTTGGCCAAACTTCACGCTGCTTTGGTCTCGAACGTGAACGACCGAAACTACACGCGTCGACCGCCCCTACTGTCCAAGGCCGTGATAGACGACGCCTGCTGGGTGGAGAGCGAAGGACCACAAGTGATCGGTGCCGCAGAACCTCCTTTCCCGAAATGGGGAACCGGCTTCATGCTCCCTGCTGACAACCGGCCGATGCTCGGCGTAGACAGCTTCGGGCATGACGGCGCCGCTGGCGGTCTGTGCTTCGCGGACAGTGGGAAGCGACTTGGATTCGCATTCGTACCCAGCGTATTCGGCCCCGCCCCTGATCGACGCGTCGATGCGATCGTCGACGAGCTCCGCACCTGCCTCGAACGATAATACGGAGAAAATCATGCCCCTCGATCCATTTCTGGTCCCGCTACTCGCGCACCTTCCGCCCTTCCCCGATCACATCGACGACTTCGGTGCCTGGCGCGAAGCGGACAATGCGGCCGCAGATGCACTTGTGCACCGGATAGCAGAACCTGGACCGCAAGTAGCGGCGGTGACGGACGCGATGATCGCAGTCGACGGCGGCGAGATCAAGGCGCGGATGTACCGACCGTTCGGCGAAGGACCGCATCCCGGGCACCTGTACTTGCACGGCGGCGGATGGATCGGCGGAACGATCGATGCAGAAGTCATTGACATCATAGCCAGGGAACGGTGCGTCGGCGCGCAGTGCGTTGTCGTCACCGCCGACTACCGCAAAGCACCGGAACACCCTTACCCGACGGGACTCAACGACTCCTACGCGGCCTTGCTCTGGCTCGCCGAGCACGCAGAGGGCTATGGAATCCGCCGAGACCTCATCACTGTCGGTGGCGGTTCGGCCGGCGCGAATCTCGCTGCGGCACTGACGATCAAAGTGCGTGAGCAAGGAGGACCGGAAATCGCCTTCCAACTGCTCGAGGTACCTGCACTCGATCTCACCCTGCAGTCGTCCTCGTGCACCGACTACGCAAGCGGCTACGGGCTCACCTACGGCACGCTCCGTCGAGTCGTCGAGTACTACCTACCGGACGGCGAATCAGCACGACACCAGTACGCCTCCCCGCTCCTCGCTCCGGACGTGTCGGACCTGCCACCCGCCTACATCATGTCGGCAGAATACGATCCGGTACGCGGGGACGGGGAGCGATATACACAACGCCTGCAGACCGCCGGAGTACATACGACCTTTTCACTCCAGGCAGGTCAGATCCATATCTCACCGGCTCTGACCAAGGTGATGCCCGCAGCACGAGCATGGAGAGACGAAGCCATCGGCGCACTCAACGAAGCCCATAGCGGCCGGACTGCACTGAATTTCAGCGACATACCCTCCACCTGAGGACACAATTTTCGCTCGATAGGACGCTTACCTTGAGAACTAGAATGACCGGCACGCGGTCGTGCCAGACACTTCGATGTGGGATCTTCACCGAGAAAACCGCAGTGGGCAATACTATCGACTACGGCACAGGAGCTCTCACCATTGTGTTCGGCTCATTTCGCAGATAACCGTCCTGCAATCTGCGTGTCATCGTAGAAGGTTTGGTGGTTGCACTGCAGGGTACGAACGGCAATCTTGGCTGTGGGAAAAATGCTCGATTTATTTTTCGGGTCTACCTGACCTCTGACTCCGCACCAGGGTGTCCCTTGCCTACCGCTTTCTGCAAACATTTCACGCCCGCGCCTTGTCCGCGGGTCGCGGGGTACTGGCACGGGGGATCAACCACACCGACGGGCGGTCTTGGCCGTCGGGCACAGAGGAACCCCGCTTCAACCGCGAAAGAATCGTACCCGCAATCAGTGTCGCTTCCCGAGCGAGGTCGAACCCAACGGTAGTTAAGGGTGGGACCAAGAACGCCGAGAGGGGGGAATCATCGACCCCTACCACCGATAGTTCACCGGGGACATCCACGTCCAGATCTCTGGCTGCAGCAAGTACACGCCCCGCCACAATGTCGGAAAATGCGCAGACACCCACTCGTTCTCCGTCGGTGATCCAGGATCGCACTGCTGCGGTCGCCGAAGATGTTGCCGCACCGAGATACCTCGTCGACATGGTGCGGTATCCGATTTCGCCACGCAGAGTCGAAAACTCATATGCCCGTACGCGTACGAACTCGTTTGCACGTTGAGCGGCCTCGGCCGCATAGACCAGTCGATCACATCCAGTGCTGATCAAGTGCTCGACCTGCGTGCGCACGATATCGCTCTGACCGATTCGAATCGAGTCTTCGCCAGCACCGGATTCGAGGATCCACGCCCGCACTTCGGGCACCCCGGCATGTTCGAGAGCGGCTTGGTCCGCACTATCGAGGGGCTCGAACGTGACAACACACTCAGCGGCGACAGCCTTAAGCAAACGCCGGACGACCCCGGGCCGAATGTCGGCCTGAAACCGCAGAAACGCGAGATCATGCATTCCCAGTTCACTCCCGATGTCCGACAGCAAGCTTCCGATCGGACCGCCGTCGTCCCAACCGTGAGGAACCAGCGCAACGACCACGTCACCTCGGCCACTTCTCAACGCACGCGCAGCGGGTGACGGACTGTAATTCAATTTCGTCGCCGCATCGAGCACCGAACGGCGTGTGGACTCCGAGATCTGTTTGTCGGTGCGGTTGTTGAGAACGTAACTGACTGTCGCGCGAGACACACCCGCAGCCCGCGCCACATGCGCACTCGTAGTTCGGTGGACCATCTCCGCCCCTCCTCAACACACTGGTGCCACACGTACACCCATCGGTCACCGTCGCGCTCGTGCGTTCCATAATGACACGTGTAAGTGTCGTCGACAGACGAACACGTGGTGCGCGCACCCGAATATCCTCCCCCGCCCGCGACTGAACGGAGCCGAAGCTCGCGGCCTGCGGATCATCGACCGCCCACCCTGCCCTGACGATCCTCTGCCCCCACTTCCTGACTGACGAATGTCTACCACGATGGGCCAGCGATCTCGACTGCGATCGACACCAGCGACCCCGCAACACGCGATGATTATTCGAGTACATGTTCCGCACACACCAAAAGCAGGTCTGTCATCGGCAGGTTACACGTGTAATCTATTGGATGGGAGTCGATGGGAACCCGTCACCGGGCAACCGCAGACACAACCGAATTGCACACAATCCGGCTCTACCCCGCCCGGCAGTGTCCTCGAAAATCTGGAGTGGTGAAGTGAATGTGAGCGTCAAAAACCCGGCCGTCGGAATAGCATCAACAGTGATGGGACTGGGTGCCCTGTGGTACCTCCTGGCAGAGGCCATTTCAGCAATCGGATTCCCTAATTACAGCTATGCCCGGAACTTCATCAGCGACCTCGGCGTTTCCGGCGAGGTGGTTTTCGAGGGTCGCGCCTTGAATTCACGTCTGTTCGAGCTCATGAACGCAGGATTCGTCGGATACGGCCTTTCCACCCTGATCGCCGGCGTAGTGCTCTGGTGGGCCCTACCCTGGGGGAGAGGTAAAAGCGTTTTCCTCGCACTCGCAGCTGCGCAAGGCTTCGGAATCGCTTTGGTCGGTCTCGTACACGGCAGCCCCGAAAACGCAGATAACGGGCTTATGGTGTTTCACGGGATCGGGGCACTCATGGCCATCGTCGGAGGTAATGCGTTGGCTATCTGGGCGGGCGCCAGAACCCTCCGCCCCCTACTCGGCCCCCGCCTGAGCCGGGTCACCATCGGCCTCGGAGCGCTCGGTATCGTCAGCCTGATCGTGCACGGAGTATCCAAGGTCGCCGGAACGAATTTCCTCGTCGAACTGGGCGTCTCGGAGCGAGGGGCGGTATATACGATCGTGGCCTGGCAACTCCTCTTCGCAATTCACATGCTCCGTGAGACCTACGACCACAAGACCGTCCACTCACAGAAGGACAGCTGACCACCGATGCGCAGGACCCTCAACTCAACCACGTGGCACGCGCCATCGGGACTGCGGCATCCAGGCCGGCTGATCGACAACGGCCTCGCCGGCATAACCGCCACGGCACCCACCGAGCGGACGCGCACCCAGCACGGACCCCACCACCGACAGCGAACAATCCCCACCGGTCTTCGGCTCCCCGCCACAACCTCGAGAGCCGAATGCCACCCTGCTGCACAATATCCCGGACATTGGGCATCTCCTATGCGTCAGACGAAGGGGCCATAAAAGATAACGGGTGGCCTATCAACCCCGTGGAGCGGAGCGGGGACGGATCGGTCCCCGACATGGCGTCCTGGGGCGAACTTGACGACGATTTTCCGGACCACTCGGAGGGCCGCGTAGCGGCAACGGCCCGGACGTACCGTTCGGTACTTGGTGTGTGATCGGCGGATGGTGTCCATGGTGTGAATGAGAATCAGGTCGCCACAGGGAGGCCGATCTGCACTAGCCGCAGGCAGGTCACGTCGACGACACCACCGGATCATTCCAGATCAGGCATTTCAACAACTTGACAGTGCCCGCGGGCAGTCGCGCGCTCGGCGGCGACGGCGAACGCTTCGGCCAATGCAAGCAACCAGGTCGGTATCCGTATCGGCGAGTGCGGTGCGCTCCGACCACCAGGCGCGGTCACGTACGCATCCCATCATCGAAGTCACGCGGCTGATCGATGCTTTCGGTTCCACCCGCATAGCGAGGACATCGACGGCGACGGCCCCGATCTTCCGGGTCGCGGTCAGTGTGAACACACCGGGAGAAGGCGTGGGTGTGGCCGTGACCAATCCAGCGGCTTTGACGCTACAGCGCCCTCCGGCGTCAAAGCCACCTGCGAGCGACACACCAGGCAGCCGCGGCAGCCGTAACCGCACGGGGGCCGCTCGAAGAGGGTCAGCGCGGCTGGATCATTCACCGGCGGCCAGGCTCTTCTCCAAAGCAGCAGGCCGGAGCGGGCATCGAGATCCACGGTGCGGTCACCGAAGTGGAATTCCTCGAACGCCGCAAATAACCGCGGCGCCAAAACACCCGTGTGCCCCTGCCAGCGGTTGGTGTACACCCGAATTCGGCCCGGCCCCAGTGGCAGTTCTTTCAGTTTTGCAACATTTTCATTTAGACTGAAACGCAACAGAAGCTGAAATTGCGAGGGGATGTGAAAGTGAACTCACTCGAACGTCACTGGATCGAGACGACCCTGGAACGCCTGGTAGACGTAGGGATCTCGGTAAATGCCCTCCGCTGGGCCGACGCCCCCGACCACGAGTTTGACGCATACGCGAATTTGGTCCGAAACGGGAACATGCAGCGCTATCGAGTCGTCTATGCCCCGTCGCTGACTCACACGAGACTCTCAAATCTGCGGCAACACGACGACCAATCACCTGTACTGGCCATCGGTGAGCGGATCACCGAACGAAGCGCAACTTCACTTCGCGACCTACGTATCCAGTACATCGACAGGTTAGGTAACACCTACCTCGAATTCGGCGACGTGTACATCGACATCCGAGGCAGGAGGGCCAAGGCTCACGCCGGAGAGCAGGACGCCGCTTTTCGTATCGCCGGCGAGTCTCCACCTCGAGCGTCGCCCCGGAACCTTTTCAGCCCCCGCCGTTCGCAAGTTATTTTCGCGCTCTTGTCGTGGCCACATCTCGCAACGGCACGAGTTCAAGATGTAGCAACAGCCTCCGGCGTGTCGATGGGTCAAGCTCACGACGCTCTTTCACTACTCGATGAAGCTGGGCTGATGCACAGAGGTTCTTCGCTACGTGCTGACCAGGCGCTCAACCTACTCGAACCATGGGCAGCGCAGTACTCACGAGGACTACGACGCAAGCTCGTCACCTCCACGTTCTACGCTGACGACCCAACAGTCATCGATGTTCTTCCGAACCAAGAGACATACCTCAGCGGTGAGTCCGCGAAGGGAGTCGAAATCTACCGTCCAGCCACTCTGACTGTGTACGTGGACCATTTCGACCGCAAGCTGGCGTTCGTCAACCGATGGCGAAACGACCCGGACAGAAATCCGAATATTACTGTTTTACAACAGTTCTGGCGCGAGCCGGAGAAGGACCAAAAGAACGTCAGCCGGGGCGCGCGGGGACCACACAACGCACCTTGGCCTCTCGTCTACGCCGACTTGATCGCAGCCAACGACCCCAGGCTGACCCAAGTAGCTACAACGTGGAGAGACCAGCATGTTCAACCCTGAGAAATGTGATCCCCCGCTACTGGAGATCGTTGACCGTGTCAGTTTCCAGTTACTCGAGCAAACCGAACGCTTGCAGCCAGCGGATCTCATGGTTCTCGGTGCGCATTGCCGGAACTTGCTTCACGACGCCTTAGGGCACGAATTTACGCTGCGAGCCACGGAAGACGTGGATATCGCGTTCGCAGTTGCAGGTTGGGAGGCGTACGCAGCCATCGTTGACGGTCTCCCAGAGCTTGGCGGCGCGGGAATCAGATACGACGTAGGTGGCATCCCTACCGACCTCGTTCCGTTCGGCGCCATCGAGGACCCCGCTGGGGTGGTCCCTGACCCGCCGGACCGAGACCTCAGCGTCTGGGCATTCCAAGAGGTGTTCGATGGGGCTCACGCCCTTCCCTTACCCTCCATCTGACCAATCAAGATCCCCACAGTCCCTGGATACTGCGCACTCAAGCTCGCCGCATGGCTCGATAGAAGCATGCGAGACGAATACAAGGACGCTGGCGACATCGCAACGGTTCTCTTCTGGTACGCCAACTCCAGTCCGGTCGCAGATCGCCTTTACAACGATGGGGACGCCGGTTTCGAAGTTCTCGACAAATTTGCAATGGACGAATCTCTAAGCACAGCTTTCCTTCTCGGCAGAGATGTTGCAGAACACATCGGTACCACACGAGTAGCTGAGCTCGAACTCAGGTGGCCCGGACCGCGCATCAGCGAGCTCCCACGATGGATGAACATCCCAGGAACGCCGCGAGCCTGGACCCCAAACCCCGACCGACGAATTGAACTTGTCAACGCAATGCAACTCGGTTGGACGACCCATATTTGAGAGTCCGCGAAACATCGAAGTCCACCCGACTCGATACGCCTCTCGAGGTCGAACCGCCGGCTCGACTTACGGGCCGATTCGGCACCACTGTGCTCCTCGACCGGCCCCCGACACCGCTGTCCACACCTGGCGGTCTACCCGCCTCGCCGGTACGCCTGGGCGCGGGCAATACCCACGTCGGCGCTGCGACCGCCTCCCCCGAGCGCTCTCCCGCGCCGATGAATCCACCCCCACCACCATGACACGCGAACTACGGTTCGCTACTCGATGTTACGAAAAACCACCCTCGGGACCATCGATCGCAGGAGCGGCAACCGAAGATGGTCGAACCGGTACGCCGCGGCAACTACCAGGACAAACGCGCGGGGCGGCGCAAACGCAGTCACGACGGCAGAACGAACGGATGGTGTACGAGATTGATGTTCCTTCAACATCTTTGATCGAACCCCCGTCAGGTTCTGTGTGTAACGGAACGCCCCCGGAGCGAATGCGTCGACGCTGCGGCACACGGTATCGCTGCAGTGACTACCCAGCCGACGCCGCCATCTCCGCCGCAGGCAGCGAAGGTCCCGCCCAACGCCTCGACTCGCTCTCGCAACCCGATCAGCCCGTACCCGGGTTGACGCACACTGCCCCGGCTCGGTGAACCATTGTCGCGCACTGACGCGCGGCACACACGCGCGTCGATCTCGATACCGACCTCCACCTCGGTGGCACTCGATGCGTGTTTGCGGACGTTGGTCAACGACTCCTGAACCACCCGGAAGACAGCAGCCTGCACCACATGCGGTATGTCCCCGACGTCCGCATCGATACCGCGCAACGTCACTCGCGCGCTGGACGTGGCCTCGAAGCGTGCAGTCAACTCCGGCAACGCCCGAAAATCGTGCGACGGTGCATGCGCATTCGCCCCCGCCGTCGACTCGTGGCCGTCCCTCAGTATCCCAACAGTGTTGCGCATCGAATCGAGGGCTTCGCCGGCGGATCTTTCTATCTCTTCAAGCAGTGCAGCCGAGCGCATGGAATCGGAAGCAGCCAGCATTCGCGCCATCTGGCTCTGAACCAGAATCCCGGTGACATGGTGGGCCACGAAGTCGTGCAGGTCCGCTGCAATCGCGAACCGCTCGGACCGACGGATATCGATCATCGCCTGCCTGCGTCGCTCATCTTGGCTCCGGAGATACGAGCCGGTAGCTGCAGCAGCCGACGCAAGAAGTGCTACAACCACAGCGAAACCCGCAGTACTCTCGAGAGGGTCGGACCCGACCGTCCCGAAGCGGAACGGCGCGAGGACCACCGCCATCGTGATCGCGGCACAACATGCGACGACCGAGCGGGGCCGACACCATCGCGCGGCCAGGACGAGAAGAACCAACAACATCGTCAACTCGCCCGGGCCGACTGTCGCAGGACTACCCCACACGAGCGATGCAACCGTCGCGGAGATCGACGCCGCCGCCGCGACACCGGAACGTATATCGACGGAACGACACACCGGGGGCAGAACGGCAGGCCAGGCTACTGCGGTCAGGATGATCGTATTCACGACCACCGTCGCCCACACTGGGCCGGTCGTGGCCGACAGCATCGCGTCGACGACGACGAGAAATGCGAAACAAGCCACGAGGGCCCGCGGGATCCGTTCGTAGAGCCCGATCCGTGGGATAGGGCCACTCGGCATTCGCGGTGTGGTCATGGCCCCATCGTAGGGCCGCCATCGACACGCGCATCAGCCGAAAGGACCATCTTCGACGCCGGCTGGTCGGTCGGAATCGGTCTTTGCGCCGATGCGCCGCGGCACCCGTTGGACGAAGAATCGAAGAACGCTGAACGACAGCATGTGTACGAAAGGAATCGACATGCGTAGCACCCTCTGGGCCACCGCCGCCGTTACCGCGCTACTTGCGACTGGGGCGGTCGTCGCGGCCGATCTCACGCTACGGGGAACGGAGTCGACCACCGAACTGGACCAGTTCTCGTCGACAGTCGTCGATGGCACCCCCGAACTCTCGAAGTCGGTTGTGGCCGGACGAATCCAGTCGAAGTTCCACCCCTTGCCCTGGATCGGTGCCGACATCCGCGACGTCACCTGCCCGACCTCGCTCCGTGCGGCGGCTGGACAGCAGATGACCTGCGTAGGTGTCGGGGACGGCACCCCTGTCGACATTCCCGTGACCGTGGTGTCCGTAACTCCCGACGCCACCAAGGTCACGTGGAACTTCGCCCGATGACTGTCCACGACTCCCATCCACAGACTCCCGTACTGCTGCGCGCGTCGAACGTGGTGAAGTCCTTCGCCGAGCACACCGCACTGGCTGGAGTGGACCTGACAGTCGCCAGGTCCGAGACCATAGCGATCATGGGGCCGTCGGGATCCGGGAAATCGACCCTTCTGCACTGCCTCGCGGGGATCGTTCGTCCCGATCACGGCGAGGTCGCACTGCACGGTGAACGGTTCGACGACTGGAACGACCACCGCCGAAGCGCGTTACGTCGCAACCGGTTCGGGTTCGTATTCCAGTCCGGGCATCTTCTGCCGGAGCTGCAAGTCGATGAGAACATTGCGCTTCCCCTGATGCTCAACGGCTGCCCGCGACGGCAGGCACTGACAGCTGCCAGGCGGTGGTTGGGTCCTCTCGGCATGGACGGACTCGAAACACGCCGACCCGGGCAATTGTCCGGGGGACAGTCCCAGCGCGTGGCACTGGCACGCGCGTTGGTGTCCGAACCGGACATCATCTTCGCCGACGAACCCACGGGGGCTCTCGATCGAGAAACCGGTGAAGCCGTCATGCGCTTGCTGCTCGAGTCTGTTCGGCGACACGGAACGTCGCTTGTCGTCGTCACCCACGACACATCGGTGGCACGACACTGCACCCGGACAGTGGACGTGCGGGACGGTCTGTTGAAGGAGAAACCGAACAGCCCCTCCGGTCCAACGCTCGGCAGTTCGTCGTGACGAACACTGCTCTCGGCATCGACCGGTACATCGCCATTCGAACCGGCTTCTCCTATCGGCGGGAACTGACCCTCGCAATCGCGATGTCGATGGTTTGCACCGCGGTGGCCCTCGTCCTTGCCGGCTTCTACTCGGGGACCATCGAGAGGTCCGACCGCACACACTGGTCGAGCCCCTCGGAATCCGTCGCCGGCCACGAGAAGGCACTGCAGGTCACCAGCACACAGTTCTACCGCGACCGCCCAATCACCGTTGTCGAACTCGCGCACATTCCCGGCGCGGAACCGATCGACACTCCACCCGGGCTGACGACGTTCCCCGAACCCGACCGCACCTACGCATCGCCAGCGCTCATCGCCTTGATGGACCTCGCACCCTCTGCTGAATTACGGGGCCGATTTCCCGATGGCGCCGTCGGCACGATCGGACCCGAGGCACTGGCTTCACCGGACGAACTGATAGCCGTCGTGGGACGGCGGTCCACGGACCCCCGAATGACTGAGACTTTCCGCGATGGGGGCGTGAGCAACGCACTCCCCTCCCGGGTGCTGATATCGGACTTCTCCGGACATGAGGACCGCCCGCTCGTCGCCGGGGACAGCGAACTGGTCTTGCTTGCAATCACTCTCATGGTCGTTTCCGTGCTCGTTCTCGCGACAACGGCAAGTCGGCTCGGAACTGCGCGGCGAGAACGGCGCACTGCATCATTGCGGCTCGTCGGCGCAACACGCATACAGGTCGCTCGCATCACGGCGATCGAGGCTGCCGCAGCCGCGGCGACAGGAGCGATCGCGGGGGTACTTTTCTACGCGGCGGCAATGCCAGCGCTGGCGTCGTGGAAGTTCGGGGTCGGTCGTTGGTACGTTGCGGACCTGTGGCCAGGGACGCCGCTGGTACTCGCCGTTGTCGCGACAGTCGTTGTGCTCAGCACCGCAAGTGCAGTGGTGGCATTACACCAGGCCGCGATCTCTCCCCTCGCTGTCGCTGGCCGTGCGAACGCACGGTCGACCTCCTCTGTCCGGGTAGTCGTATTTCTAAGCATTCTGGCGGCAGCGTGGATCTTCACAAAAATGGTGAGGACCGGCCTGACGGCACAGCTCGTGCTCATACTTGCCGTGTACGTGGCATTGTGGACGCTCGGTCCATGGGTTACCGATGTCACCGGACGGCTGCTCGCCCGGTTCGCACGTGGTCCTGTGATGCTCATCGCCGCCCGCCGACTCAGCGACGACCCACGAGGTTCCTGGCGAACGACAAGCGGTTTGGTCATGGCAGGCTTCATCGTCGGATTCTTCGCATTCGTACAAGTCGACTTCACTACCCCGGACAACCCCCGACCCGTCATCGCGGTGTCATCGGACACTGCACAACTCGAGACCGTCCACGACCTTCTCGCAAACGGTTCCGTATCGGCAACAGCTCGACAAGCCGCTCCGGACGATTCCGTCGCCGCCATGACGGGCACGAACATCGCAGTCCACGTCGACGGCGAGCCAGCCCAGATGGACAAGGCAACCACAATCCTCACCGCGGCGGACACGAGCATTTTCTTCGTCGATTCACGAGTCCTCACCGTCGCGGATTCCGCTTACATCGACAAGCTGCGTGCCATCGGCACAGCCGTTCTGGTCCTAGGCTTCATCGTCGCTGCAGTATCCGCCGGGTCGACAGCTGCCTCGGATATACTGATCCACCGTCAGATGTACTCTCGGCTTCATTCGATGGGTACGCCGATGAAAGTGCTCAATCGCACCCGCATCGCCCAGACCGCGGTTCCACTCGTACTTCTCATGGGCACAACGATCTCGATTGGCGCTCTGGCGGCTCTGCGGGTCAATTCGATTGCGGGAACAGTCGTCGACACACGCGCGATATCAGAGTTGGCACTGTCGATTCTCACCGGCGTGGGCGTCCTGCTCGCAGTGCTGTGGGCAAGCACACCATTGCTGATCGCCGTCACCGAACAGAACACAAGGAATCTGGACTCATGACGACCTCACTACAGAACACGATTGCCGGATGAGCACCACCGACACCATCGAAGTCCTCCTCGCCGACGACCAACCTGCAATCCGAACCGGATTCCGGTTTTTCCTCGAAGCACAACCCGACATCGTGGTGGTCGGCGAAGCCACCGACGGCGAGGAGGCCGTAACCCTCGCTCGCACGCTCCGACCTGACGTCGTGCTGCTGGACATCCGCATGCCCCGCCTCGATGGACTGGCAGTCACACGTCTACTTGCCGGTCCAGGCGTCACAGATCCGATCCCTGTCGTCATCGTGACCACCTTCGATCTCGACGAGTACGTCTACGGCGCCCTCGACGCAGGCGCTACCGGCTTCGTGCTCAAAAACGCGGGCCCGACCTTGTTGGCGGAAGCGGTCCGCGCAGCATCAGCCGGTGACGCTCTCGTATCCCCGTCCGTCACCGTCCGGCTTCTTCGGCACTTCAATCCGTCCCCAACTCGAATGCGACGGCCGCAGCCACACTCGCTGTCTGCCAGGGAACTCGGCATCCTGCGACTGGTCGCGCGAGGTAGCACCAACGGCGAAATCGCAACAACGCTGTTCATCACCCTTTCCACCGTGAAATCTCACCTGATGAACATTCAGCACAAGCTGGGAGTGAGGAACCGAGTAGAGATCGCTGCCTGGGCATGGAGGAACGGACACATGAGCACAGACTGACCCACCTCGCTCAGTCCGGCGCTCTGGGCCTAGCTGAGGTCGGTCTCGGCCCGTTACGGCCAACCTGAGGTCGCGGACCGAGAGGGGCCGTGCAGCTCTGAGCGCGAAGATCCTCCGCAAGCCGCTGAGACTGAGGAATCCCGGCCCGAAGCCTGCTCACTGGTAGATGTGATCGGGTCCGACCTGAAGAACACGCACCACATTTCACGCCTGCGAGAGGTCTTGACCGCGCGATCGATCAGATTGCAGTGTCCATGATGGATTGTTTACGTCGATCCCGCTGCAGTGCAGATCATTCGCCGTCGGTTCGAAGGTTCGGAGTCGCCTATACGGGGTTCGAGTTGATCGAGGGTGCGGGCGGAAAAATAGGACGATACGATCTTCAGCGTCGCACCACTCCAACCGTCGATCAGTGGAGTGCACGTAATGGGCTGCGCCTATACGCCGGTCTTCCAGTGACCCGTATCGAGTTCGCCCGAATCATACTCGGGCGCAACAGTTACAGCATCGCGTGCGTCGCGGGTGCGGTCTCGGGCACATTCCTGATCACACTGCGGCACTGTGGTTCCCCTGCACAGTGCGCGTCGACGACGGCAGCAATTGCGACGTCCACGACCACTCCCCGTCCGCGCCAACTCTGACCCCTGCGGACCGCAACTCCCCAGCAGGATCCGGACCGAGACTATTCAGGTCCCGATCGAAGCATCGGCAGGGCCGTCGCTATTGACGTCCGTGAGTGCGGATCGAGATAGCACCCTCGCAGGCGGCGAGCATTCACCTCGCGGACAAGCTGCCCCCTCTGGTCGCGTACAAGCTGGCATGCAGGACGGCGGTGGTGCAAATCTGCGCCGCGAAGGCCTGTACTACTCAATGATCTGCGTGTGACACGAGTAACGCCACGCCGGCGTCCTGGACGGCAAGGATCCTGACGCGGAAGGTCGGAAGGCTCACCGCGGAGCAGGCCGAGATCGCCCTCCTGACTCGTGAGTTGGTGGAAGTCGCTGCCGTCGCCGTTGCTGCAACGAACATCTCCTCAATGCGAGAGGAGATCGTTACCGCGAGCTCCCACGAATACGGGCTCGTCGATGTGCACGACTTGTTCCCCACCGACAGTTCGATCATGCCTCAGACAAAGAAACCGGTCGTAGCCGAATTTGCGTGGGGCAAATCCGGCAGATCGAGCTAAGGATCGCTGACACCTTCGCCGGCATTTCTTGGAAGGGATCAATGTGGTGACCGGAGTCTGCCGCAGACCAGGATGACGATTCTGTCCCGTTAAGCGGGCAATCCGACCATTGGAGTTGGAGAACGCCTTCGAAACCTACTTCGGACTTGTCCTTCTGTGGTGGCACCGTTGTTCTTGCTGTTTTGAAACCGCTGGGTGTGTCAATCTGCTCGATGCTGGCTTATGTTGGAATGGCCCGAACGCGGCGGTGGGGTTGTGCAAGCGGAGAGGTGCGATGACGAGTCCGAAGGTCGGTGACTTCCTCCCTGCAGTCGCACGAGAAATACTGAACGATCGCGACGCGTTCATCCAAGATCTGGTCACCGCAACCCGATCTCAGATTCACTCGTTGAATCTCGATCCTCGACTGCGAGGTCTGCTCGAAGCCAGCATCACCGAAAACATCGTTTCAGCCGTGCATTTCCTCGAGAACAACACAGCAGAGGAAGACCTCGAAGCGCCTACTGCGGCGATTGTGTACGCACGCACGCTCGCCCAGCGCGATGTTCCACTGTCGGCACTCATCCGCGCATATCGCATCGGGCATGCCCGGTTCCTCGATACATCGATGCGCAACGCCATCGAGGTGGATGCTGCCAGCAGTTCTACGACGATAATCCGCTTGGTCAACCGGTCAGCGCAATACATCGATCGGGTATGCGAGCAGGTCGGGCTGGCCTACGAGTTGGAGCGAGACCGCTGGGTGGGTAGCCGCAGCGGGCTGCGACAACAACTGGTTGCGCAAGTGCTCGAAGGCACTGTCCTCGATGTTGGCCGGGCAGAGGCTGCGTTGGACTACTCGTTGACCGGTACGCACGTTGCGGTCGCAGCGTGGACGGATCTGGCGGTCTCGCCACAGGAAGCCGTCACGCTACTCGATCAGCTGCGATCTCTGCTGCTTCCCGCACTGAGGGGAACCGGGAGGTCGCTGATGGTGCCCAGCGACGAACGCGAAGTTCGTATGTGGTTCTCGATCGAACCGACTTCAGAGGTTGACGTCGATCGGGTCGCGCAGGTGGTTGCCGAGCACTCCATCCCGGTGCACGTAGCTCTCGGCAGCCCGGAAACCGGCATCGAAGGATTCCGGCACAGCCTCAAACAAGCCGATCGCGTCCGCGAAATTGCCATGGTGTCCGGTGACGCTCCACAAGTGATCTCGCATGCACAGGTGGCGCCGATTTCGTTGATGGTGGGCGATCTCGACGAGGTCCGCCGCTTTGTCATCGACTGCCTTGGCGGGCTCGCTGTGGACGACAACAGGAACCAGTGGCTCCGTGAAACGCTCCGGGTGTTCCTGGGGAAGAACCGCAGCTACGCAGCCACAGCCGAGGCGATGACCCTTCACCGCAACACTATTCAGTACAGAGTGCAGCAGGCTGTAGGTGTGAGTGGGCACAACTTCGACGAGAGTGACGAGACATTGGATCTGCAGCTTGCCTTGCAGGCGGCGAGGTGGTTTGGATCCGCCGTGCTGCGCTCCCCCACGACAAACGAGCCGTAGAGAACGTAACGACGACGAGGTCGATGCCAAGCGTGTTCCCCCGCATGGGCGGCGACGGGGATGGGGTCTCAGGCTCACAACGCCCGAAACACACCGCGTGGCGACCGGCGTAGATCTCCGCGTCACCGCTGATCTGTCGGGGAGTCTTTCGATGACACCTTCGTCGACATCGTAGGCACCGAGGCGACAGTAGCCGCGTCGGCTAAATGTCGCCGCCGTCGCGCGCGGTCCGTGACGGAAAGCGGCACCGGCAATGAGAATCGTACGCAGATCAAACGACGAACTCACTCGATGGGGAAGCAGGCGTCCTGTCGGTTTCCGACCTGTGTCGCGTCACCCCTATTCACGGTCAGGTTCTGCCAGTAGACCCTTTCGACATATTCATGCGCACCGCACAATTCTTTCTTCGATATTCGGGTGCTCGACATATGGCATGTATCACACAGGCGTCTGTAGCGTGACGTAGGCGCAGGTGAGGACCGCGCTTTGAAGGAGAATCGATGAATTTCGCTTTGCTTCCAGATGTGCGCGCCAACCAATCTCCCGAGGATCCCTGTGTTGCGGACGACATCAGAGGTCGTAACACTAATGCCCAGTTTTTGACTCTCGTACGCTCCTACGCGGACCGGTTGTCGACCGTTGGAGTCGGACGTGGTGACGTCGTGGCAGTCATGTTGCCGAACCGAATCGAGATGATTGCAGCGCTTTTCGCCTCGTGGCGATTAGGGGCGGCTGCGACACCCGTCAATCCGTCTCTCACTTCTACCGAGGTCGGGTACCAGTTGGAGGATTCGAGGGCACGTGCGTTGATCTGTGAGGACGGAGCCGGTGTGGATGCCGACGTCGCATCTGTATTGACGTTGTCGGAAATCAACTACCACAACGGAACTGGACCGGCGGTGGCGTCGGATAACTTCTCCGCCGACGATCTGGCATTGCTGGTCTACACCAGCGGCACCACGGGCAGACCCAAAGGCGTCGAACTCACGCACGCCAACATCACCGCGATGGCCGAGTCGATGATCGTGGCCATGGAACTTACTCCCGACGATCACAGCCTGCTGATTCTTCCGCTCTTCCACGTCAACGGGATCGTGGTCAGTGTCCTGTCACCGTTGCTTGCCGGTGGCCAAGCCACGGTGGCGGGACGTTTCACACCGGCCACCTTCTTCGAGAGAGTCCAGACGGTGAAACCGACCTACTTCTCGGCCGTCCCAACGATCTACGCCATGCTCTCCGCCCTGCCCGAAGAACCTGAGCCTGACACGTCGTCGCTGCGGTTCGCAGTGTGCGGTGCGGCACCGATGCCGGTAGAACTGCTCTCACGATTCGAGCAACGCTATCGAGTCCCCGTGATCGAGGGTTACGGACTGTCGGAGGCGACGTGTGCCAGCGCCAGTAACACCTTGAACGGGGTACGTAAGCCGGGCACGGTTGGTCCAGCCCTCCCCGGCCAGCAAATCGCGATCGTCGACAGCGCCGGACACTTCGTCTCGGCCGGCGCCACCGGTGAGGTCGTCGTCAAAGGCCCCACTGTCATGCGCGGTTACCTCGGCCGGCCCGAGGAAACAGCGAAGACGATCATCGACGGGTGGTTACACACCGGCGACATCGGCCGCCTCGACGAGGACGGATATCTGACACTGCTCGACAGGGTCAAGGACATGATCATCCGCGGTGGAGAGAACATCTATCCCAAAGAAATCGAGTCCGCGCTCTACTCGCACCCGCAGGTGCTCGAAGCCGCCGTCGTCGGACGTGCGCACCCGGTGTACGGCGAAGTGCCCGTCGCGTTCGTCTCCTATCGAGAAGCAGGCGAGATCAGTGAGCACGAGATGCTCGATCATCTGCGAAAGTCGTTGGCCAAGTTCAAGCTCCCGGCAGAGATCATCAACCTCGATGCCGTGCCGAAGAACCCGGTCGGCAAGATCGACAAGCCCACCCTGCGACTGCGTCTGACCGAGACGTCGGCCTGATCACCCCATTCTCTTCCTTCCATCACCAAGGACAGGTCCTCTCATGGGATTTACCACACCCGATCTTCCAGACATCGAATACGGCGATTGGAAGCGGCGCACCCGCGGAGAGCGACTGAAGATCGCTGCGCAACACTGGGTCGAACACGGCTTCGGAACCCCGTACGCGGTATACCTGCTCTACATTTTTAAGTGCGCATTCTACATGGTCGGCGCCTCCGCCGTGATCTCACTTACCCCAGGACTCGGCGGTCTCACCGACATCGGATCCTGGTGGGCCGAGCCGATCGTCTACCAGAAACTCGTCATCTGGACGCTGTTGTACGAAGTCATCGGTATCGGGTGCGGGTTCGGGCCACTGACACTGAGATTCTTGCCCCCGGTCGGTGGATTCCTGTACTTTCTCCGCCCCGGGACTCTGCGCCTGCCACCGTGGCCGGACAAAGTGCCGCTCACCCGAGGCGATCAGCGCACACTCGTCGACGTAGGTCTCTACGCGATCGTCCTCGTCTCGGGTGTATGGGCACTACTGCAACCGGGACAAGATGGACCGGTGACCGACACCGGTGACGTCGGACTCGTCAACCCGGCCGCCGTGATACCTCTGATCATCTCCCTCGGAGTGCTCGGCCTACGCGACAAAACGGTCTTCCTTGCCGCCCGGGCAGAACAATTTTGGCTGACCTTGTTCATATTCTTCTTCCCGTTCGTCGACATGATCATCGGATTCAAGCTCGTCATGCTCGCACTGTGGTGGGGCGCAGCGACGTCGAAGCTCAACCACCACTTCCCCTACGTGGTGGCGGTGATGATGAGCAACAGCCCGCTGCTGCGGGTGAAGTGGATCAAGCGCAAGATGTACGTCAATCCACCCACGGACCTCCGGCCCACCCTGCTTCCGAAGTTCCTCGCCCACAGCGGCACCGCCGTCGAGTACGTAGTGCCCGCTTATCTGGTGTTCTTCGGCAACGGCGGCGCGCTCACGTGGGCAGCGATCATCTTCCTCGCCCTTTTCCACATGCACATTATTTCCACCGTCCCCATGGGCGTACCCCTGGAATGGAATATCTTCTTCATCTTCTCCCTGTTCTACCTCTTCGGACACTACGGTCACATCCGCGTCTTCGACCTCGATTCTCCACTGCTGCTGACTATTCTGCTGATCGCTCTCGTCGCCATACCGACACTGGGACATATTCGCCCACAATGGATTTCATTCCTTCCCGCAATGCGCTACTACGCCGGAAACTGGGCAACCAGCGCCTGGTGCTTCCGCGGAGACTCCGAAAAGAAGATCGATCAAAACGTCAACAAGGTCGCCGCGCTACCAGCTGCCCAACTCGCCAAACTGTACGGACCGGAAATCGCGGAAATGATGCTCGAGAAGGGACAAGCCTGGCGATCGATGCACACCCACGGCCGCGCCCTCAACGGACTCGTCACCCGAGCAGTCGACAACGAAAACACTTACACCGTTCGTGACGGCGAATTCGTCGCCGGCCCCACCCTCGGCTGGAACTTCGGCGAAGGACATCTGCACAACGAACAACTCCTCACCGCACTGCAACGACGCTGCAGATTCGAAGAAGGAGAACTGCGCGTGGTCGTGCTGGAATCGCAACCCATGCATCGGCAACACCAGGCATATCGCATCGTCGACGCCAAGACCGGAGTCATCGAGGAAGGCTACGTACTCGTCGCCGACATGCTCACCCGTCAACCGTGGCCCGAACCGGACGACTGCTTCCCCGTCCATCTCACCAGCGGCGGCACCGGCCCGCACCGCCACACTGCGCGGCTCACATGAGCACCTCGACTCACGGGGACTTCGAGTCCGGCCTCGCCGCCGCCCGCACCTTTGCCGAGACCGGACTCGAAGTCACTGTTCCAAGCCAAACCGGTCATCAGAGTCAGATCCTGACCGGATTCCCCAGCCGCAATCGCCCTCGTCGGGGACCGCACGAACACAACGTTCGGCGCTCAAGGGGATCTGCTCAGCCCCTATCCAACTGATCTGGTATCGCCGGATCACTCTTCCCACCTCCGGCACTGGCACCGACGTCACAGAGCATCGATCGGGTTCGCTTCTTGTCGGCGAAGGGATGTTGTCCAGCGGTCCCGGGGATTCCGGCAGCGACGATTGGTGGCGGGCGGTTACCCGTCGTCGAACACCATCCAAGTGTGCCGATCCCGCCGTCGTCGGTCTCCCGCCACCCCCTACTGAGCCACCTCTCAGACCGGAATTCGTCCGGTGACAACGGGGCGCGGGGCGGCAATCGGGGTTTGAAACAGATTCG
This sequence comes from Rhodococcus sp. MurmanLake-1, assembly GCF_056945715.1. NCBI lineage: Bacteria > Bacillati > Actinomycetota > Actinomycetes > Mycobacteriales > Nocardiaceae > Rhodococcus > Rhodococcus sp. MurmanLake-1. The sequence goes on along the minus strand of NZ_JBWZNF010000025.1, from coordinate 3,303 downwards.
ATCGACTGGCAGACATGGGCGGCTTCATAGGAACGTCCGATCAGCCCCCGAACTCGATTCGGTTCAACCATCTTGGGAATGCCTCGAACGTCAGGTCGAGGTCGATGCGGTGACCTGTGCAGTGATCTTCCGAAAGTGCACGCCCTTTGAATTTGAAAACGCGGGTGGTGAACGGAAATTCGCGTCGCCGACTGCGTACAAACCCTGAGTGAGTCAGCCCGAGGACTTCCGCATCAAATTTTCAGCGGGTGCCCCAGTCCTCGTGGCCCCAGATCCCGTCAGCTGGCGATCTGGGCATCATCGCCGAAGGTCAGAATGTTGGCGGCGTGTGGATCTTTCGCTCACTGATGTGGGTAGTGAGAGTGAACTTGACGCCGCGTGATCAATGGTCGAAAACCTCCGGCGCACTCTCGATGCACCGGCCGCGGGCTCGCGTGCCGATCTGCCAGATCCAGCAGGCTTCTCGTCGAGGTCATTCTTCATCGGCGCCTCTGATGTGCTCGCCACAGGACAGTTCAGATGCGTCTTCATTGAGCACTTCCTGCCGTCGGATCGGCAACTGGAGAAAGGATGTCGCCGAGTTCGAACAGTTCCGTGTCAGGTGGGCTGCGGCAATGACGCTTCGATTCCTGCCAGTGCGCCACGCGCCACCGCCTCGTAGATACGATCCTGATCGAGTTCGGCCCCGATGAAGTTGGTATTCACGAGCGCGGCGAATCCGTGCATCGCAGCGAAAAGCCCGACTGCGGCACCGAAAGTTTCGCGCTGCGGGATCCCACATGATAGGAGCATGGCACGCACCGCCTCGTTGACGTCCAAGGCAGCGAACATCGATGCGTGAGGATCGTTCGGCGTCATCGTCAGGGCTTGGTAGCGATATCGGTTCGTGGTGGCCCAAGAACGGTGCTCGTCCATCAGAGCTCTGAGCCCAGCCAACCCCGATCGTCCCATCGCGGCATTACGCAGGTGGATACCGAGATCGGTCATTGCCGCGATCTGCACCGCACTACGAACATCGTCGAGGTTGCGTACGTGGTTGTACAGCGACGCGGCCACGATTCCCAGCCTCGAAGACAGGCTTGCCATCGACAACGCGTCCCAGCCTCCCTCGTCGACGATCTCGAGTGCCCCGGTAATCACCTTCTCGCGGGTGAGCGTCCGGCGCCGACCCCGCCCTTGCTGTTCTGTCGTCATAACTAAATTGTAAATCCACATCTACTTCAAACAAACTTGTGTAGTTTGTGACGAACTTGATTCATCAATGGAGGTAGGAATGAACTTGACCGAGCCGCCGGGGGGCTGGACGCTGGCCGCTTCGCCAGACCTGGCCGGTAGGACGGCGGTCGTCACGGGAGCGAACTCCGGAATCGGATTCGAGACGGCTCGGGCGCTGGCAGCGCGCCGCGCAACCGTTCTACTGGCCTGCCGGAATACGCGCGCCGCTGCGGCGGCGGTGGCAGCGATCAAGGAAGAGATACCGCACGCCCAGGTCACGCATGTTCAACTCGACCTATCCGACCTCGCTTCGGTCGCGGAGGCCGCCGCACAGATCAACGGTCTCACCGACCGACTCGACCTGCTTGTCAACAACGGCGGCGTGATGAAGGCGACACGGGAGTTGACCGTGGACGGTTTCGAGGCCGACTTCGGTACCAACTTTCTCGGGCACTTCGCACTGACCGGGCACCTGTACGACCGGATCTCCGCAACACCCGAATCCCGAGTCGTCACCGTCACCAGCATCACGCACCGGCGAGGACGAATCCACTTCGACGACCTTTCCCTCGAAAAGGATTACGAGCACCAACGGGCATACGCGCAATCCAAGCTCGCCAATCTCATGTTCGCGTTCGAACTCGGCGACAGGTTCCGCCGCTTCGGGAGTGCAGCGTTGTCTGTGGCGGCGCATCCTGGCGGAACCCGAACGTCCATGCTCCGTGACCGGTCGCCGGCTGTGCGTCTGGTCTACAACCCTGCATTGCGTCCTCTGACGGGGCTGTTCACTCAAAGTCCTGCAGACGGTGCTTTGACGATCCTGAGGGCGGCGCTCGACCCGAATGCCGTCAACGGGGACTTCTTCGGTCCCGGCGGCCGATTCGAACTTGTCGGGCCCCCAGTTCGAGTGAAGGCCGCCGGCCGCGCACGAGACCTGCACGCCCGAGAGGAGCTGTGGACGGTCGCCGAAGATCTCACCGGCGTCCACTACCGAAGACTGAGCTGAGGACGAGCCAGAACCAGACCCACCGTCACCGAAAGACATCCCGGCAGCGGCCAATGTCACGCTGCGACGTTCTCGATCGAACCCGGCCATGCCGCGGCCCCGTCGTTGAGGGTGCAGGTTTTGAGGCAGCCGTGCAAAATGCAGACGATCCGGCGGGCGAGCTGGCGCAGCGCGGGGTTGCGGCCGATGCCGCGGTGGAGTTGCCTGTCGTAGTAGGCGCGAGCGCCGGAGGATTGCAAACAACTGGGTGCTGCCGGAGCGGTCAGCATCCCAGGTCAGCCCAGCGACAAGGCAATGGAGCAGCTCATTTCGGGCCGAGCCACCACCATCTACGGCGGCACAACCGAGGTGCAACTCAACGTGATCGGTGAGCGCATGCTCGGATTGCCGCGCGACTGACAGTTTCCACCGGGTGGGGCTCAGTCCTGGATTCGTCTCCAGGGCTGAGCCTCTTCCAATTCGAAGGCCAATTCCAGGAGCGTGCGCTCGTCGCCGAGATCAGCGGAGAAATGCGAAGCCAACGGCAAACCGTTGCTGGTCTGATGCATCGGTAGCGAAATCGCGGGACCACCGGAGATGTTGTTGAGCGGGGTGAACGACGTGTACGCGATCAACTTGTCGAAGAGTTCCTCGAAAGGCTGAGCGGGAGAGAGGTATCCGAGTTCAGGGGTGGTGTGCCCCAGGGCCGGCGAGAGCACGACGTCGTACTTCAAGAACATGGCGCTGTACTGCTGCTGGAGGCGTCGCAGGCGGTAGAGCACGCGCGGCGTCTTCACCAGGTTCTTCCGGTACAGCGAGTACAGGCCCTTCGTGAGGTTGTCGGTGCCGGACTTGTCGAAGTCGGGTCCGAGCATTTGTTTGCCACCGGTGGAGATGGCAAACGACAGGAATCCCCAGTAGATGCTGAAATCATCGATGAATTCCGGTCCGACGGGCAATGCCGCGTCTTCGACGTGATGGCCGAGGCCGGCAAGGAGTTCGGCCGTGGCTTCGACGGACTTGCGCGTCTCGTCGTCGGTCTTGGTGACCGTCACGGAATCGGTGATCACGCCGACGCGCAGGCGGGTTGAGCTGGGTCCTTC
>NZ_JBWZNF010000024.1:0-34148 GCF_056945715.1 Rhodococcus sp. MurmanLake-1 | reverse complement strand
GACCCGACTAGCCTTTTCCATCCAGTCATCACCCTGCCAGACGACGTTCGCGCTGACCGCTACGCCCGGTTGGTAGGCCTCGACGCGGTCAAAGCGAGGCTGCGCAAGGAAGCAGCCGTACTTGCCGACCCGACGACCCTCATCAAATGGGCGTTGAAGAACCACCCCAAAGTGAAGTCCGATGATCAGTCGTTCAAGCTGCTCAAGGACCGCGCACCTCTGCTGCTTTTCGCAGGCGATGTCGGCTCCGGCAAATCCGCACTCGCGGAGAGCTTCGGATGCGATCTCGCCGCTCACCTGGGCGCCGAGGTCGAACTGTGGCGACTCAAGCTCTCGACCCGCGGCTCGGGGCATGTCGGTGAAATGACGGCCTTGATCGGCTCGGCGTTCGAGGAAGTCACGTCCGAGGCAAAACTCGGCCGAAATTACCGCACCGGCAAGGTCTCGAAGGTCACCATCATGGTGATCGACGAGGCTGACGCACTCGTACAGTCCCGTGAAGCCACCCAGATGCACCACGAGGACCGCGCAGGCGTAGACGCGTTCCTCGCCGAGATCGACAGTCTCGCGGGTTCCGGTATTCCCCTGCTCGTCGTCATGTGCACGAACCGGCTCGCTGCGCTCGATCCAGCAGTCAAACGCCGGGCTGCAGCCACGTTCGACTTCGGCCGGCCGGACGAGAATCAGCGCCGCCAGGTCATCGCTACGGCATTCGAAAACTACGAACTCGCCGACGACACTATCGAAAAGCTGGTCATCGCGACCGGACCTCAGGGCCCCGACCGGTACGGCTTCACATACTCCGACCTGACCCAGCGCCTCCTGCCCACGGCAATCTTGACTGCCTTTCCCGACAACTCGATTACCGCGGACCTGTTGCTGACAGTGGCTTCCGACATCGGTCCTACCGCCCCTTTCAATGACCAGGCATCGGCGTGACACCCAGTCCAACTATCTCGGAATTTGATCCGCACACTCGCACCAAGGAGAATCGATGACCCCCAGTCAATACGACATAGCGGGCGCGTTTCGTAAAAAGCAATCGATACTGCTGGCCTCCCACGCGTCAGTCCGCGACGTAGTGAGCCATCCGACGGCTCTAGGGGACCACTCCGAGGCCGACTGGGTTGGTGTACTGAAGGACTTTCTGCCTGAGCGCTACATCGTTGGCCCGATTTTCGCAGTAGACGCTGACGGTGCTCTGAGTGAGCAAATCGACGTTGCGGTCTACGATCGTCAGTACTCACCTCTCTGGTTCGGATCGAAGGGCGGATTCGACATCGTGCCAGTGGAAGCCGTGTATGCAGTCTTCGAAGTCAAACCAACGATCAACACGACGTACATCACGGCAGCACGGGAAAAGGTCGCATCTGTTCGTCGGCTGCGCCGGACGTCGGCGCAGATCAAGCACGCCGGCGGGGCCTACAGTGCTCTTGACCCTTCAGCCAAACACATCATCGGTGGGCTCCTTGCGGCAAACGTGTCGTGGACAGATCGAGCGTCGACGATTGCGAAGCTCAAAGAGCACCTCCCGGCAGTTGGTCTCGACGAATCGCTTGATATTGGCATCGCGGTCGAGATGGTTGCGTTCGATTACACGCCCGTACCGGTCGAACTGGGAAGCCGTGAGGACGAGATCCCGCTGGAATTCAGCGCCGAAACGGACCAGCTGATCTATTTTGGGATCCGGCTGTTTCGTCAACTCCAGCAGCTTGGGACCGTGCTTGCTATCGACATGGCCGCCTACGAGTCTGCACTATCTCGGCAGTAGGGCGGTCGGCCCGATCCCTGCCGTACATTTGGATCGTCTAGGCAAGCCTATTGTCGAGCATCGAACCACGGGGGCGCCGCCAGAGGGGATGACGTGTCACACGATCTTGGCGGTACTGCTCAGGCGTCGTTTGCCTTGTCGTCGAACGAGATTGAGGTAATCGTTCCGTCGTCGTTGCTGGCGGGTCGGTGACTCGGCCGGACGATGGAGGTCAGTTCGTAGTCGGCGATTAAGTTGTTGTCGCGGTAGGTGATCCACCGCGTGAGCAACCCCGTCTCGATGTCCATCGTCAGCGTTCCGTGTTGAGTGCTGTCGTGTGTGTGCGAGGTGGATGAGGTAGCCCGTCGACGTCGATTCTGCCCGGGCGATCTTGAAGTTGTCGCGTTGGCGACCCCAGATCGGAAGGTCGAGTGGGTAGCACAGCCGGAGGGCAGGCGGCACGAGGCAGGCGGTGGGAGATTTCGCTTCATGAACGGTTTCACCTGCGCGGTTGACGTGCGTGTAGAGACCGTTCTGGTTCGTTTCTGCTGTTCCGGTGCCGAGGTCGGTGATGGACCATGTCCGGTGGATGGTGTTGGTGGTGAAGTCGAACTCTGTGACGCCGCGGTCATCGGTGCGTCGCGATCGCGCGACGACGGTGCCGACGTGGTGGACGTCGAGGAGGTGGGCCAGAGCTTCGAGGGCGGTTGCCAGTTCGTTTGCCATAGTATTTCGTCTCTTCTTGACCGCCGAGTTCGTCTACGGACCCTGATACGACAAGAGTTGTCCTCGCCCAACAGGCAAGGACGACTCTCGTTTATCGGTACCGACTGTGGCTTTATCGGCCTGAGAGGTTTTGATCTCTCGTGCCGGTTCAGGTTCCGTTGTCGGCCACGTAGATCCGAACGCGGTAGCGGTGTTTACCTGGGGGAGTGAGGGTTTGGTCGGGTGTCTCGGGGATGGCCTGGTCGAAGCCGCCGGAGTAGAAATGCCAGACGACGACTCCGCCGGGGTTGTCGTAGAACAAGTCCCCTTCGACTGCGTCTTCCCATTCGGCATCGCGTGCGGGGGCGGTGAGTCGTGCATTTCCAGTACGAGGTTGACCGGCCCTACCCGTATCCCGACCCCTACCCGGATGGATTGTCCGCCGAATACCGCAAGGGTGAATTCGGGATAGACACCGTCCGGAATGCTGTCGGACTGGACCGGGTCGATGTGGAATTGGTGGTAGTCCGTTTTGACCACTGACTGGAACCGTTCGACAAGCATCAGGACTGAATCGCACCGGAGTTTCCAGAGACTTCATCCTTTGGGAAAGATGGAGCCATGTCGTCAGCAACGAACAAGAGGTACCCGCCCGAGCTGCGTGAGCGGGCGGTGCGGATGGTTGCAGAAGTCCAGCACGAGTACCCGTCGGAGTGGGCTGCGGTCGAATCCGTGGCCGACAAACTCGGTATCGGAACAGCGCAGACGTTGCTCAACTGGATCCGGAGAGCGCAAACCGACGCCGGCGAACGCCCCGGTGTGACGAGCGAAATGGCGGCGGAGATGCGCAAGCTTCGCGCTGAGAATCGGGAACTCAAGCGTGCCAACGAGATCCTGAAGTCGGCATCGGTTTTCTTCGCAGCGGAGCTCGACCGCAACAACAAGTGATCCTCGACTACATCAACCGATACAAGAGTGAGTACGGCGTCGAGCCGATGTGCAGGGTGCTCAGCGAGCACGGCTGTTCAATTGCGCCGTCCACCTACTACGAGGCCCGCAACCGTACTGCGTCGCGGCGGGCCGTGCGCGACGAGGAGCTGAAGATCGAGGTCAGCCGTGTGCATGCCGAGAATTATTCGGTCTACGGCGCACGCAAGGTGTGGCTAGAAATGCGTCGAGAGGGCATCGAGGTCGCGCGGTGCGCGGTCGAACGGTTGAAGGGTGTTCTCGGGCTCGAAGGTGCCCGTCGAGGCAAGACCAAACGCACCACCATCGCCGATCCACAAGGACATCGCGCGGACGATCTGGTGCAACGAAAGTTCAACCCGATCGCACCGAACATGTTGTGGGTAGCCGACTTTACCTACGTTTCGACATGGTCAGGTTGGGTCTATGTCGCGTTCGTCTTCGACGCGTACTCACGCCGAATCCTCGGGTGGCGAACCGCGACGACGATGACGACACCGCTGGTGCTCGATGCAATCGAGCACGCGATCTGGACCCGACGCCGAGAGGAGATTACGGTTCTGTCGGGGCTCATTCACCACAACGACCGCGGATCGCAAGGCGGATTCAACTGGTCGAAGCAACACGTTGCTGTTGAATTGATCGTAGGTGTTCGTCCCATACTTCAGCGGGAGTTCTCCAATGGAGTCGCTTACGCGGTCGGGTGTTGAGAGCGTGTGCGACTGCCGCGAGATCGTCCGGGTTCCATCGCGAGAGATCGGTTCCCTTCGGAAAGTATTGGCGCAGTAGTGGACTGGACCCCGAAAGTTGGACACCAAATCTAGGTATCCTTCTTCAGGGAGTAGTCAGATGTACGCGAAAAGCACGTTGAGTCACTCCGACGCCGTGTCGGCGCTCGAACTATTCGAGGAAGGCTTCACGGCGAAGTCCGTCGCGTTGACTCTTGACCTTGCCCCGAACCCTGTCCAAATGTTGTATCAACGATGGCAACTTCGGGGAGCAGGTGCGCTGGTGACGAGAGACCGAAGACAGTACGATTTCGAGACCAAGCTCGAGATCGTGCGTCGCAACGTCAACGGAGAGTCCGGGAGGGCTCTGGCCGAACAGTACGACTTGCCCTCGCCCACGACGGTAGCGAACTGGACTGTCATCTACCGACGTGACGGAGAAGACGGGTTGCGCCCGAAGAGGCGTGGCAGGCCTCCAACCGATCGCGGGGATTCCCCTCCGAAAAGCGAGCTCGAGACACTGCGCGCTGAGAACGAACGGCTTCGCGCTGAGGTCGCGTACTTGGGAAAATTGCGGGCCTTGAGGTCGCAGGAACGACGCTGAAAGTTCGAGCTGTCGATGATCTCAAGGCGCAATTTCCGCTGGCACTCTTGCTGTCGATCGCGTACCTCCCCAGATCGACGTTCTATGACCATCGGAATCGACTCCGTCGCGCGGACCGGCATGCTGAGCTCAAAGAAGCCATTCGTGAGACCTTCGAAGATGCGAAGGGCGCCTACGGGCACCGACGTATCCTCGCTGTCCTGCGACGGCAGGGACGGCGGGTGGCGAAGAAAACCGTGCTCACACTGATGCGCGCCCTCGGACTGCAGTGCCTGGTGCGTCGTCGCAAACGGTACAACTCCTTCCGAGGAGAAGTCGGCGAGGCAGCCGAGAACGTGTTGAACCGTCAGTTCGCCGCAGAGACGGCGCACACCAAATGGGTAACGGACGTAACCGAGTTCAACATCGGCAATTCCAAGGTCTACCTTTCGCCCATCCTCGATCTCCATGACAACCGAATCATCTCTGTCACGGCCGGGCCCTCTCCGAGCGTGAAGATGGTCACCGACAGCCTCCGCATGGCAATCGACACCCTCAACGCTGGAGAAAAGCCACTTCTCCACTCCGACCAAGGTTTTCAGTACCGACATATCCTCTGGAGGGACACGCTGCGCGAAGCAGGGCTCACCCAGTCAATGTCCCGCAAAGGCACGTGCCTGGACAACGCCGTCATGGAAGGATTCTTCAGCCACCTCAAGGAGGAATGGTTCCGCATCCAGAAACCCGGAACTCTCGACGAGTTTCACTCAGGGCTCACCGACTACCTGCGATGGTGGAACACCACCCGCATTCAACAGCGACTCGGCTACCTCAGCCCCGACGAGTACCGCGCCCAAACACCCGCCATCGCATAAGGTTCCATTAAGAGTCCAACTTTCGGGGTCCACTCCAGTAGTCCATTCGTGTTCTCGTTAGTGCCTCGTTGCCACGGACTGTGCGGGTCGGCGAAGTAGACCTTCAGCCCGGTGTCGATGGTGAACTGGGTGTGCGCGGACATTTCCTTTCCTCGGTCCCAGGTCAGCGAGCGTTTGAGTTCGGTGGGCATCGACGCCAGCGCTTGTGCCAGTGCTTTGTTCATCGAGATTGCGCCGTAGCCTGACAGTGCCGGCCCGGTCTTGGTGATCGGTTGCGCTCGCCACCCTTGTTCCCGAGGCAAGTGCACGAGGGTGGTGTACCCGGTTGTGCGCTCGACGATGGTGCCGATCGCGGACCTGTCCGTGCCGATGATGAGGTCTCCTTCGTGATGTCCGGGAATCGCACGGTCGTCGGCTTCTTCGGGACGCTCGCTGATCAGTACGTCCGGGCTCACGTGGGCCCAGGCAACGCGTTTCGCTCTCGCGCGTGGCATCCGAAGAGCACGACCAGTTCGCAGGCACAAGATGAGTTCGCGGCGCAGCGCGCCGCGGCCCTCGATGAACAGGGACTGGTAGATGGCCTCGTGGCTGATCCGCATTGACTCATCGTCCGGGAAATCGATCGGCAGCCGGTTCGAAATCTGCTCGGGGCTCCACGCTTTCACCCATCGGCGGTCCTGACGATGGGGTTTGTTCAAGCCTTTCCATTGCCGTTCGACGGGTGCGGCGACGGCCTGTTCATTAGGTAGGGTGATCTTGCCCGAAAGGCGGTCCTCAACGTAGTCGCGCAACCGCTCATTCTCAGCCAGCTTGGCGGCCTTTGGGCGGCGGGCAAACCACTCGGCTTTCCAGTGCGCAACGCTGGCGCGATAGTCGAGCTTGCCGCCCCGGGTCGCGGCGTTGCGCCGTAACTCCCTGGAGATCGTCGACGGGCTCCTCCCGATGGCACTCGCGATCGCGCGCACTCCATGGCCGGTGGCGTGCTGGATCGCGATTTCCTCACGCTCTGCCAACGAGAGGTACCTGCTTGCCGGCGCGGGCCACGAATACGGCGTCATCCCGCCAGCGTGCCGGAACCACCGCTGGCCCACAGGTTGTCCCACGCCGACAGCGTCAGCTGCCTCGCGAGGAAGCTTGCCTGTGGCGATCTGGTCCCAAAACTGCCGTTCCTTCGACCGAGGATGGCCCGGCGCTCCGGGTGACCTCATCGGAGCCCTGCCCGTCACCTCCCGCACCCAATCCGATGGTCTGCCCACAACACCCTCCTGACCTTGAGTGTTGCTTCCACCGGTTGAGCCCAATCAGGTTGTCGTTGTCGTTGTCGGGGTCGGGGTCGAAATCAGTGAATGCCAGGCCAGGACGAACGAGGGTGGCGGGATGATCACGTCTGTCGTCGATCAACTTCCCAAGCCGATCTCAGAAACCCGCGGACAGTTCGTCGTCACGCTCGACGGCAGGCCGCTTGCATACGCCGGAGCGCATGGACAATCGCTGGATTGGTTCGCGTCGCCCTGAATGGGGCAGCGAGCAGATGCACGCCGCACCGCCCGGTGAGGGGTCTTTTCGGGTTCTGTGGGTTGGTTGGGCTCTTGGTGGTGGGTGAGGTCTGGGAGGGTCTGGGCCATTCGACGCAATGAACGGCATGCGTGGTTGCTCGGCTTATGGTGCGTGGGTGATGGCATGTGGGGGAGGGACGCGGTGGCGTCGTTGGGTGCTGCTCGGTGTTGGCTTGGTGTTGGTGGTGGGGGCGTTCGGTGCTTTCGCGTTTGTGGGGGTGGGGCGGTCTTCGTATGAGTTGTGTGCAGCCGATTCGGCTGTGGCGTTGGAGAGTGCGTCGAGGGGGGATCAGCTATACCGAGAAGGAGTACGACTACGCGGTCGAACTTGGTATCCCGGTGATGGGATTTGTCCCTGCCCAGCCTGACGAGATTCCCGTTGGAAAGACTGACCGTAGCGATGCAGCAGCGAAGAAGCTCGCTGAGTTCCGCAAAAAGGTCCAGTCGAGGATGACCAAGGACTGGAAGAACGCCGAGGACCTTGGTTCCAAGGTCACACGTGGCCTCATTCATCTCATCAAGAACAACCCTCGACCGGGATGGGTCCGTGGCGACCAGGCGATGACACCCGAGACCCGAGCAGAGATCGCCGAACTCAACGCGAAGATCGCCCAATTCGAGAAGAAGGACATCGAAGGCTCCGTCTCGACTTCGGCGCAGATGGAGGTCTCATTCGCGCACGGTCACGAGAAGGTCGAACTCTTCCTCAAACACAAGGGTTATGCGGATTATGCTCGTCGAGAAGAGGACGGCGATCTCACGTATACGTGGGACGAGATCGTCGAGGTTCTCGGCCCCACGATGATCGACGAGGCGCCGGAGCCGGCTCTACGGGAGACGTTCAACAAGCACATGCTGCTCGACATCCAGAGCGACGCTGAGAACGGTTGGACGACCGGGTGGGGGAGTGAAGCCGCAGAGATTTCGGACAGGTCGTGGGGTGCGATCATCGTCCAATTGCGAGCTCTCCGTTTGATCACCACGGGTACGAAGAAGCGCACGGTGAGCGACAAGGCCGTCTACTGGAAGCTCACACAGGCCGGGGACGAGTATCTGGTGTCACTGCGTGCAGTACTCAGCGCGAAAAACCTTGAACGGCCGTAATAACGGGCCTGTGCCCGGAGATCGGGATAACAGCGGATCTGCGAGTCGCGGGCAAAGCGGCGAAGATCTCCGGATCGTACGCTCCAGGCTGCTGAGCGCGCTGCGGAGACCTCCAGCCCACACCCCCAAACCACCCGTTATCTTTTAGCTGGTCCTTGAAACCGAGGGCTACGGTCGCCAGACCCGGTATGACTTCTCGCCCCTGTCATCAATGATCCGGGGGGTGGTGTCGCCGGGTGTGGGGGCGTCGACGGACCGCTGATAGGGACAGGGCCGCTGATCGTGAGCAGGTCTCTTCATAACGTGGGTGTCGGGTGTTGACGTCGGATCGGCGACCGGTGGTAACCGGACGAAGGACTGCTTCATGGACACGAGTTACGCCGTGTTTTGCGGCATCGACGTGGGAAAATCCGAACATCACGCCGTCGGTCTCGCCGTCGACGGAACCCGTCTCTACGACAAAGCCCTACCCAATGACGAGGGCCGCCTGCGCGCTGTGTTCGACCGCCTCGCCACACACGGGCCGCTGTTGATCGTCGTCGATCAGCCCAACACGATCGGCGCCCTGCCGGTCACCGTCGCCCGATCCTGCGGGCACCAGGTCGCGTACCTTCCAGGTCTGTCGATGCGCCGCATCGCAGATCTGTATCCCGGGCAAGCCAAAACTGATGCGCGGGATGCGTTCATCATCGCCGACACGGCCCGGACCATGCCCCACACGCTGCGGCGGGTAGATACCGGCGATGACACACTCGCCGAGCTGGATGTGCTGATCGGTTTCGATGACGATCTCGCCGGCGAAGCAACCCGCATCAGCAACCGAATCCGCGGACTGCTGACCGGCATTCACCCCGCGCTCGAACGAGTCCTCGGACCGAGTGTGACACACCCGGCAGTGCTCGAGATCCTGTCCCGCTGCGGTGGCCCCGCCGGCATCCGCGCTGCTGGTAAACGAAAACTGACCGCTATCGCCGCCAAAAACGCACCCAGGATGGGGGCAAGGCTGGTTGCGGAGATCTACGCCGCACTCGAGTCTCAGACGGTAGTGGTGCCCGGGTCCGCGGCTGCCGAGACTGTTCTACCCAAACTGGCGGACTCGCTCAAAGAGACACTGCAACAAAGAAAAACAATCGCTGTGGACGTCGAGAGGATGCTCGATGCCCACCCTCTTTCCTCGGTCCTGATCTCGATGCCAGGCATCGGAATCAGGACAGCAGCACGCATCCTCCTCGAAGTCGGTGACGGTTCGGCATTCAAATCAGCCGGACACCTCGCCGCGTACGCCGGCATCGCACCCGTGACCCACCGATCCGGAACCTCGATCCGCGGTGAACACCCCGCGAGGTCGGGCAACCGGAAACTCAAACGAGCACTTTTTCTTTCGGCCTTTGCCGCGCTGCACGACCCCACCAGCCGCGCCTACTACGACCGAAAACGAGCCGAAGGCAAGAAACACAACGCGGCGCTCATCTGCCTCGCCCGCCGCCGATGCGACGTCCTATTCGCCATGCTCAAGACCAAAACCCTCTACCAACCGCCCACAACTCAAGCCGCTTGACAGAAACCATAGGGACCCCCCCCGGGGACATGTCATCACCGCAGTTCTAACCCTAAAACCGCGACCGCGCATCACGAACAATCCACTCCCAACGGGAGTCCAGCACCATCGTGAGAAGCCAGGAGCACACGCGCAACCAACTCGGCGGTAGGCCACACTCCCAGTTCGTCCTTTACCGCAGCTAGCGTCTCGTTCACCGGCCTGCGTTTTTGGGGGCCGGCGGGGTGTGCGTGTTCGGTGGGTGTGGGGGAGTGGTGCCGGGGTTGGGCGGGGGTGTTGTGGGGCTCGTTTGCGGGTGTTCTGCAATTGTGTTGTGTGTCAGCATGTTTCGGTATTCGGTTGGTGTTGGGTCGGTTTCGCACGTTGTGCACGATGACGTTTGTGGCAACGTTGAATGTTGTTGTGGTGAAGGTGTCGGCGCTTCGTTTTTTCGGGTTGTTTTCGCGGTGTGGTGGGTTGGCGGCATGATCGGGAACGTGATGATGACGAGGCAGCGGACGCGAGACGGGGCGCTTTTCGTGACCCTCCCCTCCTCCCCAGCCTCGTTCGGGTGTCGGGCACCGGTTCAGACGCTGCGATGAATTCGATTGATGAGAACCAAGATTCGGAATTCAAAGGAGCGAAACGACTCGATCGACGGCAACGGGTACTCGATCCACTGCGAGCCGCGCAGCGGCTCCCTGGCGGGGAGCACAGCGTCTTGCTGTCGTCTTCCGATGTGAAGCGTCGGGAGGAGTTCCGGGGGATCGCGCGTGATGTGTGTAAACCGTCGAGAGTCGCAGGTCAAGGGCTGGTTGGTGGTTTTCGTTGATGAATTCCGTCTCTGTGGTCCGGTTGTCCGAAGTGCTGGATGCCCGTGTGGGTGAGTTATGCGTCGTTGGGCTTGGGGGTGGTGGCCGTGTCAGCGGGTTGGGTGAAGCGGTTGGTGAGTGCTGCGCCGATCGTCGCTAAATGGTTGCGCACGCTTTGTGGGCTGGTGATGTCGAGCCATTCGACGAGACCTGCGAGGTGACCGGCGATGCCGTACTCGCTGGGCGCGTGGATCACTACGGGGATGCGGCCATCGCTTGCGGCTGGCCCAATTTCGAGGATGTCACTGACCGCTGTGTGGAGAAAGCTGAGCCCTTCGGGTGCGCAGGTCGCGTGTACCTCGACGACTGTGCGGTTGCGCGCTGTTTCAGCGGTGCGGTCGCTCCAGCTTGCGGTGAGATCGAAGTTCTCGGCCCGGTGAACGGGGTTGTCACTGGGAAGAACGGCAGTGACGCGGTCTAGACGAAAAGTACGTTGGCCGGTCTCGGTATGAGTGACGAGGTACCAGTGCGGGCCCTTCGCCACCAATCCAAGTGGATGAACGGTTCTCTGGGATTGTTTGCCGGCGCGGTCGAGGTAGCTGAGCTGCGCTTGCACGCCGCGGATGACTGCGTCTTGGAGAACGTCAAGGAACTGTGGAGGCGGACTCGCAGGACCGCTGACGCCCCACGGTTGCGAATCCACGATCAGTGAGGAAGCCGCGGCCTCGGCCTGCGTGCGGAATGTCTCCGGCAAGGCTCGGACGAGCTTTCGAAGGGCTGCTTTCAACTCAGGCTCAGCAGCTGCCGAGGCCGCCGCAGGCCCGGCGACAAGGAACAGGGCGCGAGCTTCGCTCTCGGTGAGGCCTGATAGGTCTGTGCGTCCGCCACCAAGAAGACGCCACCCACCGGAACGACCCTGGATCGAATAGATGGGGACCCCGCCATGCCTAGCGCGTCCAGGTCGCGGCGCGCAGTCCGTTCAGAAACCTCGAGCTCCTTGGCGACCTCTGCGGCCGTGACCTGCTCACGCCGCTGCAGCATCAGGAGGATGGCAACCAAACGATCCGATTTCATGATTTCTATCCTCCCCGAAAAACCGGTCACTAGATGACCTATTTAGGGATCTACCTTGAAAACATGAACACACCAACCCATGAAATTCCGTTCCCTGAAGCCACCGTCATTTCCGTGAACGGCGTTGATCTCGAAGTTTTCGAGGCTGGCCGAGAGAACGCAGGAAATCCGATTGTGCTCTGTCACGGGTGGCCCGATCTCGCGTACACCTGGCGCTATCAGATCCCGGCTTTCGTCGCTGCCGGCTACCATGTGATCGCTCCTAACCAGCGGGGGTTCGGCAACTCGGCCAGACCAGTCGATATCGTCGATTACGATATCGAGCACCTGACGGGTGACCTTGCTGCCCTGCTCGACCACTTCGGTTACGAGAGCGCGACTTTCATCGGTCACGACTGGGGAGCGTTTGTCGTGTGGAGCTTCACGCTGCTGTACCCGCAGCGGGTCGACAAGGTCGTGGCGCTCAGCTTGCCGTACCTCGCGCGCGGCGAAATGCCGTGGCTCGATTTCATGGAGGCAGTGCTGGGAAGCGACTACTATTTCGTGCACTTCAACAAGCAGCCAGGTGTTGCTGACGCGGTCTTCGATGCGGATCCCGCACGTTTTATCAACAACCTCTACCGTCGGGACGAGCCGCTCATGCCGCCCAAACCGGGCATGGCGCTGATCGAGATCGCCCAGGACGACTCTCCGCTCGGCGAGCCTCTGCTCAACGAACGTGAACTGGCAGTCTACGATTCCGCGTTCAAACACTCAGGGTTCACCGGTGGCATCAACTGGTACCGCAACCTCAACCGCAACTGGCACCTGCTCGCAGATGTCAATCCCGTCATCGATCAGCCGGCACTGATGATCTACGGTCTTCGCGACGCGGTCGCCCGCTCGGAGAACCTGTCTACATTCGTTCCCAATGTCGAAGAGCTCAGCTTTGACAGCGGCCACTGGGTCCAGCAGGAACGCCACAGCGAAACCACGAGTGCGATCCTGGAATGGTTGGCCCAGAACTCAGCAGGCAAGGCTGGTTTGAAGCCGTCACCAAAGGTTGTAGGTGTCGCGCTCGATATGGAAACCGTGGCCTGTGTCGTCTGTGCAGACGAGGCCTTCGGTCGAGCTTTCGCACGTGATCGAATCGAGTGTCGTTGTGGAACCGTAGGGGAGGATACGTGCCGCAGCCTTCTTTGGTCCTGGTGTGCATTCGAAGGTGGCGCCGACATTTCGGGTCAGAGTGATTGCGTGACCGAACTCGCCCACAGGGCAATCCGGCGGCGGGGGCGGCGGAATGTAGAAGTACGTATCGGCGGAGCAGGTAACCCGCTCAGGTGCTTTGCTGGTTTCACCGGTGACCTCGCATGCCAGGTTGCCGGAGGGGGACTGGAATCGTTGTGTTTCAGGGAAGCGATCCGCGAGAACTGCGGATGCCACCTTGATGGATACCGCTGCGATCACGACGGCTAGGGCTAACTTGAGTAAGCGGCGCGGTACACGGCTCTTTCGTCGCAGCTGGGTGGGTGGGCGAGGTGCGGGCATCCAGGTGGGTGAGGGTGTGCGGTGGGACTTCCGGTTTGTGAAGTTCGGGATGCGGGGGGATCTGATGAACCTCCGCGTGCCCACGTGAGGGGGAGGTGGTGCGGGGAGTGTTTGCTGCCGTGGCGAGCTCTGCTGTGCGGCGGGCGCCGGCTTCGCGGAGGGTGCGGTGCTGTTCGCGATCGGAATAGGTTGTGGCTGCGTGGAGTTCGGGATGGTCGACGGGCTCGGGGTGGTGGTCGGTCGACGTCGGTGGGGATGTTCGATTTGTTGGGGAAAGCCCTCGGCGACTATGGCTTCCAATGATGGAGACATCGTCGTCATCTGGAGGGACTCGAATGCCTTCGCGACCGATTGTGCACTCCACAGTGGATGCCGCTGCTCGCTGCGGCGGTCGTACAGGTAGCGGCGCAGTGGTTTTAGCTCTCCCACGGCCACGTCGGTTCCGTCACGGAGGTTGACGGCCTCGTCATGCCTCTGTCGACTCGACGAGTCGAAGGCTTTCAACGTCAGCGCCTTGCCGCGCATCGGAAACAGCAGGACCAAACCGTTGACCCACTCCGGTTTGATGCCCGATGCCTGAAAATGGTCCTTTGCAGCGTATGCATTCTCTTCTACCTGACCTACAGGGTTTGAGCCGGCGTGGGAAACATGGAGCGCTGCCGGTTCCCCATCGATGGTCCATTCGCCGTTTACCGAGATCTGGACTGTTCCTGATTGCGGTGATTTGAAGCCCTTCACTTCGACAATCACACAGGCATGCGGGGTCCAGATGATCATGTCGACCTGGCGGTAGCCCTTCGTGGGGTGAGGGATCCTGCAGTTGGCGACGGCCACTCCGCCGAACTCGTTTTTGGATCCGATTGCCCAGCCCCTGAGCCAACGGACCAGCTCCCGCTCGGTACCCGGCAACTGGTCCTCGTCTTGCACAACCACAAGCATCGAAAAGTCCCCTCTGTACGTGTGGCAGGCCTGCGTGCGGGGCGCGAGTGTGGCGAGTCGATCTTTCACGCGTATGTGACATCGACTCCGCTGGTCTTTAACCGAAATCGCGGCGCCGACAGTCTTGATTCGAACGTCCGCGTTTTCGGGAGAGGAAACTCACGGTGAGGGTACATTCCGTTGTGCGGCAGTACTTTCCGAGAAGGTGATGCTAGTCGATGTTCGGGCCGCGAGTGTGGCGCGTGGGGCTCTGGTTGTCCTGTCCTTCGGTGGATGCCCACCGCCGAAACCTGCTTGTCCCAGGGATCGAGGAACTGAACGTGAGATCAGGGGGCGCTGGTCGAGGCGCGATCATTCGTGTCCACCGTCTTCGGGCGCGTCCGCGTAGCTCGGATCCCAGCCCGGTCTTCCGTGGTGATCGTTGAAGAAGTTGTCGGGCGTGGTCGCGCACCGCTATCTGCAGATCGCGAGATCTGCAGATAGCTCGCATCGCGCGCAAGTTCAGATCCCGTGACCTGCAGCCAGGTTGAGTCAAACTAACTTCTGGTGACGCTGGATCAAGTGGTTGCTGTGATGTTCTTTTTCTTGCCGCACCGTAAGACGGCCTGACGAAAGGACGGTGGCAGTTCGGCGAAGAACTGCTCGTCCGCTGCTTCTACGAGGACAACGGCTTCAACCGCCTTCTTTTGTCCGAGTTCGGTGACTTCGATCAGCAGCGCACGTGAATCTTGTGGGTCGACCTCGCGGGTCAGTAGCGCGGCCTTTTCCAGACGCCGTAGAACTTGTGAGGCTGTTTGTGGATCTGTGCCCGCATGGCGGGCGATATCGACCTGGGGCACAGGGCCATCGCTGGAATTGAGCCAGTTGGTGCACGCGAGGATGACGAACTGGGTGTGAGTCAAACCCAACGGAGCCAAACTCGCAGTCACCTGTCGTTGCCATTGCGAGGTCAAATGCCAGAGCAGGAATCCGGGACTTTCACTCCGGGGTTCTGCGAAACGGCTGCTCTCACTGACCACGGGCAACTGCGATGAGCGCGTCCATTTGATTAGGAAAATCGGCGCTGATCTGCGGTCCGATCTCCGGGCCGACCTTGTCTGCCGCTTCGCCGCTGATGGTCAATTGATGAGAGATCTGAGTTCCGCTGCCTACCGGGGTGAATACATGACGGAAAGTTAACAGCAGACCGTTGTATTCCGTCTCGTCCGCGTAGCGTGCGTTTTCTTCGAACTCGGTGACGGTCGATGTCATCGTGTCCTGGCCGGCCGGTGTGACCTTGATTCGTGTCCCGACTGCCAGCGTGCCCTCCGGCTCGAAGATGTCACCGCCTGGGAGCGAGATTTTCCCGGAATGGATGTCCGTGAACGTCTTCCACAGATCTCCAATCGGAAGATCAGTCTCGGTACTGTGCTCCGTTTCCCACATCTCAAACTCCTCAAATCGTCGATTCGCCGGTCACGAACCGCAACCGTCACCGCAACTATAATCAACGCGCTTAGTATTTCAAGTCGGAGGGACGCACTCTTCGGGAATGCGCCCCAAATCGGACAATTTTCGGCGAAAGGTTGCGCTTGCGTGAAACTAGCTCAATACTCATGTTCGAGACGTTGGATCGCTAAACGTCAAGTGCGACAGTAAGTTAGATGTCGATCTAAGGAAAACTCGTTGATCACTACATGGGTTTACTGTTGCTTTGGCTTGATCACACCAACACCAGGGGGCGTCTTGAATAATTTTTGGGGCACATGGGAAGCGACTGCCGAACTCCGCGCAGATCCCGTCACACGCAGAATCGATCCAACATGAACTTACCTACAGCGCTAGTCACCGGCGCAACAGGTGATATCGGAAAGGCCATCGCATCCAGGCTTGCGCAGGATGGCTTCCAGCTGGCCCTTTTCGGTCGCGAGCAGAGTAAATTATCCTCAGCGGCACACGATTTAGCCCTATCGACTACCGTCGACAGCGCTCTGCGAACCGTTGTGTGCGATGTACGCCGCGCCGACGACGTCAGCCGCGCGGTTGACGAACTCGCACGCCAGATCGACACCGTTGAGGTCCTCGTCAACTGCGCCGGAGTATCCGGCGGTGGCATTACTGCGGACGTCGCGCCGGCGGCTTGGGACGATGTAATCGCAACCAACCTGAACGGCACCTTTTACGTTGTGCGAGAGCTCCTTACACGAAAGCTCATACCTCACGGCGGCCGCATCATCAACATCGCCTCCACAGGCGGTAAACAGGGAGTTCTGCATGGATCCCCGTACTCGGCCTCGAAACACGGAGTCGTCGGATTCACCAAATCCCTCGGGCTCGAACTAGCTCGAGAAGGATCCGGTATCACCGTCAACGCGGTGTGCCCTGGATTCGTCGAATCAGCGATGGCGGAGAAAGTACGTCAGAACTACGCCCGGTTATGGAACACCGATACCGCTACCGCCAAGACGCGCGTCGAGGAACGCGTCCCGATCGGACGCTACATAGAGCCTGACGAGGTCGCGGGAATGGTGTCGTACCTTGCCTCGCCGGAAGCTTCCGCAGTGACCGCACAGGCTCTGAACATATGCGGCGGACTCGGAAACGTCTGAACATCGAGAAAACAACACGCACATCCCACCATCGAAAACTTACTGGCGCTCTTCAAGAGCGCCCGGTCGACGAGGAAGGTTTGAAACGACATGACCACGATCGAACACGAACCCATTGGCACCGACCCGTATCCGCGCAAGTGCTATCTACCGTTCATCTTGTACCCGCCGGGCATGCACACAGTGGGGGAGGGCCAGAGTTGGCTCGAATCCAACATCGACATGCAGCAGGACGGTGTGGACTTCGTGTTGTACATCGGAATTCCCTTCTGCCGAACCAGATGTAAGTCGTGCCCGTACTTCATCTCCTTACTCTCGGAGAACGACAGCAGAGGGCGAGAAGAGCGGTATGTCGACGCGCTTGTCAAAGATCTCCGCAAGTGGTCGCGGTACCGCAAATTCGGGGAAGGCACTTTGAAGAACATCTACATCGGCGGCGGTACCGGCAGCGTGCTGAAAACCAAGAATCTTCGCCGGCTGGTGGACGCAGTGTACGAGTTCTACGACGTGGATCCCGACGCCGAATTCACACTGGAAGGTAACGCGCGGGACTTCGACGACGAGAAGATCGACTACGTAACAGAATCGAAGATCAACCGCTTGAGTCTCGGGGTGCAGTCCTTCCAGCCGGAGTTGCTCGGCATCATCGGATCACCTCACGCCGCCGCTGACAGTGAGCGAGTGATCAAAGCCTTCCAAGGAAAAGGCTTCTTCAACATCCAGCTGGACCTGATGTACAACCTCCCGGGTCACTCGTTGGAGATCTGGCACAAAGATCTGGAGCGTTTGAACGAGCTGAACGTGCCCCACTTCACGATCTACCTGTACCGAATTCACAAAGACACGATCCAAGACAAACTCATCGTCAAAGGCAAGATCGACCGCCCGGCGGATCCCGAGTCGGAGATGGTCAAAGCTATGTACGGCGAAGCGAAAGACCTTGCAGAAGCGATGGGCTACGAGATGTACATGGTCGACCATTTCGCGAAACCCGGCTACGAGAACCTGTACAACCATTTCAACTGGAAGGTATACATCGATACCCTCGCGATCGGCCCCGGGTCGTACAGCTACTTCGACGGCTATCGGCTCGGCACCGAAGCCGACGTCGAGAAATACATCGAACGGGTCGAAAACGACGACTTCCTGATCAGCACGATCACCGACCGGATGAGCCCACGTGTTCAACGCGAGCGGTATGTGATTTTCGCGTTGTTGTACTACGAAATCGAGTTCGGTTTCTACAAGGAGAAATTCGGAACAGATTTCCTCGACGACTTCGCCGACGAAATCGCGCGAATTGTCGGACGTGGCTTGGTCGAAGTCCTCGACGACCGGATCCGCCTGACCGACAGGGGAATCAAGTGGCATACCAACGTCATTCTCGAGTTCTTCAACGAGAAATTCTGGGGAGACACCGCTTCGCTTCGAGAACCGAACTGGTCGCTGAACGGCGTCATGGTCGAAGTCGGTGCCCACCCACGTGAATATTGGCTGGGCGATGAAGACATCACGTCGTATTCCCCACTCGCGCAGAACGAGTCGTAATGAATGTCACGCTCGTCACCTCCTCGACCGTCACATCGTGGGCGCCTGGCCATGATGTGTGGGCGTTGTGGGTGGATGTACGCGGGTGGCCGGCATGGGACGACTCGATCCGGTCAGTCGAATTCGACGGTCGCTTTGCCCCTGGTGCCGAGCTGAAGGTTCAGGAGAACGACGGCGACCCGCTGCTTACCCGATTGATGAGTGTGTCTCAGGGTGAAGAGTTCACCACCTGCACCGATCTGCGGTCCGGCATTATTCGCACCGCGCGGCATCGGCTCAGTGCGTCCGGCCCCCTGGCAACAGTGACCCATGAAATCGAAGTAGTTGTTCCAGAGTCCGCGATGCGGGACTACCTAACCGGGCCGTGGGTTCGCATTCAACGGGATCTTCCGAATCGACTGTGGGAGATGGTGGACCTTGCCTCCCCGGTGTGAGGCCCCCCGCACGCTGCTCGATGTCCTTTACACCGGTGGTCGGGTTGTAGCGGGAGGGAAAACTTTCACCCGTCACGACCTACTCTCACTCACCGCTGGATATGTCGAACAGTTGCTCCTTGCGGGACTTCGGCCCGGAGATCGTGTCGTCGTCGCTCTCGATCACGACGTCCCGGGTATGTGCATGATGGCGGCCGGCAGTGCACTCGGTCTGGAAATGGCACTGCCGTACAACTTGGCCTCCGCCCGGGAAAGCGAACTACAAGCTTTGATGGACGCCACCCAGGCCCGCGCGCTCGTCGACGCACGTCGGCCAGTCACGCAACATCGCGACGGATCGATTTCGTTGCAGCGAAACATCGGCGATCCATCGACTCTCCGTCGATACGCCGACGCGGGCCCAATCGAACGGTTTCTCGTTCTTTTCACCAGCGGTTCGTCCGGTGCACCCAAAGCCGTGAGCATCTCGGAGCGCACCGTTCTCCGTCGAATTCGCGCGGTGACATCACGATTGAAATTCGGTGAGTCGTCAAAGGTCTTGCTGACAGGCCTTCTGACCAACACCACCGGAGTCATCTTCGGATTCGGTTCACTACTGAACGACAGCACGCTCGTCATACCGAACGGAAACACGCCGCAGGATTGGGTTCGCTCAGTCGTTGAACACCAGATCACGCATCTGATGTTGCGGCCGGCCGCCTTCGACCAGTTCATCAGATACGCCGACGAGGGCGATTTCGACCTGAGCACCATCGAAACCCTCGCATACGGTGCCGCGCCGTTGCCCGCCGACGTGCTGCGACACGCGCGCAGACTTGTGGGCGGCGACCTTGTCCAAGGTTACGGACTCAGCGAAACATACGGCCCCTTCATCTGGACCACTGCAAATCAGGTCGACGGTCTCACCGCGCCGCCCGCGGGCTATCTTCTCGGCCAACCCGACGAAACAGCCTCGATCTCGTTGCGCACCTTCAAAGACCATCAGAAGGGGCAAGGAGAATTGTGCATCGACAGCGACGTCGTGATGAATGGGTATCTCTCCTGGACAGGACAGACCGAACACTGCCACCGCCCTGAGATACCTTTCCGCACCGGCGATATCGTCCAGATATCGGACGACCGTGTCTGGCTGCTCGGTAGGGAATCCGCCATGGTACTTACCCACGACGGCCACCGGTTCTTTCCGGAAGAGGTTGAGCTGATCGCACAAGAGGCGAGCGGGTTCGCCGATATCGCCGTCTCGCAATTGAGTCATCGCGGGCACCATGTTGCCGCATTGTGCGTATCGAGAGCAGCGCCGGAGGGCGTCGCCGAGCGGGCATTACACGGCATACGCGCTCGATTGAGTCCTGAAAAGTGGCCTGATGCGGTCCTCGAAGTCGATGGTTTCCGGCGTGGTGAAAACGAAAAACTCGATCGAGTCACGCTGCGCGACGCGGCAACTCGCGCACTACAGGAGGGAAATGACGGTGCATTCATTCGTTGACGGCGCGGTTTGCCACGACATTCCGACGCGAGTCGTACGGCATTCAATCGTATGTGCAGTTCCTGCAAAGACGGTATTCGATGCGATACTCGACGTGGAAACGGCCACCCGAGATCTCGACTTCGTCGATGTCCATGTCGTGCATCGATGTGCAACTCACGCATCCTTGGATTTCACCGCGAAAGTTGGTGACGACGAACGTAGTTGGAGGTCAGAACGTACGATTCACCATGACTTGCTCGCGGTGGACGCATGCATCGACCCTCCGATTCCCCCGTGTCGATCGATGACGACTCACTGGCGGGTTCTCCCGCGAGGTCCGCGGACAGCGGAAATCGTCGTCGAGCACCGTCTGCAACTCTCCGGCAACACCGAGCAGGTCGAATCGTTCTTGAGCGGGTTGGATTCGAATGCCACCCGCGAGCTGGCACAAATCCGTGAGCATGTCGAAACCGGTAGCAACGGTATGAGACCGGCGCGGGTACCGGTCGAGCTCGTCGAAGCGATAGGGAACTTTCTTCCCCGTCTGATGTTCCTCGAAGCGCGCTATGCACCAACCGTGACATGGGGAGACGTATCGATCGCACTTGCTGATTTCGACCCACTGTTACGTACGCACCCCCATACGGAACCGTTTTGGCGCGAATGGCTTCGGGTGTGGAGCGCACGAGCGGACGTCCATGCTGCTCATGCTGTTTCGAGTGGCGGTGCCACCGCGCGCCGAGCGCATCGCTCCGCCGCTGCCTGCTATCACTGGGCGCAGTTCTTGTATTTCGACGATGTCGAGGTCAAACGCTCACTCAAAGGAAAGACCCGATCACACTTCCTGCTATCCCTCCCGCCTACGAGCGGGATCGAAAAACACACGATCACCGTTCGCCGTAAGGATGTCGACGTCGAAGTGCCCTGCCTCATCGCCTTCCCCGAGGGGGACGCGCCCTCACCGGAGGGACATCCGTGGATCATGTTCAGCAATGGCTTGGACTCGTCGACGGAGGTAGAGCCACTCTCGATCGGGGAGCGGTTCCTCGACCGAGGTATCGCAGTGGTACTACCCGAGCTTCCCGGCCTCGGTGTGCAGACCGGCGTAAACGGATTTGCTTCGGATGTCGTGCGATTGCTCGACCAACTCTTCGTGGCATTGACACTCGACCCGAGGCTGAGTCGACAGGACAGAGCATTCGGCGGAATAAGCTTCGGCGGTCAAGTTGCGCTCAACGTGGCCGCGAACACCGACACCGCGCTCTCTTGCGTGGTCAACCTGTCAGGAGGACCGGCACCGACGTCAGTGCAAGACCTACCGCGTCGGTTGGTGGCTGATTTCACCTGTGTTTTCGGCACACACACTGTGGCAGAACTGGCGCGCCGGCTCGACGCTTTGGCGGTCCATCGCGAAAGCACACCGCGGTGCCCTGTTCTGAGCGTGCATGGCGCTCTCGACGACATCTATCCCGTTGCCGTACTCGAGGATCTAGATGAGGGGTGGGGCGAGATGCACGAACTGTGGGTTCTGCAGGACGAGGCTCACGTGTGTCTCAATAGTATCGCCGAACTCGCTGAAGACACCGCAGATTGGGTAGCGAGACGACTGAACATCTACCGCGATATTCCACGGCCGCGGGCGGTCGAGGCGCAAGCGGCCAGGAACGCGTCATGACTCCGTCGACGGAACACACAGTCGCACCGGATGCGATCACCCGCACTACATGGACAATCGCTTCCTTGGTTGTCGCGGGTGCGTTCATGACTCAGCTCGATGCCGCACTCTTGCAGGTCAGTCTGGACAAGCTGAGCTCGGATCTCGACGTGGCGGTGTCGTCCGGACAATGGTCGGTCTCGGCATACCTGCTCGCCACAGGAATCGGTATGCCCGCATCAGCATGGTTGTGCCGAAAGTTTGGTGCAGGTCGTACCTGGTGGTGGTGCGTCCTTGCCTTCGTCGCGGCGTCGGCATTATGTGCACTGAGTCCAAGTCTCGGGTGGCTCGTTGCCATGAGAGCACTGCAGGGCCTCGCTGCCGGCGGGATGCTCCCGGCGGGACAGACCTGCATCGTTCAGGCCGCCGGCCCCAAAGCTATCGGTCGCGTGATGGCTACGGCGGGGACTGCTCTGGTTTTCGCGCCGGCTCTGGGCCCCGTCCTGGGCGGATGGATGATGACGCATTACCCGTGGCCTTGGCTGTTCTTGATCAACATCCCCGTGGGATGTGTCGTCTTGCTCACCGCAAGGCGGGTTCGTTTGCCCGACAGCACGGCTCCGCACGGAAGGTTCCCTGCGGCGGACTTCGTGTTCACCGCGTCGGCGTTGACACTGCTGACTTTAGGACTCGGGGATCTCGCGGACCTGCGGATTCTGAACGGTGTCAGTTTCGTTGCCGGCGCTGCCTTGTGCATGGCGCTCTTCGTATCGCGGTCTCGCCGAGGCAACGTACTCCTCGACGTACGGCTATTCAAACACCCGGTCTTCGCGATTGCATCGGCAGTCGGGTTTCTCGCCGGCGCAACACAATTCGGCACCCTCATTCTCGTTCCGCTCCACTTGCAGAAGGCGCACGGGTGGAGCGCGCTCGACGCCGGTTACGCCATGGTGGCGTTCGCGATCGGTAGCGCGGCACTCGTGTTCACCGGGAAATATGTCGACAAGTACGGAGGTGCGGTCGTTGTGTTGTGCGGTGCAGCAGTGACAGTGGTAGCGAGTGCGTTGTTGGCGTTGAGCAGTGATCGGGTCGCAGTCGTCGAACTTTCGCTGGTGATGCTCGGAATCGGAATGGCGCTCAGTATCGTACCTTCCGCTACGGCGTCGTACCGGGCAGTCGCTAAGGAATCCATGCCAGACGCTGTGGCGTTCAACAACATTGTTCTCCGAGTTGGAGGAGCGATCGGATCATGCGTCCTCGTCGTTCTCTTCGAACGACTCGGCGCCCCGTCGAATGTGCCTTTCGCCGTGCTCTTCGGCATGACCGTCCTGTTGTTGGTGTGCGCAGTACTGCTGTCCGTGAATACACGAAACGAAGAAAGGAAGCTCCGATGAGGGCCTGGTTGGGGGTCGTATCAGCCGATCATGTTGCCCGCGCGGTCTCGGAGGGAGTTGCCCAGGTCTGTCACGGCCGTCGCGCGCCGTTGGCCCGCATGCGCGACGGCGACATACTTGTCTACTACAGCCCCAAGACGTCACGTACGGACGGGACGACCCTGAAAGCCTTCACTGCGGTGGGAGAGATACGCGGCGAAGAGATTTGGCAAGTGGATATGGGAGCGGGATTCACTCCTTTCCGCCGCACTGTCGACTGGGACACGTCCGTGAAACCCGTTGCCCTCTCCGCCGTCCAGCATGATCTCGAACTGACATCCAGGACGAATTGGGGTTATGAACTGCGTCGCGGACTGCTACCGCTCTCCTTTGCCGACCTCGAGGTCATCAAGAGTCGGGCCCGTGGAGAATCATCCTTCCCGAGAACAGGTGCATCGTCATGAAAAACCCTCCATCCGAGCAACTTCGGGATGATTTGTCGACTATCGTCGCAATTACCGGTATCGGCGTGCGCGCCCCAGGCTCAGGCAGCCGCGATCAGTTCTGGGATCTGCTCCGCCATGGTCGCACCGCTACTCGCCCGATCACACTTTTCGATACGACCGGTTTCCGCTCCCGTATTGGCGGTGAATGTGATTTCAACGCTGCGGAGGAAGGACTGTCCGTCCGCGAACGTCGACGAATGGACCGAGCGACTCAACTGGCGGTGGTATGCGCCGGTGAAGCCTGGACCGACGCGGGGCTCGATACCGAAGAGCCCGATCCCGTAAGGGTATCTGTCACGATCGGTAGTGCCGTCGCTGCTGCCACCTCCCTCGAACAGGAATATCTGGTCATGTCCGACGGAGGGCGATCGTGGGAAGTGTCGGAGGATTATCTGAGTCCTCACATGTTCGATTACCTCTGTCCTGCAGCCTTACCCGCGGAGGTTGCGTGGCGCGTCAAAGCTCAAGGGCAGGTCAATCTCATCTCTGACGGATGCACCTCTGGTCTTGATGCCGTCAGCACCGGCGTCGATCTCATTCGGCGAGGCAGAGCGGACATTGTGGTGGCAGGTGCGACCGACGCACCACTTACCCCGATCGTCGCCGCATGCTTCGACGCGATTCGGGCGACGTCACCACTGAACGAGTCCCCGGAAACTGCGTCCCGTCCTTTCGATATGACGCGTGCCGGCTTCGTACTCGCCGAAGGCGCGGCAATGCTCGTACTGGAGCCTCTCACGCAAGCTCTGGCCCGGGGAGCGCACGTGTACGCATGCATAGGTGGGCATGCCACCCAACTCAATGCCCATCACATGACAGGACTTCGAAGCGACGGCGTAGAGATGGCCGAAGCGATCAAACTCTCCCTCCAGCGCGCACACGTCCCGCTCGGCAGAGTCGACTACATCAACGCGCATGGATCCGGTACCACGCAAAACGACCGGCACGAGACAGCGGCGTTCAAGAAGGTGTTCGGGGATGGCGCATACCAGATACCGATCAGCTCCATCAAATCGATGGTCGGCCATTCACTCGGCGCTATCGGCGCAGTCGAACTCGCAGCATCCGCGCTTGCGATCGACAGGGGATTCATCCCCCCGACCGCGAATCTGAATCAATCCGATCCGGACTGCGATCTGGATTATGTGCCGCTGGTCGGGCGCTCCGCCACGTTGCGGAACGTGATCAGCGTAGGAAGCGGATTCGGAGGATTCCAGTCCTGCGTTGTCCTTCAATCACTCGAGGAGGTCTCATGACCGCAGTCGTCACCGGATACGGTGCTGTCACTCCCGCAGGCACCGGCGTCGACCAATTGTGGGAGTCGATATCGGCGAGAACGAACCACATCACGGTACGGCCGCCCAACACAGATGGAAGTATCTACCGGCACACACTCCAGGCCCGCGTCGTCGAGGACGTCTCGACTCTGATTCCTAGTCGGTTGGTCAAACAGACCGATGTCTCCACACAGCTGGCATTGGTGGCTGCCGAGCAAGCACTCGAGATGTCCCAGGTGACGGTAAACAGCGACCCTTTCACCCTGGGAGTGTGTACGGGAAACGCGCTCGGAGGTTTCGCCTTCACCCACAACGAATTTCGCAAGTTGTGGGCCCAAGGGCCGGCGGCGGTCAGCGTCTACGAATCCTTCGCCTGGTTTTATGCAGTCAATACCGGCCAGATCTCGATCAGACATGGACTGAAGGGCCCCGGCCGGGCAGTGGTCACCGAACAAGCCTCCGGACTCGATGCCATCGGAGCGGCCCTCGATCGTATCGACGACGGAACACAAGCGGTTCTGACCGGGGGTGCAGACTCCGCATTTGACCCATGGGGGTGGGTAGCACATGCCGCCAGCGCTCGCATGACCTCCTCGACAGACCCCAAACGGGCCTATCAACCGTTCAGTCCCCCCGCCAGCGGGTACGTTCCGGGCGAGGGCGGAGCAATGCTCGTCCTCGAAGACCACCAAGCGGCAACTTCACGACATGCCCACGCCCTCGGCACGATCCTCGCCCACGCCTCGACCTTCGATGCACAAGGGGACAAGTCAGGTTCAGGACTCGCACGAGCAATTCGCGAGTGCCTACGCCGTGCCGATGCCAGCCCAGCTGACGTAGACGTCGTCTATCTCGACGCAGTTGGCACTCCCGATCAAGACACATCCGAAGCCCATGCAATCCGATCCGCACTCGAAGGGAAGACGACTCCCTGCACCGCCCCCAAGACCGGATACGGGCGCCTCTTCTCCGGATCCGGACCCGTCGACGTGATCACCGCACTACTGGGGTTCGAACACCACGTCATCCCAGGCACCCCCACCGCGGACGAAAACCCACCCATCGACCACGACATCGACTTGGTCATCCACGCTCGTCACCAACAAAATCTCGACCTGGCACTCGTGCTCTCGCGCGGCCGTTTAGGCTTCAACTCCGTTGTCGCTGTAGCTCGTTAACGATTCCACTACGAGAAAGTCACACCATGAAAATCACTGCCACCGATATCCTCACTTCGCTCCGCTCCGAGGCAGGAGAACCCGAAATCGCCGGCGACGCGGAACAACTCTTGGACACCTCGCTCGATGACCTGGGATACGACTCCCTTGCCGTCATCGGAACCGCTACGGCTTTGCGCACCAAATTCGGAAAAGTCATCGAAGACAAAGACCTGGTCGAGGCCCATACACTGAGGGATCTGGTGGATCTGGCCAACGCCTCATGAAAAGCACACACGAAATCACCATCGCCGCTGAATCTTCCGACATTTTCGACCTGATTGCTCGCGTCGACCGATGGCCGGCGATATTCGAACCTACAATCGGGGTTGAAGTGCTCCATCGCGAGCAGGCGGGGGACACACTTCACGAGGATCTGCAGCTGGTCGCGACAGTAGATACAGCCGTCAGGACATGGCGCTCCCACCGCGAAATCTGTACACGTTCAGGCAAAGTGAGCTTCGAGCAAATCCATGCGACCGCCCCATTCACCCGAATGTCCGGGGGCTGGCACGTCAGCCTGAATGATCGCGGGTGCGCAGTCCGTCTAGAACACGATATAGACCTGCAACCCCACACAAGCCCGGAGCAACGGACGTGGGCTCGCGAAGCAGTCCATGCCAACTCGACCCGGGAATTGCAGATACTGAAGAGGTTGGGAGAGTTGACGAGACCAGTCAAGGATCTACTGGTCGATGTCGTAGACCATGTGGATGTCGACAACGTCGAAGAAGCGATGTCCTGGGTTTGGGATGCCGAACGATGGACCGGAACCGTGCCGCATGTTCGCCACGTGAACGTCGACTCCCCCTCCATCGATACCCAACGGATCGAGATGACGACGATATCGTCCCCCGACAAGACCCAGACCACCACATCGACACGGTTCCGCACGCCCAACGTCATCCACTACAAACAACATCAGACACTGCCCACACTACTCAGCCACGCAGGGTCGTGGTCGTTTGCCCGCGACGCATCGGAAGGTCCCGCCGGAGCTGTGACCGTACGACACCTGGCGCTACTGGACCCTGCCATCTCCGAAGGACTCGACGACCTCCGAGAAACTCTGGGACAGGCATTCCTCGCCAACAGTCGCTCGTTACTGGAGAAACGTCCCCGATGAACACACCCGACACGTTCACACAACTCTCAGAACGGGTATGGGCATATCTCCAGCCGAATCAAGGATGGTGTGTCAGCAACGCCGGTGTCATAGCTGGGTCACACACAGCATTGATCGTCGATACCCTTGCGACAGAACGACGAACCCGAGAGTTTTTGTCCAAGGTCACGGAGGTGATTCCGCCCGACGTGGAAATCACGGCAGTGAACACCCATGCTCACGGAGATCACACCTTCGGTAATTGTCTACTGCCCGCCGATTGTTCAATCTACGGAACCGCTGAAACAGTGTCCGAAATGAAGACCGTGGGACTCGGTCTGCAACAACTGTGGCCGCAAGTCGACTGGGGAGATATTGCGGTCGTAACCCCTAACCGCATCATTTCCGAGCCAACCATCGTCGATCTCGGCGGCGGAGTTCAGGTAGTCCTTCGACCCGAACCGCACAGTCATACCGCCGGCGATGTCAGTGTCTGGTACCCCGACGACAGAATTCTGTTTGCAGGCGACCTCATCATGAATCAAGTCACTCCGTTCTTTCTCTTCGGTGACGTGAAGAAGGGATCGGAAGTCATCACCGCCCTCGGCCGATTGGACCCGACCGTCCTCGTGGCAGGTCACGGCCCGCTCGGTGATCCGCAAACCATGATCAGTTCGAATATCCAGTACTGCGACTGGATTCAGGAACAGGCAAGTCGAGCGGCACACGCGGGGGTGTCCATCGAGGAGCTCGCCCTGTGGATTGAACCATCGCCGTTGCAAGGATGGTCGGAGTCCGAGCGCGACATAGTCAATGTGTATGCCGAAGCGGTGCGGAACGGCGTGGACGGCTACGGCAGTCAGATCGACGTCGATCTGGCCTTCGACCTGATGCGACAGGTCCTCGGCCATGAACCGCTCACCTCCGCATAAGTGAGGCATAGTGTTGCGGCAGCAAAAGAGTTGGAACGGTTACGCAAGACGAACGCCGAATTGCGTTTGGACAGAGCAGTTTTGAAACAAGCGGCCTTACAATCACAGGGTCAGTGCAAAAGTGCAGTTGAAGGACGGTGAGAGTGTCGAAGACCGGCCGGCCAGGCATGTCGGATGAAGAGAAGACGGAGTTGTGGCGCCGATGGCGGTCCGGAGACTCGATCAGCGTCATCTCCCGAGCGTCGAGAAAGCTGCCGGGGTCGGTGTTGACGGCACTGAAGTACCACGGCGGCATCGCGCCTGAGCCTGTCAAGGATCGAACGAACTCTTTGACTCTTGTTGAACGTGAGGTTATTTCGCGGTCAATTGTGTCGGGCGACGGGGTTCGGTCGATCGCCTCAGCTTCCGGCCGGGCGCCCTCGACGGTGAGTCGGGAGATCAACAGGAATGGTGGACCGCACGCCTATCGAGTTGCGGCTGCACAGGAACGTGCCGGTGCACAGGCAAAACGACCCAAACCATGCTTGTTACAGCAACGACCAGCGCTGCGCGAGAAAGTGGTGTCGATGCTCGAAGACGAGTGGTCGCCGGAGCAGATCGTCGGCCACTTGAGCCTGCACCACTCTGGTGACGAGGCGTTGGAGATCAGCCACGAGACGATCTACCGCTCGATCTACACCACTCGGTGGGGTGTCATTCCGCAGAAACTGTGCAAGTGATGCTCCTATGGTGTCAAATCGGTTTTTCGGAGCCATGTTTCGTAGGTGGTGAGGAAGGTAGCGTCGTGGACTCGCCCGTTCTCCGCGAGTGAGATTTTGGCGATGCTGACGCCGAGCGCTGCGGCCGCTTGGAGTTGGATGAGTCCGCGTTCTTGGCGGAGCGGTCGAAGCTTGCGGTGATCGATAGCGGGGACAGGGTTGGTGATGAGTGTGAAGACTTCTCGAGCGATCGCGCGTTTGAGGCAGCGGAGGATTTCCTTGGTGCCCTTGCCTTCCTGCTGCTTACGAGTCATGTAGTCGCGGGTTCGTTGGTCGTAGGTCATTCGTGTGAGGGCGATTTGATGCAAGGCGGAGTTTGCATGCCGATCGCCGCCGCGATTGAGCCGGTGGCGGGTGGTCTTGCCGCTGGAAGCTGGAATAGGGCTTGTCCCGCAGAGTGCCGCGAAAGACGCTTCCGACTTCAGTCGATCGGTGTTTCCACCGGCAGTGATCAATAGTTGTGCGGCGGTGACGGTTCCGATGCCCTTGGTCTGCGCCAGCCCCGGGTTGATCTGAAGCACCAACTGCTCGAGGTCGGCCTCCAGTACGTCGATTTCCGCGGTGAGGTGCTGGTACCGGCGTGCCAGAGATTTCAACGAGGACAGGATTGTGCGGGTGAGCATGTTTTCTTCCGATGCCGGCCTCGTGCGGGCCAAGGCGGGAAACAGTGCAGTGTCGGTGGAACTGCGGAACCGGGCCCGAATCTGCTCGGGTGCGGTTACCAGCAAACTTTTGATCTGAACGCGAGTAGCAGTTCGTGCTTTGACCGCACTGCGACGCGCTGCGTGGATGTAGCGGGCGGCCTCGACGAGACCGTCGAGTTGTTTCGGTTCCGGATGATCGTCGGTGGCCAAAGCCGCTGACGCGGCTGCGTAGGCGTCGACCTGGTCGGACTTTCCTCGCATCCGCCGCACTTGCCGATTCGGACGGATCACCTCGACGACACGGACGCCGGAATCCTTCAAATGCTGGGTGATCCCAGCGCCGTACGAGTGGGTGCCTTCGACGCCGACCCGGCGGACAAGGCCGAACGCGGCGATGTAGGCGGCGATCGCTGTGTAGCCCTTCAAAGTTGTCGGGAATCCCGCATCGCCGAGCCGTCGACCGGTGGTATCGATCACGGCGACATGATGAGTGTCGGCATGGGTGTCGATCCCGGCGATGACTTCCTGCTCGATCATTGTCATGATGGATGGTGCCTTCCTGTTACCGAACGAGGGCTCGCCGGTCAGGGAGGGCAGACAAGACGTTGACGGGGCTTCTACCCAAGCTCCTATAAGGTCATGCCAGCCCTGGCCGGTTCGCGGAACCATGCCCGGATGGACAGATCAGATTCAAGGCAACGAGGCCAGTCAACGTCAGGGTCACACCCGGGAACAGGGTGACTTTATTCTTCAACGTCAACGACGGGTTGGAATTGACCCCTTACCGACGGGGCGAGTTCTAGTCATCGTTGCAACACTCGATGGTTTGTCGACCGTATCAAGGCGTCGAAGAGTTGGGCCGGCGTACGGTCGTCGAGAACCACTCGGGGGCGGTTATTGAGTTCGTGCTCAACGGCGCGCAGATGCTCTGGTGTATGGATCCGAAGGTGCCTTTCGGGAAATATTGGCGGAGAAGGCCATTCATGTTCTCGTTGCTGCCTCGCTGCCAGGGCGAGTGCGGGTCACAAAAGTACACATCGATATCGAGGTCGGCGGCGATCGAGCGATGTCTGGCCATCTCGATTCCCTGATCCCAGGTGATCGAACGAAACAGCTCGGGTGGCAGGTCGCTCATTCGTGCTGCGATCGCAGCACGAAGAGTGTCACTGTCACGGCTGGTCAGGTGCAGCAGACGAACTGTTCGCGTAGTGCGTTCGACCAGCGTTCCGATCGCAGATCCCTGATTCTTCCCGATGATGAGATCCCCCTCCCATGCGCCCGCCACACTGCGATCGTCGGGTTCGAAGGGGCGGTCGCCGATACCGAGCATGGGTTGTTGGAAGCGGGGTCGACGACGATGCGGGCGGTAGTGCGCGCGCCGATGGGTCCGCCCCGATCGTAGCGGTGGTGCGGCGATCGGCGGGACGGCAAGTGGGCGCACTAACGCCGAACCCGGCTCGTAGAGGCCCGGTAGATGCTCTCGTGACACAACCACCGATCTGGTCTGTCGGGGAAACGCTGAGGTAGATGTCGAGCGATCTGGCCTGGACTCCACCGGGTTGCAAGCAGTTCGCCGATCACCTCTCGCAGCTCGATGTCGCGGTGCACCCGTCGGCGATGGCGTCGGGCACGGCGTTGCACGGCCTGACGGTGCGCATCGAACGGCCGATATCCGCCCTGTGGGAACTGATTTCGCCGAAGTTCCCGGCTGATCGTCGACGGTGCCCGGCCGAGGGCCTCCGCTATTTTCCGTATGCTCAACCCCGTTCGATGCAGGTCGCCGATCGCGATCCTTTCCTCTTGTGACAGATACCGGGAACTGATCGGGCGGACGGCGAGCCGATCGAGCGGTGGGGTGAATCCGACAACGACACCATCGCGGTACAGCTTCCACCCTCGATGCCAGTTCTTCCCCGTCGACCTCGATACCCCGACCTCACGGGCTGCCGCGCCGATACTCCATCCCCGCGAACGCAGTTCGACGAACCGGGCTCGCTTGGCCGACATGGGCCGGCGTCCCGGGTCTTTTTTCTTTCGACGTGACAATCGCTCCAACACATCCTCCAGCATTTCAGGAGTGTTGCAACGATCAATCGAAACCGCCCCGTCGCTATGGGGTCATTATTAGGCCGCCGTCGACAGCAAGCGGTTACGAACACGGCGACCAATTCGAAAAAACAAGCGGCACACTGTTAAAGGGCAATGGAGGTCGCAGATCATCGATGCACGCCCGATCGTAGATCGGTCCGCAAGTGCTGAGGATCGCAGCGTAACTGGCCACATGGAAGGTGATCTGGTGATCGGTTCGAAGAACAGTCAGGTTGCCACTCTGATGGATCGCAGAGCCCGCTACTTGACGATCGTGCAGACATCCACCCGACATACCACCTCGGTAGTGCCCGCACTGGTACGGGAATATGCACGGATGGATCCGGAACTATGCCGGAGTTTGACCTGGGATCGCGGGATGGAATTGGCCGATCACAAGTTGCTCAGCGCACCGACAGGTATCGAGATGTTCTTTGCGGCGCCGCGTAGTCCGTGGCAGCGAGGGACGAATGAGAACACTGTGACTATTTGAGGTGGCCCAGTCGGGCTGATCGGTCAGGCTGGTATCAGCGATCCGAGGTGACTCCCGAGAATACTGACCACGTTCGCGTGTGCCCTGCATTTGACATGTCCCTTCGGGTTGCCGACACCGGCTGGCCCACTTGTCTTGGCTTGATCTTCGAGCTTGTCCGCCCGCAGGGCGTGACCCCTCACAGTGCTGCCGCGACACGTGACTTCTTCCCAGACCGGTGCCGACCACGATCGCCAACGAAGTGGAAGGCAACCGTAATGACCATGCTTGCAGAAGAATACGATTTCGTCATCGGCGGAGATCCCGACCGCGACACTATCGACCTCGCGATACTCGACACCGTCACCGGTGGCGTTCACGCACACCTTGCGGAGTCTGCGGACGGAGCCGGATATGCCCGCATCCTGGCCTGGGCGCGCAGGCACGCACCCGGTCGACGGATCTGGGCGCTGGAAGGGACCGGAAGCTTCGCCGCCGGACTGTCCGACGTGCTGGCGCAGGCAGGTGAGGACGTCACCGAAGTCGGCAGCCTCAAACGAGCCCGCGGCGCGAAGAACGATCACCTCGACGCAATCCGCGCGGCACGCACCGCTTTGGCGCGCGAACATCAGAGCAGTCCCCGAGCCCGCGGACTTCGGGAAGCGATCCGCGCCCTGACCTCGACCCGCGAAGGGATTCTCGTCAGTCGCACCAAAGCCATCAACGAACTCAAGAGCCTGATCGTCGCCGCACCCGAACACCTCCGCGCCACCCTGCGTGGACTTTCGCTCACCAAGCAACTCTCCCGCATCGAAGCATCGACCGCGGCCACCGTCGAACACCGCGTCACGGTACTGACTTTGCAGGCAATCACCGCCCGGATCCGTTTCCTCACAGGTTAACTCGACGAACTCGATCCGGAGTTGAGTCGTCTGCTGCGCCAACACCCTGCCGGGCCGGCGTTGCTTGCGCAACCGGGCGTCAGCCCTGTCGTGGCTGCCCGGCTGTTGCTCAGCTGGTCTCATCCCGGGCGGGTCCGCAACGAGGCCGCGTTCGCCTCGCTCGCCGGTGTCGCTCCGCTCGAGGCCAGTAGCGGGCAGCGCAGCCGGCACCGTCTCAACCGAGGCGGAGACCGTGCGCTGAATAGGGCATTGCATACCGTCGCGATCACCCGGTTGCGGTGTCATCCGCAAAGTCGCGCCTACGAAGCCCGCCGCACCTTGGAAGGTTGGACGCACCGCGACATTCGACGCTGCCTCAAACGGACCCTCGCCAGGAAGCTCTACCGCGTGATGGAGTCCGCCACCAGAGATGCCAACGCCCTCATCTCTGGTTGACATACATAGGAGCGTCCAATACGCTTTTACGCCAATATCTTCCGAAAGGAATGCACCTCGGGGATCTGAGTCAAGTGGACCTCGATGCCATCGCGGCCAAGCTCAACAACCGGCCCCGGAAGTGCCTCGGATTCCGAACACCTGCGGAGTTTCTAGCGGACGAGACTGTTGCGTTGACAGGTTGAATTTAAGGCGGCCTTCTTCGCCTCCGAACAGAACCGGTAGCGATGTACCGGGTCATCGAAGCGGAGAAGGCCAACTTCACGGTGGTGCGCATGGCTGGGCTGCTGGAGGTGTCGCGTTCGGGGTTCTACAAGTGGCGTGCCGGCGCCCTGGCTGGCCCGTCACCGGCGACACCTGCGCGACGTTTACCACCAGATTGTAGTGGCTGAGCTTCACTTCCTTGGGGTGTGCGGCGGTCCGCGAGCTGTAAGGCAGCACCGATTGCCGTCTACGAAACTGCGTCAGTGATTCGGCCCTGTTGAACATCTAGGCCGACCTGATCCACTCGGGTCCCTTCCACCCAAGGTCCCGGTTCCGCGATCAGCGGTGAATCGCCCAGGCGCTCGATGTCTTCGCGCATCGCACCCA
>NZ_JBWZNF010000023.1:0-49038 GCF_056945715.1 Rhodococcus sp. MurmanLake-1 | reverse complement strand
GTGATCACGCCGACGCGCAGGCGGGTTGAGCTGGGTCCTTCGATCAGGCGAACCGGTGCGAGTCGTGGATTGCGGTAGTAACTTTCGGCCGCTGACATCCATCGTGCGGTGTCGCGAACCGTGCGGGTGACGGCGCCCTGAGAGATCAGCCGGATCGGCATCGACTTGTCGGCCGGATCGGCGATGGTACGGCCGCGAGTGGGTTTGAGTCCGACCAGTCCGCAGGCAGCGGCGGGAATGCGAATCGATCCACCACCGTCGTTGGCGTGCGCGATCGGGAGGACTCCGGCAGCAACCAGTGCAGCAGCGCCACCCGAGGAAGCGCCCGACGAGTAGGCCGGGTTCCACGGGTTGTGCACGGGTTCTTCCGTCATGTACTCGGTGGACGCACTGAATCCGAACTCGGGCAGTCGGGTCTTGCCGATCGAAATGGCCCCGGTGGAGAGGAACTGATTCGCGAAATCGCTGTCAGCCTTGGCGGGGACTGCTGTGAAGGCGGTGCTGCCCTGCTGGGTGGGAAGGCCGGCGCTGTCGGTGTTGTCCTTGATCGCGGTGGGGACGCCGGCGAAGATGCCCGCGGCCGGCCGGTTGCTCCTGGCAAGGGCGCGCTCGAAGTCTGTGCAGGCCAAACCGTTCAATTGCCCCTGCACTACCTCGGCGCGCGCGATCGACGCCTCCATGACTTCCCGTGCGGTCACCTCGCCTGATTCGATCCGGGCGGCGACGCCGGTGGCGTCGAGATCGCCCAGGGCGTCATCGGTGAATGCGTGGACGGGGGTGTTGGGGCTCATGGGGATCCTTGTCAGGCGGAGGCACTCAGGTCGTCCGTCCAGCATATTGGACGGACGACCCCTGAGTGGCGCTATCTGTGGATTGCGGTATCAGCTACCGAAGATCGTCACAGCCTGCTCTGCTGCCTGCGGTGCCTGCTGGAACAGGCCCTGAGGGATGAACTGCTGGGGAATGAACTGCTGGGGATCCAACTGCTGGAAGTTCGTGACCATCGGGTGGATGACGTTGTTGAATACATCGTTGAACATGTGTTGTGTCCTTCGGTTACAGCGTTTTTCGAACTTCTGACTCCATCGACACTAAGCACGGTTCGGGTGGATTTCAACGAAAATCACTGATACACAGTCAAGTTCAAGTTCATTGCCAGCTAGGGGCCAGGAATCGGCGTTTCTTCACAGCTTCGACGCGGTGCCGTGCAGATTCTTGGCTGTCGGGGACGTCTCGACGGATTTTGGATCGGGGTACGTGCCCAGTACGCGATCGGCCGTTCCCGCGGTGGTGACGGTGAACCAGTAGTGCTCGTTCTTGAAGTGATGGTTGCGATGGTTGCGCCAAACCGACCGGTAGAGAGCAGTTTTCGGCTTGTAGTCACTGTGGATGAGGAAATGAGTCCACTCGTAGCCGAGGCCGAGTACGGAAATACAGGTCAGGAAGGTCAGACCGAGTTCGACGCGGGGAAACGCCTGGAGTGCGACGGCAGTCAGGACGGGAATCACGATCAGGAGCGTCTGCCACGGAATGAAGATGAGTGAGATGGTTCGCGGGGCGAAATGGTGCTCCCGATGGCTGCGCGCCAGGCGTGAATCGAGGGTGACGCCAGCAATGGTCCGCGGCTTCCAATGGAGAACGAAGACGTGAATAATCCACTCCACGAAGGGGAATGCGGCAAGCATCACGAGCGGAACAAGGGCGTCGGTGATCTGCCAGTTGCCCAGCGTGAAGCGCGCTGCCGCAGCGACCACCAACATGGTGCCGATCATCCACGGCGTCGGTGACTTGCGGAACGTCCGTGCTGCGTCGGACAGAGTGAGAGGCTTGCTCATGGTTTGAGTCCTTCCAGGAAGGTGAGAGCATCGCCGATTGCCGTCGTACCGGTGTGAAGGAGCTGTGCGGCTGACGCCTCGGCAGTTGACTCGTCGTGTGAAGTGATGGCGGAGGCCAGTTTTCGATACAGGTCGGTCTGGCCGACTTCGGCGACCATGACGGAGGCAAGTGCAGTCATGGCCGGTTCGTATGCAGCGCGCAGGCTGTTGAAGATCAAACGGAAGGCAATGGAATCCGCGCTGTCGACGACGACGTCCCAGAACGCCAGAGCGCGGTCTTGCAGCTCTACCGGATCTTCGGTGGCGCCTAGTTGATCCACGGCCGTGTCGAGTTCTCGGGCGGATTCCGCGGAGATGCGACGGGC
This sequence comes from Rhodococcus sp. MurmanLake-1, assembly GCF_056945715.1. NCBI lineage: Bacteria > Bacillati > Actinomycetota > Actinomycetes > Mycobacteriales > Nocardiaceae > Rhodococcus > Rhodococcus sp. MurmanLake-1. Next base: position 46,838 of record NZ_JBWZNF010000023.1, on the reverse strand, counting down.
GGCCAGCACCGCGATCTGCGGTCCCATCAACTCGCGAGTTTCCAGGACGCTGCGCACCACGGTCAGGTCGGGGACGCCGTCTCGAACCAACAACTGGGGGAGAAGTTCGGGTCCGGCCTGGCGTCGAAAATCTCGCACGGACGTGGACTCGCCCTGGCGGACCTCGACGAGCCCGGCCTGGGCGAGCTTCTGAATTGCCTCGCGGACTGCGGGCCGCGAGACACCGAATGCCTCGGCGAGCTTGCGCTCGCTGGGTAGCGCCTCACCCGCGGCCAACTCTCCGGCCAGCACTTTCACTGAAATCTGGTCGAACACTGCGCCGGAAGCGGAGGTACGTGCAACGGGTTGGAACATGTACCGACCGTAAACGCTAACTGGTGAGAGGTCAAGTGGTATGACCAGTTATCGTCACTGCAGGTTGCGAGTGGTGTCCGCCAACTTGTTCAGGAAGTCCGTGTAGGTGAGTGCGAATCCCACCTTGTCGTCGTAGTCGAGCGGTGCAACATTGCCGGCGGCCACGGCTGGAACACGATCCCACGCCGGGTTGCCCGGCCAGGAGTCGAGATTCTGGGCGACGACGACATCGGCGTCGGCGAGCACATCCGCATTCTCCCAACCGAATTCGGCGCTGTAGCCGCCGATCGCGGCCGACTGGGCGGCGGTGATCGCGTCGTTGGACAAGATCGTGTAACCGAGTGACGACGCTACGTCGACGGTCAGGTTGTTCGGGGTGTTGAACACGAAGAACTTGTCCTCGATCAGCGATACGAAGGCGATCGTCTTGGTCTGCGCGACGGAACCGACGTCGTCGCGGGCAGTGGCGAGAGCGTCTTCGTACCGCGCCTGTGCTGCCGAGGCGGCGTCGGTCTTGCCCAGTAGTGCCAGTTGCTCGCCCATGAATCCCAGAGGCCCGCCGAGTGATTCGGTCTCCTTGTCGGGCGAGCTGCCGTCCTGGATCACCAGAACCGGTGCGATGTCCTCGAAAGTGAGGTTCTGTGACTTGTAGCTCTCGTACCAGCCGACGGAGATGAGGATCAGGTCCGGGTTGTAGCTCAGCACGTCCTCCTTACTGAGATTGCCGCCCAGATGCCCCGCATCGGCAGGGACCTTGGATGCGAGATGGCTCGACTCGTCGTAATCGAGGGCGACGATCGGGTAATCGGCGAGAAGTGCGAACTCGAGGGACGTCCGGGAGTCGATGACAACCACTCGCTGCGGGTCGGCAGGTATCTGGGCGGAGTACCCCGCGAAGCTGTAGTCGATGGTCTCGGCCGAAGGCGAGGGCTGGTCGTCGGACGAGCTGCACGAGGCGAGCGTGCCGATCAGGATCGCGCCGACCGCGAGCGCGATAGACCTGGCAAAACGGCGGCGGTGGTGCATCTGTGGTGTTCTCCAACGTGTTCGGGCAACATGGTTTGCCTTGCCTAACAACGCTAACGTGTCACCCGTGCGGGTTTGGTGCCATTCTGATGCGGTTTCATGACAGGTGAGAACGAGCGGAAGTACGCGGCGGGGGTGTGGCCGATGACCTGCCTGAACAGGTCGATGAACGTTCCAGGGTTGGCATACCCGAGGCCGCGGGCCACGGCGACGACAGGTTTGCCTGCGGCAATCTCGATCAATGCAACGCGGACGCGCACCAGAATTCGCCATTGAGTGAGCGTCGTGCCGGTGTCGGCCTGGAAGCGGCGCATCAAGGTCCGGCCACTCACGCCGATGGTGCGAGCCCAGTCGGAAGTGGTGCGGTCGTCCGCCGGATCGGCGATGATCTGCTGGGCAATCGAAAGAAGGTCAGGCGTTCTCGGCAACGGAATGTCGAGACTCGCGGCCTGAACGGGATGGATGAGGTCGATTGCCACCTGCTGTAGCCGTAGTCGCTTCAGGTCGGGCATGGCGTTGTTCTCGTTGTGTAACAACACCTCCCGAAGTGCACCGGTCATGGGTATGCCGACTATCGAGTCCCAATCGGTGTCGATTCGATCCGGCGTCAGGTACGTCGCGAAGATGACGGCACCGTCGTCGGAGCGGACACGGTGCGCAGTGCCGGCAGGAATCCAGATGCCGAGCATCGGCGGAACCATCCAGAGGTGTTCGGACGCTTCGAGGGTGACGGTCCCACCTGCCGACCACAGCAGTTCATGTTCGCGGTGGGTATGGAAATCCCAGACGCCAGTTGCCGTGCTCTTGAACCGGATGGTGCTGACGGACCACGGCTCCGCGACGATCCGGTTCGGGGTGGACACCGGCTCGTTCCACGTCGACGGTTCCAGGGTCGGCGCTCCCCACAACATGATGCCGGGGAAGTCCTGTCGCGAAGGCGTCACGAACCAAGAACGTACCGGCTTCCGGCCGTCGACCGAGGGGGTGCGCGTATCGATGGCTCGATCGAAACAGTGGTTGGCCATGACGCTTCACCGTAACGGTGCAGGTGAGAGTAATTTTAGGTAGCCCTAATTCGGATACCGTCAGGAAACCCATGACATCACTTCTCTTGCCTACCGCTGATACCGATGCCGAGTTCGCTCGCATCACCGCAGCACTTACCCGACGCGGTTTCTTCGGGGCTGGTGCCTTGGCGGGGATCGGATTGCTCACGGCCTGTGGAACCAGCTCCAGTGAATCGGCCGAGGGCTCGATGCGCACCATCAACACGGCACTGGGGCAGGTGGAGGTTCCCACCAACCCGCAGCGAGTGGTCAGCGCCGATTACTACACGGGCCCCGCGATGTTCGACGCCGGATTCACGCCCGTCGGATTGCCGGTGGACTACGAGAACGCCGACGGTGTCCCGGAACCGTATGCGTCTGCCCTGCGGTCTCTTCCGAAGGTGGGACGCTGGTACGAGCCCAACGCCGAGGCGATAGCGGCTTTGTCTCCCGACTTGATCGTGATGACCAACCTCCTTTCGGAGAACAACCCGGATCTTTACGAGCAGATCCGGTCGATTGCACCGACCGCAGTTTTTGCCGAAGACGGCCAGTACGCGTGGAAGGAGCGCGCCCTCGGGGTCGCGGACGCACTCAACCAGAGTGCGAAGGTTCAAGAGTTGGCAGACCGGTACGAGGCGCGGATCGCGAAGTTCCGCAGCGACAATGCTGACGTGTTGAGCAAGGTGAAGGTCGTCTACACCACGTACTTCGAGGAGAGTGGTTTCTCGCTGTACTCGCCGACCAAGTATCAGACGACGGTCATCAGCGAGGCCGGGTTCCAGTTCAACGACCGCTCACTCGCAATTCCTGCCGGCAGCAACGAGTGGTTCCCGAAGGAGCAGTTGGAGCTACTCGACGAAGCCGACGTCATCATCACCAACAGTGGCAAGGGCCCCATCAACGAGAAGTTGGCGAACGACACCATCTTCCAGCGTCTGCGCGCCGTCAAGAACGATCAGGTGTACTCGTTCGACTACGAGGGCGTCGCGTCGTTCGGTTGGGCCCTGACGTTCCTCGAGCAGTTCCAGCCGATTGCTGAGGAGATCAGAGCCAAGCTCTGATCTCCTCAGCAATCACGAGGAAGCCGGCGCCACCACGTCCAGCCTCGGTTGATGCTGGTCGGTGTATGCCCACGGGCGGATCTTCTCCAGTGCTTTGCCGATCCGGAACACGGTCGGTTCGTCGTACGTATGGCCGACGATCTGGACGCCCGTGGGAACGCCGTTGTGTGCGTGTCCACTGGGCACCGCTAGTACGGGGCACCGATTGGCGACGTTGAACGGCAACGTGAGAAGTGCTTCGGCGGTGGTGTTCACGTGCTGGCCCGCAACCGTGAGGCCGTCGAGCAAAGACTCGCCTGCCGGGAAGGCGATGGTGCCCGAAGTCGGGCAGATCAGCGCATCGAATGGAGCCATCGCCTCGGCGAGCTCTCGTTGCATCTGGGTTTCTTTGCGAAGGCCGTCCAGAAATGACATTTCTGCAGCGCCCTTCGACGTGATCGCGACGTTGTCGAGCGTGTAGTCGGCAAGAAGATCACCGTGGACGCGAGCAACTTCCGCGACGGATGCACCCATGATCGTTCCGAAATGGACTTTCACCGCTGCTGCCATCGAATCACGAGTCCACGGCAACTCGATCTCCTCGACGATCGCGCCGGCATCGACCAACGACTGTGCGAGAGCCCGGGTGTTCGCCTCGATGTCAGGCTCGATGGGGAAGTCACCGAGCCGCAGGCACAGGGCAATGCGCATTCCCTCGACCGACGGGTACTCGTGTGGCAGCGTGATCGCCGGCCTGAGGGAAGAATGGTCACGCGGATCCGGCCCGATCAGAACGTTGGCCAAAAGAATTGCGTCGTCGACAGTTCGGGCCATCGGACCGTCGCCACGGTAGGAATCCATGGACAGCGGGGCGACCCCGGGAATGCGGCCGTACGACGCTTTGAGCCCGACGGTGCCGGTGAAGCCTGCCGGGCCCCGCGTCGACCCGCCGATATCGGATGCTGTTGCCAGAGTGGTAGTTCCGGCAGCGAGGGCGGCGCCCGCGCCTCCGGATGAACCGCCGGGACTGTAATCGAGGTTCCAGGGATTGCGAGTCACGCCCCACAGTGGAGAGTGCGTGAACGCCGCAACACAGAACTCCGGCGTCGTGGTGCGTGCGTGAATCAAGCCGCCTGCTGCCAGAACTCGATCGATCACCGGTGCGTTCTCGCGGGCGATGTTTCCGCGCGCCGCCAGCGAACCTTCGGTCAGAGACTTTCCGGCAATAGCGTGTTTTTCCTTGGCAGCTACCGGAATTCCCTCCAGCGGCCGCGGATCGGGTCCGTGGCCGAGATATCGGCTCTCAGCTTCCCGAGCGCCGATGAGTGCCTCCTCGAACATCTCTTCGGTGAAGGCATTGATGTGAGGTTCGAACTTCTGGGTTCGGTCGACGACTGCTTGTAGCAGCTCGACCGGAGACAATTCTCGCGTGCGAAAGTGTGCAATAGCTTCGGTGGCGCTGAGGTAATGCAGGTCGTCTGACATGGCGTTATCTCCCTGGAGAAGTATGTGTAGGAATCACGCGCTTCGCGCAAGGGCGCCCAGTGCGGCCGCAGTCATAGCCGTGACACCTTCGGGTAGTGCCGCGGCCGGATCCGGCGCGAAGCGCGGTGAGTGATTCGAGGGTGTGCCGGGAGGAATCCGTCCCTCGGCGAGTGCGGCGAGAGCCCTTTCGTCGAAACTCCGAAGCGCCGTCCCGCCGAAATGCCAGAATACGGAGGGGCATTGGGCAGCAGTGCCGAAGACTCCGAAGTCCTCGCTGCCTGAAAGCGGTTGCGGCAGGGTGTGCATTCCCAATCCGGCCCGGCGTAGGTCGGACATCACCGTGGACGTTGCGTCCGGAGTGTTGACCGTGGCCGGAAAGCCGTTGTACGCATGAACGTCCGGCGCGTCGGTGGCGCCTGCTCCGTCCGCTTCTGCGCGAGCGATCCGGCCTACAGATTCGAGCATGTGTTCTCGCGACGATGCACTGAAAGTTCGCAGACTGAGTAGTAGTTCGGCGTCGTCGGCAATGATGTTCGCAGCTGTGCCGGCGTGCAATGCTCCCACCGTGAGCACCGGTGCTGTCGGGGTTGCCGCTTCATGAGCGACCAGACTTTGAATGCGCAGCGCGAAAGATGCTGCCATCAACAAGGGGTCGATGCACGCGTACGGCGATGACGCATGTCCACCACGGCCGTGAAAAACCACTCGAATCGTGTCGGATGCTGCCATCAAGATGTCGGGTTTGCTGACCAGCATCCCAGCCGGAGTCGGACCCACGTGTTGTCCCAGGCAGAGGTCCGGTCGCGGGAAACGGTCGAAGATTCCGTCGTCGACCATCGCACGAGCGCCGGACCCGGTCTCCTCGGCAGGCTGGAAGACCGCGACAACAGTGCCGGTGATCGACGTCGGATCCGCGGAAAGTGCTGCGCACGTGGCAAGTAGCGCGGTGACGTGGACGTCGTGGCCACACGCATGCATGACGCCATCCGTCTTGGAGGCGTATGACAACCCGGTGTCTTCTGCGACCGGCAACGCGTCCATGTCGGCGCGTAGCAGGATCACCGGCCCGCTGCTCCCTTGGAGAACACCGACGACACCCGTGCCGCCGACTCCGATCGTGACGTCCCAGCCGCCGATCCGCCGAAGCTCTTCGGCAACAAGTGCGGCAGTGCGAGTTTCGTTGCCGGACAACTCGGGGTGTGCGTGCAGGTCCCGGTACAGATCGAACCAGTGCGGCTCGACGGTTCGCAACCGCGACGGGTCTCCGAATTCAAGATTCGAAAGCAGTTGGTTCATGGTCGATCTTCTTTCGGTTGGTGATGATCAGTTGGCGGTCTTCAGTTGCACCAGGTTCAGCATCTTTTCTCGGGTCTGCGGTGCTGCCATTACCGCGATGATCGCCACGACGGGCCCGAGCGCGAGCGATACGAATGCCGCTGACCAGGAGAGATGGTCCACGATGAATCCGAACACCAGCGGCGCGACAATCCCGGCGACCATGCCGCCGAAAATGATCATCGACGAGGCGGCTCCGACCACCGAAGAAGGCAGGCTACGAAGTGGGAGTGCAAAACACGGCATGAAAGCGAAAGAGGCAGCGGCAGATCCGAGGGTGACGAGAACGACGAACAAGGCCGTGTTGGAGGCGAAAGGAACTGAAACGAGCATCACGATGCACGCGAGCATGGACGGCACTACGACGATGCGGCTGTTGCCTGCCAGTCGATCCGAGATTCGGCCGCCGATGACGGTGGTCACGGCGGCCACCACGGTTGCCGGGATGAGAAGGAGGCTCGCACTCGAGAGGGCGATTCCACGTTCGTCATGGAGGTAGGACGGAACCCAGGACGACATCCCCCAGATCACGAAGTCGTAGCCGAAGAACATCAAGGCGAAGAGCCACATCGCGCGGGAGCGAAGTACGGTGCGCATGTTGTCCCAGGAGGAATCCGGACCGTGGTCGATCTCCGCCGGAAGTGCGGGCGGGAGCCACAACTTGATGCTGACGAGCGAGAGTACGCCGAGCGCCGCGACGGCCAGAAACATCCCACGCCAGCCGATCAACGGGAGAAGCGCTGCCGCAACGACAATGGCGAGAAGCGTACCGACGGCGTTGGAACTGTTCATCCATCCGGTTGCGGTGGCACGTTGCTCCAGGATGCTGCGTTCGGCAACCAGCTTTACTGCGGCTGCCGGAAACACGCCCTGTGCGAGACCGAAGAGAAAGCGAACAACCAGAAGCGTCCCGAACGACCACGCAAGGGCGGTGAGGCCGGTGAAGACACTCCACGCCACCAACCCGATCAGAGCCATCCGGACTGCGCCGTATCGATCGGCGAGCAGTCCACCAGGCAGTTGGGCCAGTGTGTATGCAATGAAGAACGTGGAGATGATCAATCCACGCTGGGAGTAGTCGAGATCGAACTCCTCACCGAGCAAAGGGAGGGCGAGGTTGATCGCCAGCCGATCTATGTAGTCGATCGCGTAGGCGACGAACAGCAGCGCGACCGTGACTTTGGTGGAGCGAAGCACTGGGCCTCCAAGTGGTGAACCTGTGAAGTGATTCACATATCTTCGGCAAACAGGCAGGGATCACCGGCCAGAATGCAGTAATCCAGCAATACTTGGCAGATGAAGCCGGAATCCGACGCATTTGTGATCGCGGAATCTGATCTGGAGATCATCAATGCACTCCAACTCAACCCCCGCGCGTCGTGGACACAGTTGTCGTCGGTACTCGACATGGATTCGACGACGATCGCCCGCCGGTGGCGTCGCCTCGTCTCGAACGGTCATTCGTGGGTCAACGCGGTCGCAATCGGTCGAACCCACATATTCGGCTATCTCCTGATCAGGACCACTCAGGATGCGGTTGCCGACGTGGGGGAGCGGTTACGTGAGCTGGCCTGCGCTTATCTGTTGGCCAGGACGGAAGGTGAGTACGAGTACTTCGTCGGAGTTGTGGCCGCCGACCAGAAGAGTTTGGACGCCTTGGTGTGTGAGCACCTTGCTGCCGATCCTGGAATCTTGTCGATCAGAAGCCGGGTCGGGGTGAAGGTGTACCGGGACGGCTTCAGTTGGGAGCCGGGCGCTCTGGGGCAAGCAGGTCGCGCTCAGCTGGCAACCGCTGCGGCGCCGGCAGATCCGACAGTGTTCCGTGAGTCCGACGGTGCCCTGTTGGAGGCGCTCGGCCGTGACGGACGTGCCAGCTATGCGCGTCTCGCCGCGATTTGTGGAACGAACGAGACTGCGATTCGACGGCGCTTGGCCCAGCTGACTGCCTCGCAACAGTTGATTTTCCGCTGCGATGTCTCGCAACAGGCTGTCGGTTCACCGTTCGAAGTGATCTTCGATGTCGCTGTGGACGGTTCCACCGACGAACTCGGCAATCTTGTGTCGAGTTGGCCGGAGATCAGATTGTTGGTGGCGACTACCGGAACAGCGAACATGTTGATCAGCGTGTGGCTGAGCAGCCTCGCGCAGAGTCTTGTCGTCGAGGATCGACTCCGCCGAATCGGTAGTGTGCGGATCCTCGATCGACGTGTCTCGCTGTACCCGATGAAGCGGTTCGGGCAGCTACTCGGACCGAGCGGAGTGGCGGAAGGTCATGTCCCGGTCGCGATTTGGGGCGCCGGCGACGTTATTCGTTGAGCGTCAGTCGATCGGCGTCCGATTGTCGTCGACGAGGTGTGTATCGGAGTCGGTCGCACGGGAGCGCTTCCAGATCATCCGAGCCAGCGCACCCAGTACGGACACTGCCAGGACAACGCCACCGCCGATGATGCCGGCCGACGAGTCGGGGAAGATGCCCTCGAGCAGCAGCCAGACACCGAAGACGAAGAACAGCACCGCGGCGCCGATCTTGATGAATCCGTCTGGGAGGTGCTTGCCCAGTACCGAGCCGACGATGATGGCGAGAGCGTCGGCCGCCACCATGCCTACCGTCGACCCGATCCAGACGCCGATCCAGTCGTTGTCGGTCGCAAGGGTGATGGTGGCGAGCATGGTCTTGTCGCCGAGTTCTGCCAGGAAGAAGGCCGACGCGACGGCGATGAAGGCGGATCGCGTGACGCGACCGGCCTTGTTCTGCTCGTCGTCGGTGAGATCGTCACCGCGCAGGGTCCAGAGGCCGAAGATCAGGAACGCGATCCCGCCGACGATGGAAATTGCCGCGGTGGGGAGTGCGACGCCCAGGTAGTGGCCGACGGCGACCGAGACAAGGTGAACAAGGGTGGTGGCGACGGTGATTCCGCCGAGAACGACCCACCAGCGATATCGCAAGGCAAACGTCATTGCCATCAGTTGCGACTTGTCGCCGAGTTCCGCGACGAAAATGACGCCGAAACTCAAAAGTGTTGCGGCAAGCAAGGTTTACTCCTCCGGTCGGTGTAGGTCGGAGGAAAAATGCGAGCCTCCGGCCTGGGCAGGCGCATAGTGCGCTTGTCCGGCCGAAGGTCTCGCCCACCGAGGCCACAGGACCTTCGGTTCGCCAGGCCGGGTGCTTCGCGATCCGCACCAGGCGGAACGCGTCGAACCAGTATGTCGACACAGGCGATTGGGGGCTACTCCCCTTCGTTGCTACCCACATTAGCGCGGTCGGCTCGAATTGGCAAAGCGCACAGCAAGTTTGGGAGTCCAAACTTATTGCTTGCCGCGGCCGTCACGAAGCGAGGAGCATGGCCAAAACAGCGGTGTCGGGATCGCTGATCAAATCGATGCCGACGCGGCTGATCATGGAGACGACCGTGCCGTCCGGCTCTGCCTCCACCCAGGCCGCACGATGCTCCAAGCCCAGGTAGGGAAGTCCTGGCAGTAGTACGCACCCCGACGCGCTTCCCTCGCATTCCGGCAGGCTGGGGGTAGTTTCCGACGGCGGGTGCAGCATGATCAGTGCCGGCGGCTGATGGTCGGAGAAACGGCCGGGTGTCAGTGCAAAATCGCCGAGCACCGGACCTTCGGCAACCACCAGACCGACGGTGCCGGGTTGCGGATCCTCGGGAACGTCCTCACGCACTCCGAAGACCGTCGTCGTCGGCAACAATCCCGGCATCGAGGCCACTCGGACAGCCAGGGCGAGAAGCTGCGCCCACTCCTGGGTGGTGTCCGGCCAACGGCCGGAAATGACGAAACCCTGCAAAGACCCAGCGGCTTGGAACGGAGAAATGCCTATTGCTTCGTTTCTGTTCATTTCTGTTCCTCCCTCGGTGCTGGGGCAAATCTCGGTCTGACGCGCATGCGTCGGTCCGGCACACCTCGTTGGGTAATCGAAATATGCACCTATTCGGTACTGGCACACAAGACAGGGAGAGTGCCAGCCAGGTTTGCGCTGGTGAGAGCGGTGGTATGCGCAGGCATGACTCTGTCGAAGAACCGTTCTCGGCTCGAAGACCTGGCAACGCAGGCGTGGATCTTCGGGTATCCCCTGTTGATTGCGGCGGTATCGCGTGACGTCATGACGGCGACGCCGACCCCGGTGGCGATGAAAGCCCCGCTCAACCAGTTCGCTTATGCGCGTACGACGCCCGACGCGAGCTTCACCGATGTCGTCTCGCCCAACGCGGATACTCTTTACTCGTCGGGGTGGCTGGACGTCTCGACGGAACCGCAGGTGCTCTCGCTGCCGGACTTCGGCACCCGGTACTGGTTGGTCCCCATCCTCGACGCGTGGAGCGACGTCTTCACGGTGCCGGGATCTCGGACGGTAGGACGCACCGGGGGGCCGTACCTGGTGGCCGGACCGAATTGGAAAGGCAACGTGCCCAAGGGTTTGACGCTGCTGCGGTCGCCGACGGCGATGAATTGGATAGTCGCCCGCTACGCGACGTCAGGGGGAACAGACCTGGCCGAAGTGCACAGCCTGCAGGACCGGACGCGGCTCACACCACTGTCGGAGTGGACAGGTGATCCGCAGGACTACACGCCCGGAGAAGTTCCGGTGAACTCTGCTGTCGATACGCGCACACCGCCGGTGGACCAGGTGGCAGCAATGGACGGCGAGGCCTTTTTCACCACGCTCGACGCACTTCTCGACGACAATCCTCCGCGTCCGGAGGATACCGAGATGATGAAACAGCTGTCCGACATCGGAATCGGCTCCTCGTTGCCCTGGAAATCGCGTCCGCAAGAGGTGCGTGATGCCCTCGACCGAGCTGCGCGAACCGGAATGGACGTGCTGAGCGAGATCGCCAAGGAGGCGGAAGGCAACCCGAAGAACGGCTGGACGATGCACCGCGGCTTGGGGCATTACGGAACTCATTACGCTCAGCGGGCGCTGATCGTCTGGCTCGGTTTCGGGGCCAACCTCGACGCAGATGCCGTGTACCCGCACGCCACCACCGACGTCGACGGTAAGCCTCTGACCGGTGAGAAGAAGTACGTACTTCATTTCGAGAAGGACGAGCTCCCGCCGGTCGAGGGATTTTGGTCGCTCACGATGATGAACGAGCGACAGTACTTCGTGGACAACCCGATCGATCGATATGCCATCGGCGATCGAAGTGATCTGGTGTTCGCCGACGACGGCTCGTTGGACATCTATCTCCAGCACGAGTCGCCTGGTGGCGAGAAGGAGCGGAACTGGCTGCCGGCTCCGTCCGGTGACTTCAACGTCTTTCTGCGCCTGTACTGGCCGAAGGCTGCAGTGCTTTCGGGATCGTGGACTGCGCCCGGTATTCGGGAAGCAAGTATTCGGGAAGCAGGCTGAAAGTCCCCTCGCTTCGTACCCGAAGAGCACAACTCGGTATCAGCCGCGCGTTTCGATGGGCGGAAAGGTCACGATAGCCATACGATCTGTCGGTATTGCCCTGTTTGAAAAGCTGTTGAATCGGTCAGAGACACCCGCTTGCTTCGGAGGCTACTGATGGTCACGCAGAATCCGTTCGTGCAGTACGGCAAAGAGATCTGGTGGATGATCCTGATCCGCGGAATCTTCGGCGTGATCTTCGGAATCATCGCGCTCGTGTGGCCGGGAATTACCGTGGTGGCCTTGGTTTTCCTGTTCGGTATCTACTCCATTGTCGACGGCTTGATCACGCTCGTTCGAGCCATCCGGGACCGCGAACACCTGAGTTCGTGGGGATGGTGGGTGTTCACCGGCGTCGTTTCGGTGGGAGCCGGTATCGTCGCGCTGGTCTGGCCAGGCATCACGGCGCTGGTACTTCTGTACATAATTGCCTTCTACGCCATCATGTTCGGAATCTTCGGAATTGTCGGCGCCTTCAAGATGAAAGCGCTGCCCGGATCCAGTTGGGGATGGCTGCTCGCCGCATCGGTGCTCGCGGTCATCTTCGGCATCATCCTTCTGATCGCACCAGGCGAAGGCATCATCAGCCTCATCTGGCTGTTGGGTTGGTACGCAATCTTGTTCGGCCTCTTCATGATCGTGGGCGCATTCCAGATCAGAAGCCGGGCAAAGGAAGCCGGTGTTCTCTAGGAAGGGCAAGCCGGCCGCCGCGGCTCCCGCTCCGATCCCCACGCTTTCCGGTAGTGAGAACTGGTCGATCCCGCGCGGTCTGATCGTCCTGCTCGGTCTCGCGGCCACCGTGGTTGCCGTCGGCGGAATGAAGGTGTTCGGCGGCATCCTCGGACCGGTATTCCTGGCCCTCGTGCTGACGATTGCCGTTCAGCCCATTCAAGATTGGTCACAGCGCCGAGGGTGGCCCAAGTGGGTCGGGATGCTCGGCTCACTGGTCACCGTGTACCTGATTCTGCTCGGGTTGGCGGCGTCGTTGATCGTGTCGACGGCCCAGTTGGCGACAATCCTGCCTCAATACTCCGAGGAGATGACCAACCTCCTCAACGAGGGCCGCGACAAGTTGGCCGACTTCGGAGTCAGCACCGAACAGATCCAAAGCACACTCAGCAGTATCGATCTCACGAAGGTCGTGGGCGTACTCGAAAGTGGGCTGGAGGGTCTGCTCGGCATTCTGTCGGATCTGGTGTTCATCCTCGCGCTGTTGCTGTTCATGGCTTTCGACGGCATGAGTATCCGCTCACGGTTGAATGTGCTGTCGGAGCAACGTCCCGAAATCTCCTACGCGCTCTCCACCTTTGCCGCCGGCACTCGCAAATATCTGGTCGTCTCGACGGTCTTCGGCCTCATCGTGGCGGTACTCGACGGTGGCGCGCTGTGGCTGATGGGCATTCAGCTGCCCGTCCTGTGGGCGTTGCTGTCCTTCATCACCAACTACATCCCCAACATCGGGTTTGTCATCGGCGTCATCCCACCGGCGCTCCTGGGACTCCTGCAGGGCGGGCCGTGGCTGATGCTGTGGGTGATCGTCGTCTACTCCGTCATCAACTTCGTGATCCAGTCCATCATCCAACCCAAGTTCGTCGGCGACGCCGTGGGGCTGTCGGTGACGATGACCTTCCTCTCGCTTGTCTTCTGGGCGTGGGTTCTCGGAGCACTCGGAGCATTGCTGGCGATTCCGCTCTCGTTGCTGGTGAAGGCCGTCCTGCTCGACATCGACCCGGCCACACGCTGGGCGGACATCCTGATCAGTGGTCCTCGAACCGAACCGGATGAAGACCCGAAAGAAGAAGCGAAACCGACCCCGGCGCCCACCTAGAACTTCTCAGTGTTTCTACAAGTTGTTGCTTTATCGTCTCGCCCATGAGCGCCGAGAACACCACCGAGAACTCCCACCGCCAGCCGTCACGCCTCGGTCGACGGCTGGCAGTGGGTGGTGTGGCCGCGATTGTCGCGGCTGCGGTGGCGGGGATCGGGTTCGTGATCTTCGCGGGCGGTGCCGATTCCTCGAACACCGTCGCGATCGTGAACGCCGACGCGGGAACCACGCTCGACGGCAAGGAACTTCGGGCCGGCGACACCCTGGTGGACACGTTGGGCAAGAACGAAGACTTCGACTTCCAGGTGGTCGACAACCCCGGCGGGAACTACTTCGCGACGTTGACGGTGCCGGAAGACTTCAGCGAAACCGTCGCGTCGATGTTCGGCACTGATCCCCGCCAAGCCAGTGTCGAACTGGCGGTGAATGGCTCGGACTCGGAGAAGTCCGCCGAGTTGACTCGGGCCGTATCGGCGCAGGTCGGCGCGGACGGAATCAAGGGTTTGCTGGCTCAGACTTCGGCCGCGCGGCGCTCGATCGATCAAAACCTCACCACCGCACAGATTCTGGTCGCCGGCACCAACGAGGCCGGAAAGTCCATCGATCAGGTGAAGGCAGGCGCAGGCACTCTGCTGCCGTATCTCGAGACCGCACGCTCGGGAGCGTTGGAGTTGATGAGCGTGGCGGACCAGGTATCCGGCGTGGTCGATCAGGCGTCGGGGTCGGCGGAAGAGCTGGCCACGCGCGCTGACTCACTGGGCCTGACGCTGGGGGAGGCGTCGTCGTCGACCGCGGAATTGAAGACACGGATCGACACGTTGCAAACTGCGTTGAACGGCCTTCCGATCCCGCCCGACGTGACAGCGCAACTGGCCGGTGTGAGTTCGGATCTCGGTGCGCTGAATGCGCAATTGGGCACCGTTCCGGCACTGTTGGGTGGCTCGGTCGGACCCGATACGGAGCTCGGTGATCTAGTCCGCACCGCTGTCGGGCAGCTGCAAGGCGCGAGCGATCAACTGAGCAGTGCTGCCGGACAATTGAACGACGGACTCATCCCCATCGCCGATCAGGCACCGCAGATGCTCGGCGACGTGACCGATCAGATCACCCAGGGATTCACGACGCTGCAAGGGATCGCCAAGTCATTGGTCACGGGCCTCGACGGCGCAAAATCCGGTATTCCGGCGATGACCACTCCGCAGCAGGTTCAGTTGACCTCGGTGCTGTCGGATCCGGTGGCCGTGAATCAGACCAGCGCGAACAGTGGTGACTCCGGAACTCGCACACTGGCATTGGTCTTCGGAGCCACGACGGTCCTGCTCGGTGGCGCTCTGCTGACGCGAACGGCGGCGCCCCTGGTGAGGCGCCGCCGTTCGCAAGAAGAGCTGTGACTAGACGATCAGACCTGCGGTCTGGGTACGTGCACGGTCGAAGCGAGCCGAAACGTCGTTCCAGTTGACGATGTTCCAGAATGCCTTGACGTAGTCGCCCTTGACGTTCTGGTAGTCGAGGTAGAAAGCGTGCTCCCACATGTCGAGGAGCAGCAGCGGCGTGAGGCCGATGGAGATGTTGCCCTGCTGATCGTAGAGCTGGACGATGATCAGACGCTGTCCGATCGAGTCCCACGCGAGGATGGACCAGCCGGAGCCCTGGATGGCGTTGGCGTTCGCGGAGAAGTGAGCGCGGAAGAGATCGAACGAACCGAAGTTGTCGTCGATCGCTGCGGCGAGCTCGCCTTCGGGCTTGTCGCCACCGTCAGCGCTGAGGTTGTTCCAGAAAACGGTGTGGTTGGTGTGGCCACCGAGGTGGAACGCCAGGTTCTTCTCGAGCAGGTTGGCCTGCGCTGCGATGGTGTCGTTCTCACGAGCCTCGGCCAGCTTCTCGAGTGCAGCGTTGGCGCCGGCAACGTAAGCCGCGTGGTGCTTGTCGTGATGCAGCTCCATGATCTTGCCCGAGATGTGCGGCTCGAGGGCTGCGTAGTCGTAGGGGAGTTCCGGCAGCGTGTAAACAGACACGAGGGTCCCTTCTTTGCGGGCTGGTGAGCCCTGGTGCTTTAGAGTGCGTCGATCACCGGTCACGGCGTGACGTCACTCGCGTATGTGCAAATCATTCTTCGGGTTTCCACCCAATAACATTCGTACACCGTCCGCAACAGTCCGGCTCAGGTAGTAATCACCAAAGAATAAAGTTTGGTTAACCGAACTTAGTCGGATCTAAGGGTAAGCTAATATGCGCAAATTCGTCGTAAAGGTGAACGGAACCTTAAACTTGCGCGATGCCCGCACCAGTTTTCCTCCCGGAATCACCAGAGGCGGCCGCGCCTCGGGTGAATCTTCCGGGCGCTGACCTGCTGCGAGCACTGGCGGTTGCCGCCGTGATCTACTCCCACATCTCTTTTTACGTCATCGACGATCTCGGCTCGGGCTGGTGGGTGATCGACGTCGTTTACGGCGTTCTGATCGAGCCCGCCGAACTCAACCAGCACCTCTCTTTTGTCGGCGTCGCGGTATTCATGATGCTGACCGGCGCTCTGGTGACGCGGTCCGCGATTCGTGACGGCCCCGGAAAGTTCTTGACCAACCGATTCAGCCGCCTGCTGCCCGCATTCTGGGTGGCAACCGCGATTGCCATTCTTCTGGTCCGCCTCGGAATCAACGGAATGTTCAGCGGTCAGGAAGGTATTTCCGATACCGAAGCGTTGATGAGCTTTTTTCTCGGCGGATTCTTTCTCAAGCCCGAGGTAGCGGTTCTCGGAGTGACCTGGACGCTCACCGTCCAGTTCCTCTTCTATCTCGCCTGCGTCGCGGCTCGACCGATATTGCGTCTGCGTCCAATCGTCATGCCGCTCGCCGGCGGAGCACTGTGCTCACTGGTGCTGCTCTACAACGTCTACGCGCCGTTGCCGTACACCGTGCCGATGCTGTCCAAGATCGCCGCGACGCTGCCGGCTGTCTTCCTCGGTCAGATCATGTACCTCGCGTGGGCCAAGCTCGCTCCCGGCCGCTGGCTGATCGTTGCCGTCCTCGTTCAGATGCACGTCATCATCGTGGCGACCCAGTTCCGCGTCTACTGGGCCGGCGAGCACTACCTGTGGACCATTTCGGTAGTCGCCGCAGCGGTAGTTCTCATCGGCCGCTACGACGGTGTCCCGACGCGCTGGTCAGTCGTGAAATGGCTTTCGACGCGCAGTTACATCATCTATCTCGTGCACACCCTGATCCTGTACCGCGTTGTCGAGAACACCGTTTTGCACGTCGGACCGACGCTGGCGTTCGCGCTGTTCCTTCTGGCAACGGCCGCGGTAGCAGAAATCGGCTACCGGTGGGTGGAGCTGCCCGGCGCCCGCGCGGTCACGGCGTGGCGAAACAGCCGCTCACGCGTAGCATCGAAGCATGAGCTGGTACGACGACATTCTGGGACGAGCGTCCGCAAAATCCACGCTGATCGCGCCTGAGGACGCCCTGCCCGGGCGAGAGCAGAAAATGCCGGTACCTACCGCGCACTACGTCAACGGGCATCCGTTGACGCCGCCGTTTCCGGCCGAACTGCAGACCGTCGTCGTCGGGATGGGTTGTTTCTGGGGCGCCGAGAAGGAGTTCTGGCAGCTTCCCGGTGTGTACACAACCGCTGCGGGTTATGCGGGAGGCTTCACCCCCAACCCGACGTACGAAGAAACGTGCTCCGGACGTACGGGTCACACCGAAGTGGTGCTGGTGGTCTTCGATCCCGCAGTGATCTCCTACGAGCAGATCCTGGCGCACTTCTGGGAGAACCACGATCCGACGCAGGGGATGCGTCAGGGTAACGACCAGGGCTCGCAGTACCGTTCGGCGATCTTCACGACGTCCGCCGAGCAGGAAGAAATCGCTCATGCGTCGGCCGTCGCTTTCGGTGAACGACTTGCCGAAGCCGGATACGGCGCGATCACCACCGAAATCGGTCCGCTGCGCGACTTCTTCTACGCGGAGGATTACCACCAGCAGTATTTGGCGAAGAACCCCGGCGGCTACTGCCCGGTGCATGCCACCGGCGTCAGTTGCCCGGTCGGATTGCTCCGTCAGGATCAGGTTCCGGCGCAGACGGACATCCTTCCGCCGAGTGAATAACTGGACAGGTGTTGGAGGACACATGTGATTCAGCTCGTTAACACTTGCAACTAGATCGAAACAAAGGGAATCTCGATGTAAGAGTGTGTCGTCGAGAGAACTGAGCTAATAATGTCAGGTAGTACGCGAGGAACTGCGTCGCTGCTCCGACGCACCATTCATGTAGGCCACGATCCGATGGTTCGCCGCAGTGATCGGATCGAAGGATTCATGTCCTTCGGTCTGATCATTTTCGCGATTCTTCTGCTGCCTCTCGCGGTATGGGCAGGGGCTGCGACGGCTTCGAGCCAGAACGCACTGATCGCCAAACAATCCGCCGAACTACACAGCATTTCGGCGACGACGACTGCAGACTCGACGCAGGCCACCCCCTCGACAGCCGATTACATTGCACCGACCACCGAAATGGCCAGCGCGCAATGGAACTGGAACGGTGAGGTTCACACGGGTGATGTCACTGTCGACTCGGCGACGCCCGTCGGCACCGAGGTCCCCATCTACGTCAACGATCACGGCGACAAGACCGTAGCTCCGATCACACAGAGTGCTGCCGACGTCGCAGCCGTGGTGACCGGGGTTTTCACCTGGTTCAGCGTGATGTCCCTGTTGGTCATCGCGTTCATGCTGGTGCGGGTCTTTCTCGATCGTTCCCGCTCGGCCCAGTGGGACCGAGACCTACGCGCGTTCCTCGACGCGAACGCGCTGTAGATCCCGGACCTTTCCTCACTGCAGTTGGGGCATGACCTCGCTTGCGACGAGTTCGAGATGATCCAGATCGGCCAGATCGAGAGTCTGCAGGTACACGCGCTGTGAACCAGCCTCGGCGAAAGTGCCGATCTTGTCGACCAGCTCCGAAGGTGTTCCGGCCAGACCGTTCTCACGTAGCTCGTCCACGTCGCGTCCGATCGCTTCGGCGCGCTTCTTGATCTCCGCCTCGTCGCGGCCGCAGCACAGGACGAGAGCGTTGGAGTACACCAATTCGTTCGGATCGCGCTCGTGCTCGACGCAAGCCTGACGAACCCGCGCAAAGATGTCCTTCGTTTCCGCGAGGGACTTGAACGGGATGTTGAACTCGTTCGCGAACCGAGCGGCGAGCGCCGGAGTCTTCTTCTTGCCCGTGCCACCGATCAGGATCGGCGGACCGTCGACCTGGTGCGGTTTGGGAAGCGCGGGAGAGTTCTTGATCTGCACGTGCTTACCGTCGTAGTCGAACGTGTCGCCGACCGGCGTACGCCACAGTCCGGTCACTACGTCGAGAGTTTCCTCGAGCAGTTCGAAGCGATCCTTGAGCGCCGGGAACGGGATGCCGTACGCCTGGTGCTCTTCCTCGTACCAGCCGGCACCGATGCCGAGGTCTACGCGGCCACCACTCATCTGATCGACCTGTGCGACCGAGATGGCCAGCGGTCCGGCGTGACGGAACGTAGCCGACGTCACCAGAGTGCCGAGGCGGATGGTGGATGTTTCGCGGGCGATTCCGGCGAGCGTGATCCACGCGTCGGTGGGTCCGGGAAGGCCGTCGGAATTCATGGCGAGATAGTGGTCCGAGCGGAAAAATGCGCCGTAGCCGAGTTTTTCGGCGGTCTGGGCAACAGTCAGTAGTTGTTCGTAGGTAGCGCCCTGCTGGGGTTCGGTGAATATACGCAGCTCCATGACTTCTACTCTGCCACTATTTTGCGGAGGTCGGGACGACGGCACCGACTTGTCCGGCGCCGAAACACAGCGTCAGTCCCGGCGTTGTCGGCGTGATCTTCACACTGTTTCCGTGGCCGACCAGGCGCACGAATGCCGAGTGCAAACCCTGCGTCACGGGTACCGATACTGCGTCACCGGACTCCAACGCAACATCGATCGTTCCGTCGGTGCTCGCGAGGTAATTGAGCTGCACCGTCCATTCCCAGCCGGCCAGGGGGCCGTCGAGGGGGAGTTCGGTCGGGCCTTCGGCACGGGTGCCGCAGTTCGGTGCCGCTCCTTCGGGAATCCTTCTCGTCCAGGTCACTTCGGCATCGACAATCCGTCCGCTGTCGTCGATGGTGCGCAGAATCGGAGTGCTGGAAGAAAATTCGGGGCGATCAGGCAGTGGCGCGAGAACATTGCTTGCCAAATTGTTCGGAAAGGCGACGGGAAGGAGCACTTCGATCGCGACGGGTTGCTCGAGCAGTGGAGCATCCTCATTCTGTGACAACGACATTCGCGCGTTGGCGAGGTAGTCGCGAGTCGGGTTCTCGCGCCAGATGTCGACGAACGTGACGGTCGAGACGAGCGAACTGACCACGAAGAGCGCCGACAGGCCGGCGGCGACTGCGACGGGTATCCGGGCCGGACGCCGCCGAGGTGTAGCGAGAATCAGAGCGGCGGCGAGGGCGAACACCGTCGCCGAATCCGTGAAGTAACGCAAGGTCTGCGCCAACTCGTACGTGGTGTCGGCGTCGGATCGGGTAGCGGTCATCGCCACGACAGAGGCCAGGAAGTACAGCGCCGCGGCGGCCCAGATCCAGGCAGCGCCGCGTCGGGCACGCACGGTCATCACGACCGTCGTCAGCAGCGCGGCCCAGGCCGCGGCCACCAAGACCGTCGGCGGATCGGCCCAGGCGGGGCTGGGGATCCACCGCTCCCAGCGCCAGGGGCCGCCGAGAAGGGTGGGAAGCATCCCCAAAGACGTGCCGTGATGCAGCAGTTCGGTGGACATGGAACGGCCGTTGCCGGTGATCGGAGATTCGACAGTTGTCAGATACACCGGAATCCAGATCGCGAGCACGGCGGCGCAGGCCGTCCACAGGCGTCGGCACTTCGTGACCGCACTTCGTATCGGCGTTCCTTCACCTTGTGTGCGCAAGTACAGCACCAGAAAAGCGAGTGCTACGAACGGAACGAGCACTGCCTTCTCGAAGAACAGCAGAGAGACGACAAAAACCGCGGTGCCCGAGAACACGTAGCGCACATGCCCGGTGCGGTACAGCTTGATCGCGTCGCCGCATGCCCAGGCAAGCGCGATCTGAAGCGGCAAGGCGTTGAGTGCGGCCGCCCACCACGAGAACGACGGAAGGGTCAGCGGGACGAAGAGATACAGGATCAGCGGAATCAACAGCGCCGGTCGCCAACCAAGGACCAACCGAAGAGTGCGCAGAAGCGCCAACGACGCCGCGGCCTGGCCGATGACGAGCAGCGTTGCCGACAGCGCCCAGTTGTACGGCGCGATGCGGGTGATCAACCCGGTGAAGAAGAAGGCCGCGGGCATGAAGTGACCGTCGTGGTCGTAGAGCAGGAGTTCGCTCGAGAAGAGAGGGAAGCGTCCTCCGCGGCCCATCAGGATGAGGTCGTCCCAGTAGAAGTAATTGCTCGCGGCAACCCAGGCGCGAATGACGAGCTGACATCCGATCAACACGAACGCGAGCTGCGCGACCCGTTTCGGGGTGAACGTCAGAGTTGGCTCGGGCTGTGGAGAAGTCATCGACGGTCATGCTTCCAGGTGTGTCAAAAACCGACTTCCCGCAAAAAAGGGATAACGGTCTTTTCTGTCTTTTCGGGAGCAATTTCTGAATGGATTGTGAACTTTGCCGGGATAAATGACGCCGACGCCCAAAAGTTCACTGACCTGCGGTGTCAAATTCATCCTCGAGCCTGTGCATCGTTCGCTAACACCTGTCAGCAAATTCTCAGGGTCTTGCCCGTGACCTGTGGATAAAGCCCGATTCATTCATCCAGAACTGTGGATGAACCTGTGGAAACTGTGGATAACTCGAGTTTTTAAGTGGCGGAGGTCACATTATTCGAACAATGCAGGTGAACGCGGTGGAGGTTCGATCACAAATCGGGAGTGAATCCATTTGCTGCCGTTACCGATACGGCGTGACAGAATCGAAGTTGTGAGTGTCGTTCAGGTCTGCGCCCGGTGCGCCGCACGATGGCCTGTCGTCGGCGGCCCAACGCAGTGGTGCCCGCGCTGCAGCGGCGTCCTGCTGATCCCCACCCGCACCGAGATCTACCAACCACCCAACCGTCGTGGCTTCCGCTGGATCGCGCGCTCACCGTCCGACCCACGCGGCGTGGGGGACGCACCAGTGCGTCGTAGCCTCACCACCCCGCGCTACGACGCCGTCCCGCAGTGGGGACTCCAGGACATCGTCGACACCTCACCGGTGCCGCCCTCGCGAGCGGACCGGATGGCCGACCGAGTCGGGCCGTTGCTGACACTCGCGACGATTCTCTACGGACTCGCTGTGTTCGCCGAACTGGGCAGATACGCGATCCTGGTGCGTAACCGCGCCACGCTGATCCCGCAGTGGCTTCTCACGGTCTCCGACGCCGCCGTGTACTTCACTCAGTTGGGTGGACTGCTGATCTCGGTCTTCGCGGCTGTCGCCGGTGTGTGCTGGCTACTTCGTCGGCGTCGTGAACACTTCGCAGGTGCCGGGGAATCCGATCCGCGCACAGCGTCGGAAGTTGTCGTCGGCTGCGCTGTGCCGATCCTCAACCTCGTGATGCCGGCGGTTTATCTCTTCGAGTTGGTCCGCCGCGATCCGCGCGGAACTCTGCTGGTGAAGATCTGGTGGGGCTTCTGGGGATTCAGCGCTCTGCTGCTGGTGGTCAACGCGTACTGGCGATCACGCCCGGGGATTCAGGCAATGGCCGACGGGGTTCTGCTGAACGCCTTCATCGCATTGGTCGCAGCCGTCACCGCGTCGTTGACGCTCGTCGTGATCCGACGGATCGAGCGCAAGAGCTGGCGCGGCGAACCCGAATCGGAAACTCGATGGGTGCCAGTGCCGCGCTCGGTGCTGGAAGAGAAGACGGTGCTGGAAGAGAAGGAGACCGCTGCCCTGTGAGCCCAGATCGTCGAGGTCCACTCGTCGTTGCGCACCGAGGTGCGTCGGCTGCGCGGCCGGAGCACACCCTCGCCGCCTACGAACTGGCCCTCGAGGAGGGTGCCGACGGGCTCGAATGCGACGTCCGGCTCACCCGCGACGGGCACCTGGTCTGCGTTCACGACCGCAAGGTCGATCGCACCTCCAGCGGCACCGGGATCGTCAGCGAGATGACGCTCGATTCGCTGAACGCTCTGGACTACGGGTCGACGAGCGAACCGGCCGAACTGCTGACTCTCTCCGACCTCATCACCCTCGCCCTGGATTTCGCGCGCCCGGTGAAGCTGTTCATCGAAACCAAACACCCAGTGCGGTTCGGCGGCCTGGTCGAAGCAAAACTTCTCGCGGAACTGCACCGCTTCGGGATCGCGTCACCGCCGTCGGCCGATCACTCTCGCGCGGTGGTCATGTCTTTCTCGGCTACTGCGGTCTGGCGAGTGCGCCGTTCGGCACCGCTGCTGCCGACGGTCCTGCTCGGTGACGCGTCGCGATACCTCGGCGGTGGTGCGTCGACGGCTGTCGGCGCCACGGCGATCGGGCCGTCGATCAAGGCGTTGCGCGAACATCCCGATCTGGTCGATCGGGCTGCCGCTGCGGGTCGCGCGACGTACTGCTGGACCGTCGACGACAAGGCGGATGTGGACCTGTGTCGTGAGCTCGGGGTCAGTTGGGTGGCCACCAACCATCCCGGGCGCACGAAGCAATGGCTGGGCAGCGTGTAGATTTTGCCCTCGTGGCCAAGAAGAGCAAAAGAAACAGTGGACCGAAGCAGGGCAGCGCACGCGCAGAGAAGCTGGCGGCACGCCAAGCAGAGCGTGAAGCCGCTGCCGGCGCAGTGAACCGCCCGTTCGAGGGCCTTGCCGCCGAGTGCGATCTGGTCGCGCTGCGCGAATTCGTTCCGTCCGCCACGGCACCGTTGCCGGTCATCGGCTCCGACCGTCCCGTCACGTTGGCGACGGTCCTCCCCGGCGCTGTTGCCGCCCTCGTCCGCGACGAGGGCGAGACGGCCACCGGATTTGTCGGTGTCCAGGTTCAGGCGCACTCTGCAGACCTCGGCGCAGACCTCGCCGCTTCGGTGAACTGGATCAAGGACGCGGCCCCCGGCGACGCGCTTTCTGCCGCGAACCCCGATTCCGAGACACCCGCCGTCACCGAGGTTGTCGATCCATCGGCTCTGCTCGACATCACGGTGCACCAGAACTTCAACTGGTGGATTCCGGAAGGCGTCGAAACCGATCCTGAGGTTGCCGCCACCGTGCAGCACGCCAACTCGGCGATCATGCCCTCTGCACGCCTCGAAGGAGACGGCCTCGTTGCCGCGTGGTGGGTCGACGCCGGCGAGAAGGCGCACCTGCGTTGGGTTCGCCCCGAGAGCGAAGACGACCTGATGCTCGCGTTGGCGCGCGTGCACGCGACCGGTGGACTGCACCTGGGTGAGGGCTCGCGCTACGCAGGCTCGTTCCGCACCCACGGCCTGTTGGTCCCCGTCTTCGACCTCGACCGCGAAAAGCATGCAAACGAGTGGGTAGCGGCAACCGTCGAGCTCGGTGAGCGTCTTGCCGAGGCTCTGGCCGTCGACGCTCCACTGAACTCGGCCGAGCTGCGCTCGCGCGACGGCCTGCGCGGACGCCAGGTCACGCTGCGCTGATTTTTTCGCCAGAACTATAGGCGTTACGCAAAGTTACGGTTAATGTTGGCGGCATGACTTTGTCGCACGACATCTCCGGTAGCGGTCCCACGCTTGTGCTCGTCCATGGCATCGTCCATCGACGGCAGGCGTGGGATTCGCTTTTGGACCAGCTGACGCCGTATCGCCGTGTGGTCACGGTCGACCTGCCAGGTCACGGAGAGTCCGTGCTGCCCGAACTCGGTCCGGACGTCATGGGACAGCTGATCGACGACGTCAGTGAGTTCGTCAAGGAAGTGACTCCGGCGGGGGAGCGCGCCCACGTCGCCGGAAACTCACTCGGCGGATGGATTGCACTCTCGCTGGCAGCGCGCGGAGACGTCGCGTCGGCGACAGCTCTGTCGCCGGCCGGGTTCTTTGTCAATCACCTCGATCAGGTGCGGGCGATCAACACGTTCCGTGCACTGCGCGGCACGGCCAAGCTCATGGGCGATGGTCTGCCACGTGCATTGCGGTACAAGCTGATTCGCTATCCGGCGCTCGCCGCGTTCTTCGCTCATCCGAGTCATGTCGGTTATGCGGCGGCGTTGGCCGACTGCCGTTCGCTCGTGTCCAACGAACTCGTCGATCTCGGTCTCGAGATGGACTTCGTATTGCCGCCCATCGTGGATCCCACTGTGCCGGTGACGGTTGCGTGGGGTCGACGCGATCTCATTCTGCCCGTGTACCAAGCGCAGCGCGTGAAAAAGCCGTTCCCGCAGGCGAAGTTGATGGTTTTGCCCGGACTGGGGCACGTACCGATGACAGATGCCCCCGAGCTGATCAGTTCGATCCTGCTGGCAGGAAGCGAACCGTTCGGCTCGAGGGCAAAATCCGTGAGTGCTGCAGGCTAGATGGTTCCGCCTGCTGCGTTCGGCGCACCGGTGGTGTCACCGACGGTGCTCATCTCGCGGGACACGAAGTCTTCGAGGTCGAACAGGTTGGCGCCTGCGCGGTCCGCGATGGTGAGAAGTGTTGTCATGCTGGCAACTTCCTCGACCTGCTCCTTGAGGAACCACTGCATGAACTGCTCGCCGAGGTAGTCGCCTTCTTCGCGGGCAGTGCTCGCGAGCTGGACGATCTGCTCGGTGACCGTCTTCTCCTGCGTCAGCGCGAGAGCGATGGGCTCACGGGCATCCTTGAAGTCGGCCTTCGCGGCGTCGACGCCGGTGAGTTCGACGTTGATGTCGCGATCGAGGAAATACTGAACGATCATCATGGCGTGGTTACGCTCTTCCACAGCCTGCTTGTAGAAGTGCTTTGCCAGCTGTGGCAGGTCCGCATTGTCGAAGTAAACCGCTGTCGCGATGTACTGATGCGAAGCGTTGAACTCGTTGCGAATCTGGTCTCGGAGTAGTGCGTGGAATTTGGTCATGTGAGTCTCCCCAGAAGTCATGAATTCCAAGATAGTGCAGGTCAGAGGCCCTGTCATCCCAGTCTGACCTTATTGTGGTAAGCGTTCCCAAACTAAAGAAGACCTAATTTCTTTTCGAATTCGGTGCGGTTATCCATTGGCCCGAAAGCGAATGTTTCATTTAGGAATGTCCTTTTCACCAGGCGAGTTCCGTGCATTTACCGTCACTTCCCTGGAGTTCCACCTGCACGGTGGCGTGCTCCAGTTCGAATACCTCGGCCAGCAAGGTTTGGGTGGCCGCGAGCACCGTAGTGGGATCGGCGTCACTGGCCGCGGTGACGTGAACGGAAGCAACTTCCATCCCCGAGGTGAGTGTCCAGACGTGCAGATCGTGCGCGTCGACGACTCCCGGGAGTGTGTTGATCTTCTCGAGTATCGAGGTGACGTCGATGCGATCGGGAGCCTGCTGGAGCAAGATGCGGACGGCATGGCGGCCCAGGTTGAAGGCGCGCGGCAAGACGAAAAGGCCGATGGCGACGCCGATGACGGGGTCGGCGTAGCGCCAACCGAAAGCGAGCGTGACCAAGCCGCTGACGAGGACGCCGATGGACCCGATCATGTCCGCCATGACTTCGAGGTAGGCGCCGCGGATGTTGATGCTTTCCTTCGCGCCGCTGCGGAGCATCAGGAAGGCGATGACGTTCATCGCCAAACCGACGACGGCGACTATCGCGACGGGGAGGCCCGGAACCTCGGGCGGATCCGAGAATCGGCTGGCCGCCTCGTAGAGCACCCACCCGGCGACTGCGAAGAGCAGGATCGCATTGGCCAGTGCCGCAAACACTTCCGTGCGGTACATGCCGAAAGTGCGATCCGGGCGCCGTGCTGCGCGCTGTGCGACGAGGATCGCGGCGAGCGCCATGAAGATGCCGAAGATGTCGGTGAACACGTGCGCCGAGTCCGAAAGCAGCGCCAGCGACGAGGTGAAGAAGCCGACCGTCACCTGCAGCACGAACGTCACCAACCCGAGGCCGGCGGCGATCCACAGTTTGTTGACATGCTTGCCGCTGTTGCTGGTCGCAGCCTCGGCGGGAGAGATTCCGTGCCCGTGTCCGTGTGACATCGAAGGTCCTTTCGTCGACGTCAGCCTAGACACATATGCATATATGCGCAATAGTGCATGTCTTAAAAACTATGCAACATAGTTGTAAGGTGGCGGCGAAGACCTTCATTTGTCATCGACGCGAGGACCGAGAAGTGGGAAGACATCGAAAATCCGAGCCGACCAGACCCGGCGGGCGCATGGCCGCGGTTTCCGTGGCGACGGGCGCAATCCTGGCGTCCGGCACTTCCATCGGGCACGCATCGCCGCTTCCAGTTGCAGCGGAAGGTCCAGCGCTGGTGTCGGTGCCGGAGATACTCGACCTTGTTCGGACGACGGATCTTGCCGGGATAGCCGAACAACTCGGTAAAACGAGGCAACTCGAAGCCGAACGGGCGGCGTTGGCGTACGAGGCAGAAAAGCCGCGGGTGATGGCCCCCGTCAGTGGGACGATGACGTCCAACTTCGGTCCACGCTGGGGAACAACCCATTACGGTCTCGACATCGCAAACTCGATCGGTACGCCCATCGTCTCGGCGACCGACGGTGTTGTGATCGAATCCGGTCCCGCCGCGGGATTCGGGCTCTGGGTCCGCATCCAGCAGGACGACGGGACCGTCGGCGTCTACGGGCACATCAACGAGGCGCTCGTGGTTGCCGGTCAGAAGGTGCGGGCGGGTGAACTGATCGCGACCGTCGGCAATCGTGGACAATCGACGGGACCGCACCTGCACTACGAGGTGTGGCAATCTGACGGGCAGAAGACTGATCCGCTCGCGTATCTGAATTCCCGGGGCGTGTCGTTCGGGGAGAAGGCCGCGAGCGGCTGAAGTTCTGTCACGACGCGATGGAGGAGCAATGCAGGGGCTGGGCGGACTCGAAGCCGAGGTCATGGATGTGCTCTGGCAGTCCGACGACGCGCTCTCGGTCAAGGATCTGGTCGAGATCCTGGGTGAGCGTCGACAACTCGCGTACACCACCATCCTGACCGTCGTGACTCATCTCTACGACAAGGGCTGGGTGAGTCGTGAGAAGAAGAGTCGCGCCTACTTCTATCGGCCGAGTCGCAGCCGTGAAGAGGCCACATCCAGGGCACTGCGCGAATTGTTGGACAGCAGTTCCGATTCCGCTGCCGTGCTGTTGCACTTTGCGAAGACTATGACGGACGCTGAGAACGAGGCCCTGCGCCGGGGACTTTCCGGGGAAGGTGCGCAATGACACTGGCCTTGCCGATGCTTCTCGGTGCGGTATTCGTCGGATTTTTGGTTCCGAGAGCGTTACGGGCCGTTTCCTCGACGTTGTCACCGACGGTGCTGCTCGCGGCGTGGCTCGGCAGTATGGCGTCGGCTCTGTATCTCGCTCTCTCCGCGGTCTTGGTTCTGGTGTGGCCGAGCCACGCGCCGGTCGAGGGGCTGGTCGACGGTATCGCTCGGTGTTTCAGCGCCTTCGCGCACGGCACGAGTTCATGGGTGGGTGAACTGATCACCGGCACAGCCGTTGGTGTGGTGGGTTTGATCGCTGTTCGGATCGTGCTGGCCGGCCGCAAACAGGCACGTGAGCACGCGAGAGTCCGAGAGTTCCATCGTGATGTTCTCTCGATCGTCGCGCGCCGCGACAACTCGGAGTCCGACGTGTTGTGGTTGGATCATCCGCTGCCGATGGCCTACAGTGTCGCCGGAAAGCCTGGATTTGTTGTTGCGACACAAGGCTTGTCATCCGCTCTTACCGGGGGCGAGCGTGACGCGGTCCTCGCGCACGAGCGTGCGCACCTGAGCGGCGGTCATCACCGAATCGTCGGTGCCTGTGAAGTCTTGGCCGCTGTTCTGCCGGGAGTGCCGTTGTTCGCGGCGGCACCTGCTGCCGTCGGCGCGATCGTGGAACTGTCGGCGGACCGGCACGCCGCTCGCGTCACCAGCCCGGCTGCAGTGCGTTCCGCCCTTGCCGTGGTGTCGAAATCGCCGCTTCCTCAGCCGGACTGGAGCTTGGGCGATCGCGGCGGCGCGACCGCAGTGCGATTGCGTTCCCTGGTCGACGGCGACGTGGCGTCGCCTCGGCGACTGACCTGCGCGGTCGCGGCGTGCGTGCCGGCGGCCATCACGACGGCCGTTGCCGCAGCCGTGACGGTGGCCGTCTCCGCCGGTATCTGCGCTGTTCTGACCTGATCATTGCTCCAAGGCTGAGTCGATCTGGGCTTTCAGATCGTCGTAGCTCGGCATCTGGGCCAGCTTCACGTCGTTGAGGAACAGCGTCGGGGTGCCCTGGACGCCAAGGCGTTTGCCCTCGTTGAAGTCGCGCTCGACCCGCTCGCGGACGCCGCGGCTGCTGAGGTCGGATTCGAATCGGGTCATGTCCAGGCCGAGATCTTGTGCGTAGGCGCGAAACAGTGCCTCCTGCGATTCGGCGGATTCACCCCACTGCGATTGCGTCTCGTACATCCGCCGATACATCTCGACGAACTTGCCCTGGCGAGATGCGGATTCGACGACCTGCGCCGCGAGAGTGCTGTTGGTGTGACTCGGAATCGGAAAGTATCTGATACCGAATGTGATTCGATCCTCGTACTCGGCTCTGATTCGCTCCATCGTCGGGTACAGCGCGAGGCAGGCCTCACATTCGAAGTCGAGGAACTCGACAAGATTCACTTTGTCGTCAGCGGCCGAGGTCAATCGGTACGCGTCGTCGGTCAGGACGGCGGTGGATTGTGCTGCCCGATCGGTGCTCTCGTTGTCCGCTCTGATCGGATCGACGGTGATGAACGTGATCAGTGCTACCGCGAACAATGCGATCAGGGCGGCGGATATCTTCATGCTTCTGGACACTGCTGTGTACCTTGACCTTCCGTCGATTACTTAAATACTATCCAACATAGTATTTAGGTGTAGAGTCGACGGTACCCGAAAGGATTCGAAGGAGGGTTCGCCCGTGAATCGGAGGTGAACGGTCTGGCGCCGCCGTCGATCGGACAGATGTTGACCTGGGACTCCTCGTCCCTGTCCCCTCTTGTTCTGCTGGGAGCTGTTCTGGCGCTTTGGTATTGGTGGTCAATGCACCGTGTGCGTGCGCGGGGACGGCTATGGCCCTGGTATCGAACTGCGTGTTTTCTGGCCGGATGCTTGCTGTTGATCGCCGTGACCGGTTCGAAGGTCGAAAGTTACGGGAACGAACTCTTCAGTGTCTGGATGTTCCAACATTTGACGCTCTCGATGGCGATCCCGCCGCTGTGGGTGCTGGGCTCGCCAGGACTGCTGCTACTGCGTTCGACGTCGCATCGAGGTCCCGGGAGAAATGTTCTGGCGCTTGCACTGTCGGCATTGCGCAGCCGTCCGGCGGCCGGACACGTCTTTCTCGAAATCTTCTTTCTCGCCAGCGGTCTGCTCTTCATCATGCCCGTGCTCGCCACCGGACCACTGCCGGTGCGGCAAAGCTATCTCGGCCGGTGTTTCGACCTTTTCGTGGAGATGCCGCTGCACGTGTTCATCGGAGTCGTTCTCATGATGGCGACAAAGCCGCTGCTGACCACGTTCGTGAATCCGCCTCCCGAGTGGGGCGTGGACGTGATGCAGGACCAGCAGTTGGCCGGTGCCCTTGCGTGGTCGTACGGTGAGCCCGTCGCGCTGGTGGTGGTCGTGATCTTCGCGATGCGCTGGAACCGGGACGACAAACGGATGAATGCCGCCCAGGACCGCCGCGCCGAGATCGACGGCGACAGTGATCTGGAGGCATACAACAACTTCCTCAGATCACTGAGCGCCGCCGAGCGGCCGGAGACTCGGTAGGCCGGTGGCCCTCAGACGCCGCCGCCGGCGGGTGTCGGCGCCATTGCGTCGGCAGCTGCCGGTGTGTTCATCTCGCGTGCGACAAACGTTTCGAGGTGGAAGAGGTTGTCGCCGGCACGGTCGACGATGGTGAGAAGTGTTGTCATGCTTGCAACTTCCTCGACCTGCTCCTTGAGGAACCACTGCATGAACTGCTCGCCCAGGTAGTCGCCGGTATCGCGCGCGGTGCGCGCCAACTGCGTGATCTGCTCGGTGACCGTCTTCTCCTGCTCGAGTGCCAATTCGACCGGAGCCCGGACACTGTCGAACTTCGTCACGACGTCGTCGACACCCGGTACGTCCACGTCGAGGTCGTTGTCGAGCAGGTACTGGATCATCATCATCGCGTGACTGCGTTCCTCGGTGGCCTGGCTGTAGAAGCGCGCGGCCATCTGCGGAAGATCGTGTGCATCGAAGTACACCGCTACCGCGATGTACTGCTGCGATGCAGTGAACTCGTTACGGATCTGCTGACGCAGCAGAGTGGTGAATTCGCTCGAGTTCTTCGCCTGTGTCATCCCAACAGATTACTGGGTCGGCGGCACGGACAGGGAGCTACTTGTTGTCGAGCTGATCGATGATGAAGTCGAGAGTTTCCGGCCGGTATCCGTAGACGAACGAGTCCTTTTCGCCGACGTACCAGTCGCCGCACTGGAAAGAACTGCCCTTCTCGACCCCCGTCGGCCACCACTGTGCGGACAGCGATGCCGGACGAGTTTCGACGGTAGGTCGTGCGATGCAGCTGTTGTGATCTATCTCCGTGATGTTCGCAGTCATGCGCAGGATGCGTTCGTTGCCGGTGGTGCGGATGACCTCGTCGATACCCGTCGCGCCGGCGGGAACCCAACTCGGCAGTGTGTCGATTCCGTTGGATGCTTTTGCAAAAGAGAAGGTTTCGGTTTTCTTGTATGCCTTCGACTCGTCGAACTTGTCGAAGGTGCCCGAGCAGGACGTGGCCAGTAAAGCCGCTCCGGCCGAGGCGGCGATGACGGCGGCGGTGCGGAATCGGCGGTGTGCTGTGTTCATACCTTCACGGTATTTTTCCGCCGGCCGTTCCGCGTCCTGCCGGAAAGCGATTTGTTCGCTCGGCCTGTCCTCCCGGGGTACTACCGAAACTCAGGGCAATCACCCCGTGGTGATCAGATCCTGCGGAATCTGCTGATCGTTGGCCAGGGCGTCGAAGAATTGCGAAGCGCGTGCCTTGTCCCACAACAACACGTTGCCCGACCCGTCCACGTCCTCGAAACCGGCGACGGGAACCGTCGTGGTGGTCATCCCGCCGCGAAGCGCCCAGGCGAGTGAGGCCAGATTCCAGATGTGATCGCCCTCGTCGACCTGCAAAGACTTGGCCGTATCGGAGACGAGCGGCCACAACCGGAACGGATTGAGGAACGTACTCGGACTCGTCGCCTTCGACAGCAACGCCGACATGAACTGGCGCTGGTTGTTCATGCGGTCGAGGTCTGCGAGCGCGGTTGCTCGGGTCCGCACGAACCCGAGTGCATCCGAACCCTTCAAGTCCTGGCATCCAGCGGGGAGGTTGATTCCGGCCAGCGGATCGTCGATCGCCTGCGTCAGGCATACATTGACGCCACCGACGGCGTCGACGATGCCGGCGAACCCGCTGAATCCGATCTCGGCATAGTGGTCGATGCGAAGTCCGGTTGCCTCCTCGACGGTCTGCACCAGCAAGGGGGCACCACCGAAAGCGAAGGCGGCGTTGATCTTGTCCGAGCCGTAGCCGGGAATCGGAACGTACGAATCGCGAGGGATGCTGACCATCGTCGTCTTCCCGCTCTTGGGAACGTGGACCAAGATGACCGTGTCAGTGCGCTTGGGGCCGGTGTCACCACCTGTCGCAAGCGCTTGCTCCTGCTCGGGTGTGAGTCCCTCACGACTGTCGGAGCCGACGATCAGCCAGTTCGTGCCCGGAGTATCGGCGACGCGTCCCGCGTAGTCGGGCAGCGCGTCGATTCGATTGAGCGAACTGTCGACGTAATAGACCGCGCCGGCCAGCGCGAGCAGCAAGACCAACAACGTGATGCCGATACGTTTACCCCAGCTGCGACGCTTGCGTGGGCGTCGCTGCTTCGGGGGTTCAGGAGGGCGAGGCGGGGCGTTCGGCGGGGTTCGGCGCGGCGGCGCGGGTGCGTACTTCGCCTGGCGTTGCGGATCCTGACGCGGCGGCCCCTGCCTGCGGGGGTCGTCCTGGAACGGCTGCGGGCGTTGGGTCGGCGCCCAGTCCTCACGCCTGGGTTGCTGCGGCGCTTCTGGTGGGACCTGTGACCAGGCCTGATTGGCCGGATTCTGCTGCGGTGGACGTCCGTCGCGGCGAATGACCGTCGGCCCTTCGGGCGGCATCGGTGGGCGCCGCTGCGGGGGTGGGCCCTGACGGGGTGGCATCGGTCCACGCGGGGGCGGCTGGCGCCGCGGAGGTGGCCCTGGCGGCTGGCGCCGCGGAGGGCGCTGAGGATATTCGGAGTCGCCGGTCACCAGTTCACGGTACCGGTCACGGCAGCCAGGAGACGTGATCGCGCAGGAGGGCGTAACCGATGAACGCCACCATGTCGATGAGCGCGTGGGCGATGATCAGCGGCCACAGCTTGCCGGTGCGCTGCCAGTATCGACCGAACACGAGCCCCATGATCACGTTTCCCACACCGCCGCCGAACCCTTGGTAGAGGTGATAACTACCGCGCAGGAGCGAGGACGCGAGCAGAGATTTGTTCTCGCTCCAGCCGAGTGTTCGGAGGCGAGTGATCAGGTAGGCGACGACCAGTACCTCTTCGGCGCCCGAGTTCGCGATTGCGGACAGTACGAGGATCGGAACCCGCCACCAGTGGTCGTCGAGCGCGCTGGCTTGGACGGTGAGGTTGATGCTCAGTGCCTGAGCGACGAGGTAGAACAAGAGTCCGGGGAGGCCGATCACAGCGGCGAGGCCGAATCCCGGAGCTATGTCGCGACCGAATCGAGGTTTGGGAGTCAGGCCCGCAGCACGTGGACCGATCCCCGAACGCCACAGTAGATAGAGTCCCAGCGCTGCCCACGCGAGAAGCTTTGCAACGCCCAGTAATTGGCGCGCCAGGTCGATCCAGTCGATGGCAGCGCGCGACGGGTTGAGTGCAACCGTCTGATCCGAGAGCGCAACCGGCGTCGCCAAGGATTCGGCGAGCGAAAGGATCCCGGACAATCCGCTGAGCCCGAAGGTGACCAGCAGAACGATAGTGATCTCGATCCGGATTCCGCGTCTGGCGGCGGGATCTAGTTCCGGGTCCGTTCGAACGGGAGACGGCGGCCGTAACCAGGTGCGGACGGTTTCGCGGGCATTCACCCGCGCAACGCTAGCCGTTTGCAGCGCCACCCGATCGGAGGCCGTTGAGGAAAGGGCACCCGACAAGCATTCGGATGGCACGGCTCAGCGCGGGAGCGTCGTCGACGGGGTTGGCGAACGGCATCCACACGTCGCGGTCGCCGGTGTGATCCTCGACCCGCAGGCGCAGTCCGTAGCGGTCGATGCCGAGTGGGCGAACGCGTCCGGTGCGCATGTACGGGGGAAGCTTGCGCACGAGCAGGTCCACGAGATCGCGGTGGTCTTCGTCGAGATGCTGCAGCCACGCCGTCTCCATTTCCCAGAAGGGATCGGGGCTGGCGTTCAGCAACTCGTCCACGGCGACGGGTTCTGCCCCCGTCGAGTCGGCGACAACGGCCGAGGCCAGGCTCAGGCGAAGGAGGACCGAGGTGTGGCCGATGTCGAGGAGCCCCGGGTGGGGATGTTCGGATGCGACGTCGTCGGCGAGAACGCGTGCCTCGTAGTCAGGCACGGCGTGCAACGAGCCGCGAAGCCACACGAGGGAGCGCACGGGCTCACGCAGCCGCAGTGGTGCGTGATCGGTGATCTCGAGGACGGCAGGCAGTCCGCCGCCGCCGGAGTTCCAGGCCAGGGCCGCAGCTGCGGAGGCATGTGGGACTGCAACGACGACGTCACCGTTCGAACGCAGGTGATGCACCGACGTGACGGTGGGATCGCTGCCTTCGATGGCGAGAACTGCGTCCTGTGCGCGCACACAAGCGCTGCGGACGCGTTCGGCGGTGGACGGGCCGGTGCTGGTCTTCGTTGCCATGCTGCCCCCTTGGCGGGTGTTCTCTCGAACTCCATCGGATGATGAGGTAACCCTAACCTAAGGCGCTTCGGTGTGAATCGCAAGACTTTTGCGCAACTCGCGTGGAATCCGCCGCCTGCGCCGGGGTTACGGTTTGTCTGTGGCCATTCCTCTTTCACTCGGGCTGCCCGCCCCGAGAAACTCGCGCGGACTCCTCGAAGCACTCTTTCTCCCGGTCGTTCCGGCTTCGGCCCTGATCGGTGGCGAAGCAGCAGGCCGGGTTGTCGTCCGCCTCGATATCGATCCGGAAGAACTGCGCGCGGACACGGAAGCGTCGTACGAGGCCGTCCGTTTCGACGTCGACGTCACCACCGACCAGATCGACGACGCGATCGCGCTACGTCTGCCCGCTCCGCTCGCGGTGTACGTCGACGGCGGCGAAGAGGATCTGACACCCGCCGAAGCGGCGCTGCGCCTGTGCGAAGGTGGACGGATCCCCGGACTCGCCGCCGGTCTCGCGCCCACCGAAGTGGCTGATTTCCTGGCGGTACTCGCGCACGAGTCCGTCGGTTTCGTAGCCCGCGCAGCCGACGGCGACGAGGTGATCGCCCTACTGTGTGGCACCGTCGCTGCACTGCGCGGCGACGACGTGCGCGCCGCGATAGTCGATCCGAAGCCCGAAAAACTCGCCGCGCTGATCCCGGAAGCCGCGTCCGCGATGCGCGAGGTGCTGCTCACGATCGAGGTTGCAGATCTGCCTGCGGTGGAAACGGCTCTGCGTGCCGCGGGTTTGCAGTGACCGGCGTGGGTCGATGCGTAATCTTTTAGGCGTGCCAAGAATCGCGTATTTCGGTCCGTCGGGAACCTTCACGGAGATAGCTCTCGCCCAGTTGGAGGCTGAGGGCGCGTTCGGCGAAACCGTCGAGCGAGTACCGGCCGGCAGTCCGCCGGCGACTCTCGACATGGTTCGCGACGGTTCCGTGGACGGGGCCGTAGTTCCCTTCGAGAACTCGGTGGAAGGCGGCGTAGCGCCGACGCTCGATTCACTCGCTCTCGGTTCGCCCCTGCAGATCGTTGCCGAAACCGATCTGGACGTGAGTTTCTCCATCCTGGTTCGGGCCGGGACGACCGCCGACCAGGTCCGCACGATCGGGGCCTATCCGCATGCGGGCGCACAGGTCCGCGGATGGATCGCCGAGAACCTGCCCCAGGCCGAGGTGGTGTTGGCCTCGTCCAACGCCGGTGCGGCGCTGGACGTGCAGGCTGGAACGGTCGACGCCGGTGTGTCCACGGCTTTGGCCGGTCAGATGCTCGGACTCGACAGCCTGGCGGACAACGTCGCCGATGTGGGCGGCGCCCGTACACGCTTCGTGCTGGTCACCAAGCCGGCTCCGGTTCCCGAACGGACCGGTGCCGATCGCACCGCGCTGGTGCTTCACCTCGACAACGCTCCAGGCTCCCTGGTGCGCGCACTCTCCGAATTCGCCGCTCGCGGTATCGATCTGACTCGGATCGAATCGCGTCCGATGCGAACGGAATTGGGTACGTACCGGTTCTTCGTGGACTGTGTCGGACACGTCGAGGACTCGCTGGTGGCCGAGGCGATGCGTGCACTGCATCGCAAATCCGGAGTCCGCTTCCTGGGGTCGTGGGCGACAGCGAATTCGACCGGGCCACAACCTCCTTCGGACGAAGAAGCGATTCGGTGGATCGACGAACTCAAGCATGGAGGGGGAGAACGATGACCGGAAGGCTCATCCTCGTTCGGCACGGTCAGACGGAGGCGAATGTCGCCAAACGTCTCGACACCGCTCTGCCCGGAGCAAAGCTCACGCCGGAAGGGTTGGCGCAGGCCGAGACGTTGGGCATCGGCCTGGCTTCGGCTCCTCCTCTGGCGCTCGTATCGTCCTTGGCTTTGCGTGCCCGGCAGACAGCAGGTTTTGTGGAGCAGGCCGCCGGTGTATCCCTGGATGTGCGGGACGGACTGCACGAGGTCCAGGCCGGTGACCTCGAGGATCGCACCGACGAGGCCGCGCACCGACTGTTCATGGAGACGTTCCATCACTGGCACACCGGCAACCTCGGCGCTCGCATTCCCGGCGGTGAAACGGGATACGACGTCCTGGAACGGTACGTCCCCGTCGTCAATGCGCTGCGCGAAGAATTTCTGGAAGGCTCACGAGACGGCGGCGACATCGTCGTGGTGAGTCATGGTGCTGCGATTCGTCTTGTCGCCGCCCAGCTTGCCGGTGTCCCCGGACTGTTCGCAGCCAACAACCACTTGGCCAACACCGAGACCGTCGAACTGTTGCCCTCAGCTGATGGCGGCTGGGAATGCCTACGCTGGGGAGCCGTCAACCCGCCGTTCGAGCACCGACTCATCCCCGGCGCCGACGACGTGATGGGCTGACAGCCGGTTTCACCACCAACCGGTCTGGACGCTCAGTTGGCGCCCCAGTTCAGCCGACAGTGTGCTCACGTAGCTGGCTGTCAGGTGGTGGGAATCGTGATACACCAACACATTTCCCTCTACGACGCGGCACAACTCCGGTCCGCACACACCGTCGCTGAGATCGAGTAGGCGGACGTTGGTCAGATCGGCAATTGCCGACGGCGCCGGATTGACGTCGCTGAGCATTTCGGACCGTGGCATCGCGCAGTGATCGGGTGACGTGGTTGTCGCCAGACAGTCGATCGCGCGGTAGGCGACGCCGTCGTGGTGCAGCCAGGGGGTATCGCGAATGGCGAGGACGTCGATACCGTCGCGCCCCAGTTCCTCCCATACGTGAACGTACGATTCGGGCGTCACGTCACCAGGGCCGTCGGAACTCGGCCTGGTTGCCGTCGTGAACACGAAATCGGGTGAGGCGTCGGCCAACTCGGTCAGCACTCCACGCGACCAGTCGACACAATCCGGATAGTCGTTGTCCGACAACGTCTGCATGGAGTCGACGGTGAGCGGGCAGCCCATCTTCAGATACGTGTCGACGCGGAACCCGTGACTCTTGCCGAGTTCGTCGAGCGCAGTGAGCCAGTGCTCGGAGTGCGAACCACCCGCGAGCGCGATGGTTCTGTCTGCATCGGCGTCGCCATAGGTGCAGTGGACGACGTCCCGCTCGAGAAAATCGGCGATACAGCCGTCGAGCGTGCTGGCCGGAAGGTCCAGTGGCGCATCGAAGATCGAGGGAACCATCGACGCCTTGGGTACTTCGGCACCGTCGGTGAGCGCGAGTGCGCCGGGATGGGTCGGGAGGTCGAGGGTGTCGACCGCCCGCTGGCCCGTCGTCTGGCTGCTCGCGTACGACTGCCAGGCGACCGAAGCGGCGAGGACCGCGGCAGCGGTGACGACGCATGCCAGGACGGTATACCGGCGCGAGCGGCCTCCGCGCTCCACCGGAACCTCGACCAGGCGCCGGAGTGCAAGCGCCCCCGCGACGGAGAGGGCGATGATCAGTGCCCCGCCGAGCAGGCCGGCTTCGGGGCGTCCGGAGATCACGAGTGCAAACACCAGAATCGGCCAGTGAATCAGGTACAGCGCGAATGCGAACGAGCCGAGCCACGTCAGTGCCGGATGGGCGAGCGTCTTCGACGTCCAAGGTGTGTCGTCGCCGACTCCGGACAGTATCAACGCAAGAGTGGCCAGCACCGGTACCAGCGCCCACGGGCCGGGGAACTGCTGGGCGCCGTCGAGCACTATGCCGCACAACAGGATCGACGAAAGCCCCGCCCAGCCGATCGTCGCTCTGACCGAGAACGGCAGGGATGCGATCTGCCGACTGCGCGTGCTGGTCATCAGAACGGCCAGCAGACCACCGAGGGCCAATTCCCACAACCTGGCGCCGGAGTCGTAGTACGCCCAGGCTTGGTGACGCGAAGATTTGGCGAGTGCGTAGAGAAAAGATCCTGCGGTCAGAACCAGAAGGGTGACCGCGAGTGACGGGCGGAAATAGTTGGGATTCACGCGTGAAGCCACATAAGCGATCACGGAGACGAGTGCGATGGCCAGGAGATAGAACTGACCTTGCACGGCCATCGACCACAGGTGCTGCAGGGGAGTGACCGAGCCGTCAGCGGCCAGGTAGTCGCTTGCGGTGCTGGCGAGCTGCCAGTTCTGGAAGAACCCGAGCACCGCGATCAGTTGATCACCCAGATCGGCCCAGCGTGTGCGTGGCAGCAGCAACGCGGTCCCCAGTGCGGTCAAAATGCTGACCACCGCGATCAGGGGGAACAGCCGCAGAAACACCCGCCGCAGTGCCGGGACCGGGTTGAGTGAACCCCCGGCTTCGGCGCGTCGAACCAGTGAGCCGACGAAGAAGTATCCGGACAGAACCAGGAAGACGTCCACCCCGCCCGATACCCGTCCGAACCACACGTGGAATACGACCACCAAACCGATGGCGAGGCCACGCAGTCCGTTCAGGTCTTGTCGGTGCGGTGTTGTTGCCCGTTCTTCGTTCGGCCGGTCGATCGTGGCGACCGAGCCTTGTTCGCCCGGTGACGACGGTTGACGCGAGAACTGCATGCTGAAGTAAGGCTCCGGGCGTTGAAGGGACGCCCCGAGGTTACCCGGAAGTCTCCGGCGTCGATTCCTCGAGTTCGGTTACCAGCGCGTTCACGGCTTGTCGCAGGCGATGCGGTGTTCCGGAACTGATGGACGTCCACTCGGTGCCG
Source organism: Rhodococcus sp. MurmanLake-1 (assembly GCF_056945715.1). Classification (NCBI taxonomy): domain Bacteria; kingdom Bacillati; phylum Actinomycetota; class Actinomycetes; order Mycobacteriales; family Nocardiaceae; genus Rhodococcus; species Rhodococcus sp. MurmanLake-1. Next base: position 7,635 of record NZ_JBWZNF010000023.1, on the reverse strand, counting down.
TCGGCAGCCCGAGTAGTCGAACCCACGAGCCGGCCGGCCAAGGTGTCGTACACAGTCACTGCGCCGGTCATGAGCGTCGTCGCTCCCAAACTGTGTGGTATTCCAACCAATTCGGCGAAGGCAGTGCATGTGACGATTGCGCTACCCAGTTGGCGCGCGTCGTCTTCGGGTATCCCGGCGTTGATCAAGGCCGCGGTCACGCTGTCTGCATCCGGGCCGGCGCCGAATGCCAGGCTGAGCATCTCGGTCGGTGCGTTGATCACGGCAATCGGCATTGCTTCGGCGCTGCCGAGCGCGGTGACAACGGGTGCAGCTGGTTCGGCGGTGACGCTGCACAATGTGAACGAAGAATCGGTTGAAGTTGCTTCGACACAAAGGAACTCGCCCTGTGCGACGCAGAGGCGTGAAATCCTTCCACCGACATGCCGACGCAGCGCCAACTCCCATTTGGGGTGGGTCAGGACGCGCAGGCGGGCACTGAGTTCGTGATGGATCTCCCCGCCGGGGAGGAGATCGCGCTCGGAGAGCGAATCTGCCGCGGACTGCATCGCCGTATGGTGAGCGCTCGCACTGGCGTGAACCGTCGCGCCACCGAGAACCACGGGAAGCGCATCGAGCCCGAGTCGCTCACGTACATAGTCGATTTCGTCCTGTGACAGGGCGACGACAGGCAAATTCCACCCATCAGGTGAGGTGCCGAGGTCCACCATCAACGCTCTGCAGTTTCGAGTGCGCCACCGATCACGGACGGGATGACTGTTCGGCCGTCGGCGAAGTGCTCGAAGTGCTTCAGGTAATCGGGTGTGTCGTGCTCGGTCTCGTCTTCAGATTGGGCCGCATGACGGCCGCCGGCGATCGGCGCAGATCCGCCTGCGGTTCGGGACGGATCCACTTTGACGGTATCCACGGTGCCCTGAACCGGCGAGGTCACGGGGTTCTGGCGCGCGGCGCTCTGGCCGGTGGAGGGATCCGGAAGAGCGTGCCGGCCGGTGCTGCTGCTCGACGACGAGCCCGCGAATGCTCCGGCTCCGGTGGTCGCGGAAGCTGCGCTGACCTGTGCCGTTGCCCGACTTGCCGACGGGGTGCCGAACAGTGATGGTGTGGAAGCGCCGAGTCTCGCGCCACCGAGCCCTGCGCCGCCCAGTCCGGTGAGTCCTGCTCCGGCCGTCGCGAGAGTTGATCCGGCAGTGGTGGCGCCCGTGACGGCGGTGGTCGCGGCACTGACGGCGGCCGACGCTCCACCGGAGATGGCACCGGCCTGTGAGGCAGAGGCGGCAAATACCGGGTTGGAAACTACGGATGCGACAGCAGCGGTTGCGGCGCGCACGGGATCCGCGATTACGTCAGCGAGCGTTGATGCCGCTTGCGCGACGGACTGTCGTGCGGCGTTGCCTGGGCTTTCGGCCGAAGCGGATGCCCCAGCTGTGGGTTCCGCTATGGACGGTGGTGAATCGAAGTTCTGCTGCACGGCCAGATGCGTCGTTGCGGCGTCGTACGTTTCCATCGTCACCGCCGCTCGAATTTTGAGAGCTTCTTCGGCAGCCTCGGCGGCAGCGGCACCGCCGACCAGGGCCCCACCGATGGAGTACGCGGCGACCTTGGCCGCTTGAACCGCCGCGATCTCCGCCAGGGACGGCATGGCCAGGGTGGCAACGGTGTAGGAACCGGACTGCACTTGGGCTTTACCAGCGGTTTCTCCCGCGAGCAGCGCGGCCGAGGCAGCCCATTCCTGGAACGGTGCGAACTTGCTCAACGCGGCATCCGCGGCTTCGCCTGACCACCCGGTGCGAAGGTCCGCCATCACGCGAGAGAGGGACGCAGCGGTGTCGGTCAGTCCGGACGACACGGTGGACCAGGCCCCGGCCGCCACACCGAGAGGGACCGGCCCGGCCCCGGCGACCAGTGCTGCGGAGTTGGGTGCTGCGCCCCGTGGATACCAGATGACGCCGGTGATGCCGACCATTGTTCTTCCCCCCAGGAAGTGTGACTGTGTTGCCGAGTTGCCGAGTTGCCGTGTTACCGAGTTCGATTTCTGTCGATCAGATCGGTGCGGCTGCCAGGCTGGACTTGGTGAGCTGGTCTTCGAGCTCGTAGGCAGCTGCATTCTTGCGCAGAGCTGCCGCAGCCGCGGTGAGCTCCTCGATTGCCCGATCGGTGGACGAGGCAAGGCTGCCCGAGATGGTGTTGAAGTAATTTGCCGCGCTACCGGACACTTCTTCGGATCCGGCTGGGAGAACGCGTAGCGTCGGCTGCGCAGTAGAGACGATTCCGCGCAATCGCGTCGCCGCAGACTCGAGTTCCATTGCGGCGGCAACTAGGGCTTGAGGGTCGACGTACATAGTGCCGACCTCCTTCCTGACCAGGGCGGATAAGAGGTCGGGAGGTCGTGCACACAGCCGTCGAAATCCCCCCGCACATAGTTTGATGCATGCCGGCCGCTTTTGGTTCCCCCGGAATCGGACGACTTTGCCCTCAGCCCCAGCCGAGTTCGTGCAATCTGTCTTCTTCGATACCGAAGTAGTGCGCGATCTCGTGGATGACGGTCACGGCAACCTCGTGAACAACCTCGTCCTCGGATGCACAGATGTCGAGTATCGAATCGCGGAAAATAGTGACCGTGTCCGGCAGGTACCCACCGTAATGAGAATCCCGCTCGGTCAGAGCGACACCCTGATACAAACCGAGCAGCCCCGGTTCTTCCTCGTCACGCGCTTCGACAAGCACCACGACGTTGTCGATGGCCTTGGCAAGTTCGGGCGGAATCAGATCGAGCGCCTCGCCGACCAGTTCCTCGAACCGGTCGGGCGTCATAGTCACCGTCATGGCTTACGACGGCGGAGCTGCGCCGGGCAACGGCGTCGGCAACGACCGACCTTCCGGTGCAGCGGGTGGCGGGACCGGAGCGGCGCCGTTGATCAGGATTTCGCCCTTGGCGCTTCCGGTGATCGCGGCAAACCCGCCGGTTTCGACCTCTTTGCCGATCGAACAATTGACTCGGCGGCTACCGGCCAACCAGCTTTCCAGTGAAATGTTGTCCCAGAACAGCGTCAGTGTCTTGTCGCGAAGCGCGTCTGCGGAACCAAGGTACTCGTTGGACGCCTGAGTGCAGACGCCCTCGAGGTAACGGTCCTGATCTTCGACAGACGGCATTGCGCCCGGGAATTGAGTGCCGAGGTCGATCACCGAAATAACCTCGTATGCATGCGGTTTCGCGCAATCGACCGGATCGGTCGGGAGGTTCTGGTTGATGCCGATGCACGTGCCGACGTCCCACACGTTCGACTGGTCCTGGTCCGCCACGCGGCCCACGAACGGTTGTAGTTCGCCGGTCGTGGTCGAGAACTGCAAGCCGCAACGCAGTGCGCGCTCGCCCGAAGCCCAACCCGATTCGCTCGGGAACATCAGGCCGACGCTGAACTTGCCCTTGGGATCGAACTTCGAATCGAGGTAGGACATGACGATGGGTGTGCAGTGCTCGTCGCGGAGTTCGGCGAATCGAAGGGCGCCCGGGTACCGGGAACCGGGGCCGAACTCGGCGCCGGGGAACACCGACAGGTCGAGTGGTCCGGCAACCTCGAAGCGGTGTTCAGTTCCGCACTGAACCTTTGACATGTCCGTGCGGTCCCCGCCCGACTCGGTCGCAGGCGTCCAGTTGAGGCAGTCGCCGGCCGCAGCCGCGGTGAAGGCGTCGTCGCGAGTAGATCCCGTCGCTGCTGGACCGCCACCACTGACACTGACCGAGGACGAGTCGTCCTTGTTCAATCCACCGGAAATCGCGATCGTTGCGATCGCGGCGACCACCGCACCTACCGCCACAGCAGCCAGGACCCGACGGGTGCGACTCGCTGAGACAGTTTTCTTCGCCGGCGTCCCCTGGGGATCTGCCGGATCTGGCGACTTCTCGATCTTGTCTTCGGACATCGATTCCATCATGCCTGTTGCCGTGGCGATATCGAACCTTCACTACAAAACTCACAAACGCGTCTGTGAGTATTTTGTAATCATGAGCGAAAACACCCCACTCGATCCCGAGGCTGTCGAGCTGGCGGGCCGGCTCTTCGACATGGCACGAACCGGCGACGCGGCCGGGCTGGCGTCGTATGTCGATGCTGGAGTTCCCGTCAATCTGACCAACGAGAGTGGCGACACGCTCGTCATGTTGGCGGCGTATCACGGTCACGCTGACGCCGTCGTTGCCTTGATCGAGCGCGGCGCCGACGTCAACCGGCCCAACGACAAGAACCAGACACCCCTCGCCGGAGCCGTCTTCAAGGGCGAGGATGCGGTGGTGAAAGCGCTGGTGAGCGGGGGAGCCGACCCGAAAGGTGGACACCCGACTGCCGTCGACGCGGCTCGGATGTTCGGACGCGAGGACTACCTGAGTCTGCTCGAATCGTGATCTCTCCCTCTCCGACATGGACGTGACCGTCGGCGAGCTGCGGTGAGTGGGTAAAGTTCGAAGTCGTGATTGACCTCAAGTTTCTCCGTGAGAACCCCGAAATCGTCCGCGAGTCGCAGCGCACCCGTGGAGAAGATCCAGGACTGGTCGACGCTCTGCTCGAAGCCGACGCGTCCCGACGCGCTGCCGTTCTGACCGGAGACAACCTCCGCGCAGAGCAGAAGGCCTTCGGCAAGAAGGTCGGACAGGCATCTCCGGAGGAGCGTCCCGCGCTGCTCGAGGGTTCCAAGGAACTGGCGGCCAAGGTCAAGGAAGCCGAGGCCGCGCAACATGAGGCGCAGGCCGCGCTCGACGCCGCACACCGCGCGATTTCCAACGTCGTACAAGAAGGTGCGCCGGCCGGCGGCGAGGACGATTACATCGTGCTCGAACACGTCGGTGAGATTCCGAAGTTCGACTTCGAGCCGAAGGATCACCTCGAGCTGGGTGAGTCGCTCGGCCTGATCGACATGGAACGCGGCGCCAAGGTTTCGGGTTCGCGCTTCTACTTCATGACCGGCTACGGAGCCATGCTCCAGCTCGGACTGCTGCAGTTGGCTGCGCAGAAGGCGATCGCCAACGGATTCACGATGATGATTCCGCCGGTGCTCGTACGCCCGGAAATCATGGCGGGTACCGGCTTCCTCGGTGCTCACTCGGACGAGATCTACCACTTGCAGGATGACGACCTGTACCTTGTCGGAACTTCCGAGGTACCCATGGCCGGCTACCACTCGGGCGAGATCCTCGAACTGAACGAAGGCCCGAAGCGTTACGCCGGTTGGTCCTCGTGCTTCCGCCGTGAGGCCGGCAGCTACGGGAAGGACACCCGCGGCATCATCCGTGTCCATCAGTTCGACAAGGTAGAGATGTTCACGTACTGCCGTCCCGAGGATGCCGACGCCGAACACCAGCGTCTCCTCGGCTGGGAGCGAGACATGTTGGCGGCCATCGACGTTCCTTACCGCGTGATCGACGTCGCCGGCGGAGATCTCGGTTCTTCGGCTGCGCGTAAATTCGACTGCGAGGCATGGGTTCCGACGCAGGGCACCTACCGCGAGCTGACATCGACGTCCAACTGCACGACTTTCCAGGCCCGCCGCCTCGGAGTTCGGTACCGCGACGAGAACGGCAAGCCGCAGACGGCTGCCACTCTCAACGGCACCCTGGCAACGACGCGCTGGATCGTGTCGATTCTCGAGAACCATCAGCAGGCCGACGGCTCGGTGCGAGTGCCCGAGGCATTGGTGCCGTTCGTCGGCACGGATGTGCTTCGCTGACACACTGAACAAACACAATCAGGGCCGCGACGGACTCCGTCGCGGCCCTGATTCGTACTTTCGTACTGGTAGGTTTGGAACTTTTTCTGAACTGGCGGAATATCATATTTTTCCCGCCGATTGACGAGTTGACCACCAAAAGCGTTGTCGATAGACCGCTTTGGCGTTAGTTTTGCGTTCAATCGGGCTTCCATACCCTGCTTTTCCATCCCCCGTCAGGTGATGTGAGGGTGAGTCCGGGGTGAATTGGACAAGTGTCTTGCCAAAAGTAGTACACGTACTAGTTTTTTCGTTATGTTGTGACGGCGCGCACACGTTTTGTCCGAATCCACTGCTTATGTTTGCCCTTCCGAAGGAAGTGCCCATGCCCCAAATCTCTCAGTTGCGGCGATTCGCCGTGCCCATAACCGGAACCGCCATGGTTGCGGGGATGCTGCTGATCGGGTCCCCAGCCTCAGCAGTTCAAAGCCAATTCAACTTCTCCACCTCATGCCAGGCGAAAGCACTCATCACTGTCGACAAAGTGACTACGAGTTTTGTCACCGTGGATGCCCCCACATCAGTTGCTCCGGGTGAAACCTTCACCATCCGAATGCAATCCAATGGCCAGTCCTTTCCGAACTCGGATTCGGGCGCCACAACAACCAATTTGTCGCGCTTGAAGAACGATTTCGATGTCCCGGCAAATGCCACCTTCATCAGTGCGGCGATCGTGCCCGGAACCTCGTTCAACTTGGAGAACGTCGCCCCCAGTGTCATCCGCATCAACGAGGCTGGAAGCCCTGACGCGGCGGGTCCATATCTCCGAATCTCGGGTAACAACGAGGTGATCGGAAACAGTCCCAGTACCAGCACGAACAGCGAGGGTGGGATCCGCGCACCCAAGACGAAAAAGAACCTCGACGGGAGCACCAACACCAACGGTGACAGTTGGTTCAGGATGCCTGCAATCGATATTACGATGATCGCCGGCGCATCCGGCGTGATTCAGCCGAAGGTCAGAACTGCCGGTGACGCTGCTACATACGGCAACGACAAAAATTTCAATACACAGCTTGCAAAAGCGAGTCTCCTCGGCACGCAATGGGCCCCGACCAGATGCACGCCTCGAGATGCGAAGGGTAGCGCTCTCAACGCTGGTGCAGGTCCGCTCGCGACAATCAGCATTGCTTCGGCTCCGGTCGATGTCGAGACCACGACGTCGCTCTCGGTTCCCGCTACGGCAATTACGGGTGCGGCTGTTGATCTGACGGCGACCGTGGCTCCGAACAATGCTGTCGGTACGGTGCAGTTCAAGTCGAACGGCACGGCCATTGGTTCGCCGGTGACAATCACGTCGGGTGTTGCGACGCTCTCGCACATCTTCGATGCTGCTGGTGCTCAGAGCATTACCGCGGACTTCACCGCCGGTGCAGGGTTTGTCAGCTCCTCGGCATCTGCTCAGACGGTGACGGTCTCGGATCCGGCTCCGGTGGATGTCGAGACGACGACGTCGCTCTCGGTTCCGGCGACGGCAATCACGGGCAGCGCGGTTGATCTGACCGCGACCGTGGCTCCGAACAATGCTGTCGGTACGGTGCAGTTCAAGTCGAACGGCACGGCGATCGGTTCACCGGTGACGGTTTCCGGTGGAACCGCGACGCTGTCGCATTCCTTCGATGCTGCTGGTGCACAAAGTGTTACCGCTGACTTCACTGCCGGTGCTGGCTTTGTCAGTTCGTCGGCGTCGGCTCAGACGGTGACGGTTTCTGATCCGGCTCCGGTCGATGTGGAGACGACGACGTCGTTGTCGGTTCCGGCTACGGCGATCACGGGCAGCGCGGTTGATCTGACGGCGACCGTGGCTCCGAACAACGCTGTCGGTACGGTGCAGTTCAAGTCGAACGGCACTGCCATCGGCACTCCGGTGACAGTCTC
>NZ_JBWZNF010000022.1:0-49490 GCF_056945715.1 Rhodococcus sp. MurmanLake-1 | reverse complement strand
CCGCATTCAGCACGCGGAGGACGACCGCCCGCCGCTTACCGCCGGCACCGCGTCACCAACGTCCGTTCCTCATACAATTAGCTCGTTCCCGTCACCAATGCAAGCTCTGCGTACTGCTCGATCGATACGAGCGTCTGCGATATCGTAGGCATCGAGGATGGTCATCGTGAAATAGCGGCCGAAGTAGTTTGCTTGTGCAACCCCTTGCCTCCTTGATATCGACGGGCTATCGCGAAGCTTGGGGAACAGCATGTGAAGCATTTTCAGCGCATGCTTTTTATCCGCGACGTCAAGACCGTCGAGGAGACGGTCGGTGGAGAATTTCTCATCGCGAGAGCTAGTTGAACTGGCGTGTGTGCGCTCGTGGGTATTGCCCGTCACAAGTTCGTACTGGAAGTGGGGCAGCTGATTATGGAGCTCAGGGAGCGATGTACGTAGCAGCGCGAGGATGATCACGTCCTCGATGTGGGTCTCGCCATCTAGGTGCATGCTCAGTTCGTAGTCCAACTGCGCACCGTAGCGGTTGATGGCGCGCGGTGTCGTTAACATGGCTCGCATCGTGGGGGCCAACTGGCGGACGCTGTCCAGAGACGTCTGAAGTCCAGGGCGACGGCGCTCGATAACCGCCTCGAGTTGTTCATTCAGCAGAGTGTCGATCTGCGCGCCGAGAAGCGCTGGGACTGCGATCGGGTACTGGATCATCTTCTCGATGTAGCGACGGGCCGCCGCGGGGTCTTGTGCTGCGCCCGCGTTGGTGAGTGTATGCATCAGCGAGTTGTGATCGTAAGCTAGGAGATACTGAACTCCGGGGAACCGGCCGAGTAGTCGCACCACCTTCAGGACGGTCAATAACTCATTGCCCTGGAGACGGTCGACGTCATCAACCACCACAAGCACCTGCTTTCCGCTGTCGCGGATCTGTTTCGCAGCTTCGCGGAACGCCTCCTCCCAAGGTTTTTGGGCAACTAGAGCATCAGCTGCAGACTCGGCAGCTTCAGCCGCTACACCTCCCCCGAAGGGAATCACAGCGGCCGCGGGGGCTGATATTCGCAATAAGGTAGAAAATGCCCGGCGAGCGGTGTCGCGTCTTTTCTTTGGTAACGCCCTCGTCAGCGCCGAATAGAACTCACTGAGCAACCCACTTACGTCGTGAGTGGCCCACGGCGTGAACCAAACGACGGAGTAGTCGAAGTCATTGTCGTCGTCTAGCGCGTTTTGGATGAGACTGACGAGTGATGTCTTACCACTCCCCCACGGACCGGTCAGCCCAAACACCGTACTCGATTTCCAAGTGTGTGCCGTTGCAACAAGTTGCGCCACGCGCTTGGCATAGCCCTCGCGACTCAACTTATCGGCGCTGTTGGTTGTGATCGGTTCGTCAGTCCAGCCCGGAGAATTCATTCATCAACCGTAGCTAGAACTCATGCCCAGCATTCCGACCTTGTGCCGATCAGCGAATTCACTATAGTTCACGGTAGGGCACATCGATAGAAAACAGCAGTTGGAGTTGTCCCTGATCGTGAGCTAGGCGGTTTCGGGTCCTAGATCGAGCGCTTCTCCTACCACCAGATATGTGTTGGTCGCGTACAACTCCGACTCGCGCAATGCGGAATTTGCATGCCGCCTGACTGGATCCCCGTGAACAGGTCCAGTGGTTGTGAGGGTTCTGATGCACCAAAATGGGTGCAGGAGGACGAAACACAACATGGCCCGTCGACACACACCCGAACAGATCATCCGCAAACTCCGAGAAGGCGAAAAGCTCCTCGGCGAGAAGTTCACGATCGAAGACGTCTGCAAACACCTCGAAGTGTCCGAAGCGACCTGGCATCGCTGACAGAGCCAGTACGGCGGCATGAAATCCGACGACGCCAAACGCCTCAATGAACTCGAAAAAGAGAATGCGCGACTGAAGAAGATAGTGGCCGATCAGGCTTGGACCTTGACATGCTCAAGGAGTTGAACCGGGGAAACTGGTAAGCCCGGCCCGCCGCCGCAGGGCCGTGGAAGTACTGCGGGAACGGTTCGGGATATCCGAACGCAGAGCATGTACTGTGGTGGGTCAATCTCGGTCGGTCCAACGCCGCCGGCGAAGCGTCGACGAGACCGAGAAGGTCTTCGGGAGAAGCTGCGAGAGATCTCTCGCCAGCATCCGCGTTGGGGATGGCGCAAAGCGCACGCCCTCTGCCACGCCGACGGTTTGGTCACCAATCATAAACGCACGCAACGATTGTGGCGTGAGGAAGGGTTGAAGCGGCCGCTGCGGGTGCGGAAGAAGCGCCGCATCGGCGAGGGCCGCAATCAGCGGGTGGCAGCCGCGCATCCGGACCATATGTGGGCGCTGGATTTCCAGGTTGATGTCACGGTGGACGGCCGGCAGGTGCGGTTTCTCAATATTGTCGACGAGTTCACGAGGGAGGCTCTTGCCACACAGGCATTTCGGTCGTGCACCTCGGATCGGATGACTCAGGAGTTGGATCGGATTATTGCCCGTACTGGGCGAAGGCCCGCCCATATTCGGATGGACAACGGTACCGAAATGACGGCGCACGCGATGCGCGATTGGTGTCGGTTCGCCGGAGTGGATGCCTCGTTCATCGACCCGGGGTCGCCGTGGCAGAACGGGATCTGCGAGTCATTCAACGGCCGTTTCGGGGACGAATTCCTCAATTGCGAGGTGTTCCATTCGCTGACCGAGGTTCAGGTTCTTGCCGACGATTGGAGAATCGAGTACAACAGTTATCGACCACACGGATCGCTCGGATTCAGAACACCTGAAGCATTCCGTGCGCAATGGTTAGAGGCCGAGTTCGATCAGGAATTGCAACTCGCATAATCAGTGAACCCGCGGTCGGGGCCCAGTCACGCCCATTTTTGCGAGCTTGTCCAGCATAGGAAATCGAGTAAATGCTGTTTGGACGGTGGCCATCAGTGTGTCCGCTTCGGGGTGGCTTGTGCTTCACCCCTTGATGTAGTCACAGATACGGTTGCGGTATGCCTCGCTGCCGAGTGAGTGCCCGTGTCGCTCGCTACCTTTGTTGAACCCGGAAGCAGTTGGACTGCAATACTTTTGATAATACACTGGCATGTAACGGTAGCCTGAACGAGATCTTCGCTTGGGATTCATTGAATGCGAAGCAACTCACCGTTTGCCAGCAACGGATTCGGCAGATCACCCTCGGGCACCACGGCCGTAGCGGTGACTCGCCGTAAGGCATCAAACGAGTTCTGCTGACCGCGAGACGTTGCGCACCAACAAACAAAAAACGAGACTCGAAGCGGTGCTCGCCGACGAGGAACAGTTGACGGAAGCCGCGCCCTAACCTCTCACCACACATCACGTCAGACTGCCGCTCTTGTGTACTCGGCGACGTGGCCCGCTGTCCGAGAGCCTCCTTCGCTCAGCAGTCCAGGATGAAACGTCGGAAGCAGAAGCAGAGACCCTGGGGCGTATAACGCCGGGAAGGCCGTCCCTCACATCCACGCGCACCGCTAGTGCCGTGGCTCTGCACGCAGACAGACCCGGCGAAAAATCCGGACCACGCGGTATGGATGTTCTGAGCAACCTGATAGTAATTACTATATGAAACGGACATTCGCCGCCACAGTGGCTCTCTCAGTCGCCCTGCTCATCGGCGGATGCTCGACCGAATCCGAATCGCCGCAGGTCACTGCAGAAGCAGCGACCTCAGCATGTCTAGACCAAGCTGACAAATACGCGGCAACATTCACCAAGTCCACCATCACTGCACCCAGCGCCGAAGCACTCGACGACGGATACCGCATAACAGCCGGAGTCGAGGGCTTCGCATCGGACGGGACAACGGTCAAGCGGGACTTCACCTGCCTGGCCTACCTCGGTGACAATGGCATCGAAACCCGGGACGTTGACTGGACACCGGCTACCGGTCAAACGACGACACGAGCAACGACAGCACCGCAGACACTTCGCGGGCAGTACGACGCACGCATGGCAGCAGGGAAAATCCAGAATCCTGCCGGCGCCTTTGATGAAGACACGAAATTCTGTGAAACGCTGCGCACCAGCGAGGACCCGGTGCGTATCCTCGCGGAGGCAATCACTCGGCCCCAGAATCTCGACTCCGCCACCGCGCATCGGATCAGCCGCATCAAAGAAATGATTCCGATCCTCTGCGCCGACCAGACGCCTACAATCCAGCGTGCCACCGAGGAGTTCAATCTCTATCCTGGGGCCCAACCCGTCACCCCGACAACGAAACCCGTCGTGGTGTCAACCCCTCCAGCCCCACTTCCGAAGGCCACCACGCCGGCAAAGACGGAGCCTCGAATCACAGCTGGGCAACAGAACGCGGTGCGCGCAGCGAAAGACTATCTGGCCTACACCGCCTTTTCACGCCAAGGACTGATCGAACAACTCGAGTTCGAGAACTACTCGACCGATGACGCCACGTTCGCAGTCGATTACGTTGCGCCCGATTGGAATATGCAAGCAGCGAAGGCCGCGCAGGACTACCTCGACTACACCGCATTCTCCCGTCAAGGATTGATCGACCAGCTGATATTCGAGGGGTACACCAGCGCCCAAGCGCAGTACGGCGTCGATCAAACCGGCCTGTAGCGTCTCCACAGACCAAGTGTCCCAAAGACTTTCAGCGCTCAAGCGCCGGAAGGCTTATGTCGGAGTTAGGATTACGATCCCTCAATTCGCTTTTGAGTCAAGACCGGCCGAACTCGAATCGAACACCAATTGCCCGGTTTGGATATCGACTGTTCCGGCGCTCGTGCATCCCACTTCCACTCTTGCAGAGGAAAACCCGTGACCGATGACTCCGCAGACCAGCTCGCCCGAGAACTTCGTTTGACCTCTGAGGAGATGTTCACGCTACGCACTCTGCAAGCGCGAATGCTCCGCCTGGACTGGGAACACGAACGTAAAGAAGGCGACGCCCGCACCAAGAAACGGGATCGATTGCACAGTTTCGTCGCCACCTCGATCCAGGAAATTCTCACCTCAGATGCAACAACGGAGTCCCTCGCGCAAGAACTGGCCGCCATCGAACACAGTCCTTTCCTCGACCAGCTCAACGCTCTGACCAAACAGGGATCCACCCTCGCGGGCAAGGTAGGCCGCCGGTCCACCTCTGTCGTCATCCTCGCCGAGCTGATCACGTTCAGCCCGTGGTCAGACGGAACGACATGGTGCTCCGGAGTACGTAAGACCGAACTCCGCACTGCTGCCGACGATCTCACCGCTCTACACAAGACTGATCTCGACGCGATGACCACAGAGTTCGAAGGGTTGATGAAAGCGTTGCGGCGCAAGTCGATCAAATGGGGCAGGGTCGCCGCAGTCTCCGTCATCGGAGTCGGTGCCGGCGCTCTCACGGCCGGGTGGGCGGCTGCACCGATCGGTGCAGCATCGGCGGCACGATGGGCCTGACCGGCGCTGCCGCGGTCTCGGCAGGTATGGCGATGCTCGGCGGAGGATCCCTCGCGGCCGGCGGCTTCGGCGTAGCAGGCGGGACACTTCTGCTGACCGGAGTCGGTGGGCTCGCCGGCGCCGGTGTCGCTGCCGCCGGCGTGCGCTACAGCCCGTTGGGTTCGCAAGCGATCGCGAGTGAGGCCGTCAAACTCGACCTCGTCGCTCACATGGTCCTCGCCGATGCTCCGGACCGGGACGAGAAGATGCGGCGCGTCGTCGAAAGCCTGCAAGAGCGACTCAACGACGTGACCGACCGCATCGGGCTGCTGGTCGAGACGATCAACACTCTCAAGCAGGAAAAAGCAGCCACCTCCGCCGAAAACACCGAACTGCGAGCTCGGGTGAGGGACCTCGAAGCCGAACTGATCGAGACCAAACGGGCGCAGACCACCCTCGAACTGGTCCGCGACCGCCTACCCGAAAAGGTCGACGCGTGAGCAGCGATATCGAACGCAACCTCGACACCCAGTCACGTCGACTCGACGACATCGAAAACCTCATCCGGGCAACTCTCGACGATCAGGAACCGGCGGTATCGCTCGAACATGGTCCCCGATATCAAACCTATGACGAACTCACGACATTCAACGACGACCTTCGCGGACGACGCGATTGGACCGACGTCGATCTCGACGCGGCACTGACCGAGGAGCAACGTCAGGCATTCGAGTTGTGGCAGCAGAAGCATCGTCTCACCTGGTCCACCTCCGACCTCGTCGCTGTCGGGGCCGTCGGTGTCATCGGGATGATGTGCACCTGGTTCGACGCCTCGATCGACAGCTCCATCCGAGATCGACTCACACTCCTCAAGTCCTCCGGCATCGTCAGTGGGTGGGAGAAAGCCGGCAAACGACTCCCGATCGATTACATGGGGCCCGGTTTCGGGGGACGCGCACATCGCGTCAAAAGCGCCGGCCATGATCTCGCGCGGCCGATCGAGGCGATCAAACAGATCATGGCAGGTGAATTCAGCGGCACCGCATGGCATACCGGCGTCGCCACCCAGGTCGTCGTCGGAGACAAGTTCCAGGACGTCGATTCCGCGTCCGAGGCGGCTCTGCGATTAGCTCAGCATCTCCTCGCGGACGTGATCACCCCGATGAGTCTTCCGATTCCCGGTATGTCCTTCCTCTACGAGAGCGACAGTAAAGCACTGCGCGATTTCGCACTCCACGCCTACAACGGTCTCAGTGCAGGCAACGGATGGAACGTACGAAACGGTATCGCGTTACCCGCAATGACCGTCCTGATCACAGAAATCTTGATACGCACCTACGTACACCTCGACCTCTACCAGCAGACCGGCACCGCCCGGTTGGAACTTCCACACACGCGCCGACGAAACGAATTGCTCCTGGCGGCGCACAGCCTCGTATCAGCTATTTCGCTGGGAAAGGTCGCAGCCCACATCACCGCGCACTGTGTCTCGGGAAACTATGTCCGCGCCGTGCATCCCTCGCACATCCGGCACGCGAACATTCCCGCGCTCCTACGCGCAGGCGCACTCGCCGGAACCGTCGCCAACGACGCCTACCGAGCCTCCCAGATCCCTTTCGCCCGTTCATGGAGCGACTTGGTCACCGATACCGCCCAGCCCTGGCAATTGGACCTGGTAGAGAGCATCGAAAACCTTGCTTGTTCAGAAGGCACTACCGCGCTGGATCTTCTCGACTAACCTCACGAACTGGCTACACAGCCTTCAATACCAGGTTCACATTTTTGATGTCAGCGAACCTCTCGAATACTTTCTGCCAACGAAGCAGAAAATCTTCAGCAGTTTCCGGACTGCGTCATCGTCGTCATCACCGTGTACTACCGAAGGGGCTTCATGCACGAGCAGTACCTGATCAAGGGCCAGAACATCAGCCTTCCCGACGACATCGAACAGGTCGAGGTTCTGATCATGTGGGAAGACTCGATATCCGGAATCGATGCCGCAGCGCTGCTTCTCGGCGCCGACAAGAAAGTCGGCTCCGACGAAGATTTCGTGTTCTACAACCAGCAGGAATCCACCGATGGTTCCGTTCGCTACCTCGGACGGCGCGACACCGAATCCGGACCACACGAACGTCTCCTCGTGCACCTTTCGGCAGTCCCCACCGAGGTCGACGCGATCGTTTTGGCCGGAAGTGTCGACACCGGATCATTCGGGGACCGCGGCAAGCTCTCACTCCACGTGCTCGACGGATCCGGCTCCCCCATCGCCGAATACGTCACCGCCGATGCGAGCACAGAAACGGCGTTCGTCTTCGGTGAGCTCTACCGCCGCAACGGGCTCTGGAAACTACGGGCGATCGGTCAAGGCTGGGCATCCGGACTGGCCGGGTTGGCAGAAGACTTCGGTGTCGACGTCGGCGACGACACCCCACCCCACCACACCGACAACCACTCCAATACCGATGCAGATGCAGATGCAGATGCCGACAAAACCACCACTGCGCCAACAGAAATAGTCGACCCCACAGCGCCGCACATCCCCGCAGTTCCGCCCGTCGTCGTCGAGGCAACCATCGTCGACGAGCCTGCAGCCCACGAACACACCCCACCCGCTGCTTCGGCGACGTCGGCCGCACCAGCGGCGCCCGTGTCGAAGCCGGCGCGTCCGCGCGGGGTAAGTACCGCCAAACCTGCACCGAAGAAAGCACCCCTGCCCGAATTCACACTCGCAGAAGCCGACACCTGGCAACCCGCACGCTTGTTCTCCGTCATCGGAGTCGGATCCGGCGAAGAACAAGAACGCCGCACCACCTCCGCACTGACCTCCACCATGCAAGCCGTTCCGCTGTTCGCGCGGGCCATCGCCTCCCGAGCCGGCGCCCCCGCCGGATCGTTCGAGGGATACCTCGAAGTCCCCTACACCAAAGGCGAATCGCGGGTAATCCCCGACGCGGTGTGGAAAGTGTCCCGCGGCACCCGGCTGTGGACCGGGCTTGTCGAAGTGAAAACCGGAGCAGGCCGACACTCCCGCGAACAACTCGAAAACTATCTCGACATCGCGAAGAAGAACAAATACGACGTGGTGATCAGTGTGTCCAACGACCTCCCCGCCGGCGCCGGCGAGCTACCCGTCGAGGTCGACAAACGTAAACTCACCAAAGTCTCACTCCGCCACCTGTCCTGGGCGGAAGTCATTCACGAAGCACGCATGACACTCTCGCACGGCGGCATCGACAACCCCCTCCAAGCCTGGATCCTCCACGAATTCCTCCGCTACATCGAACACCCCAAATCAGGAGCATCGGAATTCGTCGACATGGGACGGCACTGGGTATCGATCCGCGACGCGATCAGCGCCGGAACACTGCGCTCCGGCGACCCGAAAGCCGCCTCCATCGCGCACTCCTGGATCGCACTCGCCCGCAACCTCTCCCTCCGGTTCACCGCCGAATTGGGAGTCAGCGTCAAACACGTGCTCCCGCGCCGCGCCGTCAACGACGCTAGCTATCGCACCGAACTCACCGTCGAAGAACTGGCGAACGACGGAACATTCACCGCGCTGCTCCGAATCCCGGACGCCGCAGGACACCTCAAAATCATCGCCGACATGCGCACCAACAAAATCACCTGCAGCACCCAAGTCACCGCCCCCGACGAAGGCACCGCCGGCAAACGTGTCACATGGATGCTGCGTCAACTCAAAAACGCGCCCACCGACCTGTTGATCGAAGCCACCTTCACCGCACCTTCATCGTCCACCTGCGAACCACACACCGCGGTCCGCGCGACACCACGCATCCTCACCGACAACCAAAACGGACAACTCCACTCCTTCACCCTGATGCGCACCTTCACCCTCGGAGGCAAACGCGCCGGCACCGCAGCCAGTTTCATCAACAGCATCACCCACTCCGCGGAAACCTTCTACACCGACGTCATCCAACCCGTACGCGAATGGGTCCCCGCCGCCCCCAAGCCATCCGAACTCGGACGCGACGAACACACCGACGACGAAGAAGCGTGAGAGCACGCCACCGGAGGCCGGCGCACAAGCGTCATCTCGCTGTGCGCCGACTACCGCTGGTCCACGAAGGGAGTGCGGTAGACCACCCGTCCGTTCTCCTTCACCCACGTCTGGTCGACACCACCCACGTTCTCGACCAACAACTCCACCGTGGGGATCTCGGCGGCGAGCGGATCGTCGAACGCCGCGCGAGCATTGCAGGCACAGATCGTCGCCACACTGCTCTCGGTGTAGAGCGCGTCGATCACGAACGCCGGCGTGAACCTGCCACCGGGATCGTCACCACCGCGCAGAGCAGTCTCCCGGCCCCGCCACCACCGGCTCAGGGCACGGGCCTTCATGATCTCGATCGGCGCTTCGACAAAAGAGAATCGTCAGCTTCTGATAGTCCGCCTCCGCGAGATCACAGAGCAATCTGCGGCCCAGTCCCGGCCAGCTGAATGTTCCTTCCAGCACGATGTTTTCCCCGGCCGCGAGGCAACGCTCGGTGACGGCATCGACGATGACCGTGGACTCCGTGTGCACCAATGTCGCCAGTTCGCGCGCCATCACCCGGTGTCCATCTGCCAGTTCGATACCGAGAAGGTCGTCGAAACCCTGTTCGAGGGCATCGTGCAACAGGTGGTCCTTGACTCGGTCCGCATCGATGACGCGCCACCCCTGCCCGGCCAACTCCCGGCGTTCGATACTCGAGCTTTTCCCGCAGCGGGTGGCCCCGCGGTCGCGAGCGCCAAGAATTGCCGTCCGATCGCGACGTCGGTGTGCTCGGCGAGATATCGTTCGATGACCCTCATTTCGGGGGGGTGCTGCGCGAGAGTCCGTCTCGGGCCCGCCCCCGATGCACGTAACCCGTCTTTGTCCAGCAATTGGCCTGGTCTGCAGAATGTTTCGAGTTTCAGCTGCGACAGCTTCTACACGGTCAGAGTGCATTCGCCTGCGCACGCCGGTCCGCTGTGACCTCGAACAACACACGGCGATCCTCGTCGGTGAGAAGATCGCCCGCACGCTCGATCTGATCCCACGAACCCCGCTGATACGACTGGCCCACCGGGTCATCGGCGGCGACCTGACCGAACGTGTACTCCCAACCGGCGAGTTCACTGATCATCTTCTCACGGCTGATCCGCCCGCCGGCATGCTCGAGCATCACCTCCCGAGGGCTACGGTCCCGAGCTGCGGGATTGAGCCGCAACTTCTTCACGATCCGCGACACCTCGGGCTGAGCGACACCGAGCATCACCGCAATCGTGCGCTGCGGGACACCTTCGTCCGTCGCCCTGCCCACCGCACGCAACAGTTTCAGTTGCAGCAGTTCCTTCTCCGCCGGGATAGCGCGCAAGTCACGTTCGATGCCGTAATCGATATTCATCGATCTCTCCCTTCGCCTGCAGTTATACCAAATTGTATCACTGCAGGTGTGTAACATCGCAGCGTCGGCGACACACCTTCACACTCCCGCCGGTCACATGGCGCGCCTGCGACAGATGGTGTGGACACACTTGTCGGTAACCGAGTCGAACAACGAAGCGCGGACAGCACACCACGGACCTTCCTCTACGACGCCCGGAGGAACTTCACCTGCAGCATCGCCCGCTCCGGGCCAGTCAGCTCGAAAGTAACTGCCATGCAGACTCGCTCGCTGCGCGTCCACGAAGTCCCCACGTCTGAAAACGGCTGCATGCCCTGCGCTGTCCTTTATGGACATGCGACCAGTGGCTACATCCCCGCACGGTGAGGTAGAACTATTCACACGGCCGAAATATTCTGACGCACACCATCATTGCTGTGACGATGCGGCACAGACAGAAACTTCAGGCTCGACCGTGCCACACCACAGCTACGCCGGCACCGCCCGCCCACAGGAAGGGTCACATGAACACTTCTACGACCGGAACGGCCCCGGGATCACACATGAGTACCGCGGAGATCAAGGCCCGCATCGCGACCATGTTCGCCGACGATCGCCAACCGACACCCGCCCCGGAGCGGCCGCCGGGCCAGACCCCCGAGCCTCGGGTACCGAGGTGACAAACGCCGGCATCGCGCCTCTGTCGGCTGCGGCCACCGGCAACATGGCACGGCCCGCTCCCCGGGGCGCGATACTCGGCGGGGCCTGCACCGAACGGCAGCTGTTGGCCCTCGACACCGCTGGGGGCACCCCCGTAATTGGCGTTCCATGACGACGACACCACAGGGTCCCGCCGAACTCACAAACGCACCCCGCCGAACAGCACCGTCCGCAGAGCTGAGCCGACTCGGGCGCGGCGCCCTGTCCACGGCCGCGTCATCACAGACCCCGCCCTCCGCTCGAACCACCGACAACACACAGACGCGCACCGCCGCAGCCGCACTCACGTTCACCGAGTCCACCGCCAGCGACACCATCTCCCGCTACTACGTAGCGGGAACAATCGACGCCACCACATGCGAAGCCTTCGGCGCCCACCTCGACGACATCGTCACCGCCCGACGCCCGTTCCTCCTCGACCTGACCGCCGTCCCCTTCGTCTCGGTCGGAGGCCTCACCCTCATCGAGGCACTCGCACGCACCACCGCGCAACGCGAGATTCGCTGGGCACTCGCGGCCGAGTACTCACTCCACCGATTCCTGACACTGCTGAACATGGACACCCACGTCCCCAGCTTCGACAACGCAGAGACCGCCCTCACCCACATCACGAACACCCTGGCCCCCTGACATCCCGCCCCCTGCCCCGCGCCGCGAACCCCGCGAACAATGACAATGGCGCGTCCCGACCTCAGGCGCCGAGCCGCCAAGCCACTGGGACCCCGGTACCGGCACGCCGAATCTTCCTGCCACCCGATACCGCCTCTGAGTAGGCATCATGAGGACGACCCCACGACTCCGGCCCGGCGGCGAACCATTCGAAACACTGACAACGCACCCCACCGCATCGCTCTGGGATTTCGCAGGAGGCGCTTCGCGCTCCCCGCAAGCCCACCGAACGTCGCCACTTCCACCGCTTCTCGTGATGCCAGCTGGTCTGCGCCCCTCGCCACCGGCCGGTACACGCCCACCCCCGCCAATCACGCCTCACCCGTGCGACAACGGACACGACAGACTTCCCGGCTTCCGCGCCCCGTACCATCGCCGACAACCGTTCCCCCGGAGAAAGGTGGACCCCGTGACCAGTCGCCTCGCCGCCATCGCCATCGATTGCCTCGACACCGATCTGATGAGCACGTTCTGGTCGACAGCACTCGGCGTGAGCATCACCAGCACGTGGACCGACTCCCACGGCAAACGATATGTCGAACTCGGGTCAGGACTGCCCGAGAGCACCGAACTTGTTCTCCTGCTTCAACCGGTCACAAACCACAAAGCAAGCAAAAATCGGCTGCATCTCGACATCAGACCCCAACACAGCGATCAACACGCCGAAGTAATGCGACTGTGCGCAGCCGGAGCGCGCGTAGCGGACTGGGCGGCCAAGGATCCGTGGATCGTCATGTCTGACCCCGAAGGAAACGAATTCTGCGTCCTCCCTCCACAATCCCCGACCCCATCCACAGACGCCGGCATCTGAAACACTCCCGCCGCCCCGACCCTCGGGGACAGACGCGGTGAAAGACATTTCCCCTGGGCCGATCACACAAAGATCACCAGACACCGCGACCCGAGCACCACGGACCTCGAACGAGGCGATTCGGTGCCACCACCGTCGATCACCTCGCACCGCCGTTCGCCCCCCTGAACCAACCCCGCCATGCTGCGCTGACTGCTGAACCCAGGACCGGCCGACGAGGCCTACGGCTTCCCGAGTCCCACGCGTTCATGCCGAGCGTGCCGCCGACGTTCGCCACGCGAGGGCGATCGGAGCCACTGGAAGTCCACACACATCACCACCATCAGACCCACACCCAACATCACCAGCAACAGAACCACGTTCACCATCGCTACGCCACCCCCCTCAGCATCGAATTACCCTCTCACACAGCGCAAGACACAATCCTCTGATCTGCGCCGGGCATACGCACTAAGCGGCTGTGCTCAGGCCGCGGACACATCCTGAATCGATCGAACTGCCGATCCTCGCATCCGCGGCGCCGCCGAAAACCCACTTGTGGTCAGCTCTCCGGCCTCAATACCCACGCCACGCTCGCCTGCAGGCGCGACGCCCATGACCTGTCGCCACCACCGCTCACGTTCCTCGGATTCGGCCCACACAATTACATCCATCACTGTCTCCTCATCGACCCCCGGCTTGTTACCCAGATCACTTTCTCCAGAAACGTCTGGGACGAGAATCAATGCGGTAAGGAGAAACTGGACTCGCACTACCTGGGGCGATCCCAGGCTCGCGGCTCGCCCGAACCGAGACCACAACACGAGTACAGTCGAAAAAGCAGCCTGCGAACTGACACGCAGTTCAATCCACTCGGTCCACCGTCGACGTCGATGCGTTCACTTCGCAGGCTGCACAACACTTCTCACCCCACCCCTCGGCAGCCCCGCGCAACAGGGCCGATCGGCCGGTTAAGCTGTTCGGGTGCTCACTCCTTGCCAGGTACGGGCACACGGCTCATCGGCGCAGCACTCACACGCCCACCCGATGAGCCACCCAGACCACTCCCCCGTCCGCCGGTTCAGCCGAGCCGGCGGCCACCACGTACACCCTCCGGCGCCCCGACAACTGCGCGCCCTTCGGCCGGGATGCCCTGTCGGGTGTGTCCTGCCACAATCGGAACCATGCCCGGCCCCGAGAGAAAACCCGCCCCGATCACCGTCGGTACCCGCGTCACCGTCACCCCGCCCGCGGCCCACGATCATGCTGAACAGCCGCTCGAGACCGGGACCGTCGTCGACGACTACGCCGACTCCCTCCTCATGCCCGGCGAACTCGGCCGCACCTGGGCACCAACACGCCGATGGGCCATCGCCCTCGACGACGGCCGCCTCGTCTTCGCCGCCGACAACGACATCACCCCCACCTGAAGCCCCACCCTCGGGTCGGCCGAGGTTCAGCTCGCGGAGCGATCCCAACGCCGACACGAAGGGGTCGCGCGATGCCCGCAGCCCGCAACAGAAACAACCGCAACAACAAAAAGACCGACGGCACACTAAAACCGGTCTCCGAGACCGGTGCACCCCACACGTCGAAGCGTTCCGCTACCCCCGCGACGGCGACCACCGGCAATGGTCCGACGCCGTCACTCGCATGCACGGATACACACCCGGCGCCGTTGCCCTCACCACGAACTGATCCTCTCCCACAAACCGACGACCGCTCCCACGTCCCCCACACCCGCGACGCCATCTGCACCGTCTGCCCTTTAGCAGGGCCCCGCGTCCTCCGGCACCACGGCACCGTGGTCGTCGTCGGCGTCAGCATTATTGACTGCGGGGTTTACGGGAATTCCGTGATGTCGGAACTGTCCGGGGTCGGCCCGCAAACATTGACACTCTATGAGCGCCACGGACTGCTCACCCCAGAGCTCGTGCGGGCGGGGAACCCGCCGCTCCAACGAAGCAGAACCAGCCACGCTGCGGCGACTCGGCGCGTTGATCGCCGACGGAATCAATCTCACAGGGGTGGGTGTCATCCTCGTGCTGGAAACCCGGAACGCGATCCTGGCTGAACGGATCGCGCAACTAGCTCATATTCCCGCCGAGGATTCCGCCTCCGAGCGCATTTCCCGAATCCGGTGATCGCTCGCCAGTGGGATGGAGGGCGCCGAAATCCGCATCGGCAAGAATTACATGCCCGCCGGATTCGAGCCGGTCGACCGCAGCATCGACAGTGTCGACGAGTCACGGCTTCTGCCCTGACTCAATAATGTGTCCGTGCCCTCGTCGCCGGTTTGTACGACGCGTACCCATCACGAGGATTTTTGAGTTCGGCGACTGTCCCGGTATTCGGCGCGGTCCTGGTTGATCGCCGAGTGGGACGGTTCCCGGTGGTGGGCACATCGTGCGGTCAGGATGGGGCTCGGTTCTTCGTCATGGCTGCGGCACGGGATTGTCTTCCGCGTCGTGTTTGCTGCATGGTGACCTCGAATGGGTAGGGACGGCAATGCCTTTGACGAAGAAGTTCTCCGACATGTACGACGGACGGGCCGCATTGGTTGCGGTGTCGCAGCGGCCCGCTGCTGTGGTGAACGTGGAGGGGCGCTACACCTTTCGCGTGGACCTCGAGTACGGCCGCTACGCGTTGGCGACGAACTCTCCGGGAGGTTTGTGGGAGGACCTTGATGCGAGCGGCGCAAGGACGCGGAGATCGGAAAGAAGTTGCTTCTCGACAGGCCTATCAGCCCTGACGCTGCACCGGTTTCACCACACGCTGTACCGGGTAATCCGCCCTGACGGCGGAACGCTGCACAGGCAACGAGTCGCCGAACAGGGCCCTCCCCGGCAAGCACCAACCGGCAACGGCCCGCGCGCATCCCACACAACGCGAGCCACCGGGATACGCCCGATTCGCCGGCTGCCGTCACCAGCAGCCGGCGAATCGCCCACACCCGGCGAAACCACGACAGTCTCGTAGAAGCCGTGCATCGCGTCGAGGTCAGTCAACGGCGCCAGCGCCGGAGCCGACACCGTAGCCAAACCGAATCCCCCCCGAAAAGTCTTCGACCGCCACCGATCACACACCGCTGACCGTGACCTCCACACACCCGTGCCCTACGACCAATTCGCCCGGCGGATAATCAGCGATTGGATACCATCATCGAAGATGCGCGGAAGCAGCATTGTCCGTGTGTGACGCACCGGGACCAAATTGTTCGGGCTGCTGGAAGTGTCTATCCTGCGTAACGTCGAGCACCTACTATTCTGCATCGGAGGACTGATCTCGGCCGCACAGCACGGTTGGCACGGCTCTTTCTCGTCGTCGGCGGAGCCGCCTACCTGATGTTGTGGGCCGCAGAGCAGCTCATCGACCTTCCCGGGTCATCTAACACTCGGCCGCCGGGCACCCCGACACCTGGATCCACCTCGCGGTCGGTGTCGGGCTGATCGTGGGTGGACTAGTGGCCATAGTCCTCGATCACCGCCGGGCACCTCACCGGTGACGGTCCGCATCGGTGAGGGTGAAAGCCGATACGTGACGGACATCGTCAGCGGTTAGGGCTCGGACGCGGAGAGCCCGCAGCACGAAGTTGATTTTCCTCGCAGGGGTGCAAGTCCACCGCCATGATGGACACTGCCGCCCACGCCCGCCGATCGACCGGATCCTGGTGTGGCAACACCTTTCTCGAAGTCGCGTCTGTGAGTGACTCTCGGGAACTTGTTGGAATCCTCAGCCCGGTCGCCTATCCCGTCAGCGTTCGCCGGTCATGCAACAGATTGTCGGTTCTGACCAGGGCTTCATGCGGAAATGGCGATGCCAGTGGTGGCGCCCTTCGGTGCCCGAGTTGGGTTCCCGTATCGCCCGGGCGAGCGAATCCCGGCACGGGCACGGAACCGCCCTCGACCCTTCATTGCCGCTAGAGAGGTGATCCAGTTCGGGCCCTGATCGTCTTGGCCTCCGACTCTGAATTATGGCTTGTTCGTGCGGATTTCGTTGATCAGGCAGTCGATCCTCTTGTCGATGAATTTCTGCGGACCAGCTGAGGGGAAGGGGAGCCGTTTCTTCGCCTGAAACTTTCGGAGCTTTGACACGGTCCGCTCGATATCTTCTGGTGTGCATCGTCGATCGCCCGTTGAAGTAGTTCGGCGGTCTCGGGATCCATGTCTTCGCTCACCGGTAAACAACACTCCCCCAACATAATTCGATACCACACAAACGCCGCCACGTGTAACCCGCCAAACCTATTCCAGACCAAACCGATACCGACACTAGTTGGTAAACAACAACATTCAAAACAGCTGCACGAGCGCGCCACGCCAGTCCATCGCCCCGTCAGGGTTCGTCGGGAATCGGTCGACGCGGGCTCGGAGAGGCGAAGATCGGCAGCACGAAGGATAGGGAACCTCAGAGGGTGATTCCAGCGCGCGCGAGCCTGGCGGGGCGACCGTCGTGGATACTGGCTGCGTGATCTACTTTCTCGCTCTCCATGAGCCATACACGTCGGAGGAGCACCCCGTCCTGATCAACGGGACCATCGTCCGATCGGACACGTTGCTGCATCCAGCGATTACCCAGCCCGACGGCGGGCGAATCTTCCGGTGCATCAACGAAGTTCAGAGTCGCCCTGGCCCGCGACTAGTGCCGATATCAACATTGACGTTCGAACTTGACGGCGGGAATCCATGGCCCTGGGTCGGGAACTGGGAGAAAGTCGCCGAAGACGTCGCAACACTCGCTCGACACCGAGGATGCGACGCCCTCCCCCTCGGCCTGCCCGAACTCGACGCGATACTCCTCGCAGGCGGAGCACCGAACACGCGAACCGTCGTCACCCGCGACGGCCCGCACGTCGTCGGGCCTGCCGACCGCGCACAAGTCCTAGAAAAGCTCATGCGCCACGTCGAACGGTTCGAGGCTGAGCAACCTTGGTGGCCAGGCGACGGACTGACTCCCGTGCCAACCGAGCCTGTACGCATGCCTTTCAAGCTGTGGGAACCGTCGTGATGGCCCCACCCGGACGCCATTGATGTCGACTGGATCAGCGACGCCGGCTTCTCACCCGCGGAATGTTTCATTGCCGCATGGGACATGTCGATTATGCAGGTCGAGGCGCTTTCAAGTGCGGTAAGCATCGGAGCGGTGCGCGATCGCAGTGACCGTGACGCGGCGGGCGTCATCATCGATCAGGTACAGCACCCGATACGCGCCGCGCCGTGCCGAATACGCCGGGGCCAGCGGCGGATCGAGCCGCTTACCGACCCTATGAGGGTTCTCGAGCAACGGGCCGGTGATGAATTCGTAGACGGCTACCGCAACCTTCTCGGGCAGGCCCGCTTTGAGCGATCGAGCCGCTGAGCGCGCCACTGCCAGGACATAGGGATCGCCCAGGCCGCTCACTCCTCGCTCTTGCCCAGGAACGCGGCCAAGTCTGTGGCGTCGAGGGTGTCTCCGGCTTGCGCCTCAGCCACTCCCGCCAAATGCCCGGCCAGTAGCGATTCATCAGCCAGCACGGCGATCGTCTCACGCAAAGCGTCATAGTCGTCGGCGCCGAGCAGCACCGCGGCACGATGCCCGTTGCGGGTGATCTCGAACCGTTCGTGTGTGCGCTCGGCCTCGTCGACGAGACGAGAGAGTTGTGCTCGGGCGTCGGCCACCGGAAGAGTCGTCATGTACATAATTCTAGCGCACGCAGGCAATGTGGGCATTCCCACAAGGGCGGCCACTCAAGAGGGAGCGCTTCGGTGATCACCAAACTTCGCAGTCGTCCCTCAGAATCGCTGCAGCGGACATCGAAAGGTACTTCGCCGGCGGCCTAGGCGCTGCCCGCGTCGGGCCGGTGGGCGTGCCTGTCGAAACCATTGGGGCGGCCATCTGTCACGAGCCTCGTCCAACCCGAGCATTCTTGAGACAAGAGTGGCAACATGTGGCCGGCTACTGCTTCGTCAGCGTTTCCACGACCTCGGCCGCAATTGCCGCGACCCGAATATTACGGGTCTGGGACTGCTCGACCAGCACCTCGAACGCACGTTCCGCACTGATCCCGTGCAACACCATCAGCATTCCTTTGGCCTGCTCGATCGCCGCGCGTGTCTTCATCGCCTCCTGCAAGCCCTCGACCTCGGCACGCCACTGCTCCGCCCGGCGTGCGTTCCATACCGCGCCCTCGACGGCGGCGACGAACACCTGCACGAGCACCTCGTCGATCTCGCTGAACCCGTGATCGTCGAAGCTGTACAGATTCAACGCCCCTACGTGGTCGTCGTCGGTGGTGAGCGGCGCCGACAGGTAACTTGCTTGCCACCCCGATTTCGGCGACGTTCTTCGCGAACTCAGGCCACCGTAGTGCGGCGTCGTCGATGCGTACCCGCACCACCTGCCGGGTGCGTGCCGCTTCCAGACACGGCCCTTCATTCGCGCGGTACTGATCGACATCGACATCGAGGGCACGCTCATCCGTGCACGCGACCGTCTCCGGAGCTTTGTCGCGGGCTGAGAGGATCGTGACGCCGGCCATGTCCGCCGTGGGAATCGTCGCCACCACCTGCGCAGCGACCGATTGCAGCAGAGAAGGTAGCGGCATGCGGGTTCGCAGGAGCGCACCGAAACGCTCCACCGCGACCGCGATTTCGTCGCAGTTGTACTGCTGCGCGGTGATGACGTCCGCACGTGGCGGCGGCGCATCGAGCGCATTGCAGAGTTCGTCGCGAGTCATGATGGTTCTATCTCGCAGGCACCATCCTGCGCGCACTCAAAAAGGGTGGCGGCGCTGGTTTCACCGATACCCTGACATTACCAACCCCAGAAGAGGATGACGCGACGTCCACCGCTGTCACTCGTCGGTGTCGAAACGATCCCCGGCGATGACCTCCTGGGCGACCGAAGTGATGCGGTGTTGCCGCGAAAACGCCCGCGCACGCAGACGCACCATCGCCTCGTCCACCGAAATACTGTGGTACGCAGCAAGTATCCCGCACGCGATGTTCACGTTCCCGCGCCGAAACACCCCGACATCACTCCCCGACGTCAACGCGTACGCCGGAGCGAGTTCCGCCACCACCGCATGAGCGATGGTGTGCGCGTACGAGCGGCACTTCACGTCCCCACTCGGCGCAAGGGCTATCGGCGAGCTTCCGTACAACTCGAGCACCCCGAACGGTGCGCCCCCGCCCCCGAGCGGGTACGCGTAGACGCTCGCCGCACCCAACCCCAACACCTGGGCCGTGAACAGTGGCCACCGCGCATGGCCTCACCATCAGCCATGTCGGCATGCAGCTCCGGACTGCCGAAACGGAAAGCATCCAGGCAGGGGCCTTCCCCGAGGGTGAACTGCGTTTCGTCGAGCTCCTCCGCGACACCGTCGCTCGCGTACACGAGATCGCGCGTCGAGTCGGTCGCAAAAACCGCAACCCCGACACCGTCGACCCCCGTCTCGCGGACAAGCTCACTCACCAGCTGCTTCGTCACCTCGAACGGCTCCGACGGCTGAGACTCACGTGGGGACAGATCAGTCGACATTAAGGAGCACCTTCCCGAGTTGGGCACCGCCCCTCTCGTTTGTCCACATCAACTCTACTGGGGCCGAGCTTCTTTCAAATGCCACGTCCCACCCGAACATCCTTGCGGTAGCGGCGGCAACACATGACCGGCGACATCGGTACTGACCCGGTGCGCGTCACTGCAATCGCATTCGTAGAAGCCGCTGACCGGCGCTTTCTGTCCCGGACGATACGTCTGCTCCGCTGTATTCATCTCCGATTCCTTCCCCAACCGCCATTCCCTCAAACCGTGCGTGGCGTTGGGCAGCCATCAGCAACACAATTCCCACAGCGACCCTGCGGCGCAGCACTCACCACCCGGCACTGCGCAGCGCCGGTTTCACGCCTTCCCGGCGGGTAACCAGCCGTACGGCGGAGCGCTGCACAGGCAACGAGTCGCCGATCAGGCCGTCCCCGGCATGCACCAACCGGAAACGGCCTGTGCGAATCCCATGCACGCGAGCAAGGGGTACGCACGATTCGCCGGCTGCCGTCACCAGCAGTCGGCGAATCGCCCACACTGATCCGAGGCATCCAAGAACCCATCGTTCCTGGTTGGCATCCCGCATACACCTGCCAACACTCGATTACAGCCGGACAATCGGACGATTCAACGGCGGCGTGTACCGCGAATAACGCCCCCGCACAGGACTTCTCCACTGTATCGGCTCACTGAACAACTCTACCCGCCGCAGGTCCCGAAGAAACCCACTCACACACTCCCACAACACATCTGCGCACGCAGGAGCAGCCGGGCCCACCAACCCGATCAACAACCCGAACACCACTTCGTCGTCACCGGCGACGACATTCTCGTACGAACCGATCACCACCTGGTCATCGGGAAACCGCTCGCGAAGCTGACCCAACTCCCGTAGAAACCGCTCCCGACACAACTCGGCACTCACGACGGCCCTCTCCCCTGCTCGGCCGGGCACACCCACGAACAAACGATAACGATCGCCCGGATGCCCGCTCACCTACGCCTACGCCTTCGACTGACTGGAACATTGTGGCGCCGCTACCGCCGTATCCGATACAACATCATCGACCATGCAAGGTGAGAAAAGACCAGGAGCGGAAGAAGATACGAGTGTCGACAGAAGAACACCAGGGCGGATACCGAAGGCTGTGGTGGTGGCCCGTTCACTTGGCCCGACAAGCAAGGACCTGCGCTGAACGCGTGTGCGATCACGTTCACCGATCGTTGGCCCGGGATCGGAAACTTACTGACGGAAACCGTCGAACACGGTTAGCGAGATAGACCCCGCACATGTTCACTGACACGGAGCGGCAAGGGCAGGGCCAGGCTCATGATGCCGATCCGACTTGCCGAAGTTGTGGCTCGAGGGTGCGTAGGAGGTAGGCGATGGCGAGGACGCTGGGGTCGCTGAGCGCCGCGGACAGGGGACCGTCGATGTGCGCGACAGCGCCCGATAGCACCGCGGGCAGGTTGCCCCATACCGGTATCGACTCCTCCAACAACGCTGCTTGGCCTTGAATCAGAAGGAGGTCTGCACCCATCATCGGCAGTGCGTTCTCGACGGCGATGTTGGTCCGTGTTACCCCGTGGGATTGGGCGACGATCTCCGAATCCATGTGCATTCCGAGTTCGACGAACAACGCGGCTGCCGGGTCGGTGTCGGAAGCGATCAAGGCGAGGGTGCCGGGGCGGGCTGTGGCGATGAGGAAGGTCCGCCCGGCGAGGTTGGGATGCCGTCGGGCGACATCGGCGATCGCGTTGTCAGTGTCGGCGATCAGCCGCTCGGCGCGGTCTGTTTCGTTGAAGATCTGTCCGAGGACGCTGACTTGTGCGCGCCAGGGGTCGACGTATCCAGTGGAGGCGAGTGGGGCGATGGTCGGTGCCATAGCACTGAGAGCGTCGTACACGGCGGCGTCGCGGGCGGAGTAGTCCGCCAGAATCAAGTCCGGTGCCAGGGCCGCGATTTGTTCGTACGCGGGCGCGCCGAGCAGAGTGAGCGTGATCGAAGTCGACGCGTAGTCACCTTGCCAGGGAAAGTGCCCGCCGGTGGAGCTGATACCGGCAATGGATCCGACACCGACGGGGGTGCGCCCGAAGGCGATGACGGTGTCAGCCCAGGATGAGGACAGCGCGACGATACGTTCCGGCACGTGTGCCACGGTGGTGGTTCCCCTGCTGTGGACCACTGTCCTGGCTGCTGCGTCAAGACTTGCACGGTCGTCGGTGTTGGGGCGCGGCGATGTGCAGGCGGAGCAAGCGAGAGTGAACGTCAGAAGTACCAGCATCACCAACCTGAAGCGAGGAGGCCGCGGCAAGGAGGGGCGCGAGCTCATCAGATGATGGACAGGTGCTTGGCCACGATGACGACATCATGGCGGTTGTGGGCCCCGATTTTTTGGTACAGGCTGCGCAATTGAGTTTTGACGGTATTGATGGACACGAAAAGTTCCTTTGCTATCTCGGCTGTCCCCATTCCTGTTGCGAGCAGGGCCAGTACGGCGTGCTCACGTTCGGTGACCACGACGAGCGGCACGGCGGGAGGGAAGACCGGACGAATGTCGGTGCGGACATTGGACACCAGCTCCGAATGTTCGATTTTCTGCAGTTCGTCGATGTCCGCGTCGGCGATCGTGGTGAACGGACGCAGGGCACCGGTTTGTTCGGCGACGGTGACGGCCCATCTCCAGCAGTTCCCGGCGCGCACGGGGTGCCCCATACGAAGGTGGATGCTGGCTTCGAGCAGGAGAGCTTCGGTGTGCAGCCCTGGATATCGGGCTTGCTGGTCGGCATCGAGTTCTCGACACAGGGTCAAGGCTGCGTTGTAGTCGCCGGTCAGATAGTGCAGTCGTGCAACGGAAATCAAGGTCCAGGGATGGGATTCGGGCGCGGTCAGGGTCTGCGCGAAGGAAGAAGCATTGTTGCCTTCACCGCAGGCGAGCATGAGATCGATTTCCATCGCAGCCAGGAGGGGCATCGCAGCAGATCCAGCTCGCACGCGGTGCGCGTGCGCGGCGCGTTGGCGGCGCAGAAAGACCAGCGCGGAGAAGGCGGTACCGGTCGCCAGTGCATGCAGGCAGCGCGCATAGACGATGTACGCCCACAGCTCTTCTCGATGCGAGGGTTCGCCGAGTGCCGCTAGTGCGTCGCCAGCGGTTTCGACCTCCAGACGGTCCAGGGCGAGGAGGGTACGAGCGACGAGGCCGCTGACTTGAACCATCCGCTCCAGCCAGCCCGCCGGGATCGGATGCTTGCCCTGGTAATCCAGCCACAATTGTGCGCGGGTCGGTTCGCCGACCATCGCCCAGTTCATTGCCGAACTGCCGGCTGCGTTGGCTGCCACGAATCCGGTGTCGGCCGCTTCGCGACCGCGATAGGCCATGTTGAGTTCGATCGAGGACGTGGTCAGATCACCGGCGAGTTGGTGCGTGATGCCCCATTGCAGCCGTAGGACCGGAAGTTCGTCGGTGATCCGCTCGGGGTTGATTTCGAGGATGTACCCGCTCAGTTGCGAAAGGTGTACGGCCAACTCGGCTGCAGCGGGGAAATCGCCCGAGACACGATGCATGATCGATTGAACGGAACCTATACGTAGTCGGTCGATTCCCTCGTCGGTTGCGGCCAACTGCCGCAAAGTTTCGACAGTGCGGGGGAGTCCATCGGTCATGCTGGTCGATCGTGATCCGTTGCGTGTGAACAGATTCAGTCCAGCTTGAACGGCAACCTTGTTCTGTGTGTACTCGGGCGGAATGCGCACAAGGATATCGCGCAGTAACGCCATGTGTTGGGCGAGCATGGACACCCACGACTCTTCGACGACATCCACGACCAATGGCCACTCGTGTGCCTCAGCCGCGTACCGAAGTGCGAGATGCGGTGTCTGCGCTCGGCGATGATGGTGCGCCAGCGCGATCATGCGCTCACCACGTGCGGCGCCTTGCACACGGGGGCGAAGGCTCAACAATGTTCGCAGAGGTGCCGTCATCGTCCACGTCCCGGACGTGCCGTCCGAAGATTGCACTGCGAGAAGAATTCCCAACTTTTCGAGCGCCAGGAGGTCTTCGGTGGTCGCTGCGTTGTCGGTGAGCACTGCCGCGACATCGGAATCGATCAGATGCGCAATGGACAACGCCTCGAGAATAATCCCGAGACGGCTGCTACGCCCGCTGAGCGTGAGGGCCGCCAGGTAGCGGTCGACACATCGCTCCGCGGCGGCACGCCACTGCTCGGGCGACCCTGACGCGGCAACGGGGCGGAGTGCCAGCTCGTTGATCGTATCCATCACTACGGTCGGGATTCCGGCCGTGCAGTGACGAACCACCTCGGCGACCGATACGGGGAGGTTGACGCTGGACGCGAGCGCGTGGACGTCGTCCTCGGTGAAGACGAGGTCGTCAGCGCTGATGGTCTGGACCGTGAGTCCACCTTCCTGGGCAGTACATTCCAACCGACGGTGGGTTGTGGAAACGATCAGATCGACATGGCCGTATTGCTCGAGCAGTTCGAGGAGGTAAGCGTGTACACCGGGATCAGCGACTGGGTCCGGGTGAAAGAAGGTCAGAACAATCCGTCCCCCAGTCGACTCCGTACCGGCGATGAGGTCGTGAATCTCGTCGACAGCTTCGCCAACGGGACGGCGCACCGGTACAACCAGAGCGGCCCGCGAAGACCCCGACGACGCCCACGTTCGCAGCACCGAAGCGGTACTCGACCCAGGGAACGAATGAACGGTAGTGAGCCGAGCTGCTTTCTCGAGCATCGCCACGAGCTTGTGCCGCAATGGGATCAACTCGGCAGATGCGAGGATCTCGGATGCGTACGCACGAACATCGGCTGAAACCACGAACAAGAACTCTTTCATTTTCATCGGTGCACGGCACAAAACGTCGGCACACATAACCACAGGAACCCGACCTGCTATGTGTATCGGGCATCTGGAGCGATGCGAAGGCTCACCCGCCTCTCATCCCTGAAATCACCCCTGCAATCACCCCCCCATTTGCCTCACCGAGACCACACGAATTTCATGAAGGCGACGACATGTGAGGACCGGTGGCCCCTAGCCGGTATGGAAGCAACTGGCGGACAGATTGCCGCGATCACACGCGGCACAGGCTGTGCTCGCGACTGGCAGCGCCGGGCGGAGGACGAGTTCGTCGTGATGCCGGCCACGCGTCACCAAGATGAAACAACGGGCGCGGTGCACATCCAACCCGCAAAGAGAACCCGCCGACAAGGAGGTGACCCTACAGACGGGTCCGGCGCGCAAGAACCGAGACGGAAGCCAGCACGCCGAAGGGGCCCCAACAACGCTCACCACGACCACTGGTCAAGTCCACCGCATTCTGCAGTGGCCCGAGTCCACCCTCACCGCCACATCAGCCGACTCTGGCGGCGGTAAGTTCCCGAACCCCGGCTACATCCTCCTCCACCTCAACCCGAGGCAGCGCTCAGCTGAGCGAATTCAGGGCGGTGATGAAAGAGACTGCGGTGATGCCGAGCTTGAGCAGTTCACTGACCTTCCCGAGATTGAGATCCTCAAGCGATTCGGTGCTCAGCGATGCGGTATCGAACGATCCCATGAAAACTCCTCAGTACATTGTTGATTGAAGATGGTTACTATCAGCGAAGCGAGAAGGGTGGAGCCAGGTACTACCTGACTCCACCTCTCCTTGACATGGGGATTCTCGGTGGCAAGCCTGACACGCCGGCACCAGTTCATACCGCCGCCGTGCCTGTGGGAATGCCGCCCCTGGTCTGTCGCGTCTAGCTGCCGAAGATGTTGCCCAGGTTGCCGAGCGAGCCGGTACCGGTCTCGGCGTCCTTCTTGGCGAAGTTGGTGGTGCAACCGTTGAACGTCACCGCGTCGACGAGGGTGGAGGTTGCGGCCGAGCCTCGACCGATACTCACGCCGTAGTGATCGACGACAGCATTCGGCTGCGCTTCGGCGATGGCGTCGAGGCTCACGCGGGCGAAGTCCTTTGCGCCGTCGATGTTCTGGGTGCTCCACCACTGCCCGTCCTGCAGGTCGGCGTGCACGGCGCCGTCGGTGGTGTCCGGTGCGGTGACGCCCGGAACCCACACGAGGGTGGTGAAACCGGTGGACTCGGTGAACTTGCCGCCGGTGGTTCCGCTCAGCCGCAGCTGGAACGAGGCCTTCGCCGTCTCCGCGCGCTCGGCGAAACTGATGTCGGTGTCGAGGATGTCGGAGAGCTTCACACCGCCCGCCGAGTGATACGACACGGAGCGGTCTTCGACGCCCTCGACCGCGAGCTCGAGGGAGCCGTCCTCGTCGAGAACGTTCTCGGCCGAGTACGAAGCGGTCTGATCCTTCTCGTCGTCGAACGGGATACCCCAACCGTTGGCGGTGGTTTCGGTGGAGGTCGCATCGCACGTGAAGCCAGGCTCCGTCTCATCCGAGCCGAGCGAACCCGTGGGCAGGGCGCCGGCGAAAGCGGGGGCGATCAGGGCTGCGGAGCTGACGAGTGCGGCGACGATTCCGGCGCGGCGAGCAGTGGTGGACATACGAGTTGAACCTCTCGATAAGGAATGCAAAGATCAGCAAAAAACTAGCACAGACTGTCCGGTTTGTGAATGTTTAACTATCGCGTGACTGCAATTCGCAGACAACTGGAAACCGTTGCTCGGTAACGTGTTTCAGTTTTCAGGCCACAATTCCAATCTCATAGAATGAGATAGCGCGTCTATTCACGCGCTAGCCAGGTTCTGCGTTCGCCGAAGCCGACCCGCCGCGATCGCCCCGACTCCAGCCTCTCCCAGGTGCAGGAATCGTCGTCCGAGACACGATCCGAACGAAAAGGGGCTCCACCGGAAAAGGAGTGAAACTTCGCCGGTGGAGCCCCCGCGCGCTGAGAACCATGACAGAAGCCAGCACACCGAACAGGGCCGTCGACGCTCATGCGTGAGACCGACAAGCCCCGGCGCCATCCTCTCGGGGTTGGGTCGAGAACACGGCGACGCCATCAACCCTACGACTAGAAACAGGCTACGACCTTCCGAACACACACTGCCCGCCGACAATCGCTGTCCGTTTCCGCACGCCGCAGTTCCGTTTCACACGGCAAGTTGGGGTCAGGACGACCCGAAGAGATTTCCGAGGGAACCGCCCGGTCCTCCCTCTCCCCCCGTTGTCGCGGTAATGGTGAACGTGTCCGCCTGCACCATCGAGTTCACCCATTCGGAGTTTTCGTTCTCCGTCGTCGTGCATCCGGCGTAGAAGACATACGTGCCCGCGGCAAGGTCATCGACGGTGTACGTCTTGGTGTCACCGGGCAACACGGGATCAGGGTGGGTGTCCCAGTTCGAGGTGCCGATATCGAAACCGGCGGGGAAAACAGTTGTTGGTGCAAGGTCGGCGGTCAGCACAGTCAGGCCGCAGTGCGAATTGATCGTGTTGGTGTTGGTGACAGTAGCGCTGAACGTGTCACCGGCGATGCTTGTCTGGACGGTCGGGGTCTGGGGGATGACCACGTCGGCCGACGCGACTGCAGCTCCGGCAACTGTCGTCGCGGCGATCGCTGCAGTTGTTGTCATGAACCTTCGAAGATGCATAGTTTGTCCCTTTTCTCTGCAGATCGGTGACGGCCGAACCGGCGTCAGTGGGGGCTGCCGAAGCCACTCTGGCGGGGTCGTCTGATGGGTCGTCCACTTGACTGCTCGACCGTAATACGCACGTCAGAGCTTGCCGAGACCCCAAAAATGGGGGCGAACGATACGGGTGTGCGGTGAAAGTCCGTCTGTTCGAACTCCACACCGGTAACTGCATGGTTGTCCACGCGCGATGCTCGTATCTGCCCAACCACGCTCGCCTGAAAATCTCGACCCAGCGTTCTGGAGCACTGCCACCGCCCAACCAATAGCCTGTGGATAACTGATCCCCGGTGATGCGATGCTAAAGTCCGTTTGATCAAAGATTGCACTGTCTTCATCAGGTCGGGACCGAATGGAGTCTCACGTCCCATGCCTGAAATCAAACTTGCTCCGGTACGTCGTGGAGACGGTACGACTGCTGCCAGGCCGAGGTGAGGCAGCAGTGGTGAGTAGATTTCGCCGTGACGCCGCCATCCTCGCCGTGTACCTCGCGCAATTCGAGAACACCGAATCGAACTGCACGGACCCTCACACTGCCGCTACAGCCCTCACGCCCGAGGAACATCACCAGCGTCGACGCGACTACGCGAACAGCCTCGCCTGGGCGACCGCGAAGCAGGTCAACGATGAAGACATCGCGGCGCTCACCCAGATGCGGCAACGCTACGGTTTCCCACCGCAATCGTGAACGTCGGCGGCCCGACGCGCCGGCACAGACTCGTCGCCGAGAAATAACGAAAGGAACCCGATCGATGAGCGAAAGCTACTTCCGAACCCAATGCCGAGAATGCGACCTCCTCGTCTACGAAGGACCCTGGATCCCACCACGAGAGCGTCACATCCTGCACGAGCACCATCGCGCACTCTGTGCAAGTGCGCCGCCTACCGCCCCGACACCGACGCCTCCCACCGCGGTGAACACCACCAGGCCCGCCCCGTTGTTCCTCCTGCCCACTGCGCATCGGGAGCCCAGACCGCGAACACGCTCATCGCCTGCGGAAAATGGGCGGCTACATCGAGTGCAGTAACGCGGAGAGGACCATTGCCGATCGGAACCGGGACATACCAGCCTGTCGATCGAAGCCAGGCCTTCACGCCCGCTAAACGCGGGCGACATGTCGCTCGGCAGGGGTTCCCATACGAGGTAAGAACAGATGACCGCCGCGCACCGATCGCATCACTCCACGGGCATCTCTGGCACCGTCGGCGCGCCTGACACACCTCAGAAATCGGGGAACCTTTGTGCAGTAGCGGGTTTCGCAGTTATGTTTCCTGTGGGCGCCCGTCGACCGGCTGGTCACTCGACGGGAGGCGGGACGCCCGCCTCCCGGACCTGTCCCACATGCACCTCCCGCTTCGCCGGGCGGTGGGCGCTGCCATGGATCGCTCTCGCGTCTGAGTGACCCGCCAGCGCGATTCCGGGGGTGGGATGCGTCAGACGGAGACGACTGTTGTCCCGGTACCTTTTGCAGCACCGGGACAACGATCGCTGACACGAAGGTTGTTCGTCAGCTCCCGAAGATACTGCCAGAGCTGCCGACGCTTCCCGTCCCGGAGCCGCTGGGAACGTGCACCGTCGAGCCGTCGACGACATACCCTAAGGGTCCATCGGTAGCCGGCGTATCAGTGACGAGGATCGGTAGTCGGTACACGCTGCCGTCGTCGCCGCGCAGTTCCAGATGATGCTCACCGGCAGGAACATTCGGAACGACGAAGTCGAGGATCGCCACGCCGTCGTCGTTGACCTCGAACGTGCCGACCTCGACCGGATCGGAGAACAGCGTTCCGACGAACTTGCCCACCTTCGTCACCTGTCCCACAGCGCCGCGAATGGCGACGAACCCGGCCCACAGGTGTGTACCGGACTGCACGACAACCTGATCGGCACTGAGCCCGCCGTGTGAACGTGCCACCGCGGTGTGCCCCAAAGAGTTGAACAGTATTTGACCACTGCAGTCGGTGCCGTACTGCCAGGCGTTGCTCACTGCCGGGCATTGCATCGACAATGCCGAGTACAGGGTGTGGGTCATGGTCTGCGATCCGAATTTCGACGCAATCGCTTCGTGAACGGCCAAAGAACTGGTATCACACACCAGATCACCGATCATGCAGATCGAGGACACAAGTCCGGCGTGAGCATCCTTGAATTTCAGTGCATCCGGGTCAGCGATCGACGCCGAGACCGAGGCACCGGAGCCGTTCGTCGAGCCCAGCTTGTTCCATCCCCCGACGTTTTCGGCGCGGTTGGGTTGATGAGAGGGATCGCCGATGACGACGATCTTCTTCACCTGCGTGAACAGCGACGTCTCGCCGCTGCGGTGGGCGTTGCCCATCGTCTTGTTGATCACGTCGGCGCCCTGGGAATAGCCGGCGAGCACCACGGACGCCTGATGGCAGTGCGAGGCGATCAGCCGCAGTTCCTTGGCGAGGTTGTCGGCACCGACCGCGACGGATCGTTGGTACCGGTCGATGTAGGAGAGGTCGAGGAGATTGACCGGGATCGCGGGATAGCGGATCGCCCGGGCCTGCATCGATGCGATATCTGGGGTGCCGGATTCGCCCTGATGGTGCAGTTCGTTGAAGACGGCTTTCACCGGTTCCCCCATCCCCGTGGTGCGGGCGTTGGGGCCGGAATCTTTGGTGTAGACAGGATCGAAAGTGGAGGACTCGTACTGTTCGAGCGTCTTGTCCTGGTCTTCGCCGGAGCCGCGGACGCCGACGAAGTACACGTCATCGCATTCGGCGGGGTTGGTCGTTTCCACTGCCGCGGAGATGGCTGCGGCGAGCTCGTCGGTATTGGTGGCGGTGAAGTACTGCCCGCCGGTGGCATTGGCGATGCAGCTCAGCTCGCTCTCGGCATTGGTCGGGGCGTTGAACCCGACGGCATGGACGCGGAAGTCGACACCGAGATCGTTCTTGATCTCTTGGGCAACGGCACAGGGGTTTCCGCAACTGCTCTGTCCGTCGCTGATCAACACGATGGTGCGGTCCCCGCTGGCCGGCAGGTCACGCGCTGCTGCCCGCAGGGCGTCCGGTGTGGGGGTACCGCCGTCGGCGGAGAGTTGCGTTGTCGCGGCATTGAGTTGGTCTTTGTTGTCGGTGGCGACAGGAACCAACAACCGGCCACCGTCGCCGCAGCTGCCGCTGAAACTACGCAGCCCGGCCGCCTGGCCGGGAGCGAGCGCGTCGATCCCGGCGCGCAGCGCCTCTTTCGCTTGCGTCAGTGGGGATCCCGACATCGAGCCCGAGGTGTCGACCACGAACAACACACTCGACTGCCGTAATTCTTGTGCCTGCGCTGCCGGTACCGAGATCGTGGCCATCGCCACCAACAAGCTCAGCACAGCAATCACAGTATTTCTTCGCCGCCCGGGCCCGAATCTGGTGCGCCCGGGAGCGGGCCGCTGGTGCAGTCGCGTCGTCATGTGTTCTCGTCGTCCCTTCACTGCCGTCGATGCACCTGCGCAGTGAGGTGCGGGGTCAAGTCATATGCGCTGTTTCGCCGCAGAGCGGACTTGTCGAATGTTTCGGTACGGTCGGGCGTAGCGGTGTGCCGGTTCCGGAGTGTTTTCGTACCTCGTTAGTGTCACCTAATCAGATGTATCTCAGTCGACAGCCCACCCCTCGCGCATGCCCCCAATTCTGTGGTCTCCCCATACACGCCCCCGTGCGATATCTTCCGGCGTACACGACGATGCGGACGCCTCCCGAAGGGGCGTCCCTGGAAGCTGTCCCCCGCTCGTATCACCGAATGTGTATGCGCCGTAGTCGCTGTCAGCATCCGTCGACCACACACTCATCGCTGGCGCCGCGAAGGGTCAGCGGCCGAGCGACGAGGCATCTGTTGCCCGATCTCGTGCATGGGAGCAACTGGGTTCGTCCTATGTCGGATGAAAGTCTCGACGCGCGCCGAGTCGCGCGCTCGACTGCTCGATGGCGGGCGTCTTCGTGTCGTGGTTGTCGGGGCCTTAAACGGGGAAATTACTGGTACACACTGTGACGAACTTGTGTTTGCGCGATGTGCACTCGAGGCCAGTCCGAACAGTGCGTGCGCTGGGACTGACGAAACCACTCGGCGTGCACGTGCACCCACCGTCTCATCTCTCGGGAGGACCGCATGAAATATCATCGCCGGGTAGGAATTTCCCCTCTGCCGTCGTCGGCGTCACGCGACGTTCCTCTCTCACGCGCACGGTCGACCCGACGAGTCGCTCTCTGCCGAAGAGTAGAGATCGTCGTTCTGGCGATCCTTGTAACTGCGGTCGTCACAAGCATGTCCCGCGCTTCGGCGGCACCCGTCGACACTGTGCTACCCATCCCGGTCGCCGGCCTCGCCACCGGCCCTACCGGGCTCGGCGGACCTCTAGTCGGCCAACATGTCACGGCCACCACCGACACCGAACGCCCCGGAATCACCGAATTCCGTGGTACCGAAGGCATCTGTGCGTGCATGGTCCACTGGCGCAACTTGACTACCGGTGTAACCGGCACCTCGAACTTGTGGTTCGGGTTACCCGCTACCGGGGGAACAGCGATCACCGGTTCCGGTGTCCTGGTTGCCACCGTCACCACCAGCGGCGCCGGAAGCCCGATCACCGTTCTCCCCGGCGCCGGACTGTGGATCGTTCCCTGACCGACTACTGCGCCCTCAATCCTCATTCTTTGAAAGCGCGCCGAGCACGTGTCACGATTGCACGGCCGCCGTGCCAACATGCGCTCGGCCTGTCACCGTCGGAGGCAGGTGCGAGAACCTTACGGTCGTTTACATTCGGTGACAATGCCGGTCAGAGACGCATGCACGTGCTGTGCCCCCAATTCTGCTGTCTCGCGGCCGACTTCTACCCGTTCTACGGTCGAACGATGACTTGCGAACGCCGAGCCGCCCCAGGTTTTCGGCATCGCTGTACTGTCCACAACGGGATGAGGACCATCGCATGAACGCCACCGACATCAGACCGTATCTCGTCGTCCGGGCCATCGGAGCTGTTCCGATTCTGATTGTCGGCGTCAAAGGCATCACCGGTTTCTACAACGACGACATCGCGTGGATGCTCTTGCTGACCGCCCTCGGCCTCACGGTGTGGTTTGTCTCGGATCGGATGCGCAAGAAGAACACCACCTGGGACAGCCTGCGCGCATTCGCCGACCGGCATACCGGTGGATCCGAAAGCCCTGCCGCCGAGGCTGTCTCGGGGTACGGCCGATTCGCGCTCGATCATGCATTGCTGTTCTCGGCGCCCGTCCGCAGCCCCCTGATCCGGGAGCATCTCCTTCACACACTGCAGCCTGGTCCTGGGCCCTCGGCCCAACACTTCGGCCTGTACCTGATCGAGAACACCGACCGGCGGATCAGTGTGCGGTTCGGCTCGGTCGCAGCGCCCGACTTGTTCACTGCAGTCATCTCCCTTCAAGACAATGCCTCAAGTGCAAGTGGGCGCCTCGACTTCGTCTCCGCGCACTCGCAGAACGGCGTCCTGGTCGCCGGCGAAACGATCGAGCGCCTCCGCGGCGACATCGCCGACGCCGTTCGATCGCTCGCACCGAACGCCTACCTCGCCGACACGCCCGTCGCCGGCGCGATCATCGGGATGTGACCGAGGAGAAGGAGACATCATCACCGGCACCCACTGTCGTGCCTGAATCCATTCCCGTCTCGACCTGCCCATCCGCGATCGTGGTGGACCAGATGCCTGACATATCAGCGAATGGTCCCGCGCTGTGCACTGCGCCTGAGAACACCCGCAAACCGACTTCCCGTTCCGAACTCCCTGCTATGTTCTG
Organism: Rhodococcus sp. MurmanLake-1; assembly: GCF_056945715.1. Lineage (NCBI taxonomy): Bacteria > Bacillati > Actinomycetota > Actinomycetes > Mycobacteriales > Nocardiaceae > Rhodococcus > Rhodococcus sp. MurmanLake-1. The sequence continues at coordinate 15,628 of NZ_JBWZNF010000022.1, read as the reverse complement.
TCGATCCTGTTCACACGCGCAGCGGAGTTCACCACGTGACCGATACCCCCTCCTACTCCCCCACCGACACGGTTCACCGCATCGGTGTCGTCGAGGACCATGAGGCGGTCGTCATGGGCCTCGAGGCGATGCTCGCCCCGTGCCCGTCCCTGTCCGTGTGCGCCTCAGCACCCACCGTCTCCGCACTACTCGCCCAGGAGGCCGCGTTGGATCTGGCGATCCTCGACCTACGCCTTGCAGACGGATCGTCCCCGAAAACCAACGTCGACGAGCTCCGCGCCGCAGGCTTGGAAACCCTGATCTTCACCGGCGCCGAGAACCCGTACCTCGTGCGTTTGGCGGCCAAGGCGGGGGTTCTCGGTGTGGTGCGCAAATCCGAGACCGCCGATGTCGTCGTGGCAGCGATCATCGCCGCGGCCGCGGGCGAACCTGTCGTGACCACGGAGTGGGCCGCTGCCGTCGATGGTGACCCCCATTTAGCCGAGGTCGATCTCAGCCCGCGCCAGCGTGATGTGCTCGCCCTCTACGCCTCCGGGGAAAAGGCCGACCGCGTGGCTCGCCTGACCGGATTGACCACCCACACCGTCAACGACTACCTCGGCCGTATCCGCGCCAAATACGCCGACGCCGGACGCCCCGCGAACACCAAAACCGACCTCTACAAACGCGCCGTCGAAGACGGGTGGCTTCCGGTCCCCGAACGCGGACTGCGATGACCAGCCCGGCCGTGCTGTCCCCCGCGACGGGGGTCGGCCAGGAGAACACCGATCGCATCCTACGCATGTTCGCCCGCTTCACCAGCGTCGGCTACCTCGCCTACCTCGCACTGCTGTACCCCTCGATTATTACGACGACGCCGCACATGCATCGATGGTGGACACCTCTCGCTGTGCTGACCGTATTCGGATCCGGCATGCTGCCCGGCCTGCTCTCCTTCCGCCGCAGCACCGCAGCGATGCGCTCGGCGGCCGCCGTGGCCGCACTGGTCTTCCTCGCGGCCGCGTTCACCTGGCCCCTGGCATGGACCGGGGCCCAACTGCCGGGCGATGACGGCGTGTGGCTGGCAGCCTTCCCCGGCCTGGCCAGCCTCGCCGGCGTCATCGCCTGGCCGACGAGCGTTGCCTTTATCCATCTCGTGATCGGCTGTACCACAGTGCAAATGATCAACCTCGTCGCCAGAGTAAACGCATCCGCGCCGATGCTGATCCCGGACATCACCTTCGCGATCATGTTCTGCACACTGTTCGTCGGCGGAGCCGCGATGGCACTACGCACCGGTCGGCTACTCGACGCCACCACCAACGCCACGCACGCCGCGGCCGCAAGTGCCGCCGCCCAACGGGCCCGCGCCGTCGAACGTGAACGCTTCGACGCCCTCATCCACGACGGAGTGATCGCCACCCTCCTGACCGCCTCCCGGCCTGTGCACCGACACAATGTCCGTGCCCTCGCCTCAACGACCTTGCGTGAACTCGACGAACTGCACACCGTCAGCGATCCCGATCAGTCCATCGGCCTCGACGAGACCCTCGCCCAACTACGCACCGCTACAGTCGATATCGACCCCAACGCCTCGTTCGTCGTAACCGGCACCGAGACTGCAGAAACCTTGCGGATTCCCGTGAGCATCGTCCGGTCCATGAGCGGTGCGCTCTCCGAAGCACTGCGCAACAGTCACCTCCACGCCGGACCACGGGCCACCCGAACAGTCACCGCCGCCTTACAGGCCGACAGCATCGCCATCACCATCGCCGACGACGGCGTCGGATTCGACCACGCCTCGATCCCCCCACACCGCCTGGGCATCGCCGTCAGCATCCTCGGACGAATGCGACCCATCGCCGGTGGATCAGCGCGGGTGGACTCGCGGCCCGGACGCGGCACCACCGTGCACATCGAATGGACGGCGCCATGACCGACGACCGCACCGCATCGAGCGCGAACCATCACACCTCCGACACCCGCGATGTCCGCGAACTCCTCGGGCTGCGCACCACCGCGGCCACTGTAGTCGTCGGCGCGTTCATCGCGACGTTCCTTCTCCTCGCGCTCACCACAGCCCCCACAGCAAAGTCGTTGTGGGCCGAAACATCAGCTTGGATTGTGGTCAGTGCCGCCGCGGTCACCCTCATCCGGACCGCCGGTGATCCTCTGCCGTATCGGACAACTCTTGCGCTGATGCTGGCGGGACCGATCAGCCTCAATCTGGTGTTCGCGGTCGTACCGATCCCGATCGACGGTCTATTACAACTCTGGCCTCTCTCCGCCGCGACCGCGATCTACACCTATATGTGTGTCCGCGGACGGACTTGGTGGGCATGGCTCGGGATGACCGCCACCTTGGCGAGTTGCGCCTGGTGGGCGCAACGAACCGGACAAAGCGCCGGCTACGGCATCGGAATCTCCGCCATCAACCTCGCCCCACTGTTGATGGCGACGTTCTTCGCCTGGACCATCCGTCCCGCCGCCCGCGACATCTTCGCACTGCGCGAACAAACCATCATCCGCGTCGCCGCCGAAGCCGCCGACACCGCAATCCTCGACGAACGCGACCAACAACTGCGACGACTCGACAACTTGGCCCGCCCCCTCCTCCAACACCTCGCCACAGACGAGGACATCACCGACGAGCAACAACTGGCGTGCACCCTCCTCGAAGCGCACCTACGCGACACCCTCCGAGCCCCCATTCTCGACACCGCCGCCATCGCCGCCGCAGCCAGGGCAGCACGTGCACGGGGAGTCGACGTCATCCTGCTCGACGACCACGGCATGGACCAGACCGCAGACCCCGTCCGCGAACAGATCATCACTGCAGTCCTCACAGCGCTCACCGAAGCCGCCGACGGCACACTCACCGTCAGAGTGTCTCCCCCACAACGCGATACCCTGCTGACCATCCTGCACCGACGCAGCGACGACACCACCCGCAGCGAATACGGGCAGGACGGACTCGCCCTCCTTGCCCCCGACACGCTCATCGATCTGGCCACCGCGTCGCTCCTCTCGAATCGGGCAGAGGGGACCACTCGAGGAGGCGACGACGCGCTGGACGAGCCGTGATCGGATTCGGACTACCGCTGGTTGAGTCTGTCGAGGAGCTCGTTGAAGGAAGCCTCGAAGGTCGACAAGCTGCTCTTGCAGTAGTTCGCGGAACCCGTTGACATCGAACTCATCCCACGGCACTGTCACGTTGTTGAACGCGGCGAACTGGGAGAATGATGCGTGATCACTCCAATGTTGTCGTACAAAGGCCACCGCTACCCGGTCGATATCATCAACCACTGCGTGTGGTTGTACTTCCGGTTCCCGCTCAGCTTCCGTGAAGTCGAGGAACTCATGCTCGAACGCGGTGTCGTGGTCAGTTACGAGACGATCCGCCGGTGGTGTGCCAAGTTCGGGCAGGCATACGCAAACGAGCTGCGCCGCCGACGGGCCCGGCCCGGTGACAGGTGGCACTTCGACGAGGTGTTCATCCGTATCAACGGCGTCCAGCATTACCTGTGGCGGGCGGTCGATCAGCACGGCAACGTGCTCGATGTGCTGGTTCAGCCGCGCCGAAACGCTTTGGCGGCCAAGAAGTTCTTCCGCCGACTGCTCAAAGGATTGGAGTATGTGCCGCGAGTGATCGTTACAGACAAGCTGACTAGCTACAGCGTCGCGCACCGCGAGATGCTGGCCTCGGTCGAGCATCGCCGATCGAAGTACTTGAACAACCGGGTAGAGAACTCGCACCAACCGACCCGACAGCGAGAACGGGCAATGAAACGGTTCACATCGCCCGGGCACGCGCAACGATTCCTGTCCGCGTTCAGTGGCATCTCACCGCATTTCCGGCCAGGCCGACACCGGCTCTCGTCGCTCGAATGGCATACCGAGATGGCCGGCCGCTTCGCGGTCTGGCAGGAAGTCACCGCGACTGCCGCCGCCTGAAAGTGAACGGCCTGGCGGTATCTCGTAGCAGACTGTCCCGAACTAGATGTGCCGCTATACTTTTCGATTAACGTGACAGTGCCCGAGTGAGAGCGTTGCTCACTGCTGATTTTTGATGGCTGATGTGTGCGTCCGTTTCGACGGATCCGACGCCGAAACGGCGCACCACCCAGCGCGCCTCGCCCTGCAACCCGTCCTCGCCGCCGTGTACCGCGAGCACGTAGGAAACTCAAGCCCAGATCAAAGAGGGTCCTCCGTGGCGCGAGTTGCACCGTTCAACAATCCCGTCAAGCGAACTCCGTGGCCTCGACCCCCGGCTGCTTGAGCGAAGTCGCCAGTCCCTTCCGGCCGCAGCGCGACAGTACATCAGAAACTGACTGGACCTAGATAGATGACACGATCAGGTGAACCGGCACGAGGTCGATCGGCGAGGCGGTGAAATCCATGCTCAGATCCCATCACTGATGAAGATAGGTTCTCCGTCGATGTTCTCGATACGGATCTTGTTGCCGTGCCGACAGACTGACGACCTCCTCCCGGCACGAACATCATCTGAAGTGCCGGATCGCGAAGCCGATGAGGTCGGTGGGCACTTCGCCCAACATCGAGAATCTATTGACGCTCTATTTCGACTGGTGGAGGCTTGGGGTGCCGCAGACCAAACCAAGCGTCTTGAGCAACCCTGGCGGTGTGCATCGACAGTGACATCGCAGTAACCAGGTCGCGGGCATTGGAATCCTCAAAAATGGTCACTCCGAGTCCGCTTCCGACCTGCCTCTCATGCATTCATGTTGCTGCAGGCCATATTTGACTGCTCAGTTGCCCCAGAACACGGCTAGGCCAATGACACCAAGTATGCCCCAAACGAGCGAGACCCAACCGATGATCACGCCAGCCTTCGCGATCCCCGCTCCACCTTCCCCTGACGCTGCGATCTGGCGCTGAGCCTTTTTGCCGGCCACGATCCCACCGATCGAGAGGATGAACACGAAGGTGACGAACGACAGGATTGAGGCCACAAGACTGACGATGGCCAACGTGTTGGTTTTTGCGGGGGCGAGGTTGGGGTTACTCATTTTCATCACTCTCGGTTAAGGGACGTGGTGCAGGTTGCACACGGTTCAACTGCAGGCCATAGGCATTCGTACGCTGCCGCACAGTCGCTAGCTGGCGGGCATATGATCTTTTATCACAATTTAGCTAGACGCTCAGGAATCCAGACTATTTAGCGCAGTAAGCTCAGGGCAGTAGGCCTCATTACAGTAGCTTAAAAATTGGCTCATTCACCATCTGCGCTCGTGCTATCCGGCACGAACAGGACTAGCAATCGCCCATCCCTTGGTGTACGCCCCTTGGTTTGAACTATCAGGGCTGCAAAGAAATATTACTGGAACCTGTTGGGGCGATACGGGTCTGGCTGTCGCCAGTCGTTACGATTGCGCGCCGACCCGACAGGCCGAACACTCTCTAGCAGCGGCCACTCTCGCACCCGTTGACGCAGGTAGGTCTATCGGAGGCAGCCGGGGCAACATCGAAATATTACACACTTACTGCATCCAAACGTACGGCCGCAGCAGCAACGACTGGTGCCTCCCTAAAGGCGGTTCGCGCCCATACCAGTCACAAATCTTATGAGTAGTTTTACAAATGCTTTTTGTTTTTTCGCGCGTTCCTCCTCGACGAGAGAGGGTTTTATCCGTCGACGAGAAACTTAGATTCTGCCATCGTGGACAGGCCATCGTATTGCCAATCGACGACACATCCTTCGCTCCGTAGTAGGCGATAGGGCTGCGGTACACTACCTCTCGCCTCCGTCCGGAATTCCTCAGCCCAACAAGCAGTCAGCACTTACGCTCGATCAGGCCCACCGAAATCACTGTGAGCCAAGGGATCGTGACTAGGTGGAAAGCCCGTTTTCCAATGTAAGTTCGTCACGGCAGTCTTCATTGAAGCGAGCAAGTAGAAGATTGACAATGAGGCCGTGGATGTCAACCCTCAGTTGCAAAACCTTGTCTACCAGCTCACACGCCATATGCGCGAGGCAAGGGCTACCGGGGGCGTTGGGATACATTTCCGTACCGAAACGAGATGGTCCCAGCAAACTGGATGCGGGTGAGGTCAACAGGAGGCTCGCTCAACAATCGACATCAATACCGATGCCTACGCATCGGCAGTCGCCCAACAACGGCATCGGATGAAGGAATGGATGGCAATGAACGCTAGTGACTACGGCAATCAGCAGGAACGGGGCCCGCGTTCTCAACTTCTCCCGATGACGGGGCGCGATCCGAATGAACGAGGGCGTGCTGCGTCCCCGTTGGAGCTGCTCTTCGACTTGACCTTCGTGGTGGCTGTAGGTACTGCCGCATCACAATTCGCCGAGATGCTCGCCGAGGGGCACGTGGCGTCGGCAACCTTCGCATTCGTCCTGGCGATGTTCGCAATCTGTCTGGCTTGGCTCAGTTTCAGTTGGTTCGGCTCCGCCTTCGATACCGACGACTGGCTCTACCGCACCCTGACCATGATCCAGATGGTCGGCGTAGTGGTGTTCGCACTGGGGCTCCCGCCGATGTTCCACTCCGTCGAAGAGGGTGGACACCTCGAGATGCGGCTCATGGTCATCGGCTATGTGGTGATGCGATTGGCGATGGTGCTCCAATGGTGGCGCGCCGCTCGCTCTTCACCTGAATACAGCGCTACCGCGTGGGCGACCATTCGATGGACGGTGTTGGCTCAAATCGCTTGGGTGATAGTCGCCTTCAGTGGTTTGCCGAATACGGTTGTCGTCCCCGCATTTGTTGCGATCGGCGCCCTTGAACTTCTCGTTCCTGTCTTGGCCCAGGGTTCCGCGGGCCGGACACCGTGGCATCCGCATCATTTGGCCGAAAGGTACGCCTTGTTCGCGATCATTACATTGGGCGAAGGAGTCGTCGGGACTGTGGCATCGTCGTCGGGTCTGCTCGGTGGGGCAGATGGTATGTCCTGGACTCTGAATACGGTTGCCGTCGTCGTCGCGGGAGTGGGCCTCACCTTCGGCCTGTGGTGGGTGTACTTCACCACCCCCTTCGGTGACATGCTCGAGCATCGCAGGGAGCGCGGCTATCTATTCGGATATGGGCACATTCTCCTGTTCATCGGCACGGCAGGCGCCGGCGCGGGATTGCATGTTGCGGGTCTGTACCTCGAGCATCACAGTTCGCTGAGCGAAACTGCAGTGGTGCTCTCATTGGCGGCACCGGTCGCGCTCTTCTTGGCGGTTTTCTATCTGCTTCACACTCTGCTGATGTCCTCCGCCGACAAATTCCACCTGTCGCTGATCGCAGCTACCGCGGCGATCCTCGTTCTGGCAGTCACGCTCGCCGCGCTGGGTATGCCATTCGCCATTTGTCTCATGTTGGTGATGCTGGCACCGTTCGTCACCGTTATCGGCTACGAGACAGCCGGGCGACGACATCAAGCAGAAATGCTCGCCGCGCTCCAAATCTCAGACGATATGTAAACGCTCTGGCCGACAAATTGCTGGCTTGCTGAGGTGGGGGGTTCGCTTATCGAGAGCGATTTCGCCTACAGGCGGCCGAAGTTTCCGTCGAACCCACTTGTACGTCTGAGTCGAGATGTCGGTGCCGATCTTGCGTCTCGGGGCGTTCCTGGCAGTCGGGTTCGGAACAGGTTGAGTTGGCCTGACGCTCGGCACCGATGTTGCCGCTTCTCCGGGCCGCTCTCCGAACCCGGCGTGCCTATTACCGAGCACCGGGCTCTCCGTTGTCACTGCCGTTTGGCTCTCTCAGGCAGGCGCCCAAGGTCCGGGAATCGTGGTGCCTCGGTAGCGGTACCAGGGTTATCGCCGGTGTCCGCGACATAGTGATCAACATTGATTGGCCCACGGCCCATGCGGACCATTTACGATCGTCCGACCATGTCCGACGATGCACTAAGCCACCCGATCACTCGTCGTCAGAGGAAGCCCCTCAGCAGTCTCGGCAAATGACTTTCCCGCACTTGCGCCGCATTGTCCGGGGACTCGAAACCGACCACCCTGCGGATCCTGGTCACCTCACATCGACACTGCGGCAGCGCCGGCCAGGTTATTGACCGGCTCCGCTCGTAGTTGAGTTGCACACCGCAGGACTTTGGCCATTGCGCCGGGACGTCGGTGCAGACATACGAATGGCCTGGTGGAGCGTCCTGTTCGGCATGCTGGTACCCGCTTTATGCGCAGTAGACGCTCACATCAGCGTCGTGCGATTCCTCGCTGCGGCCAACTTCTGATCGAGAGTCTATTTCGCAGCGGCCGCCTGGCATAACGTGGGCAGGAGAGGAAGGTTCGTGCAGCGACGATTGTTCGCGGCCACGGACATCGATGTGGCGCTCGGTGAACGCGGTGATCGCCTGGTTATCCGTGACGAGGGTGTCACGGATACGGGATGTGGTGTGGCGCAGCCACACTGCCTGTATCGCCGCCAGGTGCGTGCCAGCTAGAGGGATGACAGTCGTCGCGCCCCTGTGATAGGTCCCGGATCCGGCTGTGACAAAGGTATAGCAGTCGGTTCCGATCACGATTGCTGAATGCTCGACACCGCGGAAGTTGCTGATCGTTGTGGTGGGCTCGAATCCTGCGCCGCGACAGATCGAGAGTAGAAACTCGGAATAGGTCGAGCTTCCGGAGGATTCACCGAGCATCAGGGTTTCGGCGGCCAACTCACTAAGGGCGATGCTAGGTCGATGTGCCAGTCGGTGAGAAGACGAGACGGCGATCCGCAGCGGTGTGAAGGACATCATGGCGGTATCGACATCGTCAGTGTGGGTGGTGTCGCGCTGGAGGCCGATGCCGACGGTGCCCGAACGAAGGGCCTCGATGATTTCGTCACCCAAGTACTGACGTGTGGTGATAGCGGCGTTCGGATAGTGCTTCCGCAGACGAGAAATCATGTCGAAGATTTCGTCTGGCGTAATCGCAGACGTGTACCCGATCGCCAGCTCTTCATCGGTGTCGCGGGCTGCGGCGCGGGTGGCCCGCACGAGCGACTTGCTCGCATCAACGAGTGGCCTCGCTCCGGCAAGCAGTCTGGCCCCGGCCGGGGTGAGCGCAATACCGCGGCCGGTACGTTTGAGGAGGGTGACCTTCAGTTCGCGCTCGAGCACTTTGATAGTGCTGCTGACCGCCTGCTGGGTCAGATGAAGATCGGCAGCTGCACGTGTGATGTTCAAGTGCTCCGCGACAGCGACGAACTGTGCCAGCCGGTGAGGGTCGAGAACGTACTCGTTCACGCCATCCTCCGACACTTCACACGACACAGAGCGACGCCGAAATATCGTCGCGCCCACACTGGCCGCCTATCGATGACGGAAACATCTAGATTCCCAACACTATTGGAATATGCTTCGAAGTCAACTGTGCGTGCTTGTTTAGTGCGTATCTCATCCATAGTTGTGCTTCCTACGTGTTCCATCCGCAGTGGCGATGCAAGTCTGCACGCGTTTCAAGCTGCGAGAGCGCGATACTTTCGAGTCTGGGTATGACTGTTCTGTCCGGTTGCCTCGTGGTCCTGGTGCCGCGTCCGCTTGCCGTGAATTTCATATCCCGAATGCATCGCCCTGATGATGCGAGAGTTCTCTGCTGTCGATCCACCCTCACGGACATAGCCTCTCGACGGATAATTTTACGGCACAGCACATTTCGCGTTCTCGGAGGAGATGTGGAAATAGGTCTCGAATCACCCTGAGGACCCGTATGCCGTCCAGGTGAGCTGTGGACTTCAGCCCAGCATGGGTTCAATCGTCATGTATGCCAATCTGCCGGCGGATTTGTTGCATCACGAAGTCACGCAGCGTTTTACATTCGGACTTCGCTACCTGCACTCGACGGAACGGCGCGCGGAGGGACTACGTAGGTGATCACCACTTTGATATCAGCGAACTCCCCTGAGTGTCTGCTGTTCGCCGTCGGCCGAGTTCCAGAAGGGTCGAACACTCAACAACGAAGTAGGTGTTCATGGCTGCGGTGTCTGCGTGAAGGTTGGCGCGGCGAAGCGTCTGATGACGCACTCCAGCAGTCTGGTTCGACCTAGAGGGGAACTTGGGCCAAGTCAGGGATCAATTCGTTCGCCTGTCCCGGCGTGCGCAACATCGTCGTCAGACATACGGCGGTCCCTTCCCACGTTTTTCGTTTCCAAGGTTCAACGTGTCCGTGCCGAACCTTTGCCTAGGTTTATCCCTGGCCGCGGTTCCCACAAGAGGAAGGTTTATTCCCAGGGAAGAATTTATCCCAGGTAGCTGGGGGGCCGCTCTGTAATACTTGCGACCATGGATGCAAGCAACGAACTGGGGAACTTCCTGCGGGCCCGGCGCGCTGAACTCAACCCGGCTATGGTCGGAATGCCCGTGACGGACAGCGTACGGCGGGTCCCTGGACTGAGACGGGAGGAAGTTGCAAAGCTCGCGGCGATCAGCACCGACTACTACGCTCGGTTGGAACAGGGGAGGCTCCCTGCATCGGGGAACGTACTCGCCGCGTTATCTCAAGCCCTTCGGCTGGATGAGGATCAACACGCGTACATGCACGGGCTCGCGGGTCGCCCAGCGACGCGCTCCAAACGGCAAGATATTCAGCGTGTTCGACCGTCGATGCAGCGTCTGATTGACGAGTTCACCGAGAGTCCAGTGCTACTTCTGGGTCGCTATCTGGATGTACTGGCATGGAATTCGCAAGCCTCCGCGGTGTTCGCAGACTTCTCCACCATTCCGCGTTCGCAACGAAATTACGTTCGCTTGGCGTTTCTCGATCCAGAGGTTCGCGGTTTGTTTGCAGACTGGAAAGCCACCGCTCGTCTATGCGTGTCTTTCCTCCGCATGGATGCGGGAAAGAACCCGAATGATCCGCGACTTGCCGAAATTGTCGGTGAGCTATCGGTTCACGACCCAGATTTTCGCCGATGGTGGGCATCGCATGACGTTGTTCGCCAGACCTGCGGAATCAAGGTCTTAAATCATCCGGTCGCTGGGGAGTTGACGTTGGAATGGGAGACCCTTGGATGCGTATCCGATCCCGATCAGGAGCTGATCGTCTTGACTGGCGTTAAAGGCACCCGCACACATGCTGCCCTGAAGATGCTTGCTGCACGGAGCGAGGACGGGACCAACGAACTCATGGCGGGGAAGGCCGGAGCGCGCGCAAACAATGCTGCGGCGGTGTTCTGATCGATGTCCCTTGTGCGCCTTTGCCTTGTGGCCGCGCGACGTGCTCCATGATCCGGGCATTGCACCAACAGGCAGCATCGTGTCGCGCGCATCGCCCAGTCGTGAACGGCCACGTCGCGGAGATCGCCGATGCCTTTAGCGATCAGGTCAACAGACCTTCGCATTTGCGGAAAATCGCCCTTACCGCGGGACTCCCCGAGCACCGTTTCGGCATGGCAGCGTCCCATTTGGCTGAAGTGTGTGCTTCACACACCTGCTGTCTTGCACGCCACCTACGACCATTCGCGAGAAACACGCGCATTCGTGGCGTTCCATCGAAATAGCTCCACTGAGCAGAATCAACGCGCCGAAACGTGACAACAACTATATTTTGTCAAACCACACCGTTCCTTTGTCAGCCTTCGTGTGCGGATTCATCCCATTTTGAACGTCAACTGACTTCGATCACGAATTACATTCTTGGCCAATACTTTTCATGCGCCCCGCTCGAACCGGATCCTTGCATCCCAACGCAGTCGAACTGCCCTCCACCCCATGACCAAGATAGAGAGATCGGAGTACCGTCGCGGTAGAGGTGCCTTCAGACAGCGAGGGCATCCAACTGGCCCCGTCGGTCCCCTTTCTTGTGTGGCCGTCGGGGCCGCCAAATACGTTCAGCCTGCACAATTGCGAGCAATCTCAGTGTTATGCGGCGGCCAGAGACGCCCGCCCAAGGATGCTCTCGGATGTCACTCGTTGGCCTGAAACGAGCGACTGAAATCCAGCCCCAAATGCACGTATCCGCTTCGCACCTTCATCCTCGTCGGACGACGTGTGGAGTGGGATTGCTTCGGTCGTTGTCAGCTAAAGTTCCACAGTGTGGACAGACGAAGTTTCTTGGCGATACTCGCCGCAGGCACATCTGTGACCCTGGCCGGATGCTCGAGAGCGTATGGCGGGGGTGCGGTCGCACTCGACGAATCGGCCACACCCACTTCCCCGCCGGTGGCACCCGCTGACGCGTCGCCCGCCTTGGTGGGGCCACCCCCGTCGGCCTCGCGTGTTCCTGTGCCGTCAGGCGCTCTCACAGCAATTCCAGGACAGGGCAACAACATCGCACTGACCGTAGATGACGGCGCCAACGCCGATGTCGTCGGCGCCTACATACAGTTTGCCAAGGACACCGGCGCTCGGTTCACCTTTTTCGTCACCGGAGTGTACGACGGGTGGACCGTCCACAAGGCTGCGCTACGCCCGCTGGTCGAGAGTGGTCAGATTCAACTGGCCAACCACACCTGGGACCATCCAGATCTCACTGCACTGTCGCCGTCGGCGGTCGCTTCCCAGTTCGATCGAACAAAAACCTTCTTGAGCAACACCTTCGGTGTAGACGGCACCCCGTTCTACCGTCCCCCATTCGGGTACCACAATGCATCCGTTGACATGGTCGCTGCCGATCACGGCTACACCGTCCCGACACTTTGGTACGGATCGTTATCCGATTCAGGGCTGATCACCGAGCAGTATCTACTCGAGTGTGCCCACAAGTACTTCACCGCTCAATCGATCATTATCGGACATGCCAATCACCCTCCGGTGACACATGTGTACGGCCAACTCGTCGACATAATTCGGGAACGCAATCTTGCGATGGTCACCCTCAACGACGTGTTCACAACTTCAACGGCCCGCTGATCCCTCGTTCCGTAGGTGATGGAAAGACTCACGATTCGGAGGGTGGGTGTCACGGCCGTCGTCGGTGCGGTCGCACCATCATCTCAACAGATGCTCTTGTCCGGCCTTCCACCGAAGAATTGGGTATCTACTCTGATGCGACGACTTCTCGTGATCCTGTGAGCAACAAATCTGCGCCCGACAGTCAAGGGGAAAGCCCACAACGGGCCCCACTACACGCCGGCAACTAGCGACGATCTGCGAGACGAAGTCGACTGGACATGTCGACCAACAGCTCTACGGAACTGGGTGCCAGGCCCAATGTCATTGAAAGTAGACGGTGGAGGCGACGATCTAACAGCTTCTCGAGGACGACAGCATCCGCGACGTCGATTTGTTTCGACGAGGGACGATCTTCGTCGATGTTCGCGTCGTAGAAGTAGTCCGGCGAAACTCTGAAAAAGTTGGCCAACGCGTTCACTACCAGGAGGGACGGATTTTCGCGTACACCGGTTCGAAGTTGGGATAGGTAGGGCGTCGACACCGAACATCCACTTTCCAGCATCCCTCGGGCGACCTCGAGATTGGTCACCTTTACTTCAGCTTGCTCGAAAAGTTTGTTGAGCCGATTCGCGAACGTCTCCATTGCAGGTTCGCTCACAACGGAGCCCCGTTGCAACTCCCCCGGTCTGTCGACCCCACGATAACGACGACAGACTGCGACGAAGGGGCGTCGGCCCGACCTCGACTTGCGCCGGCGGGTAACTCTCGCCTGATGCGGGTCCGAGAATCCGTGACCGCGTCCTCTACCGTCGTTTCGGGTGCCGACATGTGATCCTCCAGTGCTTCCAATCTTCGTTCACGATGGATGGGATTTAGATCGCCCAGAAACGCCATGCGTCAGCATGGAACTCGTCATTCTCATCTCTCACACAGACGCAGCGGTCGTTCCTGGCGACCGGGTGTACCTCTCACTGAATTACCTCTCTCTGGTCGCGTTGACCAGGAGGATCTGCCGTAACCGAGATCTTCTGTGCTGCATCCATATTGCTTGCAATGGCACACGAGGTGCACCCGCAACTTCCAACACGGTGGCTTCATCGTGGTGATAGAGACCGGGCTCCGCGGTGACGAAAGCGAAACCTGTAGTGCCGACCACTGCCGTAGTCGTGGGCATTCCTTGGACACGACTGACGAGGACGGAAGGTTCGAAACCCTCTCGGCGACAAGCTGTAATCAGAAAGTCCGAGTAGAAAGAGGCTCCAGGCGGGTTCGCGAGGATTAGGGCGCTGCCGGCTAGATCCTCTAGTTCGATTGTGCGCTCGACTGCAAGTGGGTGTTGAGTGGAAACCGCAACCCGAAGAGGGCTATACCCGATGATCGATCCTGTGAAGCCTTCCGGGACTGCGACACCTCTTCGCAGCGCAATGTCGGTCTGACCTTCGCGGAGCGCTAGAATCAGCTCGTGGGCTAGCAGCTGACGAACTGTAACTGAGGCCAGCGGAATCTCTCGGCACACGGGTTCGACGAGTTCGATCACCTCATCCACCGACACCGTCGAAGTGTGTGCGATGAGCAGTTGCTCGTCGCGATCAGGTTCCACATCGCGCACAGCTCTGACGAGCGCGCTGCTCTCATCCAGTAGGAGTTGGGCTCCATCACGGAGCGTACGGCCAGCGTCAGTCAATTCGATTCGACGGCCGATTCGTTTGAGCAACGCCACTCCTAGATCGCGTTCGATTGTTTTGATCGTGCTACTGACTGCCTGCTGAGTCAGCTCGAGCTCAGCGGCCGCATGTGTGATATTGAGATGTTTCGCAACAGCGACGAACTGGCGCAGGCGGTGCGGATCGAGCATAGTCAGCTCCACCCCTGCTTCGCGTCCCTATTCTCGAAGCTCGGGCCCACTCTTTTGCCGCAGAACTGGAACTCCACGCCGTCCACCGTTTTGGACTCGCCTCCTTGGTTCATACCATTTGAGCCTTCCTTCGATCAGGGATCAGCACGCTCGCGTCGTCGTCTGGAGACGCAATCTGATGGGCGAACCAGTCCTCGTCAGTCGTTCGGAGACGGAGAGTTAGTTGCTGTTGCCAGTGGGGCAGTTACGTTGCCCGCCGATACGTCCAGTACCTGACCGGACACGTTGTCGCTGTCAATTCGTTGACGACCCGGCGACGGTGTCGTCCAATGTCCTTGGCGCCAAAGTTCGGCTACCGCTCGATGCTGTTTCGCGGGGGCTGCCTACGGGTCGCCCGCCTCGTCTACCTTGCACGCCCGTCATCGCTTCAGGCGGTGCGTGCACTACGGAGAAACTGATTCTGCCGCTTAGCGAATGATCATCACGGCCTGAAGGTAGATCGAGTCGCAGCAAGAGCGATATCTGCAAGAGAAATCGAGCATGGGGTCAATTCTCCGATGCCGGTCGGCGCAGGTACTCCTGCGGGCGAGAAGATCGACGGCGGTCGATGTATCACAGCGATGCTTTCGACAACTCCGGTTGGCATCCCATGCCAGCTCTTTGCGAACATGCCTGTGCCCCAACTATTTGCTGTCTGCGCAAGTTGCAGCCTTGCGATTGTGGTCATCCGGAACACGCAATTGAGCAGCCAGCGCGTGAGGTGAAGTGGATGATCATTCCGCCTCCAGAGGGTGCCCGTCGAGTTTCCCTGCACGACCGAAATTTGACCGGCCGCCGCAAAAGTCCGCCTCTCGAACAGGGTAATGCATTGTTTACCAGTGTGATTCGGGCTTGGTTTTAGCCGGCGCCGTGGTTGGGGTTCGTGCAGACCGTGCCCTCACACGGCACCGACTGACTACCACCGGCCGGGTCGGTCATGACTCCCCC
>NZ_JBWZNF010000021.1:0-52661 GCF_056945715.1 Rhodococcus sp. MurmanLake-1 | reverse complement strand
ACCGCATTCAGCACGCGGAGGACGACCGCCCGCCGCTTACCGCCGGCACCGCGTCACCAACGTCCGTTCCTCATACACCTAGTCGCTGAAAACATTACGTGCCGAACTCGGAAAACTCAGCTGAACCTTGCAGCCAGGCCTTATCTTTCAAATCCCCACACTGACGCGCTGACACATCCGCAATGACGATGCGGATGTTTGGAATGCCCCTCCGACGGGGAGGTTGTGGTCGGTCCGCCGGACAATGCACCCCCACTCTGGCCCGGCGGACCCCTCAGATACGAGGAGGGTCCGATTGCCGTGGACGGGAGGCCGTGTGGGCTGCGTCGGTTCCTGCTCGGACGCGGTCGAACTGGGCACCGATCAGCCAGCGAAGTTCATCGTCACCGATACCGTTGTCCCCGAAAGGAATTGCATCCACCGGGATGCCGGCGATGGCCACTTTGCCGACCGTACCGACCACCGAATCATCCTGACGGCGCGCGATCACCCGACCCGCAGCGAGCACCTGCTCGATCACCGACGCTCGATCAAATCCTTCACCGCCGCGGTACACATGAACGCCCATGTCCTCGTCCCACACCGATACGAACCAGTCCACCGCATCCTCCTCTGCCCTGCCGAGATACACGCCCCGCGTTCACCGCTTGGGAAATGTTTCCACTAACTCCGTTGCGAGTGCTGAGAGCCGGATTTTCCGGCGCTGGGACTGTCACACCAGCACACCATGCACACTACGAAGAACCATCCCTGCGAGGTCCGTGCACCGACGTAGGTCGCGAACCTATCGAAGACGGAGATAGCTCGCCGAAGCTTCGGACGGGACAATTGCAAGGAGCTTCACCGTTGGAATCTTGTTCGAATCCGGGACATCGTGCCGATCGTTACCGCAAACGTCGACAGTGCTCGCTATTTGTGCGTGGTGAGGCGGGAACGCTGCCTGCGGCGGCGGAGGACAAGTACGAACACCACTAAGAGACCGAACGCCGCCGCGACGGCTGCAGGCCGCTGCTTTACCCGTTCCACGTCACGCGACACCTCACCCTTGACGCGGGCCGGTACGTTCGCCTTTTCGGCGAGTGCGCCTACGGTTGCGGCTAGAGCGTCACGTTGGGCTCGAACATTGTCGTCGGGTCCGTCTGCGGTAGTGCTCATTTCACGCCCTTCTTGGCAGTAGCGATGTCAGCTTTGACGCTTTCGACGGTCTCTTCCGGAAGTGGTGGCGCCGCGGACTTCGCTCGTTTGGCTCCCACGAGTGCGGTTATTGCTCCGATGGCGATCACGATTGCCGCGATGATCAGAGCTGCAAGCCAAGGTTCGAGGGTTGTGGCCAATCCGAGTACTGCTGCCGCCAGAAGTACCGCGAAGCCGTACAGCAGCAGCAGTGCGCCGGCGCCGGAGATACCGACCCCTACACCGAACCGGGTGCTCTTCGTCTTGACTTCGGCTACTGCGTGCGACATTTCGGCCCGTACGAGGTCGGACACCTGCTCGGTGAGGCGCTCGACGAGTTGTACGGTCGACAGTGCGTGCGGGTCTACGCCCTCTGTGTCGACAGTTTTCGGCGGCGCGGTGCTCGGAACGGTTGCCCGGCTATCGGATCGCTCGGTCATGGTCGACGTCCCTTCGTTGTCTTCGCCGCCGTGCGTTTCGCGAAGTTCGCGACCGGCGGCGATATCGTGTGCGTGCAGACGAGCGTTCTTTTCCGAAACGCTGGTGTCCCGAGGAGGCAGCCGCAGGAATTCTTCGGCTTCGATTCCGGCCTGTAACTGCCGGCCGCGTTCGAGTTCCGCGTCAACTTCTGCTCCGAACAACAACGCAAGATTGGTGATCCACAACCAGAGGAGGAAGATGACCGCCCCGGCCAACGATCCGTACGTCTTGTTGTAACTACCGAAATGACTTACATAGAAAGCGAATCCGACTGAAGCCACGATCCACACTGCAATAGCGAGTGCTGCTCCGACGCTGATCCAACGAAATTTCGGCTGTTGCACATTGGGAGTCACGTAATACAGCACCGCCACCGCCAACGCGACACAGATCAGAATGACGGGCCACTTCGCAATATTCCACGTCGTCACCGCGCCGTCTCCGATGCCGAGCTGATCACCTAGCGCCTTGGCGACAGGTCCGCTGACGACCAGCATCAAGATCACCGCGGCAACCAACAGAAGTCCTGCGAGGGTGACGACCAGTTGCAGAGGACGAAGTTTCCAGACCGGCCTGCCTTCCTCCACCTCGTACATACGATTCATCGCTCGCCCGAATGCGCCGACATAGCCGGAGGCCGACCACAACGCACCCGCGAGACCGATGATCAATGCGAAACCGGCGGTAGGGGCCGCCACCAGTTGTTCGACGGTGCCACGCATCGTGTCCACGGCCGAGTCCGGTCCGACAGCGGCTACCAGTTCCATCACCGTGTCCACACTGGCACGCCCCTGGCCAACAACTCCCAGCAGGGACACCAGCGCCAGAAGCGCCGGGAACAGTGACAGCACAGCGTAGTACGTCAAAGCCGCCGCCAGATCGGTGCACTGATCGCGAGTGAACTCTCGGGCAGAACGTCGTGCTACGAACTTCCACGACTGCGCCGTCAGGTCGGTCGGATCGGAAGGCTTACGCGCGTCGTCCGCATCAACCGTGTGTGTCACCATGCCCGAGTTGCTACCCAGTGAGCCGGGTGTCGAAACTCGGTCGAGACTCCCCTAGCTTCCGTACTCCTCTCGATCCAGGACAGCGAGCGCCGCAAGTAACCCACGGCTGGAGAGAACTATCGAAGGTGCGACGGACGTTGTGACTGTTCCCTGCTGCACGAGCTTTTCGAGTGCGGTCAATCTTTCACGGGCAAGGGGCAAGGTCGTGACGGAACGATGGTCGGTAGGGTCGTGCACCGGACCTCTTCCCGCATCGGCAAAGGCTCTGGCCATCGCTTCGAGCAACTCCGAGACGGCACTTTGCAAACTCCCGTTCTCGTTGAAATCGCCGTCCTCGACGGCAAGGATCAGGCCCATGAGATGTAGCGCTGCTCGATCGAGTGCTTCGGCGGCCGGGCGAAACAACTCGGATCCTCCTATACGCAACCACCCACGTTTGCGGAAGTTTCCGACCAGGCTGGCTTCACCGTCCATCACCGCGGTCTCCGCGGCAACGGATTTGTTCACCGACAGAGCGCGTTGACGCCATGAACCCTGTGTTCCAGCACTGGCTTTCACGTCCGCGGCCATCTGTCGGAGAATGTCCGCGACCTCATGCGTACGTGCCACCAAGAGGTCTCTGGCGTCGGAGAGATAGTCCGGCGGCACCAACACGGCATTGACCGCGATGCCCACGAATACTCCGAGCACTACGTCACCAATGCGGTGCATCACCAAGTACGGGTTGGTTGCTGTTCCGTACAGAAGGACCAATACGGCGGTGACGGCGACCCAAATCCCGTCAGGCGACAACCGCGGAATGCGGCCGACGAGTATTCCTGTACCCGTTGCGATGGCCAATGCCGCGACGGTCGGAAGGGTCACCGCCGCGACTGCGGCCACAACGACTCCGAGGACGACCACACTGACCTGGCGGGCGGCCACCCGCATCGAGTTCCGCACGGTGTTCCCGATGATGAAGAGTGCAGCGTACGGAGCGAGAAATGCTTCAGGGCTGTGAAAGACGCTGTTCGCGATCACCCACGCGATGACTACGGCGACTGCGCCTTTCAGAGCTGTGATCAAGCCTATGCTTTCACATCGCTGAATGAGGGGATGCTCGAGAATTGCTTGCTCCTTAACCTTCTACGGTCGTCCGAAGACTCATCTGAACAGGACTTTGTCCGCTGTTACCGGCAAGTCGCGTACCCGCACACCGGTAGCATCGTAGATAGCATTGACAACAGCGGCTGCTGCCCCGACGATCCCGATCTCGCCGGCGCCCCGCGATCCCATCGGGTTGACGTGTGCGTCAGTCTCGTCGAGCCAGAAGGCTTCGATGTCTTGCACATCCGCGTTTGTGCTGATGTGGTAGCTTGCCAAGTCGTGAGTCATCACGTGGCCGAACCTGTTGTCCCGGAAGCTTTCCTCGTGCAACGCCATCGACAATCCCATCGTCATTCCTCCGATGAGCTGTGAGCGAAGCGTTTTTGCATTGATTGCGCGTCCGATTGAGAATGCACCGAGCATTCGGGGGATCCTGATCTCGCCGGTGTCGCGATGTACGCGCGCTTCCACGAAATGAGCACCGAATGAATGCATGGAGTACACGTCCTCGTCCGGATTCTTCGGCGTCTCAGTTGTCGTCTCCACGCCGGCAAGGGGAGTGGCGCTGTGTTCCGCGCGGAACTGACGGGCAGCCGCGACGATAGTAGAGCCCCACGACGAGATACCGGCGGAGCCACCGGCAACTGTGGCGAAAGGGAATGTGGTGTCGCCGATTTGGAGCCGCACTTCCTCTATGTGGCATTCGAGAGCATCGGCGGCGATCTGAGTCAGAGCGGTCCAGGTTCCCGTGCCGATGTCGGCCGCCCCGGTCTGAACAGTGTAAATTCGATCGGCTCCGAAGACGATGCGCGCTTTCGAACCGGGGTTCGTCCTTGCCGGATAGGTTGCCGCTGCCATGCCGGTACCCACCATCCAGTTGCCGTCCGGACTGTGACCACCACGCACCGGACGTCGTCCATCACGCCGACTCCGATCTTTCCATCCGAATCTTTCCGCGCCTTCGTACATGCAGTCGATCAAATTCCGCCCTGACCAAGGTTTTCCGCTCTCCGGATCCACTTCGGGTTCGTTCCGAACACGAAGTTCGATCGGGTCGAGGCCACAAGCTACGGCAAGCTCGTCCATCGCTACTTCGACCGCATACATACCCGGAGTCTCGCCCGGGGCTCGCATCCAGAACGGGACTGCAACATCGAGGGCTGCAACCCGGTGCGAGGTAGAGCGATTAGGTGTGGCGTACATGATCCGGGTGGCAACAGCAGTCTGTTCCGCGTATTCCTTGATCTTCGACGTTTGCTCGATTACGTCGTGGGACATCGCCGTCAGAAGACCGTGGGAGTTCGCACCGAGGCGCAGGTGCTGAATGGTGGATGTGCGGTATCCGACGATCGCGAACATCTGCTGCCGTGTGAGCGCGAACTTGACGGGTCGCCCTGCCGTCCTGCGGGCGGCAAGAATCGCTAATACGTTGTGCGCGTGAGGTGATCCCTTCGAACCGAACCCTCCGCCGACATGTGGCGCCACGACTCGCATCTGCTCGAGTTCGAGCCCGAACATGGGCGCCAGGGTCTCGCGAACGACATGAACGCCCTGAGTAGAGTCGTACAGGGTGACGCACGCCCGCCCACCCTTGGCGTCGTCCTCCCAGATTGCAATGCAGGCGTGCGGTTCCATCGGATTGTTGTGTTCGAGTGGAGTGGTGTAGGTCTGATCTATCGTCACATCTGCAGCCACGAATGCCGACTCGACATCGCCGTCGGTCGTGTCGGTCGCGAATCCGTTGACGTCTTCCGGGGCGTAGAGGTCGTCGCGATCGGCTCGTAGCTCGGAATCATGAGGGAGTTCGTCGTACTCGACTTGTACCAACCCGGCTGCATGACGGGCTGTCTCGGGTGTTTCGGCAATCACAGCACCGATGAATTGTCCGCGAAAGTGGACGGCTGGGTCCTGGAGTACGGACAGTTCTCGGTCTTCGGTATCCGCCAAGCGTGGGGTATCGAAAACGGTGATCACGGCGACGACACCCTGAAGTGCCTCTGCCAGTTCCGTTTTCATGCTGACGACGCGGCCACGCGCAACCGTCGCCTGGACGGCGTGCAGGTAGGTGGGATTCTCCACGGGATGTTCGAACGCGTAGAGCGCCGTCCCCGTGACCTTCGCGGACCCGTCGAGACGCTCCATCGGATTTCCCAGGTAGCCCGGTTCGATCATCCTCATCACGTCGGCCCTCCGGTGGTGAGTGACCTCAGCACCGAAACCATGACGCCGCGTGTCAGGGGAATCTTGAAAGCATTGCCCGACTGTGGGTTCGCGTTCGCCAGCTCGGCATCTGCGGCTTGCACGAACACTTCCTCGGTAGGCGGGGATCCCAGCAAGACCTCTTCTGCCTTGTACGCGCGCCAGGGGCGGTGCGCCACGCCTCCGATGGCGATTCGGGCGCCCGCGACAATACCGTTTTCGAGTTCGATCTCAGCGGCAACCGAAACCAGAGCGAAAGCGAAGGAGGCGCGATCGCGTGTCTTGACGTACGTCGACAGCGCCGCCGGTGCGGGCGCGGGCAGCTCCACTGCAACGATCAACTGGTCGGGTTTCAGAACTGTGTCATGTTCCGGTGAATCTCCAGGGAGACGGTAGAATTCGTTGACAGGAATGTTGTGCTCGCCACGGCGGTCCCTTACGACGACCACGGCGTCCAACGCAGCCAGCGCGACCGCCATGTCGGACGGGTGCACGGCGATGCATTTGTCGGAAGCCCCCAGGATTGCGTGGTAGCGCACGTAGCCGCCGACGGCGGAGCAACCAGATCCGGGTTCCCGCTTGTTGCACGGAGTTGTCACGTCCTGGAAGTAGACGCAGCGGGTAGCTTGCATCAGATTGCCGGCTGTTGTCGCGGCATTACGAAGCTGCCCTGACGCTCCGGCCAGGAGGGCGCGAGCAAGCACCGCGTATCGGCGGCGGATGACGGGGTGGGCTGCGAGATCGCTGTTTCGGACTGTCGCGCCGATGCGGACTCCTCCATCCGGAAGCATCTCCACTCCGGCGAGGGGCAGCCGACTTACATCGATCACCATGCGCGGGTTGGTCACGC
Source organism: Rhodococcus sp. MurmanLake-1 (assembly GCF_056945715.1). NCBI lineage: Bacteria > Bacillati > Actinomycetota > Actinomycetes > Mycobacteriales > Nocardiaceae > Rhodococcus > Rhodococcus sp. MurmanLake-1. The sequence continues at coordinate 45,866 of NZ_JBWZNF010000021.1, read as the reverse complement.
CGAGTTTCATACGGTCGACCAGATTCGTGCCGCCTCCGAGAAAGGCGGCGCCGGGGTTTTCAGTCACCAGGGCCAGCGCGCCGTCGACATCCTCGGCGCGTCGGTACTCGAACGGCATCACGACTGCACTACCTGTCGAATCGCTGCGACGATGTTGCCGTACGCAGCACAGCGACAGAGATTTCCGCTCATGCGTTCTCGAATCTCGGCGTCGTCCAGATCCGGGTCAGCATCGAGGTCCTCCGTGACATGACTGGGGTGCCCGGCCTTCACCTCGTCGAGCATCCCCACTGCCGAGCACACCTGCCCCGGGGTGCAGTACCCGCACTGGAGCGCATCCTGGTCGAGAAAGGCTTGTTGTACGGCATGCAGACCGTCGTGGCCCGCCAAACCGTTTGCCGTGGTGATTTGGGCGCCGTCCTGCGCCGCTGCGAACGTCATACACGTAACGGCGCGCCGCCCGTCGAGGAGGACCGTGCACGATCCGCACTGCCCGTGGTCACAACCCTTCTTCGGGGACATCACGCCGAGGCGATCGCGCAGCGCGTCGAGCAGCGTGGTCCGAGTGTCGACCGTCAGAGCGCAGGTACTGCCGTCCACGGTCAACGTGATCTCGGCATCGATTCGCGAAGACTCCATGACGAGCCCCTACCCCGCTCACGAATCCTCTAACCGCAGGAGTGCGATGGCTGCACAACCCACACTGTGCTGCGGCTCGTTCGCACCCCGACTCTTCACCCCCGCAGTCTTCGTCCGCCGGTGAGTCCAGAGTTGTTCGCCACGATGGTATGCCGCGTCGCAACGCGCGTCGGCCGTTCTCTCTCCCTGGTTGTCTGACCCGATAGGTCCCGCGGCCGTGTTTCGTTTGCCCGGCGGCTGCACGCGTCTTCTCCTCCCTGGCGACGCCCGAGTCATCCCGCTGCACATCGAGAATGTTTGAGGTTCGTTTTGATAGAGAATGGAGATAACATTCGACACTTTCAATCGACCGCTCGTCACACACCACGAATTTTCGTTCTACACAGGAGCACGCTCACGTGACCTCATCCGAGCAGGCGATGCATTCGCCGACCGCTGCGCCGTCCACCTCGCTATCTGTTGCGGCGTCCGCTGAACAACTTCCGCCTTTGCGTGCACTTGTGCGCACTGCCGCCGCGCACTACGCCATCTCGGTCGACGCGCTCACAGACCTTGTACTCGCCGTTGACGAAGCCGCCACTACCCTTATTGGCCATGCTGTGCCTCATAGCGCGCTGACATGTACTTTCGACCTTGATGGTCTGGCCAATTTGCATCTAAAGTTGACAGTGACCGCGTCGGCCTCGATTAATTTCAGCACTACTTCGTTCGGGTGGATCGTCATTCAGACGTTGGTCGACGAGGTCACTCTCGAACAGTTTCCGGCCGTTGGAGATGAGACCTGGACCGTGACGATTATTCTGACCAAGGCATTGCCGGCGGGCTCATGACCCCGTCCCCTCGCGGCGACGACGCTTATGCGAACGTGACCGAGCTGTTCGTCGAAATGGCGGCGCTTCCCGACGACGCGCCGGGCCGAGAACGCATTCGAGCTGACATTATCGAAACGTGTCTTCCGATCGCCGACAACATTGCGGGACGATATCGAGGCCGCGGGCAACCGCATGAAGATCTCGTTCAGGTTGCGCGGGTGGGTTTGGTCAACGCCACCGACCGGTTCAATCTCGAGAAGGGACGGGACTTTCTCTCGTTCGCTGTACCGACGATGATGGGCGAAGTCCGCAGGCACTTCCGCGACAAAGGCTGGGACCTGCGCGTTCCACGTTCGATGCAGGAAAACTATTTGGCGTTGAAGAAGGCCCGATCGTCACTGACTCAAAGTCTCGGACGCGAGCCCACTGTGCCAGAGCTCGCCGCGGAGATCGGCGTCGATCCTGGCGAGGTGGGGCACATCGTCGCCGCGGGCGACTCGTACCATTCGACATCTCTGGACGGGGCAACTTCTCAAGATGGCGTGTCACTGGGAGACACGCTGGGTGACTTTGACGACGCGTTAGCCAACGTGGACAACCACGAAACACTTCGCCCGGCCCTGCTTGCGCTACCCGAACGAGAACGCACGATTCTGCTCTACCGGTTCTTCGGTGAACTCACCCAAGCGGAGATCGCCGAAAAGGTTGGACTCTCTCAAATGCACGTCTCACGGTTGCTGGCCCAATCTTTGAACTCTTTGCGAAGCGAACTCGGTCCGTTGATCACATAACGAGCTGCGATCATCTGACTGAACATCTGCGAGCGTAATTCCCGGTTCGGTTCAGCGCGGAAATCTTGCAGCTATGTCGCACGTTCCCGCCCCTCAGCGCCTCGCTGCCGCCGCGCCAATCACGACGCTCGACCTACCGAAATCGTTGTCGCCCAACGAGCACTCATCATTGCCGGGCACAAAGCGCGATTGCACGAACCAGCATCCCATGGCCCCCGGCAGCGCGGCAGGCCCGAGCACTCAATCCTCTTCGTGCGCTCGGTTAATACCGGAAAAATCGACAGGCGAACATGTAGTAGCTCGCTAGCCTTACCGTCGATCGTTCGACGAAGTCGAGATCACCCGCCACAGCCGGGATGTAACACGTCGCGCATCCCCGACAGCCAAGAGCTATCATTGGGCTAACTCAGCGTAAGGAAGTGGTGACGTCGTATGTCAGGGGAAAATCGGGCCTTCGCCGAGCAACTCAATTCCCTGTTCGCCCAGTCGCGACACCGTACGACCAACATGATGGTGGCTCAAGCACTCGCCGAACAGGGATGCACGCTTTCCGCACCTTATCTATCGCAGCTCCGCAACGGTGTCCGAACTCGACCCGCAGATCGGTACGTACAGGCGCTTGCCAGGTATTTCGATGTTCCACTGTCCCATTTTTACGATGCACCATTTGAACGCGATCCCCAGAGCACTCTCACTCAGGACCTGAAACTGATCGACTCCGTCGCCGATCCGGTCGTGCGACGCCTCCTTCGTACTGCCCATGGCTTGACCCCCGCCTCGATGGACATTCTGGTTCAGTTCGAAAATCACTTGAACAACTTGCGTTGAGAACCGAATCTCCTCACTCGGTACCGCTCCGACTGCCGGCATCGCAGCAACACCCGCCGACGACTCCGTATCGTCGCCCGCACCCGCACGCGAAATCTTCGACACCGGAACACCATTCGACGACTCCGGCCCGCATCACCACCCTCGAAGACCAACTCACCGCAGCACACTCCAGCGTCGCCGAACTGCATTACGCTCACAAGCACAACCTTCACTCGTCATCTCCTGCCCCCAACGGTCGCTATTCCAATGCCGGAGGCAGTCCCGGTAGATTCCGGTACTGCCCACCGGGCTCGACAACGGCGACCCAGCCGACACAACGCGCTCGGAGCACCGTCTGCTTAGCCTGATCATCGCACCCACACGACAGCAATACCTCGAATTACGTTGCCGCCCTGCCATTCTGACACTTACGACACGGCGTGCGATCAGGTGCGTACGCTGCGCAGGTGCGCTGTGACCATATCGTTGATACGGACGGTGAGATCGACATCTTCGGCCAGAGTCGCAGCGGCATGAGCCACTCCGACAGTGCTGGCACACAAGTTCCATGCCAGCCTGCGGGTAGTGGGAGTGTCGGTGAGCTCGCCTGCAGCTGAAGCGGTCTCGACAATACCGCTTACGGCGCCCACCCAGTGCCCAAACGCCGCCGCACCGTCGACGGATGACTCAAGGGTCAGTTTCATGCCGGCTCGCAGGCCGGTGTCTACCGCAACCCGACCAGCGAGGGCGATGAACAGTGCTGTCAGTTGGTCGACGGCCGGGCGGTCGCTCCGGGCGGTCGTTGCCTCACGGACGGATTGCTCGACGAAGAGGCCCCACGTCGTGACGATTTGCTGAGCGATGGATTCCTTTGTTGGAAAGTGGTAGTAAAAGGCACCTTTGGCGAAATTTCCCACATCGAGGATTGCGTTGATGCTCGTATTGCCGTACCCGCCGACGTCGAAACACTGTGCTGCAACCGCGAGGATCGACTCTCGTGTTCGCACTGCACGCGCCTGCATTGCACTGTTCTTGCTACCCAGAGGTCGCCCAGCGTGGGGGCGGACAAGATCACTCATGGTCGCATTTTCCTTCGCATCGCTGTCGTCCGGTCACTTGATGTGATGCACAAGGCCAAGAATGCCAGGCGAACTACCGTCGTTGTGCTGTGGGTGAGACGCGACAGGAGCAGCAGCCATTCGTTCCGAACTTTCGCAGTCTGCAATTTCTCGGCCCTTTTGACAATGTTTCTACGCCGGCGAACACCGCGCGAACGACGAATCTGATCGCCGACGACTCCCCCAACTGTCGATGACACTGTCCACGTGTCACCCCCGTACGCCGTAACTGACGCCGGCCCAGTACGTTGATGGCCCTCCTGAGGACGGTCCAAGTGTTGCCTTTCAGCTTTTCTCTTGCGAGGTTTACCGTCGCCCCGTGTCTGGTGCTCGGAATGAAGAGACGGTCGGTCCTTTTTCTCGATGGTGACCTCTGATGGCTCCGGTCTCACGGCTGACGACGGGTGGTCCCGGTGTTCGCAGTGCTCTCCCATCATCGGGTGGAAAGCTCTGCCTCTGGTCGCGGTGTCGGTTCATTCCGCACGACTGATCTGCAGGTTGAGCCAGTCGGAAATCCATTGGATTGCATTGCGCCCGGCGTTGTCGACGACGAGGGAGTTGTAGTTCTGGTGTGCTCCCGATGCAAGGAAGGACGCTGCGTCGAGCCCCTCCCCTAGCAGGGAGGCAAGGTCGTTGGCGCCTTGCGGACTGGCCATCGTGGTCAATGAACCAGCCAGTGTTGAAAGATCCAGATTCTGCGCCTGCGTGGTGATGGTGGTCGCGGCTGGCGAGGACTGCTTGCCGAGCAGAGCCGGGTCTGTCTTCGTGGCTTTTCCGGAGAGCATGTGGACCGCGACGGAGGCGAGTTCGAGTCCGACCGGGACGAGGCCGGTCATGGCTGCTCCGGCTCCGAGCGGATCGGATGGTTGTCCACGAGGTGGTAGCAGCTTTTCGACTGCAGCCCAGGCGATTTCCTGCACTTGACCAACGAGGTTGGCGAGCTTGATGATGTCGACGCCTCCCAGGATCGACGTGGCCAGGGCGGCGACCTGCGAGTAGCCGGACGGGTCCGGGATTACCGACAGAACCTGCGAGACCCATTTCAGATCGACACTTGCGGCCATCCTCACCAGCGGGGAGAGCTGGTTGTTGAGGTCCCCGGCGACCTTGTGGGCGCCCTGCGCGTCGAGTGCGGCTACCTTCTGTGGGAGAAGGTTCAGGTTGGCCAGGATCGCTGGCATATCCAGTGAGCTGACTCCGGTGGCGACATTGAGGACTTGGTTGACTACCACTGTGGGCTTGAGAACAGAGAGGACTCCGGAGGCAGATCCCAGGACATCGCTGGGTGTCGCTGCGAGCGGCGCGATCTGGCTGTCGAGCGTTCCGACGGCAGCCGAGAGCGAGGTTAGCTCCGGTGATGCCGCCGGCAGCGTCGGCGCGCCCTTTCCGGCAAGCTTGTTTGCGGTCTCGGCAATCGAGGTCGCTGTCGAGAACGCACTGCTGAGATCCGATTGGCCGGCCTTGTCCAGTACCTGGCCGGCATTATTTTCCGCTGTCCCAGCGGGAGCTGCATCGAGCTGTCCGTTCGCAGCAGGATTGGCGGCGCCGGAGCGGAGTAATTCGGCGAGCGGGCTGATGGTGTTCGCCAGAGTTGTCGCGCTAGTGGCTATTTGCCTGAGGTCGATGGAGCCCTCGGGCTTCGACAGTTCGCTGGTGAGGTTGCCAGTGGCCGTGGCGAGGCCGGGAAGATCAGCTTGGGAAAAATTTGACGTCAGAGCGGTGGCCAACTGCGAATTACCGTCGACCCGGCCATCACCTCCAGCGCTCGGGGCTTTGGAAAGCACCGAGCCCAGCGACCCGAGTAATGGGCTCGAACCTTTTTGGATCGAGCAGTAGAGGTCATTCGGGGCGCAGATCGACGCGACGCGCCCCGAGAGCTTTCCCATGCCCTGCGGTCGCGGATCAGCGATCCCTTGCCCTGACGGCTTCGGTCCTATAATTGCTTCGCCCTCAGTTCCGGAACCGGGATCGGCGAGGAGACCGACTGCGAGGACTTGCTCTGCCTTGACAGGGCCGGAGTCGTTGCCGATCTCGGAAGCGAGATCACCTGCGATGTCGGCGCCCTGGGAATAGCCGGTGATGGTGAACTTTGTATCGGAGCACTTCGCTGCGATCTCGGAGAGAACGTCCTTCGCCTTGATCAGACCATCAGATTTGCTGTCTGCGTATGTTTTTCCGTTGTCGAAAGCTCGGGCCATGTATGGCAACGTGTAGATGAGTGCGGCGCTGCCGTGTTGGTCTACGAGGCTGTTGGCGATCGGTTTGAGCGTCCCGACCGGAATGGACGGATTGGCACCTTCAGCGGTTTCCCAAGTTCCGGGAATGAATAGGTTGAAGGTCGCCGAGCAACCGGGCGGCTGGGCGAAAGCAATGGCCGACGCGGACGATGCGATCGAGCCTCCGGCAACTGACGCCGCCACCACCAGGCTGACCGCGCGGTGAATGTGTGAACGTGGGAGCAGCATGAACACCTCGTCTAGCCGGGAATGCGATGTGCCTGCTGGTGGGCGCTGCTGAACAGCCAGTAGCGCCCAACCTCAGGTAGGTGGCATACAGTGCGTGACGGAGTGATATCGATCAACCCGCCTTGTGAAGAACTAGTCGTCGAGGTGGCCTGGTCAGCATCGATGCGTCCTCCGCAAACATGATCGTCCTCACGTTGGAGACACAAGGGTTCGCCGAACGGCACCCTTAGCCTGCAGGCAAACGCCGAGAAATCGTCGAGGTCATCGAGCTACGCTACGGTGCGGTGACAACAACGATCGATACGCTCGTGCGTCGTTTCTCGTCAGCATCCGCACTTCGAACTCACCGAACTCGCGGAGTCCTCATAGGTTTGTCTGACGCAATATCTAAGACCTACAAACATCCTTAACCCGACGACGGAACCAACAAACGCGTCCGGCACGCAGGGTGTGACGATTTCAGATCGATCACCTGACAACTTGGATGACTCTCTTAACACGTTATACTGCAACCGATTTCATCATTGACGAACACGCGAGACACTCGAACCCACAAACAACGCTGCCGTCGTTCCTTGTCGGCGAAGCGCCAATCCTGAATGTCGACCGCGGGGACGAGCAACCGGAGAATGGCACCCGAACTTCCGCTTTCATGGCGTTGTTTGATCGTTGTGTCCTACAGAACCCCCATATGTCTGGACCTCGCCACACTTGCCATGGGTGTCGAGTCGGGTATGCCCAACCGACAGTGCGGCAATACACCGCTCAAATGGACTTGGATGTGCGTAAAAGCTCGGCCGGCGCCCATGCAGGCCAGTCAATGGCACCGACCGGGTCGCCGTCGACGAACCGGGCAACGATCCGTGTGACATCCGGGGCAGTGTTGTCGTAGACGGGCGCATGATCGGACCGATCAATCGCATCGACAACCAATAGCCAAAGCCTCTCGAACCGCTCGCGGATCTTCTCCTCCGGCACCGAATGCCCACTCTCGACAACACGGTCTGCGACTCGAGCAACCGCCAACTCGATCGGGACCACGACCACGTGCAGTACGACGACGAACCCCTCGCGGTAGTCACCACAGCGCCCCAGCTCGGGCGGGAATATCGGACGGACTTCCAACCGGATATCGCGAGCATCTGAGCAACGAGGGACCGTGAATCGCATGCGCCGGGCCAGGGTCGAGCGGTTCGATCGTTCCTCTGCGCGAGAGCCATGAACCCGTCTGTAGGCAGCGAAATCGCCATTTGCGTGCGGGACGCAATTGGTCAACAGCCTGCTGGCCGATTGCGTTGGGATCATGTGCCAGTGTTGTCGACAAGCTGCACAACAGGTCGGATCGCGACTGGTATGCATCAACAGCGGCTGAGCATCGAGGTTTGGTGTCCGGTCCGAGGGTCTGCGACGGAATCCCCGGCCGTCGGCGCACCGAAGGCGGGGCGATCTCTAGGTCCAGTCGATGTGTACGGATTCGATGGAATCGAAGTGGAAACCGAAGCTGTCGCCGTACTGGTCGAAGCCTTTGTTTTCGGGGTAGTCCATCGTGGCGTGACGTTCGAGGATGGCAACGACCCGGGCATGATCGTCGCCTGCCAAAGCCATGGCGAGTTCCCGTGTTTCGTCGACACTGAAGGGGCTCTCGGAGTTCGCGAAGTCGAGGGTACGCACTCGGTAGTCGTAGCCCTCCTCGGAGCCGTTGCGGACGGACACTCCCCCGCGCACTCGGATGGTGGCCTTCTTCGGTTGCCCGTCGGGTCGCAGGACGCCGGCGCGGTCCATGATGTCGCGAGCTTTGACGTTCGTGAGTTTCTTTTTCGCATCCGCGCGCAGTTCGTTGGTTTCGCCGGAGCGGTAGCGAGAGACCGCTGATCGCGAACGGCCGATCTTCTGTGCGACAGCATCGATTCCGCCGAGGCGTTCGATGGCGGCTCGCCGCCGGGCGCGTTCGGTGACGTCGGGGTGGGGGATTCGTCCGTGCTGGACCCAGCGCCGCAGCGTTCGATCAGACGGAGGCTTTCGTCCCGCATCGACAGCTGCTTGCCGGAGGCCTTCTTTGCCGATTTCGGTACGAATCTGGCGAACCGAAACTTTGCTGGTGAGTCCGGCCAATCCCCCACTTTTGACCGATTTCGATTTTTCGACACCGCTGGTTGCTGCTGTCGAGACGGATACGTTGAGCCCGTCCAACCCGACGGTCTTCTGTGCGGGTTTGGTTGATCGCGGTTTCGGAAGATGCAGAGCCACTATATGTTTCCTTCATCTTCGGTGAACGCAGCTTTGAGTGCGAGGTTGATCTCATGGGTGTCGCGGGCATCGGTCAGCATGACGGCGATGTCGCCGGTGAGCGGGGCACACTTTTCCAGAGTCATCTTCCCGAGTGCGTCACTGTCATCGGCGATGTCGATACCCGCGGGCAGGGGATAGACCCAGGAGTCGGTGACCGTGCGCAGCGGCCAACGCCCGGTTTCGCGCGCGATGCGCATCGCGACGCGGCGACCTCGCCAGCGGCAGTGCGCGATGATCGCTGCCCGCCAGAGCGGTTGGTGGTGGTGTTGCATTTGTTTGGCGGTCCACATGTCGGGGTTGACCATTCGACCGATGTAGCCCTTGTAGCAGGAGCCGATGAACCGTTTCATTGCTGTGTCGCCGGTGTCGACGGCAACTGTGCGGGCTTCGCGGAGGATTTTCGCCCACTTGTCGAGGGCCCGACCCTGCTGCGGGTAGACCCAGGCTTCGGCGATGTCGAGGTCGTCGAGTTCTGCACCGATCCCGCCATCTGCGATGGACGTTTGCAGTGCATCGAGGCTGACGGTGGTGATCCACGTCTGCACCGGTTGGTCGGCGATCATGTGAGGGTGAGGCAACGGCAGCGCGGGTGGCAGCGCCAGCATGTCACCGGGTGGGAGGGTGACATGCCAGAGCCCGAACGGGGTTTTCGATTGCCCAGCCGCGTCGAGCGCGTCCTCGCCACGAAGATGTCGCGGTTTTCCGTAGCCGAATTCGAGCATGCCGGCGGAAGCGAGGTACGCCGCTCGTTGGTCTATCGAAACCAGTTGTGTTGCGCCCTCGAGTTCTTCGATGGCCGGGATGCGTGTCCACCCGACCGCAGGCTCGAGATCTCCGCGAGGTTCGCCGTCCAACGGTGGGACGGGGCCACCGGCGGTGACGACGATTCCTTTACCGCTGCGGGTGCGATCGCGTTTGATCTTGTCGACGATCGCGGCGCCGGTGCGCGCTGGGGTGGGGCCGGGTAGTACGCCGAGGTGTTGTGCGCACCAGGCGAGTCGGCGTCCCAGTTCCTGCGCAGCGGAGAGGTCGTCGTCGGGGAGGTAGGTTCCGGCGGCCGGTGACCCGAGGATCCCCATATCCCCCACGCGATTGCCCCATCCGAAGTCCTTGTTCCAGTAGGTCCACACGTAGGGTTCGATGAAGATGTCGACCATGGATGTGAAGTTCCCGGTGGTGCGGGAGAGGTGAACGACGTGGCCGGGTTCTCCGCGCAGTTCCCATCCTGCGGTCAGCATCGGGGTCAGCGTGGCGTGGAGGATCGTGGTGAGTTCTTCGGCAGCGCGGGTGCGCAGGATTTCCATGTCGTCGACGTCGTCTTCGCTGCCCGGGTCGATGATCCATCCGAGCATCTCGCACGCTTCGATTCCAACTATCCAAATCTGTGCCGGCGCGCCCAGAGGCGTCAGCGTTGCCCATCTGATGAGTTTGTCGAGTTTTTCGATGGAATCTACTGGGCCGGTGAGCGTGTGGCCCGATGGTGTGTAGGTGCCGGCTGCCGTGACAATGACAGCGTGGCCGTCTGCTGACTCGCCGGCGGGAGGAAGGGCGACCGGTTCGGTTGCGCCCCGTTCGGACACCTGGGTGGGTTCCGGTTCCGCTTCGCTCGAGCGCTCATCCGGCGGGTCGACGATGTCGTCGGTTCGGGGGCGCTCCGCAGCGCCGGAATCCGTTTCGAGACAGGCGGTTTCGTCAACGTCAAACAAAGAAGGCTGGTCTGGTTCGGGAACTTCGTCCGAACGAGTAGCGGATTCTGATGTTTCGAGCTCGAATAGCGCGAACTGCTCCCCTTTCTTCAGCGCCATGATTCATCCTTTCCGTTCACTGTCGTCCTCATTCGAGATCGAATGCGGCGCGCACGGCTATGGACAGTGATTCTTCTTGTGCTGGCAGCAGATAACCGATGATGTTGCCGAGTGCACTGACGGGAATAGTGGTGATGTGGTCGCAACTGACCACCGCGTCGGCGGACATTCCGTTCGCGGCACTGACGGACACCTCAGTGGACAGTCCTCGGATCTCATCGGTGATGGGCGCTACCGTGACGGTCCCGAGGTGTGGACGGACCACCTCTCGGGTGAGTACGAGGACCAGCCGGACTGTGTCGAGGCTGGCTTCGTGAATTGGTCGCATCAGGTCAAGCCTGTTGGCTGTCGATTCACCGCGTGGTGCGCGAGAGAACTCAGATCATGTTCGGATGTTGCGGCCGAGAGGATCTCCGCGTCTCGTACGGCAATCTGACGGCGACGTTCCCGTTCGAGAGCGCGCAACACTACCGAGGCGCGCGAGGTGGCGCGATGTTCCCTGACTTCGACATCGAGAAATTCCACGATCTCGTCCGGTAGTCGTACCGCGATCTGCGTGCTCATATGCCAATGGTACCGAAGTGGGATTCGTTTTGGTACCACCCTCGTCTGCGAGTTGTGGACCCGATCATTTCAACGCGAGGCGAGAGTCGATGAAGTACTCAGCGACCCCGATACTGCACACCTTCCCACGCACACGGTTTCCGCTGCCTTCATCGGGTCGATCTAAATCTAGTGTTCTCCATTCTCAGTGACGGTCCCGTCTATGGTCGTGGCTTCACATCGACGCAGCTCGGATCGGATCGGATCGGATCGGATCGGATCGGTGAAATGTTCGCTGAGAGACAAAGCGCTTCGGGATTCGACTCTCGATGTCTGGCACGTTGCCTCCCCTCGCGACGACGCGACTGCCTCGCTGCCGTCGAGGATCTAGGGGAACACCGTGTACACGGTTGGCGACGTCGCCGCGAGGATTGAGTCCGGTTCCTCTCCCCTACCCACGACCCCGCCAGCGCGCGGACTACGTATCTGAGATCAAATACGCGTTCACTAAGTCGTCGATGCGCGAAGTGAAATCTCCAGGGTCGCCGAGTACCTGGATAACTTGGACTGCGCCGATAAATCCCGCGCATAGATTCACTGCCAGGCGCTGGGCGGCGGAGGCAGGGAGCTGTCCGTCTGCTATCGCAGTATCGACGAGTCTGCTGACGAGTTCCACCCACGTGCGGAATGCGGGTGGGGCGGTATCAAGACCTGCTTCTGTGGTGAGCCTGAGGCCGGCTCGGGCCAGGGCATCGTCAGCTATCAGTGCCGCTGAACCGTTGAAGAAGGCCGCCAATTGCTCGATCGCTGGTATTGCTGATTCGTCGGTTGATTGTCGGATTCCGCGGAGCGCGGTCAACCAGTGGTTGATGAGTTCTCGCGCGATGGCTTCCTTGGAGTCGAAGTGGAAGTACACGGCTCCTTTCGTGGAGGCAGCCTCCGCAACAATGTCGTTCATGGCGGTGGCGGCGTACCCATCGATCGAGAAGGAGCGTGCAGCTGCTTTGAGGATCTTTGCCTTTGTGTCGTGCGCTCGCTGTTGTCGTGGTCGCTGGTGCGGTTCGGGTGGAAAGATCACGTGGTGTCGGTCGTCTGGGTCGATCAATGCGGGTTCCTTACCTGAAATCTGTGGGGACTCTGCTGTGTCCACCCTCCAGGATGACGCGATTCCTGACGCTCGGAGACCTTGCGTTGGCGGGTGGCGGCGCTACTCACGTTGTAGTGACGAGTTGGTCGGCGAACTGGGTGTCGGAGGCTCGCATGTCGATAAGCGGTGGGTTGTCGAAGCCAGCTGCTCGGGCCGCGGTATCGAACTTTTCGTATCGGCGCCACGAGGTCGATGTTGCAACAGGAGGGTTGGACGTCTGGGCGATCATCTCCCAGGTGAGAGTCGGGTCTGCAAGCTTGCGTCGTGCGGTGTCCTTGACAGCGTCGGGCAGGTCCGATGTGGCAATGAACCATTCGAGTTCGGCGTGCGCCGCTGCCTCTACGTTCGACGGCTCCGGGTCCACTGAGGACTCCGTTTGTTTGCAGGGGCTCGGATACGGAGCGCTTTCCGGCGCGTCATACGTTTCTACGACGCCTAATGAGTGCTGGACGCCTTCACCTGTTTCGTTTCGCATGACGACGCGTTGGGTATCGACCGCACCCACACCTGCAGCAGCATTGTCGATCTCGATCTTGTAGTCGGAATATGCAATACCCGTTGCTTTGATCAGGATTCCCAGTCCGTGCGTGAAGGCGAGTACGAGCACCGGCGGAATGACCGCGATCATGGCAGCAACGGCCGGGTCGAGAGGCGTGTAGCCGATACTCTGACCTGCCTCAACGACTTGTTGCGCAACTGTTGCGGAGTGGAACGCATGGTAGGCGTTGCCAAGGATGCTGATCGCGACCACTGAAACAGCAACAGCAACGTAGAAGTACTTGTCGCGTCGATGCATCTTGAGTTTGCTCAGAATGACGATGGCTACGGTGGATCCGAAGATTGCACTGTCAACGATGACGGGAAAGATCCATGCGAGGTTTTCGGGGATGGTTCCTTGGCGCGCGAGGTCCCGCTGGACTGCGAAGGAGAGGACAAATGCGCCAGCGGTGATCCCGATCGCGATGAAGATCGCGATGAGAAGTGCGGCGATCAGAGCTCCAAGCTGGATCCGCGCGGCGCGCAGACTAAAATCACCCATGATCGGGTTTTCCTTCCTGCAAGGGGTGTTCTCGGTCTGGAGCCTCGCCGGTTGCCGCCGGCGGGGCTCCTCTTGTTTTCGGAAGATTTCTTGTGGTGCAACTCCTGTGTTTGGCCCGCTTTGCGTGCGGTGTGGGCTCATAGCGATTTGTGGCGGTCACATGCGAGAGCGACTGATGTTGTTTTGCGTGGTACACGAAGCACGTCGGCGATGTCGTGCCAACTGCCCGCCTGTTGATTCCAGATGCATGTCGGGCGATCTGCGGTTTTGCGTGACTGCAGCGGACTGCTCACGCAAATTGCTCGCCGCTTTGCGCTGCCATAGCTTTCAAGAGCTCCAGAGCGGAATGTCAGCAGATGAAAGAAACATGGCATTGCACGCCCCAGCAAGGTCTTTCTCACTCCGGGGCGGGTTCGCCGTGTGCCCGCACCCGCCGGCTGACGACTCGAAATTCTGAAGTCCGCGGAAGGCTTCCCGGGCGCAAAACCATTCGGCGGGCGTGCTAAACGCCGCTGCGTAGGTCTTCCAGCCGAAGCACAAGATGCCCTTGCCCTCGACCGAAATTCACAATCAGGACAATCCTTCGAGTGCATGCACGCAGTGCATGCCGTGCACGCGTCGTTCTACAATCCTCTGGCCTTCAAATATTCGTCTAGCGCAGCCTCGGTCATCGACGCCTCGCTGATTTCGCGATCGCCTGTCTCGTACCGCAATTTGTCGACACCGCGCCGGAGGCGATCCTTGGTCGAAGGTTTGATGCGCGTGTTGTGCGTCATCGACAGCTTCTCCTCCTCATCTTTGCGGCCGCCGACGTCCGCTGAAGGCGACGATGGTGCAGGTGCAGGTGTCACAGGAGTCGCATCTCCCCTGGGCGGACGTTCCGGGATGAGTTCAGCCGGGTGGGTCTTACGAATGGCAGGTTCCCGCTTCACGCTCATGCCGGCGCTCCGATCACGATAGGCAACTCAGCGAGCAAGTCGCTGTATGCAAGTTGCAGTGTCAGGGCCTTCCCGCCCTTGAACTGGTGAATCGGAGTGCGATTCGAATGCGCATCCTGACGAGCCGCGAGTTCCGGGATCGACGTCTTGGCGACGAGGGCTCCGTAGGTCTCCCGTAACTCGCTCTCTCGGAACTCATGTTCGCCGGTGGAGCGTTTACGACTGATCACGATCTTGTCGAACGCCAGCTTGGGATTTGCGCGTTTACGAACGGTGTCGATCGTCTCTTCGAGCTTCTGAACGCCACCGACGCTGTCGATTGTGGGTTCGGTGATGGCGACAACGCCATCGGCTGCGATGAGAACTGCGAACAGCACCTTGCCCATATTGGGAGGGCAGTCGAACAGCACGGCGTCGTAAGGAGAAAGGTCGAGCCCTTCGAACGCAACGTCTAGCCGAAACACCAGGTCATTCGACCCATCCGATTCGATTTTTCCGAGCTCTTCGTCCGCGGGAATGAGGTCGACGCCATCCCATGGGGTAGCGATGATCGCCTCCGCTGCAATGCCTTCCCTGGTCTGGTTCATGAGGTGGTAGGCCGTCATCATGCCCTCTTCGAGCGTGACGCCGAGGCCGCCGGTTGTATTGCCCTGCTGGTCCATGTCGACGACAAGCACTTTTCCGCCGACCGCGGTGATGGCGCTGGCGAGCCCGAGCGTGGAGGCTGTCTTGCCTACGCCACCCTTCTGGTTGCCGAGTGCGATTTTGCGTGGCTGCATTGCGGACCTTTCGTCGAGAGCATTGACGCTTGCGAGGCGTGCAGTGCGCGTGGATCACGCGCTGCATGCAATATGTGCACTGCTTGCCGTGTGCGCAATCCACGCTGTACGTGGATTGCATGCAGGCTGTGCGTCACACGCGATCTGAGCATCGCATGCATTGCATGCTTTAGCTGCCCTGCCCGCTAGACACGCACACTGTGCATTACGTGCGCGCGTAGCATAACACGCATGTCTTGCACGCCGTTCACGCCTTGCGCTCTGCGCGTGTCATGCATTTCATGCACACCTTGCGTTACGTGCACACCGTGCGGTCAACGCACTCCATGCAAGCTCTGCATGTCATGCGTGCGACGCTAGACACGCTCTTCTTGCATTCCTCGCAATACACGCTTGAATCGCTTGCAACGCATTCATCGCTCCGTTTGCAAACCTCGCAACCTTTGCACGGCCTGCCCTGCGTGCGCAGGTTGCGATGCTCTCACAGCACGCACACTTCGCAGTGCATGCTCACCACGCACTGCGTGCATGCAACGCGTCCCACGATGTGCGTGAACTACATGCACGTCATGCAGAGCATGTCCCACATGCACTGCATAGTGAGCACGTTATGCACGCTGTGCATACTCTGCGTGCATGGCACGCAGTGCATGCACGCGCAAAATGCCAGGTCAAGCGCTTGCGGGTATCGAATAAATCAAGATAATCCGCCACGAATATCAGACTTTGGTGGAAAAGTTCGAAGGCCAAGAGCAGCTTGACTGCCGCCATTCCCTGCCCACGAAATGTCACAGACACCGAATTGAACCGGGAGGCAGATGGCTGCCGTGAGATTGTCATGGAAATCGAACTGAAATTCCTCGGATGCCAACGGGTCCAAGGCCCGAAATCAGGGAAGATTCGACAATTTTCGGTGTGGGCAGCATGGATTGTTCAGCAGCCGCGAGGGGGGCATATCCAGCCATCCGTACCCGGCCCACCATTTCGAGGCCGGAGGGAACGGACTGCCACATCAGAAACTCTCTGACACATCCCGCCGGCGCGTGCATGCCAACAGCTGCACATGCTGTCTTTCGAAGCCAAAATACATTTCATCTCATCGGACGCCGAGGACCGAGGACCGAGGACGCAAGAAGCACACAAATGAACTGCATGAGTGCACTCAAGGTGGAGTCCGGCACGCGGGGGGGAGGGGGCAACCACACTGAATCCCCCCATTTTGGGTGGAGGGAGGGAAACCTAAGCCCATTGAGAATTGCAGCTACAGCTGATTTCACTGCCAAGCGACGTTGTCATCTGACTCGCGAACAACATTTTCGAAACATCTCAGGCACCGCGGGCCCGTGCCCAACGAAACTTCCGCGCGAAATGCACGTCGAGTGTGTGAATCCGGAGGTACGAGGCAAGCGACATACAGAGATCCGAATGGGGTCCGAAGTTCGGTCGAGGCGTAGGCATCGAAGCAAATCCCGGCCGGCATCGACCTACGTCACAGTGACGAAACAAGGTAAGGGAACGGGGTGGGAACGATCAGCACTGTCAGGGCCGATTTCGCTGCTGTGCGACCAGAATTTCGCGTTGCGGGTAATCACACGCAGCGGGTAGTTCACTACGCCCAAACATGCAATCTTTCGACCGAGTGGGGGAGCGGTGGCGATGGAGACATGCATCCGGGCTCTACAAGGAGCCCATGCAGTATGCCTACTCTGGCGTGTCGGCGGATATGAACGTCACAAGGTGGCCCACAGTTTCCCGCCACAGCAGCGCCTTACGTGCCATGCATGCCTTGCAACGCACGCATTGCGTGTATGGCATGCGCGACCAGAATGCCTCGCAACGCGTGCGTCACATGCAGTGATCGCATGGCGTTTCTTCCGCGCAACAGGGCCTCTACCTGCGAAAATCAAGTTGCGGGGGTCAGACGCACCGCACCGCAGCATTGCGGGAGGCACGGCAGTCCATCCCGCCTGCGGACGCGTCGACATTGTGTGACGACAGTCGTTCGATCACCTTCCCAGACACAGAACTGGAACCAACGCCCACTTTTCGACCAGACGGGGCCACTATGCACTAATTTGGGCGGGGACAGTTCTTCGAAAACAGGGGTCGAGAGCAGTGCATAGACCCAAATACCGTCCTCCTGATTCTTAGTGCACGATCAACTACCCCATGTGTATTCAGACCAGGGGCTGTATCCGAGCGCAATCCTTCTCGCCAGCGGTCGTCGCCCTCCATGCGCACGGTCCTGGAGGTGCATTGCAGCCTTGGATTGGACCGCGCAGGCTCAACGCTGAAGCTTGCTCAGGTGCGCACGAATGCTGGCGAGAATCTTCGCGCGGTGGTCCGGGTCCGCTGCCATTTTCGTGCGGTGTACGTGTGAGTTTTCAAGTAGTTGTTGTTCCCTCTTTCGCGCCAGGTCAGCCGACTTACGCTGTTCGCTGGGGGATTCTCCGGACCAGTCGATGCCATCGAGCCTTCGTCTGAGGTACCCCAACGGCGAACTCAGGCTCGATTTCGTCGGCCAGATCCATCCCCGGTCTGCTGTGTCTCGGGAGAGTGCCAGTGCGATGTCACGGCCGGTCCACCGCGTCGTATCGATTTTGACATCGCAGAGAAGGTCGCAGATCGCCCCGATATGTCCGGGTGGTCTGAGGGCCGGGGCATGGGTGACGAGTTCAGCCGCAGTCCTTTGAAGTGCCAGAGGTCTTGGTGTGCTCCGGGAGGTGCTTCGCTTTTTTGGTGTGGACTCAGTTCGCGCGTGTACGCGTTGGTGAGTTCTTCCTAACGGAAGAACTTCAGAAGATAAAAAACCAACACTAGATAGGGTGTCAGCCCCTATCGGCCCTGGTCGACCGCTGTGGGGCCGGTTGACTCGGTTGATGCCGTCCTTCAGAGGGCCCCGAGCCCTACGGCGGGGAGCCCTTTCAGAGGCACGAGGCAGCCGTGTCTTGGCGACCTTCCGAGGTGGTGTCGTTGCTACGACTGTTCGAGGAGACGACAGTGACCAAGTCGATGCAGCGCGGTGCTGTTGACCCCCGTGGTGGGCCTCAGCAGCGAGAAATTCCAGGGTTCTGAGGTTTCGCCCCCGGACGTGTTCGATGCCCATTCCAAGAGCGATGAGCACTCTCCTGGCGCGGTTGACCGAGGATTCGCTGACTTTGGCCCGGGCAGCGATTGTTGATTTTGCTGCGCAGACCCCGCGTCCTGTGTGGGATTCGGCGAAATGTGCGTGAGCTTGTGCCACGACGTAAGCCTTGTCGGGCCTGATCAGGTTGCGCGCGCACAATGCCTTGCCGGCCGGAGTGGTGGTGTGGTGCCGGAACTGGCGGAGCCATTCCCTGCGTGACGTCCAGACCGGAACGCGTGCTTGTTCCTTTGGTTCGACGGGTAGGGACCAAGAGCGTCCACGCTGGTCAGTGCGCTCGTTGAGTTGTCGTGCAGCGGCTTCGATACGAGCCACACGTGCGAGAGCGCCGTCGACTGCTGCTTGCCATTCGTCGACTTCTGTCGACTGAAGGACAGGAGATCGTGTGCCGATGCGCGACACGCCGACGGTTGATGATATGGAATGAGTTGGGGTGTATTCAGGGTATGCGCTACCCTGAGACATACCTGCCATAGGTAAGTCCCTTCCAGGGGATGCAGTACGAGCAGAGAAAGCGCCAACTTTCAAAGCTCACCTCTCGAGAATGTTCGAGAACAGATGTCGGAGAACCTGCCAGTTCTCACTCGACGTCAAGGACCTGCCAGTCCTATTTCGCCGCGATGCGGTCCGCTCCCAATCACCCCCTTCGGGGGCCTTTGTACTTTTCAAGAGGTCTGCGCTGTTTAGTTAGGTATCGGGGTACTTCTCTCGCTGCCGGCTAGGGGCGCCCTCCCCATCTGCGGATCCGCTGTACGCGCGTCGCGGCCGCGGTCGTTCGAGAGGTCTGTTCGACCCGGCGGCCGCACATCGGTACCGCTATGGGTACGGTGCTGGCCTGCTCGGATGGGACATTCGGGACGCAGAAGTGTGATCCTGGCATCGCGAAAGCTGAAATGTGATCTGGACGTGCCAGAAATGACACCGAGAACACGTCCGCGGGTATGGCGGAATTGCGTTTCTGCGATATCATCGAGTAAGCACCGCCTCTTCCTTTCGAGGTAGTGGTGGTCACCGCCTCTTCCTTCACTGGGTTAGTGGTGGTCAGGAAGCTGGGAAGCTTCCACAACCGCATAAACGGACAGCCCCCGATGCCGCCAAGCCCTGGGGGTTGTTCGCTGTCTAGGGATAGTTCATGCGCCGACCGCAAGCTGCTCGATGCGACGCAACGATCCGGCCGCTTCGACTTCGAGAAGTCTTAGCTGCTCCGGATGCAGCTTGTCGCTGATGTAGTCCGGTATGTCCAGTCCGTGTGTGATGGCCAGTATGAGCACGGAGTAGTCCCCAGCAGGGATTCCGAGTTCGGCGGCCCGATCCTCGTACACCTTGTGCTGCTTGAGGGGAGCACGAGTCGCGATGTGTCCGCGAGGTCCCTTGTTGTGCTGTGCCATGAGGAAAGACTAGAACCAATCTGTAACTGATACGGGTAGGCGCGCTTGTTCGGTGTGTCGCGTGTGGTTGATGTTGCCATGGAGTTCTGTGGGATTTTGCGGCGGCCCGCGTCACAGGTCGAGGCCGGCCAGTCCAGCGACGAGCTCGACGGGGTGTTTCTAGGGCTTCGCCGAAGGCGGATCCTGGGTGGGTCGGCGCTTGTTCGTTCGATGATCTCGTGTCGGAGCCGGTTCGAAACTCGAGGAGCGGATGGAGAGATGCTTAGCTCTCATGCTGTGAAATGCCGGGTGCAATCATGTGTGTTTGAACGTGGGGGAGCGGTTGGGCAGCCCACGCGTGGGCTACTGCTTCTGCAGTGCACTGTCGTGTGACGCGGAGAGTGGCCCGTAAACCTTGGACGTGTGAGAGGAGCGTCGGAGAGATCCGGAAAGCAACCTTGAGATGACCTCTCGCCGAACATGCCTCTCGAAGGAGAACTTGACATTCTGTGTTCGCGGGCGAGTCGTGACGGGACTTCGGTTGGGGCGGGGTTCATCTGCGTGCGATGTCACGGTTGACACTCTTCATCGCAGTTACGCAATGGATTTCGTTCGACAGGTGGAGCGGCAGAGTCGCGTGTTCTGCGACTTCCGCTAGTGCAATGTTCGGATCGACATATCGGGAGCGAAGTGCTCCTGCGTCCGAAGGGGTGCTGTGCGTTTCGTCAATTGTTCCCCAGGGTCAATGGCTCCACACCGCCAAGAGTTCGGCCCGAAGGCTGGGCGAGCGAACATAGTGGTTAGACCTCAGTTGCGCGCTGGGATGCCCAACGTCGGCGAGACGCTTTTCGACGTCTGCGACAGGAAGCGGCACTAGATCGTTGCAAACGAGGAGAAAGCAGTGAAATTGCCTGGGGGAGAGGGGTATTCTTTCCTGATTGGATATCACGACAGCGGGTGGCAGTAGCAATTCGTTATCCATGGAGATGCGGATGATTACGTCCCCGCGTGCAATGCTGCGTGGCTTTTCGATAGTGAGCGTTTCGAGTCGGTATCTCGCAGTCGGATCAACCGAAAGCTCCTTCCTTGAAGGCTTTTTCACAGCTGTGGTGCGTATGTGAGGATGGTTCTCGCGTTCGCTGTCTTGCCTGATGAATATTCTGTTGGTCGGAGTTGGAAGAAAGTCGTTGTCGAGGACCTGCGTTCGTCCTGTGATGCCGGGGATGGGTACGGCTCGCCCGATTGCCCATTCACGTTCAGCGTTCTCGATGAATATCTGGTCCACCGCGGTGGTTTCGTCGATATTGTTGATGAATGCGCGACTGTCGGCGACCACTTGAGGGTCATCGGAAATGATGACTGCTTCATGGGTGAATAAAGAGTTTTCAGAAGCATTCGCCGAGCCGATTACAGCTCGTTGGTTCGTCACGATGACCTTGGCGTGCAGTGCTGACGACGAGAGGATGCGAACGCCCTTGCTGAGGTAGTGCGAAAGAACGACAGGTGAAGTGGCGTGGGCACGGACCGCCGCGGTAGAAGCATTGACGACCAGAAGGTCTCCACTGCGAAGTGGAAGTAGTTCAGGCGCCAGGTGTCCCAGAAAGGGGACGGCGGCATAGCGCGGGCCTCGCGTGCGGATCGCGCGAGTGATATGTGGCCACGGGTTCGGTCCGTGGAAGCTGGTCCCCATAATCTAGAACGGTAGCGCGAATCGAGCCCGGTTTCTGGCGCCTGAGTGAAGCTGCTGTTGTTCTGCGTCACCTCCGAAGCAAAGCATCGCCCGGGTATCTGTCGTGGAGGTAGAAGAACGGTGTGGCGATCACCCCCGCCGGGCCAGACGACGTGATTTTCCAGTGGTACTGCAGCGCTGTCGATTCGGCGTGCGAATCCGATACGGGACAGTGGCAGTAATAGGGCTGGATGTGCGGGGGAAAGCGTCTGCCGCCCGTTCGAACAGCGCCCTGCGCAGTTCACCGGAAACTCTCCGCCGTAAGCGATCCCGCCGAGGTGAGGGTGGGTGTGGTGGATCGTGGGGCCCACGCACGGAGGAGACGAGTGGCCTGAGATCGTTGACGCTTCACCGTGTGGATACACGGTGACTGATGAAGATCGCCGGCGGATCGAGTCGACTCGCGATGGTGCTCGAAAAAGGAACGTGCAGAGAGCTTCTCAAGGTTCAAGTGCAGATTGGGTGGTGTGGTCTTCACGAGTTGGTGAACCCATGCGTTGCGTCGGGAAGCCGGTTTGCTGGCTTGAAGTTGGGGCTCGCCTGCCGTTCTTGGGTGGTCTCTAGTTTCGAGCTCACGTGAGGTGGCGGCTGGGAGGCGTCAGCGTGGCTTAGGCGCCATCAGGTAGAAGGCGATAGTGGCCGGCGTGATGGTTGCGAGCGCAACGTAGGACATGGCACTGATTGGAGACGGTGCGGGGAAGAAGATTCCGTTGAGATAGATCCATGAGGTTGCGACGGCACCGGCGATCAGTGCTGCGATTGTCACGGCGGTGGCTGCGCGCTCACGGAAAAGGAGCATCACGGCGCCGATGCTGATGACGACGTATAGGCTCACCCAGAAATAGACGACCAGAGTTGACACTGCGTTATAGATAGAAGGCAGTGGGCCAGCGGCGCCGATCACCATAGTGCAAATGCACCACGGTGGCGGTAACAACTCGTCCGAAGCGCCACGGACCGGCTTGACGATGGCATTCGACCTTGCCTGTTTACATCAGGAAGAGAACCAATACCTGTCAATCCCGAGTGAAAAACTGCTTGATCTTTCCGAAGAGGTACAGCGACTTCTCGGCTGGGGGTCCGGAGCGAACCTGATGGGTTACGTCGAACGGGGCGGTCAGATGATCGACGCACGCGTTCTCCTCGAAAATGGTGCCGTCGAACTCCCGACTGCCCGCTGACCCTCGATCCTGCACGTCGCTTACCATCCGCAACCCAACTCGCACAGTAGATTCTGGGTTTCGAATCGAGAAACGATCTGTAGCGTGGCCGTCCGGGTGCCGGGCGTGGACTTGTGGGTGGTCGAGCAGATGCGGGAAGGCTGGGGATTTCGGGCCACGGCGAAGCGACTTGTGGCGAGAGAGCTCGAGATGCCCGCGGAGTGTTTTTGCCGGTACCAGAACAAGACATCCCGCCCGCTCGTGGGTCGTCGAACTGGCGCCAGCGACCTCGTTGCCCGCCTTCTTGTCTGCAAAGGGGGCGCTCGGAGCCCCGACGCTGCATGATCGAGTCGGGGCGGTCGAACGCCGTCAGCGTCGAGCACACAACGCCGACGACCCACTGTCCGTGCGAGGCCAACATCATGCGGGACCGCGCATCTGCAACCATAAACAGTACGATTGGTATGAAAGAAGGTTTGCTCTGTTCGATACCAAGTAGTGACACTTGACGGGTTGAGGCAAGCGGCAAGGTGACTTGAGCCTCGATTGGGGTCACGTGCCTGGTTCGTTGTCGCTGTTGTCGGAGATCGGCGTTGATGCGGCAGGCTGGAGCAAGGCGATACCGGCTGCGCCCAGTTCGCGGGCACGGGAGACGGAGCGTAGTTGATAGCGCGAGGAGCGGCGGTGCCCGCCGTCGGGGCGTTCCCAGGCGAGGTGTTTCGCGGCGTCGGGGCTGTGCGGGAGGCAGGGCGGCGCAAAGGCAGCGCGGTGATGCGATCTGTGCGCGTCGAGTTGCTTTCGGCCTGTGCGCAGGCGGGGGAGAACATGAACGATGCTGTGCATCCACAGGACTGAGGATGGCGGCGATGTCGGAGGCGGAAGTGATTGTGGGCGCCACCGATCGGTTCGACCGCTGCCTGAAGTCCTGCGGGTCCTGGACTTCATTCCGTCCGAGTGGCTCGATCAACGCGTCAAGCGCAGTGTGATTCAAAACTGTTTTCGCAGTGTTTTTCAAGCCTGGATATTTTGTACCGATTATCTGATTCAGAAAAGCGCGCCCTATGCCCGTCGAGTGCGCTCCGGTAGATAACTGCTCGCAGCGGAAAGTCGGTCGGTGGCGCCCGGTGCAAAGGAAGTTCGGTAGCGGCAGCTTTCATATTTACGGGATAGGACTCGTAGTTGATCGTTCACCTCAATGTTGTTGAGACTGCCTGTGTTTCTGACGGTTGGCGCATGGGTAAGTGGGGGCATGACGCGGTAGACCGCTGCGGCTAGTTCGTGCGCGTGCGCGGAAGGCGTAAACGAGGTTTGCGTGCGCTGGCTGCGCGATACCTTGCTCCCTGGGTCGACAGCCTCCGCATGCGCCGTCCGAGTGGGCGGGACGCCCCCGGCGCGCGCACAACTGCTCGAGTTCGTCCGTGTGCGAGTGCGCATGGCGGGTACCGAATTTGGGTGAAGTCGGCTGACCAAAACTGTCGAGTCCGCGCGGATCGAGGTGACATGTAGCGCTGTTCTGCGCGTGCGAGATGAATCTCGTCGGTGTCGGTGTCGGTGTCGGTGTCGGTGCCGGTGAAGTCGGGGTCGGACGGTTGGGTCAGTTCGATTATGAGAGTGAGCTTTCCGTAGGTTTCTGGACGGGATACAGGGGATGAGTGCCGGTGATGCCTTTGAGTTGGAGGGTGCGTGGTGGTCCGAGGGTGATGTCGTCGATGTGGATGGTTGCGTCGCGGACGGATTCGCTGACGAGGATTTCGCCTCCGTGGGCTTGGCCGGCAACTCGGGCGGCCATGGCTACGTTGAGTCCGAAGAGGTCGTCGCCTCGTCGTACGGATGTGCCTTGGTGGATGCCTATGCGTATCCGGATCTGGTTCCATCGTTCGGGGTTATCGCTGAGGGCGTGTTGGATGCGTAGCCCGCATCGTATGGCTTGGGCGGGGTCGGTGAATGCGATCATGAAGCCGTCACCTTGGTTTTTCACGATGTGGCCGCCGTGAGTTTCGGCGTGTGTGGTGATGAGCTTGTTGTGTCGTTCAAGTAGTTTGAGCCATTGCCGATCGCCGAGTTCTTCGTTGCGGGCTGTGGATCCTTCGATGTCGGAGAACGCGATGACGATGTGGCCGTCGGCGGTCATGCGTGCGAGGTCGGGGCGTTCGATTCTGGCCCAGCCGGCGAGGTCTTCGATGGAGTTGCGCACGGTGGCGCCGAGTCCTTTGTTGAGCAGTGAGTCCGCTGTGTGGAATGCGGTTTCGATGGCGCGCGGGGCAATTCCGCGTCGACGTCGGGGACGGTCAGAGTTGCGGCGTGCTCGTTGGAGTGCGTTTCGTGTGTCTTTCAGCCTCTTGGTCGAGATGAGGAGGAGGATGCCGAGCACAACGATCACGGCGAGTTCGACTCCGGCTGTAATTATCCACGTGGTCACACGCCTATTTTGTCCCTTGACTTTCGGACAGTGTCAATTTCGTTCGAGATTTTTCGGGAACGCGCCGGCCCTGCTGGCGATGACGGGTGTTGGTGGTGTTTGTCGGCGCCAGTGTGTGCGAAGGTCGTCATCGATCATGTCGTAGGCCCACGGGGGCTCGATTTGCTGGTTACCATCGGCGCCGACCGCATCACCTGCCAGTGACAGCGCGCCGCTGACGGTCATCGTGCGAGTGCGGCGCCGATCAGTACTTCGGCTGCAGCGCGTGCTTGTGTGGCCACGCGCGGATCGGCGGAGATGGCAGCTGTGGTTTGCGCTCCCTCCGCGAGTATCGACAGCTGCGCTGCCAGCAGTTCTGAGCCTCCGATGTCGGCAACGAGTCCGTTCATATAGCTCTGGAAAGCGGCCTTGTGCTCCCGAATAATTTGCGCGATGGCCGGGTTCGTGCCCCCTAGTTCGCCGAAAGCGTTGATGAAAGCGCAGCCGCGAAACCCGTCGCTGCAGAACCAGTCTTCGAGGTAGCCGTAGACAGTGAGGAGTCGCTCGCGGACGTCGTTGCCGGCCGCCGCGACAGCCTGCGTCAGGCCGTGTTCCCATTCGGTGTGTTTGCGTGCCAGCACCGCCGTGACGATGTCGGTCTTGGACGGGTACAGGCCATACAGCCGCCGTAGCGACACATCGGCCGCGGTCCGTAGCTCGTCCATGCCGACCGCGGCAAATCCCTTGCGGTAGTAGAGCTTCTCGGCGGCGGCGAGGATGCGCTCGTTCGCCTCTCGATTGTCCATGACGCAATTCTACTTGACTTGAGAACGTCCGTTCTCTAATGTCGAAAACACTGGCGAGAACGATCGTTCTCGCCACTTTCGAAGGGAACCAACATGGGATTCGTCACCGTCGGCAACGAGAACAGCACCCCCGTCGAGCTCTACTACGAGGATCAGGGCGAGGGACAGCCGGTCGTTCTGATTCACGGCTACCCGCTCGACGGCCACAGCTGGGAGCGCCAGACTCGCGAACTCCTGGCTCAGGGATATCGGGTAATCACCTACGATCGCCGCGGTTTCGGACAGTCGTCGAAGGTGAACACCGGTTACAACTACGACACGTTCGCCGCCGACCTCAACACGGTGCTCGAAACGCTCGAACTGCACGACGTCGTACTCGTCGGCTTCTCGATGGGAACAGGAGAGCTCGCCCGCTACATCGCCCGCTACGGGCATGAGCGTGTCGCGAAGCTCGCCTTCCTCGCCTCGCTCGAGCCGTTCCTCGTGCAGCGCGACGACAACCCCGAAGGCGTCCCGCAGGACGTCTTCGACGGCATCACCGCCGCCGCGAAGGGAGATCGTTACGCCTGGTTCACGCAGTTCTACCGGGATTTCTACAACCTCGATGAAAACCTGGGTGCCCGCATCAGCCAGGAGGTGGTGACAGCCAACTGGAACCTCGCGGTCACCAGCGCCCCGGTGGCCGCCTACGCGGTCGTTCCCGCGTGGCTCGAGGACTTCCGCGGCGACGTCGAGGCCGTCCGCGCTGCAGGAAAGCCGACGCTCATCCTGCACGGTACGAAGGACAATATCCTCCCCATCGACGCGACTGCCCGACGATTCCACCAAGCAGTACCCGAAGCTGACTACGTCGAGGTAGACGGCGCACCGCACGGTCTGCTCTGGACGCACGCCGAGGAGGTCAACACCGCCTTGACGGCATTCCTGGCGATGTAGTCGAATCAGAGCTGCTTCTGTGAGCCGCTGAACGAAGTGACCCACACTTTCGGACATGGACGATCCAGCGCTGGACCGAGAATGGTCGAGACTACTTCTGCATGTGTTGCATACCTCGAAGACCGCTGGTGGACATCGGGATTTCCGAGGGCGTCGTCGAATTGGCGGCAAGCATGTTCGGGCTCGCTGCAGATGCGGCATGGGAACACTCGACACAATTTTGGGAGGTCGCACAGTCGACCACCTGGCGGCCGTCCTACAGCCCGGGGTTGGGTCGGCCGAAAGAGGGTAGTGCAGCAACGAGCACCCAGAGTTCTTCGGCGTCGGGGCTCGCACCTCGGCGCCGACGAACCTCCCTAACTTCCGTTTGCGAGAACGCTTGAACTGAGCCGAAGGCAAGGCGTGGACCTTCCGTCTGAGTACGGTCTCGAGTTGGGAGTGGACCTCAGGCCACCGGGATGGCAGTGCTGGCGAAGTACGTACCGGCTGCGTGGCAGGGGAATGCCGCAGCTCCTGCGACATTGACAGGTTTGCCGATTCTTGAAGTGGAATATGTTGTGTTACATCGGTTTCACCGGTTGTGACTCCGTTTTTCGTCGTCTTCGATTCGAACGCGTTCCGATGTTTTCGATAACGTTCGCATGATGGTGGCTGCGGAAGCGTTGCTGATCTGCTCGTCGAGTGTGGTGATCTCGCAATCGAGGCTGAGAAGTTGCCGTGCGAGGCAGGTCGCACGCTGGCCGGTGGTCGACGTATCTTGCCCAGCACCCGGTCTCCGTAGCATGCCTTTGGTCAGCACACCGTGCATTGTCGGACGACGGACCCGCAGGCTGGCGGATGATCTCGTCGAGCCGTCGTGGTCGAGGTCACTGCAGCTAACCGAGTCCAGAAAATTGCCCAGGGGTGCGCTCGTCGACGTCAGTCCGTGAAAATGTAGTGCGGCGTGTCATGGGTAAGTACATCGTGAGTGCCAATGTGTGCGGGCACGGTTTGTGCGTAGTTGGGACGCCATCGTGCGTGGTTCCCCAAAGATGGTGTGCTGGTCGGTTCGTGCGAGCGGGCCGGGTGGGGGCACGAACGCCCGCTGCACGGGAGAAATCGACGTCGAGCGCTCGGTGTTGCGGTGTCGAGTCCCGTTCCCGTGCCGGGGCACCGGTGGCGATGTCGGGGGTTCGGGCGGTGGTTCTGGAGGTTTCAATGGCGTTGGGGTGGAGCGTTTATGCTGCGGTGTGATTGGGTTGGTGCGGCGCGAGGATGTGGTCGACCGGCGCGGTGTTGGCAGTATCGTCTCGTTCGAGGGTTCCGCCGGTGCGTAGGTGTTTCGGACACGCGGGGTCGGGGTAACTGCGTTGCGGTGCCGAATTCCTTTGATGCGGACATCAGGCGCCGAGCCTCGGCAGTTCGGACTTGGGCTGCCGGGGCTGTTATCAACTCGCAGGATGTTCATCGCTGAGCGTGTACAAGGCGTTGGTGGCCTCATCGCCACCCTGGATCCCGGCGAAGACTCGGTGCAACTTCGGGTCAGACGCGCGGGTTGCCTGAGTCATTGCGCCTGGCTGTCGTTGTTGGCGTTGGGTGTTGAGTTGGCGGGTTTCGGCGAGTTGGACATCGAGGATGATGATGCGGCAGGCTGCGTCGAGGACGGTGCCGGCGGTGACGAGTTCGAGGGCGTTCGGCGATGCGTAGTTGGTAGCGCGAGAAGCGGCGGTGCCCGCCTCCGGTGCGATGCGTTTTGTGGTGTCGCGGCTGGCCGGAATCGTTGCCGGATACCGAGGATCTCGGCGGCGTGGCCCATGCCTGTAGGGGGTAGTTTTCGTCATCGAGCTTGCGGGACAGCGTGCCGGTGGCTTTGTCTGCCGTGATGGCGGTCGTCTTTCGCTGGAATGGTCGAGGCCCCGGCGCGGGGGAGCGCCGGGGGCCGGATGGGGGTTCAACTCTTTCACTGAACCAACAACTGCATTCTTTCTCAGCTTCCGGACTCACGCGCCAAGTCAGGCAGCCACGTTGCCGGGGTGACGGGTCCTGAACTGCACGCTCACAGAACTACTTTCGTTCTTGGCACGTCCTGCGGTACTGCTTGCGGTGGTTCGACTCTTCTGCACGTTTGAATTCGTTCCTTGCTTGTAAGCCGCAATCGGGAGATATCGAGCCAGCGACAGACCTCGAGTTGGCGGTGCTGCGCGTTGTCGAAGAAAGGGCCCGGAACACCCCAAAGCCTCTCAAACGAACGACTGCGCTTCGCATTCGAGTTGACCGACTATTGGTGCCAGATCTGCGAAACGCTCTTGCGGCAGACTGTTTGTTCTATTAGTCTCCTTTTTGTTGCTTCTGGTCGTAACAGGCAGTTTCGCGAGGGGAGAACGATGGTGGACAAGCCGCGTAAGACTTCGCGTTTTTCGGCGATTCCGACAAATCCCGTGTGTGCGCAGAAGGGGTCGCGCCTCCATCCGTAGGGGTTGGTGCACAGCACATCAACCCCACCCCGCCTCATTCGTGAATCTGATTTTACGTTGTCGCCTCCTCTAGTTGCCCGGGCTCCGCCGTATCCGGCGGGTTCGAGCAAGGGGTCGTCGTGCGCTTGATTCGGCGGGATTTGCCTCTTGGCGTCGTCAGACCTCGTCGAGTGAACGGCTTATTCCCTGCAAGGAGGTCGACCCTCCGACGTGGTGCTTCCGAAACTCCAAGAGCGCAAACATGTTCAGTAAACAACGCGCACAGTCGTTGAAGCATCGGACAATGCCAGCCCCATGCGCGGGCCGCGACCCTGCGGTGTGTGCACTCAAGCTCTTGCACGGAGAGGAATCCTCTGTTGTCGCGCAAAACCGTTCTCCACCGAGCCTGTTCGCAACTCTGCCGCTCGGGCGCAATCGGAGTGACCGTTGCCGGGATCATCGGCGCAACCGCACTCACCGCGCTGCCGGCCCACGCAGACATCCGTCCGCAACCCGATCCGACCGGATCAGTTTTGGACGGTCGACTGACCGGCCCGAACGACAACGGCGCATATTTTGTCGATGCTCCGTACACCGCTGCAGCTGCGTCCCGCGCGGTCGGGCAACTCGTATGGGATTACCTGTGCACCGGTTCGGTGATCAACAGCAACAAGCGCACACTGGTGATCACTGCCGCGCACTGTATCGGAACAAACGCAGGTGGCGGGTATGAAATCAGCCCAGAATTCCGCGCAGCGTTGGCGCAGGGTCGCGTGGAATTCACACCGGCATTCGACGGGAGAAAAACACCGGAGGACCGTCCATTCGGGACATGGAACGTCGCCGATGCATGGGTTCTTCCAGCCTCGAACGCCGATGTCGCCGTCTTGGAGGTCGAACCGAACGGTCGTGGACAGTTGATCCAGGACGCAGTGGGTGGCGGGTTCGATATCCACGCGCCGATCGCAGCCGGCGAACGCGTCCGTGCCACCCTGGTGGGATATCCCGACCCGGAACCGTTTCTGTCCATCGCTCAGTCCGCATGCGTGGGTGACTACACGCTCTATCCGGGGGGAGGGAACAGCTCGATACGTCGAGTGGCGGAACAGCAAGAATGCTGGGTCGGAGGCGGATCGAGCGGGGGTCCCTATATTTCGGCTCCGGCCACGGTGGGCGGTTCACCACAGGTATTGACCGTTCTCAACAGCAACGGTGGAGCTGACGTGCCCTCCGTCGCGGGAGAGCTTCTCGCGCTGGCGGACATCCCCGCGGTTGAAGCACCGGCAATCCCCGGCCTCGGCTCCTGATCGCGTACCCGTGATCGGATTGTCTAACTGCCTTGAAAGCTTCTGTCCCCTAGAATTTTATCGCCACATCGGCGTTGCCAGGGTGGACGTGTCCACCTCGTGGTGGATGTCGGATCGGGCGGGTGATGCGCGTGTTCAAGAATGTGCCGCAACGCCTTTCGGGTAGTTGGCAGCTTCCGGTCAAGCCCCCGGCGTCGCGCGGGAAACCAGATGCGTTTCGCTCCTGATTCGGCAGGTAGGCACAATTCGGGCCGAGGGCGAGATGGAGGTCCTCCGGGGAGGTGCCTGCGGTTAAGCAGTCAGCCGCAGGCGCCGTCTCAACCACAGTCCAGCGGTTTGGGAATAGTCGGTCTTCGCCGTCGTCACATGCGGGAGAAGTCACCCGCAAGGACAGTATCGGGGGCGGAGTATTTGCTACCCGGACGTGAAATTCTCGAGCCGAGTGCAGGGTGCTGCACTCTGCCGCTTGCGTGCATTTGGGCAGGGGATGACCGCCGCGTGCTCCTTGTGAATCCGATTCTTCTACGCCTGCTTGTTGAGATGTGCTTCGAGGAGGTCTTCGAGGTGCTTGCCGACACGATCGAGTGGCTTGGTGGAACGTGTCGCGACCGACATGATGACAGCACCCTCGATCGATGCGATCGTCATCGTTGCGAGAGAATGCGCGAGAGAGTCGTCCATGCCTGATGCGTGAAAATTGTTGGCTAGCAGCCGTTCCCACTCGTCAAATGCGATATTTGCCGCGTCGACGGCGCCTGGCACTTGATGACCGCCAAACGTGGCAGCGGCGATCGGGCATCCGGCTGTGTAGTCGCTGGATTCGATTGTCGACTTCCAGTAATCCAGGAATGTCTGTAGTGCTTTCAATGGGGGGTCGAAGCAGAGTTGTTCGATCATCGCGCTGATCCACGATCCGGCTGTTCGGGCCGATTCTTCGATCAGCTGGTTTTTACCTTGCGGAAAGTGTGTGTAGATCGATTGACGTGCGGTCCCACTGCGGTCGAGTAATTCGGCCACGCCTACACCGGAGACTCCTTGGCTTCGGAGGAGCTCGATGGTGGTGTGGACAAGCCGTTCTCGCGGAGCGGTAGCCATGTGCGTGCCCCCCTTGGTTGTCGACCTCTTGATTACCAAATCTATCAGCCGGAGTGGGGCGGGTTTTTCGCTGTATTTCGTACGGGGACCTTCAGACCATTGCCATAGACTGTTTGTTCTATTAGCGTGTCTGTCTGTAACTCCTAGTCATAGGTATCGACTGGGTGGATCCCCTCATTGCCGGAAAGGTCGCCCCCGTCATGACCATCGTTGAAACGGAACATTCCGATGCCCTGAGCAGCGAAACGTACGAGGACATGCTCAATCGACTCTCGGACGCGTCTGTGCACAGGAGCTTCAGCCCTTATGTCGACATCGACTGGGAGGCACCGGAATTTCAGGTCGTGGACAACGATCCGCGATGGATTCTTCCCGAGGTGGAACTACTGGGAACGCATCCCTGGTATCTCTCTCAAACCCGCGAGCAACAGATCGCGATAGGGCAGTACCGGCAGGCCAACGTGGCCAAGGTGGGACTGCTGTTCGAACAAGTGCTCATCCGCGGCTTCATGCAATACGTCTCCATGTTGCCCAACCGATCCGCGGAGTTCCGGTACGCCACCCACGAGGTCATCGAGGAGTGCAACCACACCCTCATGTTCCAAGAATTGGTGAATCGGTCTGGCGTGGACGTGCCCGGCTTCGGTCCGGTGATGCGACGTGTCATGCCATTTCTCGGCCTCGCCGCCTGGCCGTTTCCATCGATCTTCTTCATGGGTGTGTTGGCGGGCGAAGAGCCCATCGACCATATTCAAAAGAGCTATCTCCGCAGCGAGAGCAACTATCACCCGATCGTCCGAGGAGTGATGCGCATTCACGTCGCCGAAGAGGCCCGGCACATCTCGTTCGCGCACGAGTTTCTTCGGCAACACGTGCGCGAGAACGGTCCGGTGGGTAAGTTCTTTCTCTCCCTGGTTTTCCCGATCATCATGCGGGTCCTGTGCGACGTGATCGCCGTTCCTCCGAAGTCGTTCTTCGAAACCTTCGAGATCCCGAAATCAGTGAAGAAGGAGCTGTTCTGGGAACTCCCGGCCTCGCGGCAAGCGCTGAGTGGATACTTCGGTGACGTCCGACTGCTCGCCGACGAACTCGGCCTGATGAACCGGGTCTCGCGAGTTCTGTGGAAGGCCCTCAAGATCGACGGGAAGCCCTCCCGCTTCCGGAGCGAGCCCGATCGGGCACTCGTGACCGGTTCCGGCGATGCTCATGCGTGATTCGGCATTGACAGGCTTCCGGAACCCGGGCTCTGCGACGCGGGTGCGGCGATCAGTCGAGTCAACACGCGGCATGCAATGGTGATGTCGAGGCTCGCCAAATGGCAGCTGGTCGCTCTCGTCGCCGTCGCGCTACTCGGGTTGCTCTTCGTCGGTGCGAAATATGTACGGCTGGACAATCTTCTGGGATTCGGCCAGTACACGGTCAAGACCGAACTGGCGACGTCCGGTGGCATCTTCACCAATGCCGAAGTGACCTACCGCGGTGTGCCCGTCGGACGCGTCGGTGACATGTCGCTCACGTCCGAGGGAATCGAAGTCGACCTGTTGATCGACAGCAGCGCTCCCCAGATTCCCGCATCCGCGCGGGCCGTGGTGGCCAATCGCTCCGCCATCGGCGAGCAGTACGTCGACCTGCAGCCCGATACCGACCAGGCTCCGTTCCTCGAAGACGGCTCGGTGATCGCCGTGGGCGACACCACCACGCCGATCCCGATCGAGAACGTCTTGACCAGCGCCGACGGTCTGGTGCACTCCGTTCCGGTCGACGCACTGCACACCGTCGCGAAGGAACTCGGCGCGGCATTCAACGGCAAGGGCGAAGATCTGCAGGTACTTGCCGACTCGCTGTCGGGGATTTCCCAGTCGGGCCTCGATACCCTTCCCCAGACCCTCGGACTGATCCGCGACAGCCAGACGGTGCTCACGACCCAGTCCGATCAATCGTCGGCGATCAAGCAGTTCAGCACCGACCTCGACGCACTGACGGCGCAGTTGCGCACCAGCGACCCCGACATCCGACGCGTGATCGACAACGGCATACCGGCCAGCGACCAAGTCGGCGCACTCGTCCGAGACGGGGGTCCGAGTCTTACGACAGACCTGAGCAACCTTGCGTCCGCGGCGCGAACATTCGCTCCGCGCACTATGGCACTCCAGCCGCTCCTGATCTTCATGCCCGGCCTTGCCGCCGGCATACCCTCCGCGATCGGGTCGGACGGACCTGCCCAGCGCCAAGGGCTTGTCCTCGAGACCAATACCCCGTTTCCCTGCACGGTCGGATACGAAGGGACCATGGCGATCCTCGACGAGATGAAGCGCAAAGACCCGAACTTCGACGACACTCAGCAGGATTTCCCGGTCAACACCGCAGCCAACTGCCTGGCGCCGCAAGGCAGTGAAACGGGTGTCCGCAGCGCCAACCGTGTCGCCTACGCAGACCCGAACATCCCGCAACCGTGGGACAGCAAGCCCAAAGTGGACCCCGACAAGCTCAACCTCAATCCGATCGCCACACAACTTGCCCCAGTACTCGGCGCCACCCCGAAGTAACGAATTCCACAGGTGCCACTTCGCGGAAACACCGCGACCCGTCCGTGATGCGGCGCGAACCGGAAATCGTCACGACACCCACTGCAGCTCCGGATCCTCCAACCCCATTCGAACGAACCACACGAAACGAAGGTGCTTAACGTGGAAACGCCGCACACGTCGAACACCAACCTTGACGCAATCGTCATCGGATCCGGACTGGGCGGACTGTCTGCGGCCGCCTACCTCGCTGCAGCAGGTAAACGAGTGCTGCTTCTCGAACGCTATTCGGCTCTCGGAGGCTCCTCACATGTGTTCCGTCGCCGTGGTTCGTGGGAATTCGACTGCGGAGTGCACTACGTCGGCGACGGTGGGCCAGACGGAATAGTGCGCACAATGATGCGTGGTCTCGCTCTCGATGACCGAATTCAATGGCTGCCGCTGGAAGCCGGCGCTTTCGATCGCATCATCGCACCAGATTTCGCGCTGAACGTGCCATTCGGGTGGGACGCCTTCCTGACAGAGTTACTCGCAGCTTTTCCCGACGAGCACAAAGCCGTTCGACGATTCCACGCGATCATGCATAAACTCGCTGAAGGACTCGACAGGCGAGGTAATCCGGGTCCTGTTGCGCTGATGGCGCAGTGGGTCTCCGGATCAAGCTGGGCAGCACCGTTTCTCGCGATGCCCTATGCCGCGATGCTCGTCTCCTGTGGTTTCTCCACTCGTGCAGTCCTGGCGCTATCGGTTCAATGCGGTGCACTCGCATCCAGCTCACTGTCGATTCCCACCGCAGCGATGGCTGGTTTCTATCAGGACTATGTCGGCGGCGGCGCCTACTACCCGCGCGGTGGTGGACAGATCCTCGCGGCCGGATTCGCCGACGTCATCACCACGCACGGTGGGCACGTCCGGACGAATGCCGAGGTTTCTCGCATACTCGTCGAGGATCGGCGCGTAACCGGCGTGCGTCTCGCCGACGGTGAAATCCTCTCGGCCCCTGTCGTGATCTCCGACGCCGACATCATCAAGACGTACACCGAACTCGTCGGTGTCGAACACCTACCGTTCCCACAACGTCAGCAGGTGCGTCGGTGGAAGATGTCACACCCCCTGATCAACGGGTTCTTCGGGGTCGAGTTCGATACGAATAGTCAACCCAACAGCAACTACTTCGCGATCCCGAATTGGGACTCAGCAAGCTCCCTGCTGTCTCTGGCTCAGTTCTCTCGCCGAGTGATCGACGGCAAAGGTTTCGACAACGCGCAGGACTGGGCGAAGGCAATGGCCGGCGGGCAACCGATGTTCCTGCAATCGTCCTCACGCCGCGATCCCGAACATCGCGCCGCGGCCCCGCAGGGGCATTCCACCATCGAGGTTCAGACCATCACCCCGTCAGACCCGAAACTATGGGGGTATACCGACCACGACGTGGACACAGGTGCGTATCGGAAATCCCGTACCTACAACGAGGTCAAGAAGATTGTGCTCGACGGGATGCTCGAACGCATGGAGCAGGCATACCCAGGATCGTCGACTCGGGTGCGTCTGTCCGAACTCGGATCCCCCGCTACCCAGACCCGGTTTGTGGGTAACACCGACGGGGCGCCTTTCGGGCTTGCCCTCCGCCTCGACCAGGCAGGACCGCTGCGTCCCAGAAACCGCACCGCGATCGATGGATTGCTGATGGTCGGCACTAGTACCGCGTGGGGACCCGGGACCGTCGGATCGATGCTCAGCGGCGTGCACGCCGCCGGTGCGGTGACCGGACGTGACCTTGTCCGTGAGATCAGGGCGGGAAGGGTTGTCGCCGATGAAAGTCGACTTTCACTCTGGGACAATGAATTCGACGCACTCGGCTTGACCCGCGGGTTCTCGGCCCATCCCTCGCGCGCAGAGCAATGGAGCGGAAACGAAGGAGCCGGCGAGTAGGACAGTGCACAGTTTCCTCGTGGACCCCATGGCGTTCGTGCCGACCGAAGCCCCCAGAGGACTCGGCGCACCGACAGCTCATTCGATTGCGCTGTTGATCGGCCGCCGACTTACTCGATCACGAGCGGGATCCGGGACGAACACTCGACAGATTCTTGCACTCTCGGGTGTGGGCACCGGAGTGCTTTCTGTGGTGTTCCAGATATCTGCCCTCGTCGGCGGTTGTCGAGAAGAGTGTGATCGGCTCGTCCGTGCTGCCGAAGGGACCGCAGTACTAGCGCTCGCGCTGCTGGTAGCGGCGGCAATTGCATGAACGTAGGAGCGAGCAGCAGGCGCGGAACAGTGGTTGACCCCCGGGCAAGTGGCCGTGCTGTTCGATGTCAACCCGAAGACGATCACGAGATGGGCGCGAGGGGGAAAGATCGGATTTACAACAACGGTCGGAGGGCACCGCCGATATCGCAGCAGCGAAATCTATGTACTCCTTCGGGCCTCGCAATTTGTCGGCGAGGATCTAGCGGGTGCCGACGATGGGACCGCCCACCTGCACCCAAAAGACACGAGATCCCTACCTGCAGAAGGGGCGAACGGTAGGCATGGAATTAGAGGGATTCAACCTGCGGAATAGGGCGCGAAAGCCGACTTGTGCGCAGCAACCTCTTGATTCGCAAACGGGTGTCAGAGCTTGCAATTGTCAGAAGTGCTCGGCCGATGTGAACACGAAACGAATACTGCGATCGTCTGCGCCAACCGGGGATCGCCATCCGCCTATGCACGCCGTAGATGCCACGGGCGACCGCTTGAGCCGAAGTTAAGTGCCGGGTGCCAGTTCGGTGTTGCGTTGCCGCTGTTGGAGTTCGGTGTGGAGGCATCGGGCCTTCGGCGAGTTG
Organism: Rhodococcus sp. MurmanLake-1; assembly: GCF_056945715.1. NCBI lineage: Bacteria > Bacillati > Actinomycetota > Actinomycetes > Mycobacteriales > Nocardiaceae > Rhodococcus > Rhodococcus sp. MurmanLake-1. Next base: position 8,969 of record NZ_JBWZNF010000021.1, on the reverse strand, counting down.
GTCTTCGAGGAAGATGATGCGGCAGGCCGCGTCGAGTGCGGTGCCCGCGGTGACGAGTTCGTGGGCTCGTGCGGCGATGCGTAGTTGGTTGCGGGAGTAGCGGCGGTGTCCGCCTTCGGAGCGCCCGGGGGCGAGGAGTTCCGCGGCGTCGAGGCTGCGGAGGAATCGTTGCGGGACGCCGAGGATTTCGGCGGCGTGGCCCATGCTGTAGGAGGGATAGTCTTCGTTGTCGAGCTTGCCGGACAGTTCGCCGACGGGCCGCTCTGCCGTGATGGCGGTCTTCTCTCACTGGAATGGACGGGGCCCCCGGCGCGGGGGTGCGCCGGGGGCCGGATGGGGGTTGAACTGACTTCACTGAACAACAAACTGCATTCTCTCGAACTACCGGACTCGCACAGCATGTCCGGTAGCCGCTTGGAAGAGGGTGCCGGGGCCTGATCGACACATTCACAATAACTTTCAGCCCCGGCACGTCCCTGCCCTGCGGTACTGCTTGCGGGTAGTTCGTCTCCCGCACCTCTGGATTCGTTCCTTGCTACGAGATACAAGTTACAACAGCTTCGGGAGAATATCTACTGTGGGTGCGGTAGATATTCTTCTGTGAGTGTGACGGTTCGGTGTGTGGTGATAGTTGCCTGCTGGGCGGGGGTGAGCCAGGAGGTCGTGGCCTGTATTAATGGTTCTGGGAGGACGTTCTGATGCGAAATACGTCGAAGGCGCAGTCTTTGCTTCGCGCGCAGGATGAGCGGGAGCAACGCGCCGCTTCCGCCTCGGGCGACGGGGAGCCGATTCGAGCTGAGGGTTCGGCGTTGCCTGAGTCGGGGGAGCGCGGTCGCGGTGCGGCGGTGCGATCCGCCCGTGCGGAACTCTCCACGCATGCCCGCGCTGTGGAAAACATGAACGAGGCTGTGGCATTCGCCGGACTGAGTGCGAGGGCTATTAGTGGCGAGGAATGATCGACACCGGACATGGAGAGGTTTAGCTGCAGGCAGGGCCGTCCGGTTTTCGACTCCGTTCCTTCCTGGCCGTTTCGATATTCGCGTACAGAGCTGTTCGATTCAAACCCGTTTTCTTGCAAAAGGTTTCGTTTTTGAACCGCTGCTCACCGTATATCAGCGGCAGGGTGGGCGCGTTCTTCGGTGGCGAGTTCGTGCTGACGGCCTTTCATCTTGCCCATTGCGACCGCCGCAACAGCATCACGTGGCAGGCTTCGGATCATTGGGTGCGATTTGCGTGTCATTGTGCAGGGACCGAACCGACGTCCTCTGCGTGCTCGTGCCGCCTATCTTGAACAGTATTAGCGATAAATATCGCCAGCAGTCAGTCTGGATCCTGTCGTTGTGGCCGACGTCCCGAGGCGGTTGCCGGGAGTTGCTCTGTCGGAATCGGGCAGATGATCGACATAGGATCGAAAGGAGGCGACGTGACGCAGGGGGTTTCCGCCTGCGGTTTCACGATGCCCAGCTCCGGTGCTGTTGAAAGCCGGACATGTGCGGGTGTGGTGATCGAGGATTACGCGGACCTGGTCATCGACCGGGGTTGGGCGGGGCGGGACTGGGCTCCGGTGCGGCGGTGGGCGATCGCACTCGACGGCGGGCGCCTGGTCTTTGCGAACGACGAAGACCTGACGTCGCAGTTGAGGGTTCATCGGGAGACTCTGACGCCGGTCCAGGCAGGAAGGACCGACCGCGGCCGACTGAGGTAGGAAAATCGAACCCCCTGTCTACGAGGAGTTTTCCCATTGAAACGACGGTAACGTGATGGAGCGATTCAAGATGACGCTCGCGGACGGATCGGGCGGCGACGAATTCTTCAGTCCGGCAACCAGGCGATTCTGGCTGCAATCGCCGCCAACGGCGGAAGCAGTCAAGGGCCGCATGTGCAACGCTACGACGATCGTGGGCGATTGCTGCCCACGTAACTGCCTCGGGCCCGGCGGGCATCGCGCAACCCGATGCTTTCGCGCCCACACTCGGGACGCCGCCGGAACTGCGTTGACCCGCCGCGCGTGAAGTCACGTTTCGTCAATGCATGAGCTGGGTAACAAGTCGAGTGTCGGTGAAGGAGGACTTGTGGTGGACGTCGTGGTGTGGACGGAATCCGAAGATCGCGAAAGGTGGTGGCGCGAGATCTTGGGAATCGGGTCTACTGGATCCCGTTGTTTAGCAAGGAATGTCGGAGAGTTGCCGCGTGCCAAGATTTCCACGGCCTCGGCAATGCGCGAATCGACACCCACCGCGCTTCGCGGCGTGACCGCAGCCTGACACCGGACCCGGACAGAAGGATGGAAATACGGTGCTAAATGTTGTTCTGTTGCTAGTGATGCTCAGTATCGGCATGTGTGTTGTGATGTGTCTCGACTTCCGATGGCTTCGCCCCTCCGTGCGACATGATCGCCGACGGTTTGCGTATCGCCGACATGCAGGGATCACCAAGTCGTAGATCTGTTTCTCCCGGCTCAGGTCGCCCATCAGCGACAATCCCCGAACCCTCAAGGCGAACCGGGCAGTCGGAGTAAAGACGCATCCTGCCGGCGGCCTGGCGCACATGGTGCCGACGCGGGTTGATTCGTCGTCCTCGCGGTCGATGATTGAAGAAACGTCCGCTGGGGAAGTCGGCCCGAATGGCTAATTACAGAGTGATCAATCCTTCAGGCGACGTCACCGCGACGCGCGGCATCGAGAGCGCTGACGATGCACATGCTTGGTTCGTAGACGCCCGCGCCGACAACTCAGAACTGGGATGGCGCATGGAAGTTCACCATGATGGCGAATGGTCGTTCTTCGACGACACCGAGGGCGCATCCAGCTGAGCAGATGTCAGAAGAGGTGATGAGGATGAGGATGAGGATGGACGTTCAAGCATGAGCCAGTTACTCGAAGGAAAGAAAGTTGCATTCCTCGTGGCGACGGAGGGAGTCGAACAGATCGAGTTGACGGACCCGTGGGATGCATTGGTTGCCGAACACGCTCAGCCATCGATTGTTTCGACAGAATCCGGAACCATCCAGGCATTCAACCATCTCGACAAGGCTGACATCTTCGACGTGGACGCGGTGGTCGAAGCGACGGCATCGTCGGAATACGACGCGCTTGTACTTCCCGGTGGTGTAGCCAACCCCGATCTCCTCCGCATGAATCCCGAGGCCGTGGCCATTCGCCCGGAGTCTCTTCGATGCAGGCAAGCCTGTTGCAGTGATCTGCCACGGCCCCTGGACACTGGTCGAAGCTGGCGTGGTGGCCGGTCGCACACTGACGTCATGGCCTAGCGTGCGTACCGATATCACGAACGCCGGCGGCACGTGGGTAGACGAAGAAGTGGTCGTCTGTACTTCAGGACCGAATACCTTGATATCGAGCCGCAAACCCGATGATTTGCCGGCGTTCTGCGCGACACTGACCGACACTCTCCGGCAGTCCGAGGCATCGACGAGGACTCTCGAAGGAAGCTGACGAGTGAGGTAGATCGTGGCTTCTCGCCGGGTCGTTCGCGATAACGCTTAAGCGTCGGCCTCGTACAGGTGCTCCCCGTCGGTCACGAACAAACCGGAAAACAGGGCGCCTTATGTCATCACCCTAAAACAGTCGAGTGAGGAGTCGGTCGCATCGGCCACCACCTACCCGCGCGCAGTCCATCCATCTTGTTTGAGGGCTTTGACCAGCGGGTACGTCGATCTCTATGGGTGATCGGCTGAAGGAGGATGCCATGATCATTCTTGGAATTGTTTTGTTGATCGTCGGTTTCTTGACTGGGATCTCGATTCTGTGGACGATCGGAATCATTCTTGTGGTCGTTGGAGTCGTTCTGTTCGCGCTTGGTGCCGCCGGACATGCTGTAGGTGGTCGGCGGCACTACTACTGACCCGGCGTCTGGATGCTGGGGGCCGGTCTCGAAAACCCGATCTGTCTGGCTGCGAGGTGAACTGCCGAAGCTAGGGAGGGTGTCGCAGCTCGTGGCCGCGGCGCACAAGCGATCCGCAGTCGGCGGTCCCGGTCGTCGCACTTCCCACGTCCATGCGTATCTCACTTGTCACGGCTGAGGAGTGGAACATGTTTGATCGGAACGCATCTCGAAAAGATGGTGAGGACGTTCGCATCGACGATGCCGGAGGTCGAGAACGCGTGGTCGGAACGGTTCACGATGTGAGACCGCCCGGACGGATGTGGGTGCCGCGCAGCCGGGGCGCTGTCAGCGGTATCTTGCTGATTGTGCTCGGACTCTGGGGAGCGCTCATTCCCTTTGTGGGACCGTACTTCTCGTTCGCTTTCGTGCCGGATCAAGCATGGACTTGGAGCTCCGGTAGGGGTTGGCTCGAAGTGCTCCCCGGGTTGGTCACCGTGATCGGCGGGATTTTGCTGTTGCTGAGTGCGAATCGCGCTGTCGCCAGCCTCGGGGCGTGGTTGGCGGTCGTCGGTGGCGCATGGTTCATTGTGGGCCCGGTCCTGGCGCCGGTGCTGCATCTCGGGGAGGCGGGGGCGCCGGCGGCGACCGAACCTGCGATGAGGGCTGTGCAGCAGTTGGCGTTCTTCGAGGGCCTCGGTGCGGTGATTTTGTTCCTCGGAGCGGCAGCGGTCGGACGGTTATCGCTGCGCAGTCATCGTGATGTTTTGCGCGCACAACGTGAGGTAGGAAACGACAACGGGTCTGCTGTAGCTGGGGCAGCGCCGCCCACCCCCTGAACTCGGGCAGGCTCGCCTATAGAGTTCTCGGCAGTCGCCGTTACCGAACTACGTTTGCTGCCAGGGTTCCGTGTCCACCGGCGAATTTCGTTGTGTCCTTCGACGAATTCGACCGAAAATTACTTGTTCTCGTTCGGACACTGCTATCAGTGCCGACCGGAGGTTTCGTGGTTAGCGCCGACGCCACGCGCATACCATGACCTGCATCTTCGTACAGGCTGCCGTCGAAGCCACTAGTCAACGAGGAACCGAAGGAAGCCAGATGATGGCCGGGTGAGGCTCACCGACTGGGACGCTCCGAGTGGCGTGGGCTGCTCAGAGGTAGGATGCATTTCAGTTCCTGGTCGATGCCGGGGCAAAAGGTTGTCTTTACGCCTCGCCTGGTGCGTGGCGGTGTTCCGCACGGGTAGGACGGCATGCCTCTCACGAAGAAATTTTCCGAGATGTACGACGACGCGCTGACTGCACTTGCCGCGGCGTCCCAACGGCCCGCCAACGTCGTCAATGTGGAAGGCCACTACGCCATTCGCGTCGACCTCGAGTACAACCGCTACGTCCTGGCCACGAACGCTCCGCGAGGATTGTGGGACGAACCTGACGCCAGCAATCCTGGTCGGTGCGTATCTTTCAAGCCGGTGAAGACGACACGGACACGCTACTCGCCGAGGTGAAGAAACCGTGGCTCATCGACGCCTTCGATTCCGCAGTCGAATACCTTGAAGCTTGCGGAAATATCATCGTTGCCGACGCGGAATTCGGCAGCCTTCGTCATACCGGCGAACTGGGCTGAACAGCCTCGGGCGTAACTTCCGGTTGTGCTTCCCCAGACGTTTCGCTTAGCTGAGCAATCCGCGCAGCAAGGACAGCGTTCTCGGTTTCCAATGAGAGAATGACACCGATTCCGGCCAAGTTGATTCCCTCGCCGATCAACGCGGTAATGCGGCGGAGTTTGTCGAGGTTCGCCGCGCTGTAGCGCCGCGTTCCTCCGCTGGTGCGTGCAGGGGTCAATAGTCCCCGACGTTCGTAGAGTCTCAAGGTTTGTGGGCCGACTCCGGACAGTTCCGACATCACGGAGATTCCGTAGACCCCTCTGTTGGCGTGCGCTGCATCCTTCAATGCCCCAGCACTCTCCTTCAATGCCGCCGAATATTTCTCGACTTTAACATGTCGGTGCGCCGTTCCCTTCGCTCGCGGTAACTCAAATCTGATGCTCGTTGATACAGATTTCTTTCACCCGCGAGACCATTTTGCGCGGGGGAGATGGTCGTAAGGCTGATTTCAGGTGTTCGTGGGCTCTATGGACTCGGCCGTTCGACTTTCGTTCCTTCGATCACTGCCCCACGTGTTGCCCTTTATCTGTATCGACTGATATAGATTTACGACGGCGAATAACTCAGATGCACGTTGAGCACTCGCACGTCGGGAGCACGAATGACCACTGCCATGTCCTCCACCCACGGTGGCCTGAGCATCACCTGCTCGGCGAGGGGAACCGCGGAGCTCACAGGGCGTATCCCCGTGATGCTCCGCGTCATCCGCATGTCGTGGCGGGCGGTGACGATCGATGTCGTCGTGATGATGGTCATTGCCGTGATCTTGGGCGGAATAGTCGATTCAGCGCTCGCCGGTCCACTCTCCGGGGCTGTGTTCGCTCTGGCGGCGGCGATGGTTTTCCGGAGCGTTCGCCAGTCGATCAACACCCGAGAATGAAAATGAAGGAGACGACGATGTCGGCAACACGATGCGTACGCCGTTTCGGCACCTCGACGGTGTCTTCACTTCAGCGAGGATCTACTGTTCCGCGGCGTTCCTCGCAGGTGATCGCCAGGGGAGAGGGGTTGGCATTCTCATGAGCACCCACACGCGAGACGCCGACTACACGCACCTTGCGGCCCTATTCGAACAGATGGCTTCAACACCGAACGATGACGAACGCTGCGAACGTCTACGCACGCAGATCATCGAGTCGTGTCTACCGCTGACCCGAAACATCGCATTGCGATACCGTGGCCGCGGACAAGCCCACGAAGAGCTTGTACAGGCCGCCAGCGTTGGTCTGGTCAGTGCGGTGCACCGCTTCGATCTCGCCAAGGGCAAGGATTTTCTCGCCTTCGCGATTCCGACGATGGTAGGTGAAGTGCGCAAACACTTCCGGGACCGCGGCTGGGACGTTCGTGTTCCGCGCTCGCTGCAGGAAAACTATCTCGCGCTCAACAAGGCCCGGTCTTCCCTCACTCAAGCCCTCGGACGCGAACCAACCGTGCCGGAACTGGCAAAAGAACTCGCAGTGGAACCTGCCGAGATCGCCGAGATCGTCGCCGCCGGAGGTTCCTATCACGCAGCGTCCCTCGATGCGGCAACCATCAACGACGGACGTTCGATCGCAGACACCCTGGGAGACTTCGACTCTGCCCTCGAAGGCATCGACAACCATGAAACTCTCCGACCGGCGCTACTTGCACTTCCTGAACGAGAACGCACCATCGTGCTCTACCGATTCTTCGGCGAACTGACCCAAGCGGAAATCGCTGAGAAGGTCGGTCTGTCCCAAATGCACGTCTCCCGACTGCTCGCACAATCACTCCAAGCACTCCGAAAGACACAGTCCCTCGCAGCGCTCGAGACCGCCGTCGCAGCGTGAGCTAGTTGCCAAGAATTGCGGATTCGTGCCTAAACCGGGTACGAAACAGTTCGTGATCGGAAGCGTCGTCGATTACGGCGTCCAGACAGCGGACAGGCCGGTGACGTCCGTGTACCCGTTGACCTGCCGGGCAGGCGGCAGGATCACGAACCTGCCTGGAGCACCTTGGTCAATGTGATCGTCACAGCCCAGTTCTCCTCGGGTGGGCCGGCGGGACGTCCTCTCGAGGTCCACTACGTCGGCCAGGGTCCCCAGGAAATGCCATCCGAAGCAGGAAGTGCTCTGGTGATCTGACCCTTTGTTGCCCCAGCGCGGCTCACCCGTATAGCGGCGGTACCGTCGCCGTCGAATGCGCATGTCAGGGCGCTGGAGGGGAGGGCGAGACCGGGGGGGGGCGCTACCTGCGATTGATTCCATCGTATCGGTCGATCCACTGTTGATCGGTGAGCTTAGGGACCCCGGCGGCCTTCGCTGGTATCGCAGGCGTCTCCTGAACTGGCACACCGGACGTCACAACCTCGGAGTCGAAGAAGTGAAGGTGCCGGAAACGACCTGCAACGTAGAATTCAGCGCATGGATGCAGTACACACGGTGGCATTGATGGCGGTGATCCCCATGGCAGGGGTCGCGGTGTTCGCCATCGGGGGCGCCCTGCTGGGGAGGCGAGCGCGTTCACTGCGTCGTCAGGGCAGATTGCACTATTCGGCGCGAACGACGCCGGGATCGGATGTCTCCAGCAACCTCAGCATGTAGACAGAGGGCAGCTTCAGCCCTCACGCGTCCGAATGTGTTAGAACAGCACCGGTCGGCTCGGACGGACTGCGCGCCGCAGCGGTCTCGGAGACCTGGATGTTATTGGCCGGCAGCGACGCGGAAGACGATGATGGACCAGTTCTCCTCCGCCGTTCACGGCGCCGCATTGCTGTTACAGATCGTGTGGCCGACGGCGTTATCTCAGGGACTGCGATGTTCTCCAGTTAACGCGGTTGAAATCGTCCGGTATATGGATGGGCAAACGCACCCTTAAACCCGCAGGAAGCCGCTGAGGCAGTATGAAGCATCCCGGCGAGTCCGGAGACTTACTGATTTGAGAACTCCGCAATTCGCGTCGTTCTGTGTTCACCCTAGTAGAACGCCTCGAGTTCAGCCGGCGGCACATCGCCGCAGTGCTCGTAGAGACGTCGGTGGTTGAACCAGTCCACCCATTCCTACGTGGCGATTTCCACATGTTCGACCGTTCGCCACGGCCCGCGAGGTTTGATCAGTTCGGTCTTGTAGAGCCCATTGATTGTCTCGGCGAGAGCGTTGTCGTAGCTCGACCCGGTAGACCCGATCGAGGCATCGATACCCTCCTCAATGAGTTTGTCGGTGAACGTAATTGACGTGTTCTGCGACCCTCGGTCGTTGTGGTGAATGAGCCCCGACAGATCCGTAATCTCCTCTCGGCGTCGGGTCCAGATCGCGTGCTCGATGGCATCGAGCACCAACGGTGTCGTCATCGTCGTCGCGGTTCGCCACCCGAGGATTCGGCGTGAGTACGCGTCGAAGACGAACGCGAAGTACACCCAACCCGACCATGTCGAAACGTAGGTAAAGTCGGCTACCCACAACATGTTCGGTGCGATCGGGTTGAACTTTCGTTGCACCAG
>NZ_JBWZNF010000020.1:0-57167 GCF_056945715.1 Rhodococcus sp. MurmanLake-1 | reverse complement strand
CCTCCCGACGCTTCGCGTCGGGAGACGGAAGCGAGTCGCTTCGCTCCCCGCCAGGGAGCCGCTGCGCGGCTCGCAGTGGGTCGAGTGCCGTTGCCGTCGATCGAGTCGCTTCGCTCCTCTGAATTCCGAATCTTGGTTCTCACCAATCGAATTCATCGCAACGCCTGAACCCGTACCCGACACCCGAACGAGGCTGGGGAGGAGGGGAAGGAACACGAAAAGCGCCCCGTCTCGCGTCCACTGCCTCGTCATCATCATGCTCCCAATCATACACTCACACCCACCAAACCGCAAAACAACCCGAAACACCGAAAACTACACCACCACAACAATATTCAAAGCTACCGAAACCACAGCTGTGCACAAACCACGAAATTTGCTCTACACCAACCAAATACCGAAACATATTTACACACAACAACATTCAAAACTCAAGTCTAAAATCATGTCGATCGAACGCCCCCACAAAACACGCCCGGAACGGCGAGCGGGAACGTTCTCTTGGTAGGGCGAGACAGTCGAGAATCCGCTAGGTTCTTAGTCATGGGGCGGGTAGACGGGATATGGGGCGCCGAGCCCGGCGCGTTCCGCTCGACGGACCCGCTCCCGACAACCTCCGGGCAGGTGTTGAGGGCGATGCTAGGCGCTCAACGTCAAGCAGTGCTGGCGGGCGCACTGTGCGGGATCGGGTGGATGGGCTCGCTGGCGGCGGCCCCGGTCGTGCTCGGGGCCGTGATCAATCAAGCCCTCTCCGGTGGCGCGGCATCACTCGCTGCCTGGCTCGGCGTCCTCGCCGTGGTCGGTGGGGCACAAGTCGCCACAGAGTCGGCACGGCACTGGATGTCCACCCGGCTCCTGGCTGGCACAAAACTGGCGGTAGTCGAGTTGGTGACCCACCGCGTGTTGGACCCGCGTGGCTCGACCCGGGCCACGGCTCCAGGCGAGCTGGTTTCTCGGGCGACTGCGGACGCCACACGTCTCGGCGGCATCGCGGACTTATGCTGTCGGGGTGCCGGCGCGGTAGTGACCTTCGCGGTAGTCGCGGTAGGAATGCTGATTTTCCAACCGCTGCTCGGGCTGGTAATACTCGCCGGTCTGGTGCCCATGCTGGCTTTGTTGGGACCAATGTGGCGGCCACTGGAGCGTCGCGCCCGGGCCGAGCAGGCTCGGATCGCCGACGCCAGCGCGGTCGCAGCGGACTTCGTCGCCGGGCTTCGCATCCTCAAGGGCCTGCGCGCGGAACCCGTCGCGGTAGCGACTTTCCAGGGCCGGACCGAGGCGGTCCGGCAATCCGCACTGCGGGTGGCGCGCCTCGACGGAGGTTTTGAAGTCGTAGAGGTCTTGATCCCCGGGCTATTCCTCGCCCTGGTCACAGCGGTCGGCGGACACCTCGCGCTGGACGGTGAACTCACCATCGGCGAGCTCGTGGCCTATCTCGGGCTCGCGCAATTCCTGCGCATCCCGCTGGGCACCTTCGCCGAGCTCGGCTCGGTCTGGTCACAGGGTTTGGCTGCTGCCGGGCGAATAGCCGGACAGCTCGCAGAGCCAGTCGCTGTCGAGGACGGCCCCGATGTCACTCCATGCGGGATGGACCTCAAGCTGGTGGACGTCCACCTCGACGGAGTGCTACGCGGTCTAAACCTCGAACTTCGATCCGGCGAGACCGTGGGGTTTGTCGCAGCCGATCCCCGAGTACCGGCTGCGATGAGTACGCTGCTGGCTCGTGTCCGCGACCCTGATGCCGGAATAGTCCTCCTTGGCGGTGTCGAACTGCGCGCCATGGCGCTGACCGACCTGTTCGCCACGATGCTGGTGGCAGAGTACGACCCCTTTCTGTTCGCAGCGACCCTGGCACAAAACGTCGCTGTCGATCGAATGTTCGGTCCTGTCCACCTCGAGGCTGCTCGCACCGCCGCGGTCGCGGAGATCACCGAGCGGCTCCCCGACGGATGGGACACGGATCTCGAGGAACGGGGCCGCACCCTATCCGGCGGGCAGCGACAACGCGTCGGGCTCGCGCGGGTTCTCGCCGCGGACACGCCGATCCTGGTGCTCCTCGACCCGACCTCCGCGGTCGACGCGCACACCGAAGCCATGATCGTTTCCGCCGCACTCCCCCGAGGAATGAACCGGACGACCTTGCTGATCACCACCAGTCCCGCACTACTCGTGGCCACCAACCGGGTGGTGTATATCGAAGACGGGCGGGTGGCGGGTTCCGGCCGGCACCCTGATCTACTCGCCGCGTCCCCCGGTTACCGCGATGCTGTCGATCTAGGTGGCACACCGACATGACAGACTCCACTCTGCCCACAGCTGACCTGAGACAGACTCGGCGTGAGGCAATGCGCCTGCTGCTGTCCCGGCGCGGGGCGGTAGTCGGGGTCGTGATGCTCTTCGCCCTCGGCACCGCGGTCACTCTGATCGGACCCCGCCTAATCGGACTGGTAGCCGACGAGGTCGCCGAGGGAGGCGATCGCGCGATGATCAACGCCGCCGTCGGTGGGTTCGTCGCTGTTACCCTGGTCGGCGCGATCCTGGCCTACCTAGGCGCAATCCGCGCCGCAGCAGTCGGGGAGGACGTGCTTGCCGACCTGCGCCGAGACCTCTTCACTGCTGCACTGGCGATCCCACAGGCCACCATCGAGCGCGCCGGCACGGGCGATCTGCTCGCCCGCGTAACCGGCGACATAGCCACGCTCACCATTGCAGTACGGCGGGCCGTTCCCGCGATGACCCTCGCGATGGTCGAGGTCGGGCTGACCGCGGTCGCAATGCTGGTGCTCTCCCCGATTCTCTCCGCTGCCGCACTCATCGGGGTTCCGATCGCGGTCGCGGTCAGTCGCCGGTATCTGCGCCAATCCGGTCCGACTTACCGCACCCTCCAAGAACGGTCTGCAGAGGTGACCACCGAGCTGCACGAGGCCTTCTCCGGTACCGCAGCGCTTCGCGCACACCGCCTCGGACTGTCTCGGGCCGCGCGGATCCGCGACGCCAGTGCTGGACGGTTCCGTGCTTCCATGGCCGGCGCAGCCCTGCGCAACTGGCTGCGCGGTGGCATCAACCTCGCCCAAATCCTGTCCCTCGCCGCGGTCCTCGCCATCGGCGCCGCATTGGTCTCCGCAGACCAAACCAACATCGGCACCGTCACTGCCGCCGCGTTCTACGTCCAACGCCTCGCCGGGCCCACCGACGTCATCATGGAGACCATCGATTCGCTGCAGACCGCGCAGGCCGCACTCGCCCGGATCGTGGGGGTCACCGGCCTCGCTCCCGCCGCTCCGGTGACAGAAACAACCGACATCTCCTCCCCTACCTCACCGGCGATCCAAATTCGCGACGTGCGGTTCGGCTACCGCCCCGGCCAAGATGTGCTCCACGGCGTCAGCCTCGACGTCCCCGCCGGGCAGCGCCTTGCCCTCGTTGGTCCCTCCGGAGCCGGCAAGTCAACTCTCGCCGCGCTCATCGCGGGCATCCACCCTGCGCGCAGCGGCCGCCTCGACGTCTCCGGTCCGGTCGCACTGCTCACCCAGGAAGGTCACACCTTCCTGGGCACGCTCGCCTCAAACTTGCGTCTGGTACGCCCCGGCGCTACCGACACTGAACTGCGTGCTGTGCTCGCCGTTGTCGGCGCCACTGACTGGGTCGATGCGCTCCCCCTCGGCCTGGATACCCGCGTCGGTGCGGACGGTCACCGCCTCGCCACCGCCCAGCACCAGCAGCTCGGACTCGCGCGCCTTGTCCTCGCCGATCCTGCTGTAGTCGTCCTCGACGAAGCCACCGCCGACTTCGGCTCGGGTGCCGTCCGCACCGTCGAACGCGCTCTCGACGCTGCTTTGACCGGCCGCACTGTCGTCACCATTGCGCACCGGTTACATGCCGCCCGCACGGCCGATCGCATCGCCGTGCTCCGCGACGGGCGTCTGACCGAACTCGGCACCCATGAAGAACTCCTCGCCGCAGCAGGCGACTACGCCGCCCTTTGGGCTCATTGGGACCTCCATCGCACCGCGGTTCCAAGGGCGTGAGGTCGGAGCCCGGACTGCGCGCTCAGCCGTCGGGGCTCCGTTCGCGGGCAGAGAATCTGTCGTCGACAGATCAGCGACGATCCAAGATTCGCGATCGGACGGAACTCTGCACTCGCAACGTGTTAGAGGAAATCGTTCATTCCCAGTCCACCTCGTGCCTTGAAATCTCTATTCAAGGTAAATAGCGGTCGACCGACTGACACGAAAAATCACGGTACTGCGGCAATACCTCATGCACCGAATTGTCGGTTGAATAAGCTCGCTCGCGCAGAGCAGAAGTGGCATCCGATAATAACGTGTTTCGATTCTCCAATAGGCCAGCTCGTTCCCACCACCAGTCAGTGCCACTCGCGTCAATCACACATGGACCGGAAGCGCTATACATCTCAGAAACAGCACCAAGGACACGATATAATTCCCAGAGATCAAGAACTGCTTCACTCGTGTCATTCCACGGGCGGCCACACTTCGTTCGGAGAAGCTCCTGCAGAAGGATATGCAGGTCAGACCGGTCGATTGTCACACTGTTACATTGAACTCGCAGTTTGCTTGCCAATGAGCAGATCTGATCTGATACATCCTCTCTGGGGCCAGCCCGTAGAGCGGCCGTTAGCGCCGCTGATCCGAGAAGCCTCCCGCCTTCCCTTACGACATCCGCCGGCTCATCCGCAGTATGAACATAGTTTTCGAGAGGGTGCGCACTCGAAAGGAAGGATCGGAGCTCCCATCCCTGTCTGTCAACTTTCATACCACGCCCCTTCAGGTCAGTCATTACGACTGAGCACGGTAAGGAAGCTAGTGGCGATTGCATTTCGAAGAGGACCAGAATAGAATCGCATGCCCCGAAGAGTAGGTCGATTAGCTGCAACCGTTCACCTGACGCAATATTTAGCACGTATCTCCAGAGTTCACGTGCCGAATCTGGGGTAATCCCGACAGGCGTGAACATGAACGGCATTAGTCCAGCCGCGGAAAAATAATCGAGCGCACTCCGCACTTTGTCATGCGCGATGGCATCAGGGCGAAATAGGCAGAGCCCGACATTACGTATTTCGTTTCCTAGTTCTTCATCAGATCCACGCCTCGACAATGCGAGACTGTAGAGCGATTCTCGGAAGCCCGGTTCATACGCGAAGAGCGTAGCCTTCACATCTTGACCCGTTAGATTTTCACGTGCAAATTCCTGGGAGCGCTCCCAGTTGAAGAAGTTTCTCGCTTTGCCCTGAATCATGTCACCCGATTCTCACTCGATAGCATGCAGGATAGTTACGGCAGAACTAAGTCACTGTGCATCACGAACCGAGACTGCGAGGTTCGGAATATTACCTCGCCCTCCTGACCGGTCTCATTCACGTACTGAGCTCATCAAAATGGAGATGTAGGCGTCCAACCGATCTTCCACACCACGTGCGGTGAGGTCCGTCCTTCCTGCTTCGCGCCATGGTTGTGCCCACAACTGCACTTCCTCTGAGCACGCCAGTGCGTCCCGCACTCGCCAGTACCGTCGATCTCTTGCTGTCGAAGCCAGCGCCCCGCCGGCCTCCTCGTACGCCGCTGCGAAACGCAGGCCCCATTCTGGACCGTGCAGCAGCGCAAGATTGGTCGCACAATGCGCTACATCGAGGTCCGCCGGACCCCAGGAAGTCCCGGCCCAGTCGACAACGCCGGTTATTCGAGAAACTGCCGATCCTGAAGACGGCACGTCGAACAGTACGTTTCCAGGCTGAAAGTCCCGGTGCAGTATTCGACCTTCATAGGGCGGCGCTGGCGCTCGGATCACATCGATTGCCGCAGCCCAGGCCTCTGCGTGAGCCCTCTCGGGAATAACGACTGTTTCGGCAGTCGTCAACGACTGATATTCCCGGGGCCGGTGGGTTGTTCTCAGCGCATGGACCGCCACGAGAGCACGAGCAAGCAGGACGATTCGCGTCGCCAATCCTTCATCGACAAGAACCGTACTGCCCGGCAGATGGGTCATCAGGAGCGATGGATACTCACATTGCATTGCAGTTGGATCAACCGCGATCAGACCAGGAGCTGGCACACCGGTTCCCACTAGCAGTTTCAGCGCGCCAGTCTCCCTGTCCAGCCAGTCTTCTGCGTGCCGCAATGGGAACGGGTCGACATAACTCCTAAGTACCAGGAAGCGCGTAGCTCCTCCACGTGTGGCGATGGTCAGCTTCCGCATTTCTGCCGTGATACCGCCGTGTAGCGCCTCCTCCCCAATGATCCGTTCGCCGGTCTCCAGATGCCGACTGACCCAACTCATGGTCATCGGTCGCACAGTCATCGCCTCATCTCATTTGGTCACTGGAATGCCGAAAAATGCGGTTCCTCTACAGGACAGGCACGTTCGAGCTAAACCACTCGATTGTTCGGCGCAACCCTTCACCGAGGTCGATGGTCGGGAACCATCCGAGCTCCCGCTCGGCCAACGAGATATCTGGGCATCGCCGCTTCGGGTCTTCCTCAGCTCCGTCCACGTAGCGCAATAACGACCGACTGCCGGTGATCTCAATAATGCGCAGTGCCAATTCCCGCACACTGATCTCATATGGGTTTCCGATATTAATTGGGCCCCGGCAATCGCTTGACGCCATTGCAAGAACACCACGTACAAGGTCGTCCACATAACATAGAGACCGTGTCTGTTCACCGGTTCCCATCACCGTCAACGACTCCCCAGCCAATGCCTGGCGAATGAAATTTGGTACCGCTCGGCCATCGTACGAACGCAGACGTGGACCGTATGTATTGAAGATACGCACAATACCCACGTCAACGCCCTCCGTTTTACCGAACGCCACCGTTGATGCCTCAGCAAATCGTTTGGCTTCGTCGTACATCGACCGAGGACCGACGGGATTGACATTGCCCCAGTAGTCCTCCCGTTGGGGGTGCTGAAGCGGATCTCCGTAGATTTCCGATGTCGAAGCCATCACGAACCGTGCTTTACGGGTACGTGCCAACTGCAACGCGTTGAACGTGCCTGCACTTCCGACGCGCAATGTCTCTAAGGGCAGCGCCGCATATTGCGGCGGCGAAGCGGGCGAAGCGAAGTGGAGGACGAGGTCCACCGGACCATCGATGGT
Source organism: Rhodococcus sp. MurmanLake-1 (assembly GCF_056945715.1). Lineage (NCBI taxonomy): Bacteria > Bacillati > Actinomycetota > Actinomycetes > Mycobacteriales > Nocardiaceae > Rhodococcus > Rhodococcus sp. MurmanLake-1. Next base: position 50,047 of record NZ_JBWZNF010000020.1, on the reverse strand, counting down.
CAGCTTGTCGCTAATATCCTGCCTGACCAGGCTAAACAGTGGGTGGTCCTGCATATGCGCCACGGCCTCCGGTGAACCGGTACAAAAGTTGTCTACACAGATCACCTCCGTATTCGCATTGACGAGAGCCTCACATAAGTGGGAACCGATGAATCCTGCGCCGCCCGTCACAACAGCACGGCCGAACGGTCTACTCAGACCGCTGGATTTCAGGTCCATTACAACACCAACCTTTGGTCCGCTGACCTCGGCTTGCTCACCTTCTGCGACGCGAATTCGAACAATGATTCCAGCGCTCGTAGGTCAGATGCGCCATGTCGCTCCGGCGCCGGGCCCAAGATGGGCCGGACGCGAACAAAGAACGCATCAAATATCACTCGCACGCAAAGGCGGGCGATATCGCCCAGTGGTTTCCGATTGATCAACACGACCGCCGACTACCTTTCTTGATTCTCCAGTCAGCTCGTGTTCTATGTCAATGACATCCGAGAATACGAACGAGTTAGGCGTTGATCGCCGAGATAAAGCACATCGACGTCAGTCTCAGCGAGAAATTGCCGTGCATCGTCCGGCGTGTCGACCATGGTCTGGCCAGCAATGTTCATCGATGTGTTGAGAAGCATCGGCACCTCACCGCGCTCCTCTAGGGCTGACAGCACGGTGTGAAGGAAAGGGTGCTGCCCCGGAGTAATCGTCTGAACCCGGCTTGTCCCGTCAGCGTGCACAATGGCTGGGGCACGCTCCGCTGTCTCGGCCTTGGCGAGGTATGCGTAAGTCATATACGGGGACAGCTGTTTGCCATCAAAAAAACGATTCAGATCTTCGGCCCGGATTATCGGGGCGATCGGCCTGTACGCTTCACGACGCTTGATGTGCTCACTCACCCGTAGCCGGATCTCTTCATTGCGCGGGATAGCCAGGATAGACCTGTTGCCTAACGCCCTGGGGCCCGATTCCGATCGACCGGTGTAAAGCGCGACCACGCGGCCAGCGCTCAGGTCGTCGACCATTGTGGTGGCTGATTTCTTGGTCGCGCAAAGGCCATAATCACGGCCCAAATATGGACTTGACGTGACTGTATCGGGATAACGGTCCCATACGGCGCCCAACGACTGGCCCGCGTCGGATGGCATGGGAGGAATGAACACTTCGCTATAGATGCCGCTGTTCGCCAACCGGCCGTTCGCAACCACGTTCATCGCGCAACCACCCACCAGAGCCAGACGAGGCGACAACGGCCGGAAACGGGCAGCGACCTCCAACAACTCTTCCTCCCATTCCTTCTGCACGGTGGCAGCGAAATGGCGTCGCTTTTCGTCGGGGTTCGAGGAATAGACATCGCTGATGCCATACCGTCGCCGGAGATGATCCACACCTTCAAGGTTTGCGCGGTTGAAATCGTCGACGTCTGTGCGTATGCGTGCAGCGAGTTCAGGGTCATGTCGACCGTATGCCGACAACCCCAGCATCTTTCCGGAGTCGGAAGAATTGGCAATCATATAGTCGGGCTGAACCGTGATCTGAGTGGCTGTCCCGTACACCCTCCCAGTCAAGAAGGTGCGCTCAAGAACAGCGACGCGGTCAACTCTGCCCTGGTCATAGAGGTACATGGAGGTGGCTCCGTCTTCAGACCAACCGTCGGCGCACAGCACCAGGCATTGGTCGAACCCAGAGGGAAGAGCCGTCCCGATGTGGTTGAGGTGGTGTCCGGTGATCGTCGGAATGAACTCCCGCCGGCCGAGGCTGATTGGATATGCGAGGTCGTACTTCGCGCTCCATTTTGCTACCAGTACCTCGTCGACAGCCTCCTCGTCGGCATCGAGATAGTGCAGGGCCGTCTCAACCACTTCGTCCATCTGCTCGGCGCTGGCGGCGAGGTGTTTGATCCCGAGGACACGCTCGGCTTCGAGGTGGAGCAACACCCTGTCGCGGGAAGCGATGGTCACGTTTGAATCGTGATCACCGAAGAAGATCGATAAGACAAGTCGATCATGCTGACTGTTCATTCGAAAATCCTTAACTGTGGGCTAATGGATTCGGAAATGCGTACCCTTGGACGACTAATTCCTGAACGAGATATAGCGGTAAGTGATATTCATCCATAGAAGGGCAAGCCATAATTTCAACCGTATCGGAATTTTCCGTGTCGATACAGAACTCTTGACGCCCACGATGCGGATCGTCGATTCTCAGATTCTGCCCGGAAAAGCTCACCCATGGAGCGAGGATGTAAGATTCCCCTTCCTCGAAAATTAGCGGCTCATCCATACCGTACGCTTCAAAAAAAGCTTGTGCCGCGGTGTCGCCATAATCTGAATATATCTTTCGAGCACCGCCGAACATAGCCCTTCGTTCATCGAGATGCCGCAGCACCGGCGACTTTGTCAGCGACACAGCTGGCCCGTCGAGCGTATCGATTAATTGGTACGTTCGTGCCGCCACGGCGCTGTCCGAGAACTCGGCGCGCGCCCGGTTGAGGGAGGTGTTCTCCGCAACCACTGTCACCGAACTTTCGATTGACCTCAGGATGGCGTCTGCGAGCGAATAGGGCTCCACAACTGGCCCTTTGGTCGATTTTCGGACAGGGACAAGCGTCAATTGGCCGGGGAACCACTCTCGCCAGTCGCGGGGGCCACCCCACTCTGTTGACACCACCTGGTGGCCATTGGCCAATGACGCGAGTGCGGATGATCCAAAGTTCTCATCGGAAAGCAGCGTCGGATGAACGAATATGTACGGCTCCATATGCACGTTATAGAATAGCCAATCGCGCGGCTTCATTCCGTGCCATGTAACCGCATCAGCCACACCCAACGACTCGGCCAGTTCTCGAAGATAAGAACTATAGTTATCATATGCGAGGCCCATCATTGGGCTACCAGGACTGCTTTCGCCGCCAAATATATCTAGCGTTATCCCCGGAACAGGGTTACGCCCATTACGTAATATCCACAGAGCAAATAGCAGGGTATGCAAATTTTTCTGCTCAGCGATTCGACCGACGTAGGCTAACCGTACAACTTTGAGTCGATTATCGCGATTCTCGCCGTTTAACTTGTATTGACTCACCAGCGGAAATGGAATGACCTTGATTTGAGCCTCAGGGAAGCAAAGACGGGTAGCGTTCGCTTCAGATTCGGAAGCTACCACGAAAACGTCTTGTTCGGTCAGTACGCTTGAAAGTTCTCCGAAAGCCTCAAACCCCTCGGTCGAATCTCCGTGTACGTAGATGATCATCGGCACGTCGACTTGCATCCGAGACCGCAGGAGCAACGCAATCTCGACAATCTGAGGCGTCACGGCAGCCAGGACCACGAACTTCAACGTGGAAGTGGAAGTTTCTACATACTGCTTGATCTCCGGTAGCAGTGGAAGGCACAACACACGGACGTTCTCCGGCTTGCAGCGACCGATGCTGGTCCAGACGCGTTCAATTGCCGGAAATATTTCTTGCATGCTCCACCACCAGTCTTTTTCCCTGGTAGTCAGCACTAAAACGTCATCTTTATCCGACATTTCACTGCTCCATCATTCAGTGTCGTTACCGCTCGGCTCAGGCTTACCCGACGAGAGCGACTTAAAGTCCACGTAAGTTACTGCGGCACAAGGGCGATCGTCGTGGGCATTGTGAGAGACGGCAGCAGCTTTGCAACGTACCCGGTCGGCCCACAGGGGGTGCAAGGCGACGGCGTGCACGGAGCCTGGCTAGTGTGTTGCTACGTCGTTGTCGTCAGCCCGCAGACACCCGCGCGAGACCTCTGGCGCCAGTTGATGTCTCATGACGATGCTCCTGTTGCCCAAAGCAACGCGGCCGCCGCCGCGGACGCCTTGTGATAAACCTGCCGCTGCACGAGCGAGGTCACGCTGATACCGTCCAGGACGTCGGACGTTACTTCTTGGCCACGAACCGCAGGCAGATCGTGCATGAACACCGCTTCACGGGGCCCGCTGAACCGCTTGATCAAATCCTTTGTGACAGCGAATTGCTCAAATCGAGACAACCATTCCGGATCCTGACGTGCCGCGGTCATCGAATGCCACCGCGCCGTGTAGACCACGTCGACAGCGTCAGGCGATGCAGGCAATTCGTCGTGCTGGCGAACGGCGTTTCGGCCGCACAGAGCATTCAGCGAGTCGACCTCTTCCGAGGAGAAGCCGGAACCAACGGGGCTGTATACGTCGAAGCTATGGAACGGAAGCTTGCAGACAAGAAAAGCCAACGCCCTAGCTGTGTTGTTCACCTCGCCTAGATAGGCCAGGCGCAACCCCTCAATGTCACCGAAATGCTCTCTCATTGCGCAAAGGTCCGCGATTGCCTGGGTGGGATGCTCTTCCAAAGTCAGAGCATCAATCGTCGCCGGTACGTGCACCGCCAGTTCAGCTAGGTGGCTTTGCGGGCCATTGGTGCGGACGACGACGACGTCGAGGTAGTTAGCCAGCACCGCTCCTGTGTCACTCCAAGTTTCACCGGTCGAAATCTGCACATCGGCATGGCCGAGGTGCAATACGTCGCAGCCCAGACCCCGCGCCGCTGCCCAAAACGAGATCCGGGTTCTGGTCGACGGCGCGGTAAACAACAGACCTACCTTCGTGCCGGCCAACCGCCCCGCGAACGCCTCCGGCTCCAGGCCGTACCGAGATGCGATATTGCCAATATCCGTGATGTCGTTCGTGCTGAGGGCCGCTAGGCTCAACAGCGGTCGTCGGTTTGAAACATCAGAAGTCACTGAAAATCACCCGTTCCTCTGGTTAGTCTAAATAGCATTCGAGTCCGCCCTCGCGCACCGTATCCAATGTGACGCAGTGGAATCCGCCGCCGAGGACGCGTGAGTGCCGCAGCTGGCGCGGCAAGACCGTGATACCTCTGGACTCCAGCAACCGGATCAGATTCGGTTGGTTTCGATCGACGATGGCCAATTCCGGGTTGACCACCAAGAGGTTCATCCCCACCCAGGGCGTGCTGAGGGTACGAGGCAGCAGTGGGGCAACTGGTTCGTCAATCGGCGGGCACCAGATCACGTCCCACCCCCGTAGCACCTCAGGGATGGCGTCTGGCTTGACACGCTCCGGATTAAGCAACACCAGACCAGGCCGCAGAAAGCAGATCGTGCTGTCGATGTGCGTGCCTTGGTAGAGACCGCGCAATGGGTGCACTCGGATATCACCCAGCAACTTCAACGTCGACTGCAACCAGCGTAGCCCCATCTCGTTTCCGCTCCGAGATACCTGATAGAAGACGTCCCGCCCGAGGCGTAAGACGTTCGCGGCCTCGAACGCCGGCTCGACTTCGCCCAGCGTTGGGCTGCCTGTTTCATCGGTGAGGAATAACTCGTCCTGCAGCTGCGGCCGCGGAGCACTCAGCCATCCCGCACCTCGCACTAAGTAGTCCTGAAATAGCTCCCGCAGATTCGACAACTCGAAGTACCGGCCACGCGACGGACTCGGCGTTTCGATGATCGTCGAACCAATGACCAGAGCCAAGTCGCGGGGGCAATACGAGTGACGACCCCGAGTACGCCAGCCAGGGCCGCCGAACTCCTGCTCGTGGTCGGACGCGGGCGGCTGATGAACAGTTACGCCCAACTCGCGCAGTGTAGTCACGAGATCGGCGAGGTCTTCGTTCGTTTCCTCAATGACTTGGGCTGGGAACCGCCCGCCTACCCGCTTTCGTTCGGATGGCGACAGCTCGGGATAGTCATTGAGCCAGGCAGAAGAATCGGTCTGCGCTGGAACTCCCGCGTGTGTGGCGTCGCCAACAACGACCTCCCGCAAGGGAGTGAACTCGTCCCAGGAGTTCACTGCATTTGGCAGACTATTTTGGGGCACATTTCGTTCTAGCTCAAGGCTTGATGTTGACTGCGTGCCGGGCAATACTGTCATATTGGTCCCCTGTGAGTTCTGGATGATTCTGCAGTGCCTACTCCGGCACTCGGGTTCCCCAACGGCGGAACGTCAGGGCAGATCCACAGACCATAGTTCGCATTAACCAACGGTCTGTTCCGTCAAAGCGCGCGGCGAATGGCGTGCGAGCGTGAACAACGCGCTTATTGTCAAATATCAGTAGATCCCCCCTCTCCATTACATGACGTAGGGCGACATTGTCCAGAGCTGCGCCTAGCGCGCGAAGAGCTTCTGCAGCTTCCGAATCGGATTCGTCGGCGGGTTCAATATGGTGCGTGTCGTAAGCAATTTCCGGAGCTGAATCCGGCCCTGAGAGGATTGCAATACGTCGCATAGAAATCTCACCTGAAAGTTCGTGTGCCGGGTCTGGTCGCACTTTGAATCGCCGCTCACGCAAAACCGCCATTAACTCACGTGAAATCTCAACGTCCTTTGCCTGCGCATACATCGATGCGCCTGATGGATCACCCCGGAGGCAAAGCAGACCTGCGTAATCGCATCGATCATCACGAAAGCTGTCCTCACAGTGCCAATCGAGCATCCCGGTGCTGCTCTGGCTGGTCTGGGTGAACTCCATAGTTCGCACAGGGACCATGCTTTGGACAATTCGGCCGTTGTAGAGGGTCGAGTAGTTGAATGGTTCCCCGAGCATCACCGTCACACTGGCGAGTAGTAGTGCCGCACTCTGTGCTGTGTCCGCCAGCGGCGCCCACGGCGCCTTTACTGTGTCCGGAAAGATCGCGCTGTCGGGTAGGAGTCCACGCAAAATCAGTACGTCTCCAGCCGGCGCATAGCGCCTGTACTCGATGACGCGGCGACGCACTTCGGCCGGTAGAAGGTGAGTAGCTTCTACCGCCAGATCGACGAACTGATCAGGCTTTAAAGTCTCGAGATCTCGGTTTCTGACCAGTCGCTCGATCGCTTCCCACAGATCTTCAGCTTCATGTGGACTTAGCCTTATCTCCGCTGTAGGGGCACTAACCGAACGGTTCATTCTGATCTCCTCGTCCTGGTATTCTCGACGTCTATCCGTATTTTTCCGCTGGGCCGCCCAGTGCGGGGAACAAGCATTCTCCCGAACCGGAGTCAGTCAACCTCTCACATTTCGAGTAATCGAAATCAGAAGAGTCGAGTCAATTCGAGCAATCAGATCACGTAATGGACGTTGTCGCTGCACTCCCCACCGACCTCGAACTGTCCTCACTGCGGCGATCACAGAACTATCAGGGTGGTATTAATTTCTCTAACATACAACGCAAAATACTGTTCAAATTCGGTCGTAACTTCACTTTATGCGGCATTAGAGCACAATGCGGAGAGGGGCGAGGGTGGCGCTTGTATTTCCGTCGCGGTCCGTCCGCGCCAAGCCGACAAATATTGTCACATGCTCACTCTGAAGCAGTTTCAGCACGGCAGGGTCGGACAGCACGATCTCAGTCACGTATCCACTATCCGAACTGCGTTGAGCACTGCGAGCGGCGTTCAGGCCGCGGACGCTAACGGGCCCTTCGTCGAGGAAGTTCACGTCGTAGGTCCACTCCGCGACCGCCGCACCGCCGAGGTCCACCCGAAATCTGTCTGTCGACGGCTGCTGAGGTGGGACGTCGATCCGGACCGCGAAGGTATCAGAGGTCCAACTGACAGACAGAGAAAACGCCACCTCTCGGCCGGCTGTCGACAGCACCTTGGGAAGAGCGCCCACCTGTATTGCGGAAGCATCCGAACGCCGGACCTCGGATACCCCCACCTGATCCGCAATCTCGTCGATCGTCGGGTGCCGAGCCCACCGGTAGGTGCCTTCCTGTGGAATCACCGACCAGAAGAAGTCCCAGACTCCACGAGGAAATTCGTCCAGACCATCATCGGCATCGCGGGTCAGAGTCGAGCGAGTGGGAAGGCCTCCCGAACCTCCGTGGATCCGCAGCATTGCGTTGATCCATCGCACGGCATCGTGAGCATTGAGTTCGTCCACGAGGTCAAGGAACAGCGTTCGATCAAATTCTGGACGCGCCGCAATTCTTGACATCTCCGCGAGATCGCCGAGCCGAAATGGGAGCGCCGCCCGCGTGAAATTGGACCACAGGCGTGTGTAGTCCTTAAACATGTTTGCGCAGCAAATCAACGCGCTCATTGTCAGATTAGGAACCGTGATCCGGCCAAGTTCGCTCGGCTTCGCTTCGATCGAGTTTTCCTTGCACAGGTCGTAACGAAGCGGAGTCATGTTTATCTCACCAATAGAGACCCCCGACCCTGTTACCCCTTCTGAATAATTCCAGATCGGGAAATATCTGTGAACGTCGAACTCGACCTCACCTTTCCCTGCCGACAGCCACTCATGCGGACTCTTATGTGCAGCCTTGACGTAGCCGTCATGCAATAAAGACTTGCCCACAAGATCGCCATCCGCGGGAAGGATATCGAAATCTTCCGCGTATCTCTGTGTGCTCAGATCGCATGTGGCGGCGTAAATGGCCGGACCCTTCAGAACAATCACCGTCTTCGCGCTATCTGGGAGCAGACGCTCCAGATCAAGTAAGGCAGACACCTGTATAGCCAGAAGATCCCTCCAAGCCGCTTCGACCTTGCGCAGTTCATCAACTAGTTCGGAACTATCAAAGACGGTCATGCCACGCCCGAGCTTACTCAGCATTCTCCCGACCAATCGATGCGCGCGAATAGACGCAACTAATACCTCGACGTCGACGTCGAGTGCATCCGGGGGCGATTCCCTGAAATCCGCCGCCCAAAGCAACAGTTGGGCGGTCGCGTCGGTAGGGAGTTCGGGAAATTTGTTCGACATTGAAAAAAATTTAGCGTGCACCGCCCGTAGATTCCAGACCGAACCGCCCAATTTGATGGACGTTCACGTTTTGTTCAGAATTCGCATTGGTTATATATCGAGAATTCATGACGAATATACGCATAAGACGTGAAATCGATGTATCCGTCTCTACTCCAGAGATACCCGAAACATGATTCATCGTGAAACCCCGAGGATGTACGGCATCAAGGTGACCAAGAAAATTCCCGCATGGAAGCTACGGTGTATCCGAAGGACGAGCCAAATCCAGTGATCCGCCGGTGGCCGAGCAGATCAACGTCCACCTGACAAAGTCGGGGCGTTTCCAATCCGCCTCGCATACACGAAATGTGCCGCACTATCCCGCTAAAGGAGCTACCTTCATGACCGTCCCAGTTAGATTTGCGGAACACGACACCAATCGAGATCTTTTCCGTGAACGGACGCTCCCCGGTCCCGCGTCCTCGAAGCTGCTGATTATGCAAGACCAGCAAGAATCAAATGCTCGTACTTACCCGCGGCACTTGCCCTTTGGAATCGCGAGCGCCAGCGGATCACTTGTCACGGACGTAGATGGAAATCAATACGTTGACCTGCTCTCGGGCGCCGGCGTTCTCGCACTGGGCCATGGCCATCCCGAACTGGTCGCCGCGGCTCGACACCAGTTGGGTGTACTTACTCACGGTCTCGACATGCCGACGCCCAGCAAAGCTGAATTCACAGGAAAACTGCTCTCCCGAATCCCTGGCTATTCAAGCGACATAGCGAATTGGAAACTCCACTTTTGCGGTCCAACGGGCGTGAATGCTGTTGACGCAGCAGTCAAACTGGCACGCATCGTCACGGGACGCCACAACATTGTCAGCTTTCAGGGCGGATTTCACGGCACAACCCATCTCGGGATGGGCCTGACCGGTCTCCTCTCACAGCGCGCCGGTATCGCTGGAATCGGCGACGGTGTCACTTTCCTGCCGTACAGCGACGATCGAAACTACCCGGGACAAGGAGAGGACGGCGTCGCACGCCACATCGAACTGATCGAAACAATGCTCGCCGATCCCAACGGTGGCATCGCGCCGCCCGCCGCCATCATCGTCGAAATCGTGCAAGGCGAAGGTGGGGTCGTCATCGGCGCACCCGCTTTCATCACGGCGTTGGCGGACATCGCCAAACGTATCGGTGCGCTGTTGATCGTCGACGAGATACAAACTGGCTGCGGCCGCACAGGAAAATTTTTCGCGTACGAACACCATGGCATAACCCCCGACATCATCTGCCTATCGAAGGCTCTTTCCGGACTCGGGACACCTGCCGCGCTCATCGCCTACCGCACCGAGCACGATCACTGGCAACCAGGCACACACACTGGGACATTCCGCGGGAATCAACTCGCCTTCGCCAGCGGAAACGTCTTCCTCGACATCATCGACCGTGACGAAATCCTCACTCACGTGCAAAGTATCGAGCAAGTCATCTCACAAACACTCGCGCCACTCCAGCAATTCAGACGTGTGCATGAGGTTCGAGGGGTGGGTGCAATGTGGGGCGTCGAATTCGTTGATACAACTGGCCTCCGCAATAGCGGAGGTGCCCTCGCACTTGCAGTGCAAAAGGCATGTGTTGAGCGCGGGATCATCACCGAGGTCGGTGGAAGGAACGACAGTGTGCTCCGACTCTTGCCGCCGCTGAACATCGAACTCGACCTGCTTTCGGAGGCGTGCACCATCATCGCGCAGGCGATTGAACGCCTAACTGCATGATGCGAGAGGCGGGTGACGCAGCGTCGACGATTCGGAGGGCTGTCACCTTCGCCCCACGGTTTCCGCCCGCGAGCCTGCCGAATCGGATTCTCCAGCGTGCCCGCCACGAACGACGAGGTGCTGACTGATCAACAAAATGCTTGGGCACAAAGAGGGATGCGTTCAACTCCCTGCCCCGAACGGTGAGAATTCTCATCACTGATTCCCTTCGGATGAAGCAGTTTCCAGGTCTCAGGCTCACGGGAACGTGTGCCACAGGCGGCGACAAGTCCGGAACTGCGACGACGACGGCTGTGCGATTGCGTTTCGTGTTGCCTGGTGGCGAACATTTCGTCGCAATGCCGCGCGCGCCTCGATTTCGCGCGGGTCCTTCGTCGATCGCTAGGCGCTTCCGGCGTTGTCGCGTGCTCGCGCCTATACGATCGACTTCCGAACAGCCCAGGTATCGCCCAAACGGGCAGCAGGGAGTAGTAGTCGACGACGACCAACCGGCCACCGCTTGGCCGTTTTGATGGATTTCAGGATGCACTGGCGGCGCCCAGTTCTTCTGCTGCTTCGCTGACGGTTACGAGCGCCGGCAGCTCCGCGGCTTCGGTGTGCCTGTCAAAGTCCGCCGCAGGCAGCACACGGAGCGACACCAGCGACGGCGGGTACTGGCCGAGGATCGCCAATGCGGTGGTGTTGGCCTGGCGGACGGAGTCTGCGGGCATAGCAACTGCGCCTCGACGACTCCGGCGTCAGTTCCGCAACATGCTACGGAGCCAGCGGACAGACCGGACAAGCCTGGTGTCCGCGAGTGACTGCGCCTCCTCTACAACTGTCACTGCAGCGCGATTGCGCTCTTCCAACCAGTCGAGGCGCATACGTCGGCGGCGGTCGTCGTATGCGATAAGTTCTTCGCGTAACTCGGCCCGAAGCTCGGCGACTGTCGCCGTGGCTCCGAGCAATTCGAAAAACGAGGAGCCCGCAAACGTGCGCATCACACCGTGTCTCGTCCAGTAGATCCCGACTCGTTCGATGCGGTGCGCGTCGTCGAAGTCGAGCAGGGTGTAGAAGTCGAGCAGGGTGTAGCCGGCGAGCTGATAGACATCGGATTTGTTCACGGCCGTCGCGGCATGCGTCGATTTGAAGTCGAGAAGCAGCCCATCGACCAGAAGGTCAGCGTCGGCTCCCCCGATAAGATCGGACCCGGCGAAGCTCATACCGGTGCTCACCCGTATTGCGTTGTCACGCAACGCGCCCAGACCGCCGCCACAGCGCCGGGATCCCTTGAATTCACTAGATTTTGCCATCCCTTCGTCCCCACTCGGGAGCGGGCACTGGCAGCCATCTGTTCCTGTGTCTTGAGTGGCAGCAGACTCTTTCGGGCTGGGAAGCCGTGCAGCACTTTGTATTCACGCGCTGTCATATCGTGATTCCGGTAGATGTGCATCCCTAGCCCGGAAACTCGAGTCCCGCATTCATGGCACAACAAGCCTTCAGCAGTCTCCTCGATGACCCCGTAGTGGCCGAATCCGTCAGGATCTCCGACCTGCATGGGCTCTTCAGGTAATTGCCCTACGAAAGGGATTTCAGGCTCTCGCTTCACCCTTTCTTGGTCGCCTGTTCAGACGCGATTGGAGGGAAGAAATACCCGATTCGTAGATGCCGGCGGACTCGCACCGCCCGATCCGTGAGCCGCGCCGTCCGGCACGTGTAAATCAACACGTACCGTACGGTGATCCTGCTCGTCAGCAGCCTGCGATCATCACAGCGTGAGAGACACACGTGCAGATTCCAGTACCGACTCGGCGACGGAGATCAATCCAGATGTCGAGATCAAGTACCTGAGACAAGATCGACTCGGCCGCGGGGACTACTCCCGCCGAATCGCGAAGCGAATCTGTCACGCAGGTGACGGCCCCAGCGTGGTCTTCGGACTTGCCGGCCCCTGGGGAAGCGGCAAGTCCTCGGTCTTGAACATGATCACTGAGGTCCTGGAGGAGGAGCGCTCAGACTACTGGTCCGTCGTTTCGTTCACGCCGTGGTCGGCTGGAGATCCGTTGGCGCTGACAGAAGAGTTCTACAACGCGATCGCCGCCGCTATGCCCGAGGGCCAGGACGGAGAGACGGCTAAACGACTTCTGGCTGCTGCGGCTCCGGCTGGGGCGGCGGTACTCAAGGTCCTCGGAACATCGCTCGTCGAGAAGTACGTAGGCAAAGGCTTCGTTAAGGACGCGCTTGGCGTGGTGTCGGACACCGTCGCCGACCAGGCTGGCGACTTCGCCTCGGATGTGGAGCCGGATCCGTTCTCCCGGCGGTTCACCAAGATCTCCGAGGCGATCGGGAAAACGGGTAAGAACTTTCTCGTCATTGTCGACGACGTCGACCGACTGCACTCCGACGAACTGCTATCAGTGATGAAGGCAGTTCGGCTTCTGGGTAGGTTCGATCGTGTCCACTACTTGCTGTCCTACGACGAAGAGACAGTGATCGATGTCCTCGTAGAGACAGACCTCGCCCGAAACAAGCGGCGGCGCGCCAGCAAGTACCTCGAGAAGATCGTCCAGTACCCCTTCGTGCTTCCACCGATCCAACTGCAACACCTCGCGACCGAGTTCCGAAGTCAACTACGAGGAGTCGCAACGACCCACGATGCGGCGTTTTTGTCGAACACCGACGGCGAGTTCGATGGCCAAGGTGAAGATATCTCTGACCGCGTCTTCGCTCTCCTTCCGACAGACCGCCTCACGCTGCGCAGCATCTACCGACTGTGCAATCAGGTCGACATCATGCTCTCACTCGTCGGCGGCACCGAGTTGGACCTGTTCGACGCCACCCTGATGACCTTCATTCGGCTCGAATATCCGCCCTTGTACACCATGCTTCCCCGCTGGCGTAAGGAACTCGTCGGCAGTTCGCCGACTTGGGACCAGAAACCGAAACTCACCGCAACACAGCGGCAGGAACAAGTCGCCGAACTCGTCGACCTCGCCCCCGAAAGCCTCGAAGCCGAACTGCTCTACGCCGTGCTCGTCAGCCTGTTTCCCCACACGCTCCCGCGCCCCACGGGGTTCTATGTCCGGACCCGCGACACGCGCTGCCAGGTTCGTGACACAACATATTTCGAACGGTATTTCGCGTTCGGACTACCGGTCCGCGATATCCGAGATGCCGACGTCCAAGGCGAACTGGCGCAACTGGTGCACACCGGTGCGTGGCCGGACACGTCCATCATGCGCGAGTGCCTACCCGACGAGCAACGCCGGCGCCTTCTCCGTGGCAAAGTCACACAGAACCTTGGCATCATCATCGCGGCCCCATCACCACAAAGTGCACAGGCCGCCCATCTGCTCACCCGCGAATTCCCCACAGACGAGCGGGACCTGGCCTTCAGCGGGTGGTCCAGCGTGATCTACGCACTTCTCGGACATGCGATTTCACAAACGGAGGCGGAAGCGGCGGAGAAGATCGTCACCGATTACCACGGTGAATTCGGCCTCCCCACCACCATCGACGTACTCTCCCACCCAATCGAACTTGCCTCGATCGACACCGCCAAGGTCGTCGCAGCCACCAAAAAAATCAGGGAAGAAGTTCTCGAACGATCCATGCTGGATCTGACGACCGACATACCACCTGACAAACGACGAACGCATACCGTCGCCAGTTTCATGCACTACCTCGACGACGACCTCTGGGCACAGCTCAGCCAGAGAGCGCAGGAGCAACTGGCATCCGACGCGGACGTGACCCTACCCAGCCTCGGCGCAAGATTCGTAAGCATGAGCGGGCGCACAATCGATGAAAGCGGCGCGCTTGAGATCTTGCACCACGAGTTCTTGCAGATCGAATTGCAAAACTTATTCCGCGCGAGCAATGGAGCCTAGAACAGCTCCCCGAGCTCGAACAGGACACTGTCGATACGAACGACACATCACTGGCCAACCGCACCACCTACGCCGCCCTCGCCCTGAACCAGATCTTGAAAGCGGACACACCGAATAGCCAGTAGATCTGTTGCAGCCCGTCACCTTCTGAACGGTCTATCTTCTCAGCTGCTCGTCGGCGAAGTTCCGTCTGTCTCGTTCCCCGACGTCGAGGTGAAGGGGTTCGCGAGATTCGCTGGTATCGCGGCGATCGGGGTCGACATCGGGGTCAGCAGGTAGTCCGCAGAGTGGGCGTTCTGCATCGCCCGCGATGTCGCTGCCGTCGATCCAGCCTGTCGGGTCGACTTGGTTCCTGCCGCCACCATCCGTGTTTGATTTCCCTGCACCTGAGAACAAGTCACGGGCGCGTGCCTCTGCCCCGTTCCACAGCGAGAGGCCGGGATTACCACCGACACAGCCTCCGGCGATCGCCCCGATCGACACAGGCGTCCCCGAACCCTCCACGAGGGTCGTGGGCCAGAAGTCCTCGGTGGCCGCATGTGTGGCGGGGAGAGGGATCTCGGAGGATGGGCACCGGCGGTGGTCGCCCCCGATTTCCACCCAGATCAGCCGCGGAGCCTTTCGGCGTCGCCACCGTCGTTCGGCCGGGTCGTTGAATCCGCGGATCCAGTGCCTGCCTTCAGCATCGGCGATCGGCGTTCCCTCTGTAGTAGCGCGCAGTTGCTCGGCACTGCCATAGACCCGCCCCCGGTTGAGTACTGCGTCGAAGTCGCTTTCGTAGCTTGTCATCGATCCCCCTGATGGTCCTCTGGTTTCGACGACCGTAGCGCCGCAAGCCGACAAGTATGCACAAGAGCGGGCGGTGGAGAAGGCGATGTGTTCGATGTCGGAAGCACCGGAACCGCGGTCGCTACCGTGCAAGCCAACCCCAAGGAGAAGCATGATCACCTCACACACCACCACCATCATCATCAACCTCGCCATCACACTGATCGTGTCGAACGTGGCACGAGAAGTGTTGCTCTGCCTTGCCGAACTCACAGATCACGCGGACGATCGGTCGAATTTTTCGAGCGAGTGGGCGATCAAGAAATGGTATGCCAGCAGCGCAATATTGAACTCGATGCTTCTCGGTTTCTTCGCCGGCGCGATAGTCGCGCCAATCTCGATTGGTTGGCCGGCCGGCATCGCGGCGATTTTCGTGTGGGCGGTGTTGATGCGACCGCGCCTGCGAACCGTCAGATGGGTCAAACGCCGGTGGAGCACGTACCGCATCGCGCGATGAGAGTAAGCGGGCACTGAAACCGCTCAGCCTGGTTTCAGCGCCCGCCGCTCATCGCGCAAGGCCCAGAGCAAGACAAACCGGAGGCACTCGAGACGTCGACAAGCCGATGCGTCATCGAGCCCAATGCGTCATCCGTCAGATCCTGCTTGCCCGCAACGACTACGAGCCGTGCCCGACCACCGAGAATTCAACGCCGTGCCGAGCCCTCATAGCCTCGACGAGCACGTCGATCGAGGCCAGCAACTCCGCTGGCGGCGTGGTCAGGTCGAGGGCGTGGCAGTAGATGGTGATGTCGGCGCCGACAACCTCGACCGCATGGGAAGCGGTGTCGCCCTTCGCGTAGATCAAGTGACCTTCGCGGAGGCCGAGGGCGGTGCAATAGGCGGTCAGTTGGTACATGTCCGCGTTCGGCCCCCTCTTGCCGGCCGCGGTTGATTTGTACTTGGCGTCGATCACTGCCACAGGTTTGTCGTCGCTGTTACACCAGGTCAGGTCAGGTTCGATCGCGGGCGGTGCGGCCGTGATCGAGATACCGCGTCGGGCCGGATCCCGGACGCACTCCCCTGCCGCCGCGGCGGGCGATCGCAGCAGCGGCGGTGGTCATCAGGAAATCCTCGAACACTTTCCACATGTCGAGGACGAAACCTCGCACGACGACAGCCCCGATGCGGTGCTCGATGGACCGATGCTCGGTGATCAACTCCGACAACTGCAATGCCCAGTGGTAGCGCTCGTTCAATCTCGTTCGCGCCGGGGACGGTTCGGCACCAGCGGTGGGCGGTGTGACGTCGGCGAGGGCGCGGCGGAGCCTGGCCAACCTCGTCTGCAGACGGGGCGGGACTACCGCGGAATCGAGCAGAATCAGGGCGGCGGCGAGCAGCAGCTGGTTTTCGGCGATGTCTTCATCGTATTCGTCGTAGCGGATCTCCACAGGCAAGGCGAGCGAAGAATCGTCGGGTGATCTGATCGCCCGCCCGTAGCCGTCCGCGCAGGACCGGGCCCGAGTCTTCGACTTCGCGGTAGCCGGAGAGCAGTCCACGGGCGGTCGCGTGCTCGGCGGCGACGACGAACGCTTCGGCCAACGCCGCAACCAGGTCGGTATCCGTGTCGGCGAGTGCGGTGTGCTGCGACCACCACGCGGGGTCACGGACGTAGCCACCATCGAAGATCACGCGGCTGATCGGTGTTTTCGGTTCCACCCTCACAGTGAGAGCATCGACGGTCACGGCACCGATCTTCTTCGGTGGTGGCCAGTGCGAACGCGCCGGGAGTGGTCGTGGGTGTGACCGTGACCAGTCCTGTGGCCGCGAACGCTGCAGCGCCCTCCGGCGTCAACGCCACCTGCGGGCGGCACACCAGGCAGCCGGCGCAGCCGTAACCGCACGGTGGCCGCTCGAAGAGGGTCACCGTGACTGGATCATTCACCGGTGGTCAGGCTCTTCTCCAGAGCAGCAAGGCCGTATCGGGCTTCGAGATCCACGGCGGGAGTCACCGAAGTGGAATTCCTCGAACAACGGGATGATCGCGGTGCCGAAACACCTGCGCCAATCCCCCATCACTGTGGACGGCCGGGCGCATGAAATACGAGGGCCCGAACAGGTACGTCCGGATCGTCGATCGCAACGTTCAATGCAGCGTGCAGGTCCGCGACACGCTGCGGACACGTGCGGGCGGTAAGCCAACGTCTCAGGAGAAGATTTCGTGGGCTCCTGCGCCGGGTGCAGCGGAATGAATCCGAAGCGGCGGCGCATGGCGGTGTCCACGAGAGCGATCGAACGGTCCGCGGATCACTTGGAGGTCTCTCGCATACAAAAAACTCAGACGTGATCGCTGGCGAACTCCGTGGCCACATCTCCGCCCAGGTACGACAATGGGTAGCCGAATACGAATCCGCCCCAAGCGCATAGTCGAAGTCAGATCCGATCGACCACACAAACGAACCGTCGCTTATCTGTCTCGGGATGCCCCCAAAATGATGTACCTTCTGGTCCGCCCTCGCCAGCGACGGCATTCTCGTCACGACGGGCCACTTGCTGCCTGGTGCTCGGTTTCCCCGCTCAAGGACTGTACAAATGGCGTCAAGTTCGTAGCTGTCAAGATGTCAACGTGTTCGCCGATAGCCGACTGACGCACTGCGTTGACGGCACTCGAAACGTCGGCGGCAAAGAGCACGATAGCCAAGGATCCTTTCGCCCGAGAGACGCATACATAGAACAGTCGACGCGTGCGCTCGATGACAGAATCTTTTCCTTGAGCTTGATTCTCGACGTCCTTGTCGGACATCTCCTTGAGTCCGAGAAACTTGTCGTACGAATACTGCGAAAAAGTCCCCTCGTCGTCATCGAGCACAACCAGCACTCGATCGAATTCTGCACCCTTCGTTCCGTGTTGAGTGGAGTACGGAGACTCCTTTCTCACGTAAGTGTAATAACCCTCAAGCTCTGAAAATGCGCACTGCGCCATATCGTCCAGGACTTTGAGGGTCGTCTCGTCTAGAACGACATCCTGGTGATCCCCGTTAGGATCTAAGTACGCTGCCATACGCGGATCGAGTTCTATGAGATGGCGATCAGCCGCAAATTTCAAGAGGTGCCCGAGCGGCGCTTGGCGATCGACGCCGGCGAGTTCTCTAAGCTCTTCGACTGCCGAGCGACCAGAAGCCAGTGCCGTTCGGAGTTGCCGTGATGCACGTCCAGTCTCAACTAGAGGGCTGTGCTCCTTGAGGACAGCAAGGACCGCAGCCGAACTGGGTTTATCGGCTAAGCAGAGCGGAAGGATTACGTCACGTAACTGCGTTAATGGCCAGGCTTTGCCCTCTTTAAAAGCGTCCTCGAGACTGCTCGCGTTATTGTCGCTGAAGGCGGAGTACAGAGCATCAAAACCAAGTCGCCGAGCAGCCATGCGATGCACGATCATCAGAATTTTCGCGCCGCCTTCGTGCGCACTGCGTGTCCAGTTGCCCGAGGCGCTGCGTTTGTCGAGCCAGGACCGCACCCGCTCCAGATTCTGGCTTCTCAGGTCGTCGGACGGGAAGACGAAGCAGAATGCCTCTCCCTCGGGTTGCGCCCGTGCAAGGCCGGTCACTTGCTGGAGAGTGTCACCTTCAGCGCGCACCGCGTTGATACAGTTCAGCACTCGCCGAGAGGATCGGAAGTTCTCGGGCTTGTCGATATTTCGCCACCCAGGTTCCAGGGAAACAGAACCCACACCCTCCTGGTAGATCTGCTGCATGGGGTCGCCGAAGAATCCCAAGCACATCTTCCCCTCTGCCAGCGACCACACGTGCTTCAAACATTCCACGACATCCGGGAATGTATCTTGACTTTCATCGACGAAGACAAACGGGAACTGGCGTGCCACGAGTCGAGCCAGAAGATCTCGTGTGAGGATCATGTGCGGAACCATCTTCAGAATATCCGCATGCCCCAAAATTCCGCGAGCATAATCACCGCCCATGCCGTACGTCCACCGCGTCACAGTCGTGACGGCCGTCTGTTGGCGTCGACGCTTCGCTAAGTCCAAAGCATCTTTCTCTCTCGTAGCCGACCGCGTGCGAGATGTGTACTTCTCTTGCTTGGAAAGCAGATCGTTAATCTTTTCGTCGACGCGGGACGCTACCCATACGCCGATATCCTTTTGGAATGGCTGGGCCAGTGACCAGAGAAAACTATGAATTGTCGAGACTGACGCGAGAGAACCATTTCCGATCTCCATATCAATCTCACGAGCCGCAACCTCTGTGTAGGTGATGCATGCAACGCGTTGAGTCTTCGCGAGCAGGGAAGGCCCGCGAGTGCTCGTGACATGCGCCAGAGCCTTGACCAGGGAAGTTGTCTTTCCTGAACCGGCACCGGCAACCATCGTGAAGCCGATCAGTCGGTCCTGATCGAGGATGTCCTTGAGTTCACGGTCAGCGTCGGTGTCTGGTGAGGCGATTCTCGATGTCATTCTGCCGCTGCCTCCTGCGCCAGGTCAGGCTGTTTCTCCATGGGGGCAACAAGTTCGAGCTTCTCGCGGAGCCACTCGAGTCCCTCCACGATGTAACTAGGCGCGATCCACGTCGGATCGAGGGTGGCGATGACGTTGAGCGCGAAGCTCGTCTTGTCGAAGTTCTTGACCCGAGTGAACAGTTTGTCGTGCAACTTTTCGATCGAAAGATCCGTTGCTTTCGGGATCTTCAGTCCCAGGTGCTTGCCGTCGGCGCTTTGAGTCCAGTCGAGATTCTGTAGAGCGAACGCTTCTTCGAGTGTCCGGCCGGCCCGTTCCTCGGTGGCGCCCTGCCACGTAACCTTTTCCCTATTTTGATATGCGATGCGAACAAGTCCAGCCGATCCGTCGGCGCTGGCCGGACTCTTTTGGTCAATGCCGACGGCCAGTAGGTCCTCGATTCCGTCGATCTTCGGGATCCACTGTCTCAATGTCTGGTTTGAGGTCACCGCGCCGAGGGTGTGAACCGGGCACGAAGATTTTGCCGCTGCCTTTCCGTCATCCTCGTGACCTTCATCCGCCTCTTCGTCCTCATCAGGCTCTTGGGTGGTCGGTGTCAGAGCGACGCTGTCCAAGTCAGTTATGACGAGAGTCGGAATGCCGAGAAAACTGACGAGGTTCTCGAATCGGTATGCGAAGGCTCCGCCCACTTCGAGGATGGTGAGGTGGCACGAACGCAGGTCCGGCACAAAACGCTCGATGACCAGGGGAAGCAGAAGCCGTTCGACGTTACCTTCTACCAACACAGCAGCGTCGGCGAAGAACAAGTCGCAGTGTGTGAGTTTGATGTACTGCTGCAGGAACTCGCGGGTTGCCACTGGTTCATCGAGGTAGAAGGTCGACAGATTCTTGACATCGCTCAGGTGCAGACCATTCGGAGATGCCGATCGGCAGAAGTACCGGATGGGCTTGAAGTTGCTCTCGTAGATGATGTGAGGGGAGTGCGTCGTGACGATCAGTTGGGTCTGGAACTCTGATTCTGGCTTCGGCAAGATCTCCAGGATCTTTCGAATGAATACCTGCTGCAGCTGGGCGTGTAGATGCGCCTCGGGCTCTTCGATGATTACTAGATGAATCGGGGGGCGGTCCTCGGCTGCGTCTGACCATGCCTGGTGAAAGTCGAGCACCTCGACCACCATGTAGATGAGATTCTTGAAGCCGAGGCCGTTGTACTGATCGGGCAGTGTCTGCTCGACGGCCGTCCCGCTTCCGGACTGCGCGGGTAGTGCGTAGTGGACCTTAGCGCTCGTGCTGAGAATTCCGTGCGCGTTGAACGAGGCTTTGACCACCAGGTTCGGGTTGGCGACACCTGGGTAGCCGACTTCTCCGAGCCGGTCTAGCGTAGGTCCGAATACTTCTGCGAAGTGTGCGTTCAGCCGCTCCTCGGAGTCAGCGATCACGCCCAAGGCATCTAAATCGCTTTCAAGCTTTTGCAGGTTCCGCTCGTAGAACCGACTCAGCCGCTTCGAAAGATCTTCACTTCTTCCCCGCGAGTCAGAATCTGACAGATGTCGCTGAGCGTTGAGGAAATCGACCCTGACGATCGACTCGATTATCTTCGAAGCGCCGCTACTCTGCGTGCCAAGGAAAAACGGTTGGTAGCCGTCTTTGGGAACGAGGTCTTCGGTGCACTCGCTGGCATCGAGCACGAAGTACTTGATTTCGTACTCGTGTTGAAGACGCTTGGTTAGGTACTCGACCATGTTCCGCGGCCATGCCTTGTAGGAACCTTGCTCGTCTCCTGTTGTCGATTCAGCATTGGCGCGTGCCTCGGTATAGTTTGCGACGAGCTTTTCGCCGTCCCGCGGCGCATAAACCATTCGAACGCCTACGGGTTCACCGGCCCAGTCCAGGCTCGGCAGGAGATCAAGCACTCGATGCAGGTTGTCGTCGTCCACCTCGAACCAGAGATCGAAAGTGATTTGAGGGAGATCGTTCTCAGGGTCTCCCGATTTCGGATCGAATGCGTCGAACGTCTCCCAGCAATCGGCAGTAAAGTCGTATATCTGAAATGGCGCTCGCGGTTGCTGTCCGAGAAACATTTGGAAGAGGTGGGTCGCGGACGTCTTGCCACAATTATTTGCGCCGACAAAGATCGTACGATCGGTTTCCAGGTCTACCTGCGCGTTTTTGAGGCGCCTGAAGTTCTCAACCCGGAAACATTTGATGTGCATTGTGGTCTCCAGATGGTTGAGTTGCTGCGGTCTCAATAATGCGCCTGCTCATACTGACTGGCGTCATCCTATGGGCAACAGTTCACGAACCGTGAAGCGATCCCCGAAAAGTTTCCGCCAGACCAGATACGCATTGCGCATCCCTCTCGATCACCCGCGAAGAGAGAGCAGCACCGTTGAACCCGGAACGAGGCGATTCCATACCCTTCAGGGTCTACGACGGTCGAAACCTTTTCTGACCGGTCGTTTACAGCAACTACCGTCCGCCAAAAGCGCAACATCAGGTGAATTTCCGACTACTCTGAGGAACCGCGCAACCTGAATTTCGACTTGCCTGAGATTCCAAGGACGCATACTCGTCGGCTTCCTTCCGGAGTTCGCGACCCGACCGGAAGCAGAGTAGGACGCCTAATGCTCAATTACACGGCCATCGACTTCGAGACCGCGAATTCGTACCGCGGCTCACCATGCTCGATCGGTCTTGTCCGCGTCCGCGACGGAATTCCCGTCGACGAATGCCACTGGTTGATACGACCGCCCGAGCAGGTCGACCATTTCGACCACTTCAACATCGCACTGCACGGCATCACCCCAGAAATGGTGGCCACCGCGCCCCGATGGAAAGACATACTGCCTGCCATCGTCGGCTTCATCGGCAACGACATCGTGGTCGCGCACAACGCCGGATTCGACATCGGCGTCATCCGCTACGCCTGCGCCGTCGACAACATCGAATGGCCGGAAATGCGGTTTCTGTGCACGATGGTCCTTGCGCGGCGAGCCCTGTCGCTACCCACCTACCGACTGCCGTACGTCCTCGAGGCACTCGGCGGCGTAATCGTGGACCACCACGACGCGCTCGCCGACGCCCGCGCCGTTGTCGATGTCGTTCGCGGACTCGCAGTTGCTCAGGGCGTTTCGGACCTCGACGCGCTCGCCGCCTCGGTCGGAGTCGGCATCGGCCGAATGGCTGGCGGCATTTACAAAGGCAGCGTCGCAACCGTTACCAGCAAAGGCGGCGGTTCTTCCCCTCTCGTTCAGCCTGACCTCAATCCGAACGCCGATCCCGACGGATACCTCTATGGCCGCGTGGTGGTGTTCACCGGAGCGCTGATGTCGATGACACGGCAGATCGCGTGGGAGGAATGTGCGCGCGTCGGTGCAGCGGCCAACGAGTCGACGACGAAGCGGACCAACGTACTCGTCGTCGGCGATATCAACCCTGCCGTCCTACAACCGGGCTCGAAGATCACCGGTAAAGCTCGGCGAGCGTTCGAACTGCAGGAAAAGGGCCAAGACATCGAGGTGATGACGGAGGACGATTTCCTTCGCTGCCTGGGTGGGAAACCCCTCGACGAACCCGGGGTTCTTATCTCGGCCGAGGGCGTCGACGGTTCTGTTGCGCCGGCGCCTGTACCCAGTCGCCTCCGGATGGTTCCGATGGCGCTGCGGCCGGAACCGCAACCTCCGCAACAACCAAAGCCGCCGAAGGCGCCCCGGGCGTTGCGGCGAAATCCTGTTCCGTCGACACAGCCATGCTCCGTCGACGGCTGCACCACCACCGCGGCATTCAAAACCCGTACGAAACCGACATGGTGCGAGCAGCACATCATCGAGCAACAACGCCGTGGCGGACTCTTCCCGTTGGAATCGTTCACTCACCCCGACGACTGGCAACTGACCGAATGCCTGACCTGCACTATTCATGCGCACTACAGGTTCGAGTACACCCTCGACAAAAACACCTACGCCGAACCGACGTGCCGTGCCTGTTTCTGGCGAGGGTGGGCGGCGCAGTCCCGGGAGATGCACGGTGTGTGGGCAAAGGTGGAACCGGTTCCGTACGAGCGGGCCAAAACCGTTGCCGAAGAATCAGGGTACGAGTACCTCGGACCGCTCACGGCGCCGTCGCTGCCGGACGACCCGCACCACGTACGGTGCCGTCGATGCGGACGGATCAGCGCTGAACGCCTCAGCGACATTGCGTCCGGCTGCTCGACCTGCAAACCTCGCAGCTAACACTTTCGTCAGCGCCGCACACTATGACAGTGACAGTGACGGCCCTCACCTACAGTGAGACTGCCGATGTCCAATCCCTTCTCGTAGGAGTTGTCCGTGACCACCGCACCACACACCTATCTTCTTCCACTTGCGGTGATCGACGAACCCTCCGGGAAAGTATGCATCTGGCACATCGACGTCGGACCCGACATCGGATTACCCCGACTGTCCGGCGCCTGGGTCCTCGAACGCGACGACACCGATACCATCGTCAACCTGATCCGGGGCCGGCACGCCGTGCTGTGCAACGGCACCGACATCCTCACTCGCGAAAACATCACCACCGCAGGAACAGTCGATATCGACGCTACCGTCGACGCCGTCATTGCCGAACGCGACGGCTTGCAGGCCCGCTTCAACTCTCACGCCGCCGCGCGCAAGACATTGGTGCCGCCGACGTGGCCGGAAATCACACATCCGAAAGTCATCGCCGCGACGGTCCCCCGCACCGAGACCATCATCGAGCAGACCGGAGATGCGTTCCCTCTGGCCCGGGGATTGAACGTCCTCGCCCAAGCCTGGACACAGATCGAAAAGCAGCGCCTGACAAGGCCTTTCCTCATCGAACCCGACGGACCCCATCCGCGACCACTGCCGATGGTTCTGCACTGACCGCTGCCACACCGCCCACACGTGCAGCGATCGACATCGAACCCGCGAAACCGGGCACACGGGAAGGGCCGATGAAATCAGCGTGACCGTCATCCGTGATCGGCCCTGGAGCGGACACGTTCGTAGCGTTGCCAATAAGCAGAGAGAATCGCAGTCGCTTCCGATTTCAGCGACGAAGCGCCGCCGCTGAAATCGGAAGCCCCGCCGCCGCCAAACGATCACACACATCCGCCGGCGTCCCCGGAGGATTACGCCACCCCGCCGCTGTCGCACTGACCGCCTGATGAACCCGCGCCCCGTCGAGATTGAACAAATCCATCACGAACTCGTCCGGATGCTTCGCCTCGACACCGAACTGCGCCAGCTCCGAATCGGGGAAGTCCCGCAGATTCGCGGTCACGATCACCTGAGCTCCCGCTCGAATCGCCGCGGCAAGAACATGTCGATCATCGACATCGGGCAGTGTCAGTGCGGGGATCAGTTTCTCGTAACCAGTGATCAAGCAGTCTGGAACCGCGGCGTTCATCAATTCCCGCAGCTTGTCCAGCTTCGCGGTCGGGATGTCCGGTCGGTCCTGCCCCAAGTTCCCGAAAGCTTCGTCGAGGATGCGGTCCGTCCACCGGGCGTGAACAAGACCGGTCTGCGCGAGCCGAATCAACACATCTCGTAAAACATTCGGGTACAACACATTTGCGTCGTACAGCACGGTGAAGGTCACGTCAGTACAGTCCGAGATCTTCCGTGAGAGCTGCCAATTCGTCGGCGGCGCTGCGCGCTCCGCCGAGCTGAGAGCGTTGGTAGGCAATCAGCGACGATGCGAGGATCCGGCGATGACGGCCCACCAACCGAAACTCGATGCGCCCTTCGTCGAGCAGCTTGATGACATGGGGACGCGAGACATTGAGCATCTGCGCAGCCTGCTGCGTGGTCAACTCCGCATGCGCCGGGACGACCGTGACACCTTGCCCTGCAGCCATGTTCGCCAACACCTCTCGAATCAACTCGAACGCCGCGCGAGGAAGATGCACCGACTCTGCAGTCCCGGCGACCTTCACGTCGAGGGTTTCCCCCACGTCGGACTCGACACCGCGCAGCACCTGCAGTGCCTGACGTGCCTGTTCCTGCTCGATGACACTGGGCTGTTCGCCGGCGGACATGGAATTACCTCCTACAGACACAAGGAACTTGCAAACGAAATATACGCAACTATCGAAATAAACGCAACAGGTGGGGGTCAGGCGATCACTCGATGGGTCCTTACCCATGATCGAATCCACCACGAGCAGTCCGAAGCGACTAGAGCACGGCGATCCAGGAGGTTAGGTATTCATCGTGTGCAACGATCCCGAGAATCCACCCGGTCGGGGCCACAGCAGTTCCGTGAAATCCGCAGGGCAACCCGAGTGCACCGCGAGCGCTTTGTTCAGTTCGACCACAGTCGCGGGTGAGAGCCCCCGCAGGACTGCTCGCGGCGATCTTGTCGTCGAAGAGCTGGATGAGGTCATCCACCAGGATCGAACCGACAAGCGGATCAGCGGCCCCCGAGGGAAACGGCCGTCGGAACACCGGGCTTCGGCGTTGTGGTCACCCGTGCAGCGAGGACCGTGTTCAGGGTGCGATTGCGGACATTGTTGGACACCACCACCCACGGCTTCTCACCATGCCCCATGTCGAACCAGTAGATCTGCCCGCGAAGCGCGGCCGTCATTCGCCGTAAGCCTGATCGCCACGCTCGGCGTAGCGATTGCGGCGCGTGCGCTGCTCACCCTGGGATATGTGAAACGAGAACGCGATCCCAGCGACCGGCGACGCAACACCGTCACGCTCACACCATCCGGCCTGATCACCCTCGGCCGCTTCGAGGCCGCAATCGAAGCAGCCCAGGACGCCGTCCTGGCAGCATTCTCGCCAGCAGACCGGGCCACACTCATCGAACTGTTGGAACGCCTCGTCCGCACCGCGGGCCAAAAGCCGCTACCTGACAGCGAATAGCGCTGGGCCCAAACCAGTTACACGCGATGGACCCACGTTCGATCTGTTGACGGTGCCAGAGACTTTCAGCAAGTTCGGCGGCTGTGATCGATTTCTGCGCACCAATTCGCGCAGTTCCTTGTGCGACCATCGGTCTTGTGAACATTCTGCTGATCTCGGGAAGCACCAGAGCGCACTCGACCAACGCCGCCGCACTCGCAACCATCGCCGAATCCGCGCCGCCAGCTGCGACCACAACCACCTACAAGGGGTTGTCGCGACTGCCTGCTTTCAACCCCGACGACGACCGGGATCCACTTCACGAGGAAGTACTCGCATTGCGACGGTGCATTCGAGATGCCGACGCCGTGCTGTTCTGTACACCCGAATACGCGGGAACTTTGCCCGGGAGCTTCAAGAACCTGCTGGACTGGACAGTCGGCGGAACCGAAATGACTGACAAACCCGTGGCATGGATCAACGTCGCCGCTCCCGGCCGCGGACGAGGCGCCGTGGACACTCTGGAAACCGTCCTGGGTTACGTCGGAGCACGAGTGATCAGGCCGGCATGCCTCGAAATTTCGGTCGGACGAGCGGCCGTCGACAGCGACGGCGCAATTCGGAACGAAGAAGTCTCGGCGTCATTGGCACAAATCTGGGCTCTACTGGGCTGAACGTAGTCCAGTCCTCGATGTCACATCCTCCGTCGCCCGATTCGTCGGGAACCTGCGGTGATCAGTTCGAGTCGGTCATATCGGCTGTCGAATTTCACCCATTGTTAGTAGTTAGTAACTACTAACAACTACTCTCGGCGGGGTGAGTACACGTGAAGTCAAGCGAATGACCGCCCAGCAGCGACGCGAACAGCTGCTCGCTCTCGCAGCCGAGGAGTTCGCCGCAGCTGGCCTGCACGGCGCGTCGATGGAATCACTCGCCCACCGCGCGGGAATCTCGCAGGCCTACATCTTTCGGCTGTTCGGCACCAAGAAAGCACTGTTCCTCCAAGTCGTCCAGCGTGCGTTCACACACCTCATCGACGGAACGGACCGCACAGCCGCAGACACCACAGGACCCGCATCGGTTGCCGTGATGGGCGAGTACTACAACAACAGCACCCTGTCCAACCGCACCGAATTGCTGGTACAACTGCAAGCCTTCGCCGCATGCGGCGACCGCGAGGTTCGCGATGCGGTGCGCAATCACATGGCCGGAATGTGGACGGCGACAGCCGATCACACGGGTATGCCTCCGGTGGCAGTGAAAAGCTTCATCGCCTACGGCATGTTGCTCAACGTCGCCGCGGCTCTGGACATCGACGACATCGACACCGAGTGGGCGCGCGGCATCCGCACCCGCATCCATGCCGGACTGTTCGATCATCTGACCGAGGAGAACAACCAATGAACGCCTCCACAACTCCCGAGACACACCCCAGCGGAACCGCCAAGCACGACGACACCAACATGGTGGCGGCACTGGTCTTCATCGCATTGGTGGTCGCAGCAATCGGAAGCTTGGGAGCGCCCCTCATCACGTCCGTAGCCGAGGACTACGACGTTTCACTGTCCACCGCTCAATGGACGTTGACCATCACACTGCTGACCGGCGCCGTCGCCACCCCGCTTCTCGGCCGCCTCGGCGCCGCCCACCGGCGACGAAAAGTCGTCCTGTCCACTCTGACCGTCGTGGCGCTGGGCAGCGTGGCGACCGTCGTGCCCGCACCCTTCGTCGTGCTCCTGCTCGGTCGGGCAGCACAGGGGATCGGATTGGGCCTGACTGCACTGATGATGGCCACCGCCCGCCAACACCTCCGGGACCGCGCAGAGGGCACGATCGCAATGCTGTCCGTGGCCTCCACCGTCGGCATCGGCGTGGGATACCCCATCGCGAGCTTGTTGGTCCAAGTGTGGGGCGTCCGCGCGGCATACCTACTCGGTGTCGTGGTCGCAGTCGCCGCGCTGATCACCGCCGTCGTTGCACTCCCCGCTGACAGTACGGCCGCACCGGCCAAGGAGTCCGTGGACTGGTGGGGAGCATTCCTTCTCTCCGTCGGACTTGTTGCGGTGCTAGTGGTTACGAGCGAGTCGAGCTGGTCGTCGAGCAGGCCGATGGTAGTCGTATCGGTCCTCCTCGGCGGGGCAGCGGTGTTGGCCGCGTGGGTCGCCGTCGAGCGGAAAGTGGCGCATCCGCTGGTGGACCTGACCGCGCTGCGGCACCCGGCGGTCGCCGGCGCCAACCTGATCATGTTCGTCTCCGGTATCGCCATGTACTTGCTCTTCACCCTGATCACCCGCTTCGTTCAGACTCCCCCGGAGGTCGGCTACGGTTACGGGCTCAACGAGGTCGAGGCGGGCTTGGTGCTGGTCCCGTTCTCCGCGCTGGGTTTCGTCGCAGGACGTGTAGTGCCCAAGGCGCGCCGCAAGGTCAGCCCATTCGGCCTACTCATCGCCAACGGCGCCGTGATCGCCCTCGCATGCATCCTGTTCGCCACCGTCCGCGACATGGGCGTGGCGTGGCCGATCACGATCATGGGGTTGCTGGGGTTCGGCGTCGGAGGCTTCTCCGCCGTGATGCCCCAAGTGATCCTGGCAGTCACACCCTCCGAAGAGACCGCGGCCGCGATGAGCGTCAACCAGGTTGTGCGTTCGGTCGGCTTCTCCATCGGTAGTGCCGCCAGTGGTGTGATCCTGGCCGCGCACACCATGACCGGTTCCTTTTCCCCCACCAACTCGGGCTACTCGACCGCAGCGTGGACCACATGCGCTCTGGCACTACTCACCATCGTGCTCGCAGCTGCAATCAACTCCTCCCGAAACAACCGGCAACCGTCGCCGTAAAGGTGAAACGGAGAAGGAACACAGTCACCGCCAGGCGATAGCAACATTGATCGACATACGTCAGAAATTCCTCGTGAACCTTCGTCAAGCAGTCTGCTGCACCGACTCAGTGACGACCTGGCA
Organism: Rhodococcus sp. MurmanLake-1; assembly: GCF_056945715.1. Classification (NCBI taxonomy): domain Bacteria; kingdom Bacillati; phylum Actinomycetota; class Actinomycetes; order Mycobacteriales; family Nocardiaceae; genus Rhodococcus; species Rhodococcus sp. MurmanLake-1. Next base: position 20,667 of record NZ_JBWZNF010000020.1, on the reverse strand, counting down.
GGTTGACTGGCGGATGTGCAGCATTCGAAACATGGAGCATTTCCTCCGACGGCGGACACTCAATCATGCGCCAACGCGGTCAAGACCGAACTCCAGTCGACAAAGCCAACAGGGTGCTCAGGCGGCTACTGCTGGGATGCGGCGTGGGCAATGTTGCTGTGTGGTGGATCCACCTCGCCCGACGCAGCAGTCGTGAAGTCCAGGTGTCGCTGACAAACCCAGGCCCCTTCGGGGAACGGACCTGGCTCGATATGGGAGGCTTCCTCGCCTACTGCTCGCTGGCATCCCTCTTCGCAATCCTGATCCGGTACATCCTCGCTCATAGATGATTCCGTCGTTTACTTATCCCGAGACAACACACCACCGGGTCTGTAGCCCGAAATCGAAAAACCCGCCAGACGGAAGTGCCTACTGTTCGCCATACTTCGTGCATGCGCAAAGGGAGACGGTTGTGGCCGACGAACGCCGTCGCAGCGTTCGTCATGCTTGTGATCGCCGGAACACTCGTCGTGGTGTCCCTCTACGGCGGTCTCTACTACGCGCGTCACCGGACACCCGGTGACGGATTCCCGATCAGTCTCACCTACCATCACCGGCACTACAACCGCAACGGCGACCCCGTCGCCGACATGCCACGATCTGCGAGTGGATACGACTACTCGAAAGTCGACCACCTCGACGACGAGAACATCGACCTGTACACCGCAATTCGGCCGGGACAGCCCGTCACCACCAGCCAACCCGTCACCGTCCTCGCGCAAGGAACGAACGGGATGTTCGTCCCGTACATGCTCCAAGGCGGTCCCTGAGAACTCGACGAAACGAACCGACGGTCTACCCCACGGCGCTAACCCAGCACCCGCATCATGCGGCCGATTGCCGCGGGTTCAGGATCCGGGTGAAGTCCTCGATCGGCGTTTCGGCGACACATCCGTGACAGATGGATCAGTTGATTTCGAGCGCTACCCCATTCCCTGACTGACAATGAGCCAAGGGTCACCGTCAGACTCGCGGGCGAGCATGTACCCCCACGAAGTAGAACCATTGTGCATCGACACGACAGTCCGCTGCTCCAAATCGAAATGAGTCACGACCTGAACGCCCTGCTGGTACCCCGACATCCCGTTACCCTCAGGAACCTGCGGCACCGGACCCCCGACCTCGACATTCGTGATACTGACGATATTGGTGAACCAACTACCCGCACTGCTCTCCATGCGCTGCTCGAACTCAGGACTCAGCAAACGCTTCGCCGCCTCCACATCATGCGCATTCAACGCATCCAAAAACGCATGTACAACGCTGGTGGGCGACGCATCCCGAGGAACCGAACTCGGCACTGTTTCGGGCGCCACTGCGTTGCAGGCACTTATCGAGACTGCGGCGGCGAACGCAACAACCACACCAACAACCGACCTCACGGCCCACTCCCTTCCGATTACCGCCATCTTCTCAGCACGATGTCGTCGGCGGCCACTCGTCAGCACGCACAGCGAACACCACCGTGACCGTCCACTCACCCTTGACCCACACATCCTCCCGGAAATGGGCCTCCCGCCGCATTCCCACACGACGTGCCAGCCGAGCAGAAGCATCGTTTCGCGCATCCATCTGCACCCTCACCCGATGCAGCGACGACACTGCGAACACCAAATCAACCAACACGGTCACCGCTTCCCTCGCGAACCCCCTCCCCGCAACCTCCGGGAAAACACCCACCCCAGTTCCGCAGAATGCTCGCACCCCTCGATCAACCACGCCCCCACATTGCCCACCACCCGACCCTCGAACTCGACGACAAGCGCCAGATCACCATCGCCCAGGCTTCGGCACAAAACCCTCCGCGCCACCACCTTCCGCGCATGCTCGACCGTCCACGGATCGTCAAACAGAAAACGACACACCTCGGGGCGGCTGTAATACAACAGCAAATCGTCCACATCACCCGCACGCTAGCCACGGAGTGGCATGACCCCCGTGAAGTGACCCGCATGATGTGTGCCCCAGTAGTGCACCAGCGTGATGAGAGCTGGGGGTACGGTTGGATGTCTGCCCAGAGCTTCTCATACTCGATCGGGCTGATGTTGCCGAGATAGCTGTGGCGCCGTTCAGCATTGTGGAAATTGTCGATGTGATCGGCCATGGCTGCAGTCAGTTCCAGCGTGGTCGATCACTTCTTCGTGTTCAATAATTCCGTCTGCAACCGCCCCCGGAATGCCTCCATGACAGCATTATCGAAGCAATCACCGACCGTCCCGAAAGACTCGAGCAACCCCCACCTCCGCAGATTCTCACCGAACCCCCACGACGTGAACTGGGGACCATGATCGGCATGCAAGATCGTTGCCTCCCAACGGATCCGTTCCTGCGCGGCCATGTTCACCGCATTGTTGACCAGTGCGGTATCGGCAGTCGTGGAGAAGGAACGACCTACGATCATCTTGCTGAAACAGTCCAAAATCGCACAGCAGTAAACCTTTCCGTCACGAGCGGGATGCTCCGTAATATCCGTGAACCACAATTCGTTCGGCCGACTTGCCGTGAAACCGCGATTGACCCGGTCAGAGAGGGTTTCGACGCCCAGCAGGTTCGGTTTCCGCTTGCCCGGACGAGGCAACCCAGCGATACCGAGTTCGGTCATGATCGCCGACACCAGCTTGTGATTGACATTCATTTCGTACGTATCGAGCAGCTCGGCCCGGATACGTCGTTTCCCGTAGGTTCCGCGCGATCGTTGGTAGATTTTTTCGATCGTGTCGGCCACGATGATGCGCCGTACTCGCCGATTGGAGACCGGCCGGCGACGGTGCGCATGAAATGTCGATCTGCTCAAACCCGTTATACGACATGCCGATCTCCCGGAATGTCCTCGTGTGATCAGTCCTTCGACGATCGCGATCTTCCTTTTGGGGGCACCACCGACTGATCGTCGAACAAGGCGCACGCATCGCGAGTCAATGCGAGTTCAGCTTCGAGTGCAGCGATGCGGGCGCGGGCCAATGCGAGCTCGTCGGACTCGGTGCTCGGTACACCGTCCCGCACCCCCGCATCGATCAGGGCTTGGTCTTTCCACCGAAACAACGTCGCCGCCGATATGCCGGTTTCCGTAGCGACATCGGCGACTGTGTCACCACTTCGCAGACGGTGCGAGATCTGTCGCCGGACTGAGTTTGGATACGACTTGGGCACTGTGACCTCCTATGGATCACTCTGCCTCACCTCTCATATAGATGGCTCACTTTGAGGGGCACGGATCACTTCTGGACGAGAACAGCGACGGTCGATTTGAAATAGGCATCGACTTCCTCATCGCCGGAATCGCCAACGCCGCAACCTAATTCACTCCTCACTTACCCGCCGCCTTCACGGGAACAGCGGTGCCGATCCCACATTTCCGGGTCGAGCGGCGATGACGGACACTGGCCGTAGTCGACGTTCAGTGACGAGTTCTGGGTGGTTCGAGGTGTTCGTGGGCTGCGTTGAACACGAGGTCCGTCAGATGTTGCAGGGCAGGCGATTGCATGCGCCAGCATTGCCAGAAAAGGTCGACCACCACAGTTTCTGTCGGAATCAACCGAATGAGGCGCCCGGAATCAATATCCCCTTGGATCTGGGCGCGAGGAAGAACACCCCATCCGAGACCCAGGCGGACCGCGGTCAGGAACTCGTGATTGGACGGAATGAAATGCGTCGGCGGCTCGGACGTGATACCCAATCTGCGGAGCATCGTATGTTGTAGGTCGTCTTTGAGATCGAAACGCAGCATGGGCAAGGTACTCAGATCCGCGTCGGTGACTTCGTCACGTCCCGAGATCAGATGTGGTGCGCACGCGGTCCAGTACGTCATCCCCCCGAGTGGTTGGACCTTGCATCCAGGAACGGGTTGGCCAGTCGTTGCCACAGCCGCCATGACACTTCCTTCGGTGAGCAGTTGTGCTGTGTGATCTTGGTCTTCGACATGCAGGTTCATCAAAAATTTCCCTTCTGCCGCTATCGCCGCGAGGGCAGGTTGAAACCATGTCGAAATCGAGTCGGCGTTGATGGCCACGGACATCCGCGCACGACCCTCGGTGGTTCCTTCCGTCTCCGGCGAGATTTGCTTCAGGACATCGGTGTAGAGCAACGCGCTCTGACGAGCGAATCCGAGGAGGACTCGTCCTGCAGCCGTGGCTCGGACGGGTCGGGCACGAACGATCAGCACCTGCCCGACTTCGCGTTCGAGCCCACTCATCCGTTGACTGACCGCTGACGGGGTGATGTGCAACCGTGCTGCGGCCTTGTCGAAAGAACCCGTCTCGCAGATCGCGGTGAAAGCTTGCAGGCGTATCGACTCGATCATTAGTTTTCCTTAAGTTGACGCACTTGTATTAACTTTACTCATGCATGTGCCGCACTTAGAGTTGCGGGTGTGAATCAACATGCCGTCGTCCAATTCGCCTTGGTGGCATTGGTTTTCGGCGTCACACCCGGCCCCGATGTGGTCCTCTCCATTCGGCAGTCCCTGACGTCGGGGACTGCGTACGGCATCGCAGTCGCGTTGGGGGCGGCATCAGGGTCGCTGGCATGGGGGATCGCTGCCGCAGCGGGCCTGTCCGGAGTACTCGAGCGCCTCCCGACCGTTTTCGAAGCCATCAAGATCGCGGGAGCGATCTACCTCGTGTATCTGGGCGTGCAGAGCATCAGGAAATCGGGAAGCCTCGACCTCAGCGGGTCCACGCCGGATCTACGGCCGCGAGGCAAGTGGGAGGCATTCAAAACGGGGTTGTATGCCGACCTGCTCAATCCCAAGATGGGTGCGTTCTACCTCGCGTTGATTCCACAGTTCATCCCAGAGGGCGGCAATGTTCTGCACTGGTCGCTGGTATTCATGTCCATCGAGCTCGCTATCGCGATAGCAGCGTTGTCGGGTTACGCCTATCTCGCCGACCGTGCACGCACATTTCTCAGCAATCGAAAGACTCTGGCCTGGGTCGAACGCGCACTCGGTGCATTTCTCATCGGCCTCGGAGTTCGTGTCGCCCTCGAATAATCCCAACCAACAACCAAGAAGGAAGCGCAATCGTGAGTCAAAAGCTGTGGGGAGGGCGCTTTGCCTCCGATATCACGGAAAGCGTGCTCAGATACACCGAGACAGTGTCAGTCGATACTCGGATGCTCGAACACGACCTCTGGCAGAACATCGTTCATGTCTTGATGCTCGGCGAGCAAGGAATCAATGACCCCGACGTGACCCGGGCAATCATCGAAGGGTTGCTCGAACTGGCCGATGAATGTGCCAACGGTCGACTCGAACTCGATGTGCAGTTCGAAGATGTACATCTCAATACCGAGCAGATGTTGATCTCGAGAATCGGTGCAGACGCCGGCGGGCGGATGCACACTGCCCGTTCGCGCAACGACCAAGTCCAGACCGATGCGCGCATGGTGAGTCGTGAGTGGTTGCTCGAAGCAGTGGCATCGCTTGCAGACTTCGCGTCCAGCTTGCTCGACTCACCTGACAGCGACCTCGATGCCGTCATCCCTGGCTACACCCACAGCCAAGGTGCACAGCCCATTTCGGTGGCTTTCTGGAAGTCCGCGCACGCCCAGGCGTTGCTGCGCGATGCGCAACGGCTCATGGCCGCGTGGAGCCGGGTCAATCTCAGTCCGTTGGGCTCGTGTGCACTGGCCGGCACATCGTTTCCGCTCGACAGAGAAATGACATCGGAACTACTCGGGTTCGACGGACCACTCGTGAACGCGCTCGATGCGACATCGACGCGGGATTGGACGGTGGAAATCGCCGCCGCCGTCGCCATTGCAGCAACGAACATCTCCCGGATGCAAGAGGAGATCGTTACCTGGAGCTCCAACGAATACGGACTCGTCGATGTGCACGACTCGTTCGCCACCGGCAGTTCGATCATGCCTCAGAAAAAGAATCCGGTCGTAGCCGAACTTGCGCGAGGTAAGACCGGCAGATCGGTCGGGGCGTTGATCCAGTTGTTGGTCATGGAAAAATCGGTCGGTTTGGGGTACAGCTGCGATCTGCAGGAAGACAAATTCGTCTATTGGGGTGCACTCGACTCCTACCTGGACACGCTGCGCGTATGTCATGAGCAGAACGACACCATGGTTTTCAATACCGGCCGTGGTCTGGAACTGTGCTGGACCAATTTCTCGACTGCTACCGAATTGGCCAACCTCCTCGTTTCCGAGCACGACATTCCATTCCGTACCGCCCACAAAATCACCGGGGAACTCGTCAGCGATCTCATCAAGGAGAAGTTGACCCTCCACGACTGCGAGATGGCTTCGAAACTACTCGAAATGCGCAATCAGATAGTGATAAGCGCGGAAGCGCTCGCTGACTTGTTCGACCCGGTCAACACCCTCACAAGTTACGAGTCGCCGGGGGCAACGTCACCGACTCGCGTCCGTGAACAGCGGGTGATCGGACTACGCCAGGTCGCAGACATCCGGTCGTGGGCCGAAGAAAAGGCGAATCTACTCATTGAAGCAAGGTCCGCCACCGCGAAGAAAGCCAAGGACCTCGTAGCGAGTGCAACCGGAAACACCCTCGCTACCACATCATCACAGGGGGAATCATGACCATTGTCCTTGCATACTCGGGTGGACTCGACACATCAGTCGCATTGCACTGGTTACGCGAAAAGTACGACACCGACGTTATCGCCTACTGCGCAAACCTCGGCCAAGTAGAGGACCTCGCCGACGTCGCCGACCGCGCGAAGCGGGCAGGGGCATCGGATGTGATCGTCGAAGACGTGCGGGCAAGATTCCTTCGAGAATTCGCACTGCCGGGATTGGCCGCTGGAGCCGTATACGAAGGAAAGTACTTTCTCGCAGCCCCGCTGTCGCGGCCGCTGATCGCGCAGCGACTCGTCGAGATCGCCGCGGACACCGGCGCGAGGATGGTCGCACACGGCGCCACGGGCAAGGGCAACGATCAGGTCCGATTCTATACATCGGTTCGAGCGCTCGATCCGACATTGACGGTCCTCTCACCGGTCATCGACTGGGAACTGACATCACGACGCAGCGAGATCGAGTACGCCGACAAACATGGCATCGACATAGGGGCCAGCAAGACATCCCCGTACAGCATCGACACGAACATCTGGGGGACAAGCATCGAATGCGGCGACCTGGACAACGTCGATCAAGCCCCACCACGCGATGCCTGGCAAATCACCACCGATCCGATCGAGGCCGCCAATTTCCCTGAGCAAGTGCGGATCGAATTCCGGCAAGGCATCCCCATTTCGCTGAACGGTCGCGAACTCGATCCGGTTGCGCTTGTCGAGGAACTCAATATCATCGCCGCCGGGCACGGCGTGGGCCGCACCGAGATACTCGAGAACCGTATTGTCGGTTTCAAGAGCCGCGGCGTATACGAAAGTCCCGCTGCGACAGTCCTTCACGCCGCGTACAGAGATCTCGAGTCGCTCGTCTTCGACAGAGAGACTCTGCATTTCAAACGTTCGATCGCTGACCGCTACGGCGAATTGGTCTACTACGGCTACTGGTTCAGCGATCTTCGGCGAGCTCTTGACGGTCTCTGCGAACAGTTGGCGCCGCGACTCACCGGAGAAGTTACAGTCGAGTTGTTCAAAGGCCGATGCCACTGCGTTGCACGACGGTCGGAGTTGTTTTCGCGGTACAACACCGCGCTTGCAGACTACGAGGAATCGGACACATTCGATCACGCTGCCGGAGCCGGATTCGCTTATGCGTGGGCACTGCCGTTGGTAGATCATTCGCGGCTGTCATCTCGGTCCGGCACCGTATCGGCAGCACGGTGAGGGGACCGCTCATGGATCCTCGATCCGTACTGCTGATCTCGGACAGCTCCGAATGGAGTGGGCACGCGCACGACTACCTCGAAAACCGGTTCGAATCGGTGCAATGGTATCCGTGGGACTACGGCAATCCTCATACTCGTTCGTTTCACGATTGGTCTGGTGCCGACTTGCTGTTCTCCTTCAAGTCGGATTTCCTGATCCCCGAGTCGATGCTGACGAAAGTCGGCGAGTATGCGATCAATTTTCATCCGTCAGTCCCACAATATCGAGGGATCGGCGGCTACCGCTACGGTCTCGACGACGGCTTGGAGGAGTTCGGGGCGACCTGCCATTTCATCAACAACTCCATCGACGCAGGTACGATCATCGACGTCTCACGTTTTCGAATTCACAACGATGAGACTGAGATAAGTCTCGCTTCACGGACCGCGGCAGTCGCACTCGCCCAGTTCTATTCACTGGTCGATGAAATACTCGCACACAAACGCCTCTCGCAATCGGACGAACGCTGGGGAACTGATCTCTACACCCGGAAGCGGTTGGCGGAGTACAAATCTCGCTCTTCTGTACAAGCCTCCGTCCACTAACCCCTCCTCACAACCCCCTGCCGAATCTCCCGAACCGCGACAAAGACCCACATTGTCGCTGTCTGTCCATGTCCATGCGGCGACCGTAGAAGTGCGGCCGGCATGGACGACGGATCAGCATGCGGCTGGAGGGTCTTCACCGCCGTACCTTGCCAGACGTGAGTGTGCAGCACCGCAACGATGCGAACTTGGCAGTGATCAAGGTGCGTCGATACCGGAATTTCTGCCCGAGCCGATCCGGTCATCCTCACTTCGAAGGTGGGCCGGGTCTGTTCTTCAACAATGGCCCCCAACTACATCGCGCCGTGGATCGCGCGATCTGTCGATGCTCTTGTCTCGATTGTCTGTCGAGGTCGGGAAGGCAACCCACCTTCGTCACGCCCACCATCGACCGTTGGCTTTGAAAGCCACATGAAATTAGGAAATGACATGACGACCCACACATCTTCCCCTCGAGCCGTGCGAACCGAACGGCGAACGGTTGGGTCCGATAACGGCGGGCGTACATACGTCGAGGACGGCATCGCAGTGCTCGAGTTCGACGGCGACGGGCACAACACCTTTCCGACTGAAAAGATGGAAAATCTTGCCGCTCAGGTCAGTAGCGTGGCCGAAGATCCAGAGATCCAAGCCCTTGTCCTGCACGCGGGCGACGGGCGCTCGTTCGGGGTCGGCGGCGACTTCAACGAAGTCAGCACATTCACAGGTGGCAGTGAGGTCAGTCGATGGATCGATGCTTGCGTCGACATGTACCGAAGTGTCCTTGCGTGTCCGAAGCCGACCGTGGCAGTGATCGATGGTTTCTGTATCGGAATAGGCCTGCAGTTGGCACTGTGCGCAGACTGGCGTGTGGCGACCCCAACGGCCGATCTGCGGATGCCTGAACTCAAACTCGGCATCTCGTGCATCCTGGGTGTCCCACTGCTTCGCTCGCGAGTCTCTCCGCACGTCGCCAATCGCATGATCATCGGCTGTGATGCCTGGGTGGGTGACGAAGCTTTGACAGACGGTTTGGTGGACGAGTTGATCAACCCTGGTACGTCGACACCACTTCAGGTTGGCATCGAACGTGCGACGAGTTTCGCGGCGTACCAGAGTGTCCCCTTCACCCGGACCAAAGCATTCAGCAACCACGATCTCTTGTTGGCAATGGAAGAAGCCCGTATTCAGGCAATTTCCGGACACCGTGCAGGCTTTGCGTCCGGTGACGCAGCCCAGCAAAAGATGCGCACCGTTATCGGGGCCGATCGGTGACCGAACCGGCCGCCAATTTCCTCATTCACGGTCACAACAACCGCGTCGATGTACGCGGAGACATCACCTCATTCGGGGTAGCCGGTATCGCGACAGGCCGCATGGCCTTCGCGGCGCCGCCTTACGGGGAGTGGCGACTATTCCTTCTCACCCGATCACCATCACAATGGATCCTCACCAACAACGTGTTGGCGGCTTTCGCCACTTGTCCTGAATTCCATGACGTTGCCGTCACGGTCGTTCCTCCCGGCGCCATCATCGCCGTACACGAGGGCGAATGGAAGCTCCTACCGAAATACCCTCCCGCCGATGTTCAGGAAGTACACCAACGCAACGCCCTGGAACATGCCATTGCCGATGTGGATACCGCATTGCGTTACGAGATACGTCAGATCGTCGCGCGGCGACGTCCACTGCGACTGCTCTTGTCCGGCGGAGTGGACTCGGGGCTGTTGGCCTCACATTTACAAGAAGAACACGCGGATGCCGTGGCCCTGACCCTCCGTACACCGTGGGGCAATGAAATTGAGGGCGCCACACGTACGGCCGACCATGTCGCCATACCTCTGGAGATCATCGACGTGACAGCGGAGGAACTAGAGGCGGCAATCCCCCGGTGCATGCGTCTACTCCAGACTTCCGACGCAGAAATCATCTCTATCCATCTGCTTATCACGATCTCTTTCGAATTGGCGGCAGCCCGCGGCGCGGACCTTGTCACGGGGCTGGGAAGCGACCTGCTCAATGCACGCAGCGATATCGGTATGGCGGGCACGAGTTCGGATATCGGCGATCGCGTTCGCACCACCAGCGCGTCGGGGCTGATGTCGACCGCCGAATTCGAGAGCGGACCGCGGATCTTCCATCCCTATTGGAGTCCCTACATGATCCACACGCAATTATCGGTGCCTGCCGCGCTGAAAAAATTCGAGGGAATCGACAAGTACTACCTGCGCCGGCTCGCAAGCTATCGCCTCCCTCACACCACGGCCTACGGCGAGAAGGTAGCAATCCAGGAGGGTTCTGGTCTCGTCGGTGGGCTGGAGCGGCATATCGGCCGCACTCTGCAAGATCATTGCGCCCGGACATGGGAACAATTGATGCACAACAGCACTCAAGATTCGCAGCCGGCGATATGACGAGTCGACCGCCCGCAGCCCTCCCCGGTCCTGCCTGCCCCGAAGATTTGGGGAAAGCGTTGGCGCTGCATGCTTCGGAACACGGATACGCGCTTGCCGAGGGATTCAATCTGACCCGCGAGGAGTTCGCGGAGACGGTGGCAGCGATCGGGGACCTGTCCAGTCACCGCTTCGGCACCGGCACCGCCGGGTTACTCGACCTTGATGCGAGTCCTCGACCCGACAAGATAGTGACAGGGCGAAGCTCGCTCCCCCTGCACACCGATGGAACCTTGGTCGATGCGTCACCGAAATACATCATCCTGTACTGCCATCGGATCGATCAGCCATCCGGGTCAGGATGCACGGAAATCTGTAAACAGTCCGACGTCATCGACAATGCGCCGCCCTCGATACGCGCGCTGTTGACGACGACGTGGGAGTACTACGTCACCGACGCCTCGCACTTCCCCGACGTAGCCAACCGGTGGATGTCGATTCCCACAACGACGCAAACCCGCGAGGGCGATGTTCGGCTGAACATCGCGATGCCGTTCACGGGAACAACGAACGGCGGCTGGCACGTACGTCTTCCCGGTCAAACCGTGGAGTCGAGTGCGCACTCATTCACAGCGTTGAACGAATACTTGAGGAGCCTCGACAGCTTCTACGTCCATCAGTGGCAACAAGGTGACATTCTCGTGTTGGACAACGAACGAGTACTGCACGGACGCACGGAAATCGCACCGGGTGGGCACCGGCATCTCCTGCGAGGACAAGTCAATGTCTGAATCGACCATGCCCGGATTCCTCAACGACCTCGTCCATCATGCCGATCCAGCGTCTGTCGCTCTCCTTCAGGGGAATCGGGCATTTACCTACGGTCAACTCGTGCACGCCGCGACTCGATGGCGCGATGTCCTCGACCCCCTCATCGACGAGGGCGAGGTCGTTGCCGTCGATTTCGTGGAATCAGCCTTCGAACACGCCGCAATACTGCTCGCGGTCATGGCGGCAGGCGGGATACATCTATCGACCAGACGGCCCGAGGCGACCTGGCGGCGACTCGCTGATATCGACGGTAGCTGGCACGCAATCACCCGCACGCCGATTCCCCCTGACATCGGCCCTTCATTGCGTTCCGTCGTCGACATCGATCATTCAGTTCTCGTTCACCGGCCGGACGAGCCGCCCAACCGACCACCATCACCACACCCTCGCGGACGAATCCTGGAAACCTCAGGATCGAGCGGAGAAGCCAAATGGGTGTACTGGACCGAAGCTGACCTTCTCGGCGATCGACGCACATGGACCGAAGAGGTAGGACTCGGAGACCACGACATCGTACTGAATATTCATCCCCTCGATTTTGCCCACGGCGTTGACGTTCACCTGCTGGCGACTTTGTGCGCCCGAGCTTCGATGGTGCATGTACCGGGAAAATTCGATCCAGTCCGCACCCTCGACCGTCTGACACACCACCACGCCACCTACATGAGTGCTCTTCCCGCCCATTACGAGGCGATTTCGTCCTCGCCTGCTGCTTCGACGGTACTGGGAGCGCATTTGACCACGGCCTTCACCGGCGGCGCCCTGCTTTCGGCGGGCGCAGCCCAGGGCCTGTTCAACCGGTGCGGGGTGACGCTCAAGCGTCTGTACGGCGCCACAGAGGCCGGGATCATGTGCGCGGATCTGAGCACGCATCTACAAACCCGGCCCGCGTTGACACCCATGGGGAGCGTCGACATGAAGATTCGCCCACTCCCCGGCATCAACTTCACCCGACATCAGATCGGCGAACCGTACTTCCGCCGAACACATTTGGCTACGGCCTATTGGGCGGACACCGAGCGAACGACATCAGCCTTTTCCGGCGGCTGGTACGCCAGTGGAGATGCCGTACGCGTCGCCGCCGACGGAACTCTCGCGGTATTGGGACGAAGTGACGACGTGTGGATCGACGACAACGACACCGTGCGTTCTGCCAGTGAATACGTCGACACGATCAGCCTGGTCGACGGAATCGACGAAGTTGTCGTATTCGCGCCGTCGGCCAACCCCCACCACCTCATCACTGTTTTCTGCCGACTCACCCCTCAGTCGACCTCGGCAGACCCTCGGGAGAAAGTCGATGCCCTAGTTGCAGAACTCGGTGAACCGACACACGTCTACTACATGTCAGACTGGCCGAAAACGGCGGTCGGAAAACCGAACCGCCAGGCCCTCCTGGCGTGGGCGCGCACGACCGAGTGGTGATCGAACGAAAAAGGTGACACAAACATGGGAGCAGACATGATCGAGCACAGGGCACCCCTCGGTTTCCGCTCGTGGACAACGAATCTGGGCTTGGCAACGGCTGACCGCAACGATTTCGCCATGGTCGTATCGACACGACCCTGCACGACATCGACAGTGTTCACGCGCTCACTCTTCGCTGGACCCTGCGTCGAAATCAGCCGCCCGATAGCAGCGGGCCGCACCGCACGCGGAAACGTCGTACTCGCGAAGAACGCCAACGTCGCCACAGGCGACGAGGGCCTCCGCAATGCACTCGAAGTACGAGAACGCGCTGCCCGCCTCGCCGGCATCTCCCCGGACGAGCTGATCATTGCCTCGACCGGAGTGATCGGTCTCCAGTACCCCATGGACACGATCCGAACCCGATTCGACGCCCTGCCCCCCACAGGTTCATCGTTCGACATCCACGCAACAGCGCAAGCAATCATGACAACAGACACCCGCGAGAAGATTTCATCGAGAAAAATTGGAAAAGCGACCATCCTCGGAATCGCCAAAGGCGTCGGCATGATCGAACCCGACATGGCGACCATGCTGTCCTTCATCTACACGGACGCAGAAGTACCCGAGCAGGAACTCGACGACATCTTTCGCGACGTGGTGCAACGGACCTACAACTCGGTATCCATCGATACCGATACCTCCACCAGCGACACAGCAGCCATCTTCGCCAACGGAGCGGCAGGGGCAGTCGATCTGATTGAGTTCCACCAAGCGCTCACCGAAGTATGCACCGACCTGGTGAAAATGATCGCCCGCGACGGGGAAGGCGCTTCCAAACTCATCGAAGTCACAGTCACCGGAGCGAACACAGAACCTCAAGCTCGGACGGTAGCCAAGACGATCGTCAACTCACCATTGGTGAAAACGATGGTGCACGGAGAAGACCCCAACTGGGGGCGCGTGGTCATGGCGATCGGAAAATGTCAGGACGAACGCACCATCGACCCCGCCAAAGTGCAAGTCAGCTTCGGCGATCACACCGTGTATCCCCCCACCAGTGCCGGCGTCGATCTCACATCGGTGCGCAAACACCTCGCAGGTGAAGAAGTCCACATCAATGTCGACCTCGGCATCGGACACGGAACATGGACCGTGTACGGATGCGATTTAACCGAGGGGTACATCCGCATCAACGCGGACTACACCACCTGATCGTCTCCTATCCCTCGGTTCGGCACCTCGCGACCCTGCGGATTCCCCTCGAAACTGTCCCAGCGGCCGGCGGAACCTTCAAGCTGGTAGAGCGCGCAGCATGTCTAGTGCTTCTTGGCGGCGACCATGGCGCGCCAGTCGAGGTAGATACCGTCGGCGGGGTCAGGGGTGATGACGGCGCCGACGTGGCCGTGGCCGATGGCCGACCTGCCGCCGAGCCACCCTCGCCGAGCGAACTCGGTGAGGACGTCCGCGGTGAATGCTTCGTCGAGCGCACTGCCGCGGTCAAGTTGGACCCAGGACTCGAACCTCGTTCCCGGGGAGAGCGTTTCGATGTCGTAACGCATCAACGGCGACGTAGTGTTCCCTGTCGACGGGAGGGGGTTGTCGCGGGCGGTACTCACGTCGTCGAGGTGGCTGTAGCTTTCGCGGGCTTCGACGTCAAAGCTGCTCGGCAACGGGCCCTCGTAGTCGAAGCGAAGCACCGGTGAGGCTTCGGTGACGATCGGCACCACATGACCCACGCGTAGGCAGCCGCTGATCGGGACGGCTCCGACCGCGCCGCCGAAGACACTGAGCAGGGGAACCAGCTCGCGTAGCTCGTTGAGTCGTCGTCCGGTGACGGGCTCGGCTTTGCTCTTCACGATCGAGCCGCCGTTGCGCAGGGTGTGTGCGACGGGCAGCGGAAGTTGGTTGTCGTAGCCGAGGACATCGCGCAGCATTTCTTCCCCGATGCGGCGCAGCACCCCGCGGAAAGAGTTCCCGGACACCACGGGCACGAGTTCGATTGATCCGTCTGGCTGGATGATCTTCGTGCGCCGAAACAGTGCAGTGCCGCCGATGGTTTCACCCTGGTGAGAAATCGGTGATCGGGCAACCATCTCGATTTCCCAGACGCGGCTGATGCTCACCGGCCATCCTCGTCGGTGGTGGGGGTGCGGGCTGAGCGGACAGCGTCGGTGATGATCTTCGTGCGCAAAGTCAGTGCGGCGGTTTGATCGCGCATCGCCTGCAGGACACCTTTCGGATGTTCGGTGGCGAGCAGGACCGCCAATTCGATTTCCTGCGCCCGAGTCCTGGGTGTGGATCCCAGGTGCCCGGACACCTTCGTCCACCACCGGTTCAGGTTCCCTCCGCTCGTGTAGGCGGCGTCTTGGATCCGTTCGGGAAGATACTGATTCCAGTAGTAGTCGCCGCTTCGAGTGGAGATCCAGTTGTTCTCCGATCGGTCGACGCCGTAGTGCAGCAACAAGATCAGACGATCGGCGATCGCGGCATCGGGGTCGAGGGGCCTGGGCAGGAACGGCGCTGCGGCAGCCACCGCTCCGTCGCCGCCGCCGGTGCAGTGGCGGTCATCGAGTTGTCTCCGCCCCGGTACCGCTGTGTTTGGTTCTCGCACCTACGTTTCGGCCGTTCACGAAGCGGTGCTCCTCCCCTGTTTCGCCCGGGTCGGTCTCGACCGGGCCTTACCCATTGTCGTTCATGTTTGTGTGTGGTCGGGTTCGCTGGCTCGGGCCGCGACGGTCCACCATGACGGGGCGCTGCGCCATGGGGCCAAAGTCTGCCAGTCGCCCAATATCTGAGCCCATAGCCTGTGTTCGATGGTGCGGAGCACTCGGTGCGGCGGCGCTGGCGCCCGGAGATCCCGCTCGGTGAACCCGACCTCTCGTAGTGTGCACATCACTTCCAGACGTTGTGCGTCGTCGGTGCGCCAGGTGATGTTCGCTCCGTCGACGTTGATCTGCCCCCAGTGGGCGTCGGGGAGGAGGTGTTTGCGCCACAGGGGCGCGGGGACGGTGACCGCGATCCCGGCCGGTAGCGGCCTGCGACAAGACCTTCCGCAGCTGTGCCGGTGAAGCTTCGAGCATGGTGGGCGGGTCTGCGGTGACGATGTGTGCGCAGCTGCGCAGCGGCAGGTGCCGGTATGCCCACACGCAGACTTCGCACAGGACGCGGCTGGGCAGGTTCGTCCAGGTTTCGTAGCCGGTGAACCTGCGCGAGACCACCTGCCCGGTCGGGGTCATCGTCTCCGTGCTGCCGGCGCAGCGCGCGCAACCATCCGGGGACCGGTGCGGCGAGTACGGGCGCTCGACCGCGCCCGTGTACGCGGCAGCGGCGACGGCGAGAGCGGTCATGAACATCCGATGTGTTGAAAGGGCCGGCGCAGTGGGCCGGTGTGGGCGGGGATTCGGTTCTATTGTGGTCTGGTGACCTCTCGCGGCGATGATCCCGGCCTCGACCTGACGCGCCTGCAGGCACTGCGGCCGACCACCGCTCGCACTGACGCGCAGGCGCTGGCCGAGATCGGGGAGCAGATCTCCGAGCACCTGCGCCGCCACGACGGGTACGTCGCGTTCTCCGGCGGCAAGGATTCCCTCGTCGTCCTCGACCTCGTGCGCCGGGTAGAACCGGATGTGCCGGTGGTGTTCTTCGACAGCGGTCTCGAATACCCCGAAACCTACGACTACATCCGCCACCTCGCACAGACATGGTCCCTGGATCTGCACCGGTTACCGGCAGATCCGCCGCTACTGGACGTACTCGTCTCATCCGGTCTGTGGGACCACCGCGCTCCCGACCCCACCGTGCTGCTCGATCTGCACGAGGTGCTGATCGGAAGCCTCGCCAAGAAGGCGCACGAGCTGTTCGGGTCGGGTGAGCTGTGGGGTGTGCGGGCGGACGAATCCGCCGGCAGACGCGCGATGTACACCCGTGGTGGCCGGCGCGGCGGGATTGTCGAACGCGCCGACGGGACGATCGCGTACGGGCCGATCTGGAACTGGAGTACCCGCGACGTCTGGTCGTTCGTTCGGCGAGAGGATCTACCGGTCAATCCCGTCTACGCGAAACTGGCATCCCTCGGGGTTCCCGAACAGCGCCAACGGGTTTCCCACGTCATCGACGGAAACCATCTCCAACACGGCCGTCTGACCTGGCTGCGGCGCGGCTGGCCGGACCTGTTCGAACAACTCGCCCACGCGCTCCCCCGCATCCGGCAGATGACCTAGAGGCTTGAATCAGTCAGGGTCCAGATCGTCTTGGCCTCTGACTCTGAACTTTGGCTTATTGGTGCGAATCTCGTTGATCAGGTAGTCGATGCTCTTGTCGATGAATTGTTGTGGAACTCCAGCTGAGGGGAAAAGGAGCCGTTTCTCCGCCTGAAACTTTCGGAGCTTTGACACGGTCCGCTCGATATCTTCTGGTGTGACGTCGTCAATCGCCCGCTGAAGCAGTTCGGCTGTCTCGGGGTCTATGTCTTCACTCACCTGGGCACCGACTTGTCGTCTCCGTCGGCGGCTTGTTGTTCGAAATCCTCGGCAGTCGCAACTCGTACATCGACATCAGGAGCGAACTCGCGGAGCACGACATCTGTGCACATCACCTCAGTGACACCGTCGACGGTTCGCCGCTCCCAGCGCAGCGGCCGGTCGTACCGATTTGACGCGATGTATTCGATGTCGCCGTCGGGGTACTGGGCGCGGACGACTGAGCACCCGTCCAGGAAGCATTCATGGACGTACTCAGCCGCGAACGCATAGAGGTCTATGCCCGACGATTCCGTCTGCACCACGACGTTGTACCGAATATCCATGGCGTGAAGACTACGCATTGGGGCACTGCCATCGTTCTGACCAGAGATTTTTGTAGGAGCCTTGACGGATGAGGTACACGAGGACGTAGACCCCGAGCAGTAGTCCTCCGAGCGTGGGGACAATCATCGCGTTCGCTCCATTCTTTGATTCGACCCCGCTGTAGCTGGTCTTCATCTCATCAACGGACTGGTCTGTGCGGCCAATCGTGTTGTGGTACAACCATGTCAGCGGAGTGTTTCGGTGCTTCGGCGCTGGGCTTCGTAGTGTGCGGCGTCGGCGGCGAATCGTTCGGCATCGGGGCGAGCGAGAGCGGTGGCTTGTCCGCAGTGTGCGCAGGCCATGTAGTCCTGACCGTGTCCGAACGGGAAGATCGGGAGGAAGAACAGGGTGAACCAGGTGCGGCGGCGGTGCAGGCGCTGCGCGGCGGTGAGCCGGCACAGGTGGCAGGTGAAGAACAGTGCCGCGATGAAGGTTGTTTTCGTGCGTGTTCCGAAAATTAGCATCCGCGTTCTCCTCTAGTGAGCATCGAAATTACTCCGTCGCAACAGTTTTCGGGGGCCAATCTGGGACTATTGCGCGTGGGTGTCTCCGGCGTCGGTGGTGTCGACGACGTTGATGTCGAGTGCATCGTCGGGACGGCGGCGGATGAGATCGACCGCGACGGAGGCGACGTCGTAGTTCACCAGCGCCCCGTTCTCGATGCGGCAGTGCAGCGAGAAGTACACGATCGAGTCCACCACACGGTGGGTCTGTGCTTGGACGCGGAAGTCACCGCCCAACACCAGCCCAGCGCGGTACAAGGACATCGGCCCGTCGGGAAGCCCCGGCAATGGGGGGATTTCGTCGATACCGCCGTCGGGGAGCATTCCGTCGACGCCATAGACGATCGGATGCCCATCCGATTCCTTGGACACCACTGCCAACGGCATCGACGCCACGTTGAACAAGATTCTGGGCGCACCACATAGAAGGGCATCGATGACAAGGGAATCACCTTCTGAGCCGAAGGAAACTCCAATGACACGAATCTCCTGCCCCGTGACCAGCCGAGGCGCGTGAACTTCCAGGTCGAGGGCAGGCATACTCGGCCAGGGCTTGCTTTCGACCAACATCAGTTCACTCCTAGGAAGCGTGCGCCTTTGTTCAACGCGTTCTGGTAGGCGTTGTCGCCCTGGATCTTCTTGATCAAAGACTGGGGTGCGCCTTCGAATTCTTGGGTGTTGAAGTTGTAGTAGTACTTCCCACCGCGATCATCCTGCAAGTGCATCTGTCCAGCCCGCACGCCTGGGGCAGGGTTTTCGATATCGATCCGATAGTACGGGCCGTTCGGTGGAATCTTGTCGGTCATGGTTCTGCTGCCGGGTAGTTGTGTTCCGCTCTGGCCTAGCATCTCCCCATTGGGTGCGGTTTGCGCGCTAGGACTCGGTTTCGGGGTACTGCCCGAATTACCGGAAGTTCCATTCCCGGAGCGGCGGGCCTCGAAGTTGGTTGCGATGTCGGGGGCGACCTCGACCATCCCAGCACCCGCGAAGGCGGCGCCGCCTGCGATCGCCGCGGCACCAACAGCGTTGAGCGCCAACCCGGCCGGTAGTCCGATACCGGTCGCATCGAGCAAGACGCCCCCGCCCTCCACCGTGCCGCCCAGACCGGCCAGTATCATTCCACCGACAATCGATGCGGCGGCGGCCGGATTGTCGAGCATCGCCTGCGCGAAGGCCCCGGCAGCGTGGCCGGTGACATCGAGGGCTTCGTCGCCGAAATCCCAGACGTTGTCCCATACCCGCCGCGCCAGACCCGGTTCGTCCTCCTGTTCACTTGTCTCGCGTTCTGCTTCGAGTATTTCGCGGTCGATGGCCGCCTGCTCGGCCGCGGCTGCGGCTTCCTGGTTCGCGTGCTCCTGCTCGGCGGCCATCGTGTCCAGAGCCTGCGTGGTGGGCACCGTGCTGACCTCCAACCCTGCACCGGCCGAATCACCAGGTTTGGTGTAGTTGTTGGTGGTGCCGTCACCTTGATCGACGGTCATCGGGACATCCGGCTTCATCGTCTCCGGGTTCGGCACGTACGCCGAGTGGCCGTCATCGGGGGTTCCCACCACCGCGATACCGCCGGGCTGTCCCGTGATCGCTTCCTGCCCGTTCGGCAGTTCGACCGCAGAGATCTGATGCCCGGTGGCCTCGTTGGTGCCGCCGTCGAGGCCGTCCGCGAAGATCGGATACAGCACATCCGGTCCGGGTTCGATGTGCTGAATCAGGGTGGTTCCGTCGTCGGCGACCTCGTACCATGTCGGCACCGGACGGCCCAGAGCGTCGTACGCCCACGGCGGAGCCTCATGCGAGACCACAGCGCCGTTCACGTCGAGGATGTCAGCGGAGCCGTCTGCGTTGACACGCATATGACCACCTGGGGGAACCTTCTTCGGGAAGTAGTACTCACGAGGTGATTCCGGCCCGTTGAGAAGATCGAACGTCTGCTCCGCACCACCAGGCCACACCACCGTCAATTCCTCGTAGCCGGGGCGGAAGATCCCACCCGATCCGAGACCGCTCATCGACGTCTGCGGTAGCGGAGTGACCTTCCCGCTCTCACGCGCACTGAACGGTCCGGGCCTCCCCCGCACTCCGATACCGGCGGCAGTGAAACCTGCCGCGCCGACCAACACAAGTTCGAGGTAGCGGTCACGTCCGTCGCCTTCACCGAGACCGGCGGGCGTCACCACCGGCGTTGATTCTTGCGGTGCGGGAACACTATTCGACGTCGTTGCGGGTACTGGTCCGGGACCACGATCGGTGGTGGTTCCCTCACCCGGGGTGGGTGTGGGTGAGGGAACCGCTGATGCCGATGCATTGGGGAATGCACC
>NZ_JBWZNF010000019.1:0-86873 GCF_056945715.1 Rhodococcus sp. MurmanLake-1 | reverse complement strand
AGCGCGCTCACGCTTCCGCCGAACCCGGATCCGACGATCAGTACGTCGTAGTCCGTTGCCCGTTGCTTGCCCATCAGTGCGCCTCTCGATTCGCCGAAATCGGCGGTCTACAAAATCGATACTTCGTATATTTGTTGAACTAAAGTAGCGTATTGCCCAACAGTTTGTGAAGTAGATCATATTTAGTGAGGTGATGGGGTGTTTCGGTCGCCACGAGCCCTGCATTGAACGGATCTATCCGTCTCTCAACACCGGAGCGGCACGCGACATGCTGCCCAGCGATCACCACCCGGCCTATCGGGGCCACCGAAGGTAGCCGCCGACGTTGATGCCGTTGAGGCGGGCCGAAGTCCACACCCGCTATCAGCTACCAAGCACACGACAGATGCGGCCATGCTCAACGATCCGAAGTCACGGGCCCGAATCGAAAAGACCGACCACCGAGCCCACTTGCGCAGCGAGCGCAGCAGGCGAAAAGACAGTTGGCACAAAAGGATTGCGGCACTTCGGGCAACTTCCTCAAGCCCCTCCCGTTGCCAGGAAAAGTACAGCGTGGAACAAGATTCAAAAGAGAGCGGAAGGCGACCTCGTGCACGCCCGAACCTACGCAGGTCCTAGCCGAGTGGTTGGATCGAGGGCTCGGGCACGCTACCTGGCGAGTGCGAGCCATCGCGGTCTACTTTGTCGCTCCCCCACGCCCAGCGGCGAACGTTCCAGGTCACCGTTAGCGGTCAACCGCAGATTAAAGCGACGGCAAACCGTCGACCAACCCCAGACACGACCCGAAGTCGTCCGCGTCAGCTCCAGCCGGCCTCGGCCACCGCCGCCGACGGAGCCGACGCGAACAGCCAGGTCGTACGGGGCCTCCTTCGGGTCGACAGCCGCGTGCCGCACCGGTGGGCAGGACCTTTGCCGGCCGAAGCGATGCCCCAGCACGTGTGGGATACCGACGAAGCGATCCGGAAGCTACGTCCGAATACGTTATCGCCACCGCACTTGCTTGTTGTTGGCACTGTCTTTTCAGGCAGGTCACGCTTTCCATGCCGGTCACGAAACGCGGGGAGCGGACGCGATCAATTGCCACGCTTTTGCTCAGGACCAGACGAGGTATGTCACGACGGCGGCTACGAGCCAACGCTGCTCGCACGAGTCGCGAGATCCAGGACGAGGATGCACATCGGCCATTGCAGGCGTTGATCATTCGGAATCTCGCGGATCGCCTGGCTCTGTAGTCGTGCCCCCCCTACGCGACCCCCTTACGATGGATACAGCGACGAGCTCAACACCAAGAACAGTGCCGCCTTGATTCGGCACCAACGTAAGCACTCCGATCACGAGGACCGCAACCAATTTGAACAGTGCCTCGCGGGCACGACCCCCGCGCTCGGGGGCTTTCCAAAATGCGGCGAGGCCCCAAGGGGAAAGGGCAGTAAAACAATAGACCTGTCAGGACAGCTCCGGCTACCGTGGCAAAGAGGTGTCTGCCCAGTCCTCAGGTCGATACGCCGACATGGTTCTCCGTCCCTACAGCCGTGAATGCGAACTTTCTACGAATGCGGTGCCCAGAACTTTGGCTGAGTAAGGGTCCTGGCCGTCATCAATTCTCGGTCCTCGACCACCTTGCTCCCCATCGGCAGTGCAGTTTGCTCGACTTCCTCTCCACACGAACGCAGCAGTTGTGTCGGATCCATCCTCAAGTGGCCGTGAAAGCACCGGGCCAGCGGGAATCGCCGAGAACATGGTGTCGACCACTGTCTTGAAGCACGTCATCCGGCAACCGACATAGATCCACCAACCGTCGATCTTCGGAGCCGCTGCGAGTGCCGCGGGCGCGTGACAGATCAGTCCGGTGGGACGGTTTCGGGCGTGGAAGTAAGCCAGGAGTGCCCCGAAGTCGACGTTGAGTTCATCGTCATTGAAAGCGTCCCGGTGCGGTAGGTTGACGAGTGGAGCATGTCCTCCGGGGACGAACACGGCATCGAAACCGGCCAATCTCTCAGACTCGTGAACGATCTGTTCGAGATGTGCGGGCTCTGCGAGACCGAAGCTCGTTCGCCAATGCGAATGCCAAGCAGTCGACACGAACCTCGCCATCCTGCGCAGGCCCGTATCGCCGACCGGACAGCTTATCCGGGTTCAGGAAAGAATGCTTCGGAATCAGTACGTTGGCACACTGCCCGCTCCTGCCAATCGACATTCCCAGCGATATCGCCCGGGTGAATCTCGGTGATGGTCATCGAAACCACATCTCCTCTACACATCGACCTCTCGGATTGACGGGCGAACGGTAGCGAGGGACCTGGAACTGCGTGAACCGGAGCGGAAGGCCGACCGCCCTTTTCGACTTTCACATCGTGGACGCGAAGCGCGCGTCCTACCAGATCAGTGCACTTCTATGTACTGCAAAACGACCGGTAGATTTCTAAGCGTTCGCTCCCAGACATGCGATCCTCTGACGCCGGCAACCCTTGTCCGGCGGCCCAACCAACCGACGGGATACACGTGCCAACTCCAACTTCTTCCACGCCTGGCCCAGTCATGACGCGGCTCGCAACAGCGTTGTTCAGGAACGCACAAAGCGCCGGCCGAAACTTCAGGGACGGAGAACTTCACAACATCCGCCAAGGTGAAGAAGGAACCACCGAGCGGATCTTGCTGAACCTCACGAAAACCATTCCCGAACTCCACGTCGGAGCCTTCAACCGCAGAGAGGAATCCCGCTACGGTGCGGACTGGGAATGGTGGATCTCGGACGGGTCGAGTAAATGGTTTCACCTTGTCATCCAGGCCAAGAAGCTTCAAACGCCTCCGGCGCACCCGGCGCACCCGGCGCACCCGGCTGGAAAATACAAGATGAAGCACACAATTCGATCTTCCGGCATGCAGCAGATCGACCTACTCGACCTTTACACACCCGCAACCACGGCGCGCGAAGCCTGTATGCGCTCTCTACAACCCTGCGACTCGCGGCGTCCGGTACAGCGATCACAGATGCTGCCTCGGTCCCTCCGGTGACCGAATCACTGCTGTCAGCGCAGATGTATTTCTCAAGCGGTTCCCACGTACCAAGGGTCTAATCGATGATGTCCCCCTAGCCGCGATCCGTGAGTACACGCTCCCCTGGTCGTGCCTGGCAAACGACCGTGTCGCCACACACGCCGTGCCACCGCCACCAGGGCCTTCCCCGCTGAGGCCTTCCCCGCTGACGTTCATGCAATTTGCTCAGTGGACAGTTATGCAAGATGACAACAGCAACTCGCTTGGCACGTTCGATTCGACCAGCGCGGCATATTCATTGCTCGTCAACTCCGCGACAATGAAAGCCCTTGCACAAAGCCAGGACTGGTTCACGCGGAACTACCGCCACTACCTCGACGACTGGAAGCGGGTAGAGAGACCGGGGTTGCCCGAAGAATGGAAGGACGCGCAGAAGATTGCCATATCTCGGCGCGAATCTTCCGACGAGCTTTTCGCGGAACAGCGAATCAGGATCTTCGACCGCGCTGAACTCCCCGCCTACGTGTCTGCCATCCTCAGCAACGAACCGATCCCCGAGGACGTCCGGCACCCCTTCTCAGACCGCGGTGCTGCTCCCAAACAGGTCCTCACACTCGTCGCACCACCCCCACCAGACCAGCCGACCGAGCCCTCGCCCGTCGAGTGGCAAAATTCGACGCATACGACCTGGTACCCGCATCGAGTAACAGGCCCACCAATCCCGCAGTCGAACAGTTACCGGGGAAGGTGAAGTTCGCGCATGCGCGTCCGGTGCATGTAGGGCGGACGAACACCTGCCAGCCCGAACCCCGATGTGACCGGCGCATCTCGCGAGGCCACACATGGGGCCGGTGTCGTGCGTCCCAGCGTGCCGTCGGCGTGCTCATGCGAGTACTTCCAGGGATCCTCACCTGCACGGTTCTCGAACTCCCACCGCAGAACGCGACCCTCACCGTGTGCGCGCTTCTTCCCGATCACATCGAGACCGGACAATATTGCCGCGACGGCCGTCAGGTCACCCACGCCGCGCCAGGTGACAGTGCGAGAGTTGGTGATCATCAACGGCATGTACCTCGCCCGGTAGCGGCCCTGCCGATCCGAGATCACTGCCGGCACGCTCGACGCGAGTTCCTCGAGCCCTCGGTGATCAGTTCTGCTCGCCCAGTGCCGCACCACCGGATCTCCGGCCGGGTCTTCGGGGAACGAACACGTCGCGCACCAATGCCAGTCCGCACCCGCCAGAGTGCAACGCGCAAGAGGCAATTCGAGATCCGGCGGGGCCTTCTCCGGCGAGAGCGCCGGCACGTATTCGCCGCGGTCGAGGGCGCCTGCTTTGTGGTCGGCCCACAGCTCCGCAGCGAGGATGCCGTCCAACGCGATCCCCCAGGGGCTCGCATGTGCCAACCCGGACGAGAGATGGGCCCTGACCAGGAAGGGAGCGAAGGCAGTGCCTGCGTTCACGTCAGCCACCCCAGTGCCTCGATCACGTCTTCTCGTAGCGGTTCCAGTTCCGCTCGCCAGTCCGCCACCTGCGGTCCCGGGCCGGTCAACACGGTCAGCTCCGACTCTGCGCGGACTCTGCCGTGCCCGATCGCGCTACGCCCACCCAGGAAGCCGTCTCGCGAGAATCGTTCCCACACGTCACTGAAGAAGGCGATGTCGCGGTCGGTTGCCCGGTCCAGCCTCAGGAATGTCTCGAAATGTGTTCCTGCGGGCAGCGTCTCGACCTCGAAGCGCATCAACATCGACGTCTGATGCGCCGAAGTTCCCGAACCGGGCACGGCGTCGGCATCGAAGGGCGCAGGGAAGGACTTGGTGCCGGCGTCGTCGAAGCGGCTGTAACTTTCCAGGGACATGAGCTCGAATTGCGACATCAGCACTCCCGGGTAGGGCCTGCTCATGATCGATTCTGTTTCCTTCACTCGGGGAACGACTTTGCCGACTTTCAGGCATCCGTCGATCGGCGGCGCACCGCCTCCGTTGCCTCCGAATAGACTGATCGGCGGGACCAACTCGCGCAGGCGCTGACGCCGGCGGCCGGTCAGTGAGTCGCCGGCGACTTTGCTCAGGTTGCCGCCGTTGCGCAGTGCGTGCGCCGCGGAGAGAGGTATCTGTCCTTCGTAACCGATCACATCGCGGAACAACTCCTCGGCGGTGCGTCGCAATGCTCCCCGCAGCGAGTTCCCCGACACGACCGGTACCAGCACTTTCCTCCCGTCGGGCTGCAGGATCGGTTCGCGGCGAAACAGTGTCGTCGTCGTTTCCGACTCCTCGCCCTTCTGCGAGATCGACGACAGGGCAGTCAGTTCGACATCCCATCTCACGGTCGAACGCATCAGCTGACCTTCCTCGCGGCGCGGGCAGCGGCAACTGATTCGGCCACGATGCGGGTGCGCAGGACATACGCCGTGGGACGCTCCCGCAGCAGCGTCAAAACCGGCTCCGAGTCGGCCCGCAGAAGAGCTGCCAACTCCAGCCGCTCATCGGTAGTTCGCGGCTCGGATTCGAGCGAGCGTGAGACCACTGACCACCAACGATCGAGGTCGGCTCCTCCGACATACGTCGCGACGCGGACTCGGTTCGGCAAATGCTGCGTCCAGTACGTCGCCCGGCGTCGGCCCACCCACGAATCCCAGTCCACGCCGTAGTGCAACAGCAACAGCAGCCGCTCGGCCACACTCTCCGCACCCTGCAGTTGTGGGAGGCCTGCGGGGGCGGCAGCGAGCCAGCGGTCTGTCGGCGTCGTCATGCGTGCGCCTTACTACGAGACGGTTTCGTGGCCAACAGCGCCAACGCCCACCATCGGTCGACGCGGCGGTACGGGGACAGGTGATCCCAGTCCTCGAAGATCGCCGGCCACCGACGCGCCGGCACTGTGCGAAGCACTGCATACGGGGCTGCACTCTCGCCGAGCATGCGTTCACCGAAGCCATGAGAGCGCAGCCGGCGCATCGCGGCAGCTGCTGCGACATCGCGATCCGACCACGGCAAGCAGGTGTCTTCGACGGCAACGGCACCCCACCGGGCGTGCGCCAGGATGTGTTTGCGGGCCGGGCGACGCAACGGCACCACCAGCGCGATCTCCGACGTCAACGGGGCCGACAAGGTCCGGGCGAGGCGCGGCTGCGTCAGTTCGGTCATCGCCGGCGCGTTGGTGATCAGATGCATTCGGGTTCGCAGCTCCGAGGTCTGATACGCCCAACGGCACGGTGCGCAGAGCCCCTTCTCGGTCGGAGCCTTCCACGAGTCGAATGCGGTGAAAGTTCGCGAGATCGCCGAACGCGCGGGCTCGATCGGTGTGTCGGCCTTCGCGCAGCGCGCACACCGCCCCAGCTGCACAGAACCCTTCTCAGATGAACGATTCGTCGATGCACTCGTCGATGCGAACGCCGCCTCTACGACCTCTACGCACGAGGTCACCTCCTGTAGTTTTTCTTTCATCACGCTCCTCCTCCTGTGCAGGTGCCCCGAATTGGATCGGCTTCGAGGCCTTACATACACAGGAAGATCCGCCCCAAGGGCCGCGTGTGACAACAACGCCAGAAATACCCATCGAGCACCCAGGAAGCGGCATAGATATGAGTGGCACCCCTCGCGCGGACGGACTAGATCTGACCACACTGCGCGCACTGCGGCGCCCACGTCCCAACCTGGCCGCGATCAAAGAGCGCATCGAGGAACACCTCGACAACCACGACGGATATCTCGCCTTCTCCGGCGGCAAAGATTCACTCGTCGCCCTGCACCTGACCACAGCGGTCGAGCCGAACATCCCTGTCGTCTTCTTCGATTCAGGGCTCGAATACCCACAGACCTACGAGTACATCGCCGACCTCGCCGACGCATGGAACCTCAATCTCGAAGTACACCGAGCCGACCCGCCCCTTCTGACCGTCCTCGCGGACTCCGGCGAATGGGATCACCACCTGCCCACACGAGCAACAACGCGAGCGCTCCGCGACATTCTCATCGGAGCACCCTCACGCGCGGCACATCAGACTCACGGACCCGGAGAGATCTGGGGTGTACGTGCTGACGAATCAGCGAAAGGAACCGGACGCTGGTCGATGTACTACAACGCTCTCAGCAGCCGAGTCACCGAAGAATGCACCGACTGCTGCACCACAGCAGCGCAGCAGCGCCAAACACATGGCGGTGCTCTCGACCGAGCCGACGGCACACACGTTTTCGGGCCGGTCTGGAACTGGAGCAGCGAAGACATCTGGACACACATCGCCGCGCACGACCTTCCCGTCAACCCCGTCTACGACAAGCTCCGCCGCCTCGGCACCCCCGAGCAGCACCTACGGGTCTCACACATCCTCGACGGAGCGTTCCTCGAACGCGGCCGCATCACCAGACTCAGACGCGGATGGCCGGCACTCTTCGAAGAACTCGCCCGAGTCCTCCCCCGCATCCGCGAATTCGTCTGACCTCGAAACCACATACTCTCGAAAAGAGCTACGCTTTCGGCGTTATTGAACTGCGCGCAAACAGTTTTCACCTTCGCGAGGGAAGCACCACTATTCCCTCACCAATTCAGTCACACACCTGGACCTCGACAGTGGAGGTCGCTAGCGTCGCATAAACCAGTGCTTGCATCGCAATAACTTTCGCGCGCTCCATGTCCGTTCCCATCACGTGCTCCGATTCGTCGACGCGCGACAAAGCTCGGTCAGCCCAAAAAGTCGGACCCTGAACTGTAACCATGAGAATTAGCTCCTAAAAGATTTGGCGGGTTCGTGTTGACCCGCCAAATCTTCCACACATGTGCAGCCGTCCGCGACCCCACTTTGCAACTCGGCGTTGCCCTCTCACTACGGAGACAAAACAGCAGCAGGTCGCCACCTCGACCAATCTCGTGGGGAATCTTCCCTCACAAGATCAGGACCGCCGATGGTGCTGCGGTCTAGGTCGGTGTGGCGACCTGTTGCTCGTCGCACATTCGAGATTAGCCGAGGGCTACGACAAATCGATCAGAAAGGGGGGCGCCGGCAGACTGTTTCCTCTGCTCTTGCGGCGCAGCGTCGAGTCCCGATGTAGACGGACCGGGGTGCACGTGGTCTGCGGTTTTAGGCCGAGCTGTCGTGCGCGGAATTCTGTTCGGACGTCTGGGGTGCATTCGCGGCGGCCGTGTTTTCTGCCGGCGCCGTCGAGGATCGCTTACTCGACGCTGCGGCCTTCTTCTTTTTCGGTGCGCTGTATCCCATAGCGGCGAGTTCCTTGACGGTCCACCCGCCCGCGATGGCGCGTTCATGGGCGACGCGGATCGTGTCCTCTGCCTCAACCCGTGCCGCGTCGATGGCAGCAAGCTCAGCTTCCGCCTCGCCGATCGCACCGACGAGAGCGACTCTCGTTGCAATCGCCTCCTGCGCCAGCGATTCTGCGGCCTTGCGTGCTGTCTCCAGCGCTTTCTTGTGGCTTGACGGCGTTGTCGCGGTCATGGCAGTGGTATCTCCTTCACTCGAGGTTGTGCTCGCATCAATCTCAGCGGTGCTCTGTTGAGGTTCTCCGCTGTCGTTACGCAAATCGTAATGGCCTGCGACTGTGCTGTCGGGTGCGCCGTCCGTCACTGTCATCCCCTCCCACTGTGAGTGAGCGCAGACGCCGCTGCAGGCCCCCACTGAATCAATAGCGTCGTCAGCGCCGCCGGGATCAGGGCTGCGGCCCCGACACCACTCAGCGTCGAAACACTGCGACCTGGCCGCTCGGCCCCGCAGTTACTCACAGTGGAAAATAGGTCCGTCATCAGAGGAACCTGGCCGGGATCATGTCCGAACGGACTGCGCTGATCTGCACCAATTGACCGGTCTGAGGTGCCTCGATCATCTTGCCCTCGCCGAGATAGATCGCGACATGATTGGCGCCGTCAGCCTGCCAATTCCCGAACAGCAGGTCACCCGGCTGTGCCTGGCTCATCGGAATCTGGTGTCCGGCGCGGAACTGCTCCTGCGACGTCCGAGGCAGCACCTTGGTTCCGCCGCTCCCGATGAAGTACGCGAAGCGGCTCAGTCCGGAGCAGTCGTACCCGGCGATCGGGCCGCCCGTTCCATCGCCCATCGACGGACCGGTCAACAAACCGCCGCCCCACTGGTAGGGAAGTCCGAGTGCCCGCATCGCAGCTTCGATGACAGCGCGAGCGAACTCGACATTGCGAGGCAGGTTGGGATCGAACTTCAGATCCGGCACCGCCGACGGTGCGAACAGGCCTGTGAGCGAGGGTATCCCGGCAGCGTTAGATGGTTGTGCGCTGAACACGGAGGGCAGAAGCGCAGGCCCGCCGGCAGGTGTCGTGTCATTCGCCGATGCGTCTTCGACAGCGGATCCGTTTGGCGCCGCCACGGCCGACGGAACCGAGTCCGGTCCTGGAGCAGGAAGGGCGACGTCGGGGATCAGAGCCTGTGCCTGCGGCGGGAGGATCTCTTGTATCTGCGCCGCAGCGTCTTTCAGTTCCGGGGGTAGCGCACTTTCCGCCCCGGACTGCCACGCAGGAGGAATCTGCTCCTGCAGCTGCGTCAGGGCAGTTGTTGCCTGGTCCAGGTACGGCTGCGGATCTGGAATGAACTGGGCTGCAGCCGGTGCCTGTTCCTCGACTACCGAGGTGATGGTGTCGGTGATGACTGGCTCTACGCCAGCTCCCTGCGCTGCCGATGCGCCGGCTACTGCGACGCCGACGATGAGTGATGCGATGTCCATGATGTCTTCCTTTGCCGGATGTTGGTGCGGCCGAGGGGAACAACTGTCTCGATGACCGCGGGGACTTTCAGTGCGATCCGGACAGTAGAGACGGACCTGGACAGCTCAGGTGCCTGCAAGCAATCGACGCACAAAAGGCCAGGTCAACGTCCCTCCCTGGCGAGCGCTCCGACGGCTCTTTTTCTTTCACCCGAGTAACTCGTACCCGAGCCGGAGGTCCTCGTCGGAGACAACGATGAGGTCATCGTCGTGTGTGCGCACCAGCCATTGCCCACACGAGAGCGGTATCCAGCGCCCTTCGGAATACACGGCAGCGAATGCACCGGCGTCGACGAATCGCGCGTAAGTGAGGGAGCCGAGTTGCTCCCACACATCAGGGTCATCGGCGAGAGACACCAAACGGTATGCACCAATCGCCTTGTCGGGAGTCGAGAGATCCTTCCACGCGAATTCCGTGAGTTCGTCGAGCGTGGTGTTACCGGGAATCGCATGAATCGAGTGAGACACAGGAGCCTTCACCCCATCAACGGCACCTAGTGGCCGAATTTCAGTGATGCTCATGGAGTCCCTCCCTCGGATTCTCGAGGCCACGTCTGCGCCCTCACTGCAGCGCAATTCGAGCAGTAGTCCTCGTCGACGAAATGTGTCCACCCTGGCTCGATCGCGGATCTCACGACACTGCACGATGACAAGTAGTTCGCCGGAACTTCTCGAGTAGTTCCACACGCATCACAGTTCACGGTGATCGACATCGTCAATTGTCAACTCCCGGATTCACCAGAGCTCCGCCAGTTGCCCTTACTGTCATGGTCTCTGGCTCCGGAGCAATGATGGTGACAGGAACTGCGCCACGGATCCGCTCCTCAAATCTCAGGCAGAGCCGCGCGTACACCACCAACCCTGTTTCCGAGTTCGTCATAGTGCCACTGATCCACCGTTCGTCGATCCCGTCGATGATCTGTCTCAACGTCGGCCGACGTTCCCACTCTGCTTCGCGGGCGTACCGGTTGATCGCCGCGGCAATACGTTTAGGTTCGACGCCATGTCCGTAGATGCACACCGGTATCGCTGGATGAAAGTCGGGTGGAACGAGAAACCACTCTCTGAAAAGCCCGCGCAGCCTGCCCAGTGGGGTACTGGTGATTCGCACTCCGTAGTAGTGCTCACTGAAATTCTCGGGGCCGACTGGACTGAGGACATGCGTGCCCAGTTTCGCTCGACTCGTAGCGCGTCGTCCATGCTTAGCGATTTTCTCGACCACTTTCCCTCACTTCTGTTCTCTCACTTGCGTCGAAGCGGCCGGCGCAGTCTTCGAGATCTGCAATCGTCCGCCACGCGTGCTCCCAATCCCCACCTTCGTGAGGGTCCAGTACTTCCACGGCGTTTCGTAGGGCTAGTGCAGCGACACTGAACGCTGACACTGCGGTACGGGCAACCGGCGAGTTGACGAGATCCCTGTACGGGATGTTCTGCCGCAGACGGCACCGGCGGCACAGGCGTCCGTCGATATCCGAGTCCAGCCCATCGTGGTACCAGTCCGGCGTGACGCACCGGCAGTGCGTCTTCACTTCTTCTGTAACGGCTGGCAGGGAGTTCGGGCAGGGTTTGTTGGTTCCGCCGCCGCCGGCCGGGTAGCGCTCGTGAATCGTGTTGTGAGACCCATTCAGTCCGAAGCAGATCGGGCACCGCGTTACCGCCTTCGCATTCGTCTCCTCTTCCGCAGGTTCGGCAGGGGCGGAACCATCTGAACCGCCGACATTGTCGGCGGTTGCCGTACCGATATCGGGACGCGCCTTGGCGGGTTCGGTTTCCAGGAACCGTGCGAGCAGACTGTGGGCGGCTTCTCGGCTGGCGATGTTGCCGTACTGCAGCGCGCAATTCGACACCTGTCGTATCTCGTCCGCCTCTTCAGTGGTGATGCGCCGGTGACCGTTGAGCTGTAGCCAGTAGAAGACAGCTTTTCCTGCTGCCAGGAAGAACTCGTCGAGCTCTGAGCCGTAGGGGACACCTTCACTGGCTTCGATCGCGACTCTTCCGATGTCGATCGCGAGTTCGTCTGCGGCTGTGAGGTTATCGGCGTTGAAACCTGTTGACGGTTCCGCTGCAGGGGTGAGGGATCCGGTGCCGTGCTGGTGCGCGGTGGCGTCGGGTCGGGTGGCAGTCATCTGTGGTGTCCCCTTTCGATGTGGGCCTTGTTCGTTCGCCTCACGTCAGCGGCAACTGTCACCTTGTGGGTATGTCGATGCAGCGACGTCGAGGAGTTCGACACGGCCGTGGTTGTGGTGCTGTGAAGGATCGCGAGCGCGGCACGGATATCGCGGGCTGCGGCGGCGAGGTGGGTGGTGATGTCCTGATTGTCGGCTTCCGCGGCGAGGAACAGTTCCAGCTCTTCGGGGTACGTTCTCGGGCCGGTGTAGAGCCCTCGGAGTTCTTCGCGTGCATCGGCTATCCCGGCGAGGGCATCGTCCAGGGCCGCGAGCATCGCTCGGAGCCGCCGTTCGACCGGGTCGGGAAAAACTTCTGCGGGGCGGTATGTCTGAGTCATGAGCGGGAAACTCCTGTCGTGTCATGTCCCGTTTCGAAGACGGGTTCGTATGTGTCAGGAGGCGGAATAGGCCCCGGGGTATGCCGATCGGTGGGTGGGAGGACCGCGACGACGCGGGTCTCTAGGCATTTCGACGGCCGGCGGCTCACATGGATGTCTCCGGCGATCAGCTCGCGCATCCGATCTGCGATGTCGCCGTCGTCTTCGTAACCGCTGCAGAAGATTCTGTCGTCCGGGCCGCGCACACCGCGCTCGGTGTCGAGGATCGTGTAGTACGGGACCCTGCGGAGGTTGAAGGGGCTGGTAAGGATCGCGAACCTGCCATCGCCGGATGTGGCTCGCACTCTCCACCATCGCCGGGACTCCGCGAATTGGACGCGATGCCCCATTTTGAGCGCGGTTGCAGCGACCGCGGGTGATGAGGGGGGCGCGATTCGGTCGCCAACACTCGATTCGTTGCTCACGACTGCGCCTCAGAAGGCTTGGTGGGTAGGACTTCAGGGGGAAGGGCGGCGAGTGTGGCGTGGATCTGTGCGGCGCGTTGGAGGGTGCCGCGTACGCCTGCGGGGTACGCAAATCCACGGGCGTCAAACGGGTCGGGTTGCAATGCAAGGATGGACACGCGCTCGGCGAGCGCGGCGTGCTCACTGCAGGTAAGGGATTTAAAGCGGCCCGGCGCCGGGATATCCCGTAGGGCGGATTCGAGGTGCAGCCAGGGTTCTTGGTTCGAAACCGCGCCGTCCTGTGTGTCTGTGCTGTCGATGTTTGTCATGGCTGAATTCCTTTTTTCCGAGAGGTTGGGATCATTTCGTGACGGAGATTTCGAGATTGAAGCCGAACAACATCGAGAGTCCGTAAAGGTCGAATGCAGGACACCCGTTTCACCTTTGGTTTCAGTCGATAGGACCGGGGACGAGGGTCAACATCTCGACCAAGCGGCCGGAGAACAGGAGGTAGCCCATGACCCCCAGTGCAACAAGGACGAGAAACGCACGGAGGAGGCGAATCGGTTCTCCTCTGTCGCTGGCGTCACTGATGCCGTTGACCATGACCGTGCCTACCGTGATTACT
Source organism: Rhodococcus sp. MurmanLake-1 (assembly GCF_056945715.1). Lineage (NCBI taxonomy): Bacteria > Bacillati > Actinomycetota > Actinomycetes > Mycobacteriales > Nocardiaceae > Rhodococcus > Rhodococcus sp. MurmanLake-1. The sequence continues at coordinate 73,564 of NZ_JBWZNF010000019.1, read as the reverse complement.
GCGAAGAACCCAAGAATGGGGAGCCAGGCTCCGGTCGCAACGCCTCCCCAGATTGCGGCTCCCCCGGTGAGACCTATTGTCGCGATTACCCCGATGAGGCGGGTTCGCCTCCTCCTTGCAAGAATTTCGTTCCACAGCAGGTTTTCGTCCTCAGAATCTATGGAGCTCATCTTCTTCCCCTCATTTCTGTGCGCAGGCGGTGCGCGCCGCGTCTGCGTCGGCGGCAGTGATCATCAGGTGATATTTCGCGGCCACGGTGAGATATCTGATGGCGTAGTCACAGTGGAATGCAGCGTTGGGGGGAAGCCAGGTGTCGAGGCCTTGATCGGACTTCGATTGGTTTGCTTTGCCCTGGGAGGCAAGTAAGTTGACGTCCGTGTCGTTGGCGAAGTTCACCCTTTGCTGCGGAGTCCAATTCGCTGCCCCCGCATCCCAGGCTCTCGAAAGTGCCACGACATGGTCGATCTGAATGGCCGAAGGATTGGACGTGGAAAACGCGATATCGGTTCCGGTGTACGGGTCGTGAAGCGTGCCGGCGATGACTTTGCAGTCGCGCGTTCCGGGTTTGAATGCGACATCGACAAGTTGAATTTTCAGGACGTCATTGCGTGTGTCACAACCATTTCTGGCCAGAGGTCCGTCGTACTTGTCGGTCCACGCCGTGCCGAAAACGCAACTTTCGCCTGTGCCGCAACCTCTTTCGTAACCAGGGATGTTCGGCAACTTGTCGACGACAGTCACCGATCCGAGCAATTCGTCGAGGCGAGGTGTCGACTCGTCGGCCACGTCTGCGACCACGAGAGGTGCAGCAGGTGCACTCGTCTCCATTCCCGTCCAGGGGCCTCCCTGAGCAACCGCTGCGCACCCCGAGACCGCGGCCATAAGCCCCGCTGCGGCAACACACGTGGCGACCTTGCGCCTCATCATCATTTCGTCTCCGCTGACGGCCACATCAATTCGGCGGCGTTAGGTGCGACGGACGAAAGGCTGACTCTGCGGGAGAAATTCGAGGCCACCTCGCTCGGATACGCAGCAGGAGCACACGCGGGGTATTCGTCGAGCATCACGATCAGTCGACCACTGTCTTCGTCACCTTGAGTTTCGGATCTGTCCTGCTGTTCCTTTTCGGCCGCGTTTCGCGGCGCGGCGGCAGCTTCCCTGGCTCGTGCGGCGAGCGTGGCGACAGTTGTATCGGGGGGTTCGATCGGCGTGGTCATGGTTCTCCCTTTCCTGGCGAGCCGATGCGATGCGTCCGGCATCGCCGCACGCTAACTCCGGACCTGGACTGGATGACGCCGTGCACGCACCTCCGTGCAGAACCTGCAAGCTCAGGCTTCTTTCATTCGCCGTCAGCCCGGGAAATTCAGCCGGCGCTCTGGTGCACAGGTTCCAGGAGGCGGCCCCGATTCGGCACCGGCGTATGGCAGGACTGGCCGAGTTGGTCGATCGCGGGGGGTAGTGTCGGCGGCACTGAGAATGCACCGGGTGAGTCGGGGGCACACCATGTGGTGGCCTCCGACTTTTCTTTTGTGTGCGTCCTTCAGTTCTCTTGCGCGCCGATATCGCGGACTGCGTCACCGGCTGTGTCGGGACCAGCCTCTTCCGCTCGGCGGGTGTCTACGACTCGGAACTGTGCCGGAATCCCGAGAATGTCAGGATGAAATGTCAGGTCCGGCCGGCGGCGGCGCGACGTCTGGTCTTTGCTCATCGTTGCTCTCCTTCGGGTCTGTGGTCAGTCAGTTGCACGATCAGGCGCTCACCAGGTTGTTGTCCAGGTCGCTCGTACGGCGCGAAATGTGCACCCACCACGTCCAATTGAATTCCTCTCGGAAGCAAATGATGCGAGTTGTTCATCCGTGAAGACTGCCCGTAGTACATCCCCCGCTCTGTCGAGATCTCGAAGACGACATCTGTCGGGCGAGTGGTGGAATCGAGCTCGTGTAGAGAGTGCGTCGCTGCAGTGAACCGGTCGAAAGACAGCACCGTGCCGGGTTGAAGCGTGGCAGGCAAGTCCGCCGGGTTGACCACAGCATTGGGAACGCTGACGGATGTGTAGACGAGATGTCCGCGGCCGGATTCACGCTCGTACCGTTGAATGGCGCGGTCGACACGTTGCACCTGCTTACGCCTGCTGTCGTCGAGTTCAACGGCATCGCCGGCAACCGCAGAAAGCGCGTTGTTCGTTTCCTTCCAAGCGTTCGGATCCGACGTCAATGCCGACAGAGCGTTGTACTGCGCCTGCGGCATCGAATCGAGCACCTGCCGTTTGGTGGCAGAGCGTGCGTTTTTCTGCCGCGCGGACAACGAGCGACGCAGTTCGATCGCGGCCGGCAGTTCTCGGCGCAACCTTCGGTTCTCGATCGGTGCCGGCATCGGGCGCGGATAGGCCCGGTTGAGATCGCGACTTGCACGGGTGAGGCCGGGCAAGTTCTCTGTCGCATGGTCGAGTTCGCGTGCTCCGCTGCGAATGTCGGCACGAGTGCTGTAGGCGTGTTCCGAGATCAAGGCACCTTCTTTGCGGGTGGCGATGTCACTCTCTCCCCGATCTGGGTCGAAGACGCCGTTACCGCGGTCCGGGCTGATCCTGTCGTGACTTCTCCCCATCAGTCCCGCTCCTCGAATTCGTAGAGCTCTCCGCGTAGCTCCGCCAACGCGGACTCTCGTGCGCGCCGAAGGTCTGTGAGGTCGGTCGCCAACTGGCCTATCGCCGAAGCCGCCACGTCATCGCCGGCCGAGTTGACCAGAAGGCCCTCGATGGCCCGGTCCCCGTCGTGAATCCTGTCGAGAGATTCACCGGCAGTGATCGATTCCTGCAGCTCGAGCAGATGGCGACGATAGCTCCACAGCGCAGCTACACGTGTGAGCAGCGAACGCTCGACCCGCTCGAGCCACCGGCTGCTCACCAGGTGAGCCTCCCTCGCTGCGAGGGCTTGCGGGCTACTACCCGCCGCCGGGGCTCCCAAAGTTGCTCGCACTGTGGCGAGTTCACCGGCATGCGCGAGAATTTCGGCCAGTTGCTCGTCGAGATTCAGGCGTATGCGACCTATGTCGAGCTCCTCACTGGTCCATACAGGGACGGTGCGGATCTCGTCGACGAGTGCCGACGCCGCCAACGCCAACCGCAGCTCGACATGCGCTCCGCCCGCTGAGATCAACGTCTGCAGAGCTGTCACAGCGACGCCGATCTCGGTTTTGTCCTCCGTGCTCAGACGGAGTGGATCGCGGCGGGTCCACCACCACAACCCCACCGCCTCTATCCCTGCGGCGAGACCAATACAGACAAGTAATGCGACGAATGGGTTGGCCTGCGCAGTCACGCCGGCAAGAACCGGGACAAGTCCGATCAGAACCGGCGCGAGAAGAGCGAGCGGAATCTTCACCTCCTCACCGCCGGCGGTGCGACCGGTATGTACCGTCGTGCGCCACACATCGCGCCGAGGGTAGTAGTCGAGCGACGAATTTCCTTCCCATCCAGGCTCGTCAGCACTCCACGTCTGCTCACGCCTGAGCCCGACGATCTCCGCCACGCGCTCGCTGAGCATCTGCTCCCACAATCGGTCGAGCGCGCACAAGAATTCTTCGCTCTCCGGGTCCACGTCGATGTCGGCGATCATGGACCGCACTGCGGTTGCTGCACTGTCTACGCTCACGTCACGCTCCGACCAGATCCGTTGTAGGTGAATGCTCCCGGTGATAGGTCTGCGCACGGACAAGTAGCCGATCGAGCGCTTCTCCGACGACCTGTGGCTGTTCCAGACCCACCATGTGCCGGTCACCAGCCACGGCAACGAGTTCGGCGTTCGGCAAAAGCGCGGCCAGCTGCTGTGAATGCAGGATCGGAGTGACCCGATCTCTGGTTCCGCACATGATCGATACCGGCATGCGCCCCAGCGCTCCCACCGCGGCAGACGCGTCGTAGAGACGCAGGTCCCGCAAGAATGCCGCCACCGTCGCAATCGGTGTCGCGTGGACCATCTCGTACGACGTCGCTGCCGCCCGCAGGCCCAAGCTCGGAGCCATGGGACAGGTCGCGCCGATGACGGGCGTCAGCAGCCGTCGCGAGAGACTCCAGCTGCGCCCGACCAATCTCGGTGCACGCGCGCACGCACCGCCGAGCAGTGAGACTGCCGGGGTATTCAACGCGCGCCCGATGCCGGCGCCCGCGACGTTACTCAAGGCGGTCGAGATCAACCCCACGCCGACCACACGAGATGTCGAATCGGCGTGTTGCGCGAGGTACGACAACACCGCCATACCGCCCATCGAATGACCCACGAGAACAACGGGTCCGGTGGGCGCTACCACCCGAATGATTTCCTCGACGTCGCGCCCGAGCTGGCTGATCGTGTAAGTGCCGGCATCGGCACCCCCTGAGCCACCGTGACCTCGGTGATCGAAGAACACCAACCTCGCCCGCTCGCCCCACTGCCTACTCAAATAGCGTTGCTGAGGCGCCCAGGCCCCGGCGTGTAGGCAGAAGCCGTGCACGAAGACCACCGTCAGCGGCGCCGGTCGGGATCCGACCTCGCGGACCGCGAGTCTGGTTCCGTCCGCGACAACCAACGTGTGCGAGCGGCCCTCGTCGCCGTTCACAGCGGCCCGCCCAGAGTCCTGGTGAACGGTCTGCAGCCGGGGCTTTCACCGCTGTATCGCAATGTGCGGCACCCCGGATGTTCCCACGTCGTCGGAGTATTCGGCTCCCTCACCTCGAACCCCAACTCGCGCCAGAACTGCACCCGTTCCGGAAGGTCCTCCGTCGAGCCGTACAAGCGACCGTTGCCTGCCGTGTCGTCGGTGAGCTCGGCGATCAACCGCGCGATCAGCGCTGCTCGGACCATGCCCGCGTCGGGAACCTCCGGGTTGACGACGAGAGCCTCGACGATCCGGGTGTGTGCAGCAAGCCGCTCACAACCCTCCGGAGACCAACCCGCTTCACGCGCGGTCCGAATCAGCCCGTGAGGCGCTGATGCAAGCGCGTACCCGAGCTGCCGGTATTCCGACGATGCGACGATGCCCACCGTTCCTGCTCCCCCTAGTCCCGCGGGAGCTTCGGTGCCCGGCGACCAGTGCCGGTGGAGGCGGCGCATCTTCTTCGCTTCGGTCGGATGAATACGAACAATCTCGACAGTCATCAGGCTCACTCCTCGTCGTCCAAACGGCATGTGGGAGGACCATAGGTTCGGACCTGGACAGGACAGCGCCAACCACCGCGCTGTCCCTTTCCGAACCGTCCTTCTTTCAAGTCCGGCCTAGTGGAAAGCGCACTCGACGGGTTTGCTGTCGAAAAGAATCGGTCCGAGATGGCGGATCCCTCGGCCAGGCCGTCGGTGATCAGCTCTAATGAACCGCGTGACTGTCATCATTTTCGCCCGTGCAACCAACGGCTATGTTCTCGCCTCGGACGGCCGTACCTGCAAACCAGGTATCCCTGCCCACATCTTGAACGATGACGCGAAGAAGATTCGCACCTACCACCTGGGGGCGGGCGGTTTTGTTACCGCGTCGAGCGGCAGGGCCACCATCGGTGGGACGTCGATCGCCGATGTTGAAAGATCGATTTTCGACGAGCATCACTCGACAGGCAGCCAAGGATTCGGACCCACCGAGTTCGCTCAGTCCATTGCCGATGTCATCGAGAAACACAACAGCACGCAAAAATGTGTATGCAGCACAAACACGGGAATCGACGGCGGCCGGACGTGCGTCATGCTGCCAGAGTGCGCCATCTGTGGACCAGAATCCGACTGTGAACACTACGAGTGGTACCTGCAAGACGACGAAGGAAATGGGTGCCCGTGCGCACCTTTCGATAAGGCGCCAGCGTCCACACCTTCGAAGTACCCGACAGGGTGCCGCTGCCGACCACGGGAGGAAGTTCCGCTCAGTTGGATATGCGTGCCATTCGGTCCGGACGCCGGCGACGCCGTTACCTCCACTATTTCAGCGCAATACCACCCCGTCTCCACTACTGGTCAGATCAAAGTGGACCTACTGCTGCAGGGTGAGCTCGAGCGTCCCACACGTGTAGACACTGACACCATCACGAAAGCCGACGCGGATGCTCGACTTCCCCTGACCGACATCGAAAAAACGGCTGGGACCGTGATTGAACTGCTCGACTGCGCATACACAGAAGCACCTGACAACGTCGTAGTGAGACAGCTCGAGGAAGCCGCTTGGCAAGTCACCACATCGAAAGACACAACCATTCACGACGTGGCGGACGCTATTCGCAAACTGTTTGCAGCCACAACATCAACGGCTCGACGGACGCAGACCTGTTGGCCGGGGTGGCCGGCATAGGTGGCACCGCCTGCGTCATGCTCATCGAGAACGGCAAGAAACCGGAAAGACTTGCAACGGAAAACAATTACGGGCTGCCTGTCACCGTGTGCCCGAGCCACCCCCACGTGGTCCCATGCCCGTCCGACGTACAGCCGTAAGAACGCACGAACGGCGGACTATAAAAGTCTGTCGCGGGACCCATTCAACTGAATCGAGGAACAGGGATATCACGTCCTACCAACGGCCACACGCCCTCAGCGGTCCGGCCGAGTGGAATCTCGGTGCTGACGATATCGGCTACCGAGTAGGCGATTCGCCCACATCGGCGGCATTGGCCGGGCAACTGCTGAAATCGGATCATGGCCCAATGTTCGTCGCAGAGTAAGTAGTCCACGGGGGCGTTGCCATGGCAGCAGTCTTTGACGACCGCTGCCCACCTCGCTGCGCGCACGAACCCGACAGGATCATCGGCTAAGTACTGCGGGTGCTCGGCGCAGAACTCACACGGAAGTTCGGTGTGGACGATGCCTGACTTCACGTCCCTAGCTCTCTCGTCCATCCTCTTCCTCTCCTCCACTTCCCCATTCGATACTTCAACGGAACGGCTACTAACGTCGGATGCTTCTGACTCGATAGAGATGCCACGTTGCGCGCTCGGCCAATTCACACGCTGCCGCGTGTTCGAGGACGTGCGGCGCCGGCAACGCATCTTGCCCAGTCTTGGTCAGTCTGACCGCGTACCGATCGAAGAACGCGACCAACACACGGGCACGCACCACCGGCATCCGCAGCCCTATCGGGCCCGACGACTTGCCCGCCACGCGTTTGAAGTGCGCGACCAGCCCGCGAATGTCCCGATCAGGGACAGGGGCGTCAAGAAGTGCACCGAATCTGCCGACCTCACGCACATTCTCGACATGCGCCGGCGTCATGTCGCCGCTGTGAGCTCGTCGTACCAACTCCGTCAGAACCTTGATTCCTTCCGGAGAAGTAGGCATCCGGTGAACGTCGACGGTGATCCCGGTGGCTGCTTGAACAGCATGAAATTCATCTAGTGCGGCAAGTCTTTCGTCATCGCGCTCCGGAGTGTCTTCCGCATCGAGATCCGCAGCGAGGCGTGTTGCGCATCCGTGTGCGGTCATCACGTAGAACTGTCCCAAACTGACCGACTCGACTGTCGTGCTTCCGACCGCGTTGTCAGTGCGCATGTCCTCCTCCAGCTCACGGATCATCGTCGACACCACATGCAGACGCCGCACACCGGCCGATCCCGGAGCATCCGATGCCGGCAGAGTGCGTTCGGCGACCTGGTGAACGTGATCGAGTAACTCATCCACCATTTCCACCCGGTTCGGCGAGTGAAAACGATTCCGCCGGCGCCAGCGCATTGTCCAGTTCGTCTCATCGGTACGGATACGTTTGCTCGGGTTCACAGCAGCCACCAGCCCGCCGGCAACGCGATAGCGAGTGCTGTGCCGACGACGAGGTACGGAGCGAACCCGAACTCCACACCCCGGACCTTTCTGCCTCCGAGCACCTTGGTTACCGCCACCCCTATTACCGCCAGGATATTCGGCAGCAGCACTGCCGAAGCTACGTTCATCCAACCGACCCATCCGACAGCTGCCGTGAGAATGAAGCTCAACCTCACATCCGCCAAACCTGGGTGACCGCGAGTAATGATCGCGAATGCCAGGTAACTGGCGAATATCGCGGCGCCGGCCACCACAGCACGAAGACCCGCATCAGGGTCCTGATCGACCACCACTGCCATCGCGCCGAGCAGCAGACCCGCCGCGGTGACTGCACGAATCAGCGGCAACGGGAACCGCAAGGTGAAGTGGTCAATCCACGCAGCCCACACAGACAAAGCCGCCACCGTGAGCCATGCCGGCAAGATCGCGTCGCCGCCGGCGATCATCACCGCCCCGAACCACAATCCTGCTGTTGCTACTGCCGGGACGATCGGGCGAATGGTCGGCGTCATGGGAATCTGCACGAGTGCACACAAACTTGCCATCATCGGACGCACCGCCACGCTGACCGCCGCCCCAGCCAGAGCAGCGAACGACGCGACCGACCACAGGCCAGCCTGCTCGTGACGACCGAACACCCAGCGAGCAGCGATCCACACCGCCACGCTCACAGCAATGACACCCAGAATCGGCAGATACGTCGAGAGCGGGGGTTTCCGCCCTCCGGCGTCGGCGGCGGTGACAAGCCCCGGTCGTTGACCATGGTCAGGCGTTGTGGACTCGACCTCCTCAGCGGAGAGAGAAGTCGAAGCACCGTCGGCAGTATTTCCCGACTCCACATTCGATTCGGCCATCTCGGAAAGCTCCTTCAGCGCGTCCATCACCCATGGTCACAGGCAGAACCCGACCCTAACCGCTCTACCGGACAGCGCGGGCTTCCGAACTCATCGGTTGGCCGCTGGGGCGTGCGCTGTCCATGCCATGGACTATCACTGACCGCACATCTCAGATGCCTGAAAACCCGCTCGTGCTGCTCTCGAACCACGATGTTCCCGCATCGTGACCGGACTCGCCGCCACCAAAACCACTCGAAAACTCACCAGTAGAGGCAACATCACCCTATGAACGCCCCAATCGGAAAAGCTGACCGCCGCCGCGCACGACTCCACCCGGCACGTTCCTCCCGTCCAGCATTGATCGTTCACACCTTCAGCGAATACACCCACCACCTCCGCGGCGGCGCCAAACGACTGATCATCGACGCCGACCCTGACCTGTGGTTCGACCTCGGGCATGTCCCGCACGGAGTCGACGTGAAGATCATCGGTCAATCGTGTGCCGGAATCAGTGGAGGATCCATCGCTGCCGCCGGTCGATGCTTCCTACAGGCCTGCCACCGCGCCCGTGTCACCGCCTACGAATTCGCGCACGTCGAAGCATTCGATGGCGTCACCATCGAAGCGCGCGGGAAAAGCCACATCGTCGGTACCGATCACGCCAAGATTCGCGCCGAAGATCAGGCTGTCGTCTTCGCCCACTCCCAGTGCCACGTCCAAGCGGCCGGCCATACTCTCGTCGCAGCGACGGACACTTCCTCTGTCTCCGTGAACGGCGACGCACACGTCCGCGCCAGCGCCGGAGTGCACATCATCGGAGTTCCTCAGCCGAGGAACCTGAGCATCGAGCCGCGCCCGATCAGTCGACTGGCCAACCAGCTCAACATGTAAGGCCCAGCAAGCGGCAGTTAATCGCAGAGCCTCAGCCAGCCGACGACCGATACACCGTGAGATCAATCGACTCCTGATCGCGGAAACTCGACTCCAACAATTCCACCGCCGGCACAATCACTTCACTCTCGATCTTCCACACCACCGACGTCGTCCACCCCACCAACCCGCCAGGCCCGGGCGTCGCTTCACCGAACAAATCTTCCAAGGCGTCCCGCCGGTAGCCGAAGGTATCCACCAGGTCATCAGCGGTGTACCAGTACTGCCGCAACGGATCCGGGTCATCGGCGTGCAGAGCGCTGCCTTCGCTGATTCGAAATGGTTCGGTACTCATCTACATGCCCTCTCTGTGGTGCGGTCCGTCCTGCGCCGTCTTCACGTCGACAATCCGCACGTGTGCATAATCCGGGTTCTCCACAACGTATTTCGAACGCTCGATGCGCCAACGAGCGACAAGCATCTCCAGCTCCTGAACCTCCCGTGGATCCTCGAGATACTCACACGCGAAGTCGAGCCACGGCACATAATGCCGCAGGCTTTGACCGATCCGTCCGGACTGGCCACCGATCACGCTCTCGAGCACGATCAGTTGTCGCGCGTCCTTCATTCGTCGGCGCAACGCTTTCTGATTCACTTCGACCAGCGCGAGTTCCGCCGCAGCCACCGACTCGCCTACCCCATCGACGCGGGAGCCCATCTCGTGACGGTGGTCGACCGCATCGACGAACTCGCGACAGACCGACGCTTCAACCCCTTCCGGGAGCATCGCCATAAGAGCAAAGCCGCGTTCCTCAAGGAGCTCGAAACCGTGTCGATTACCTCGGTCATACCAACAACTCATGACCAGCGACCGCTCCCACGCCAACGCCAAGCGCCTCTCAAGAAAGGGAAGCGCCCGGGCGGCCGCCACGAACTGAAAATCACACTTCCCAGCGATCTCACGCGACGATTCCCAGTCCACACTTCCTGCAGGAGAACTCATCTCACGTACAGCGCGCATTCGCCCACGAAGATCCGCAGCCGCGGCGGCGGTGTCGACTCTTACCGCGTACTTGTTGGATCGAGAGCGCAAGAACCAGAGGGTCATGCGGCTGAGCCTAATCTCCGCATCTCCACGCAGGGGTGCAGTAGCATCGTCAGCGGCGCATTGCTGGCGTAGTGTGCTCCGGCTCACCGCATCGATGTCAATCGTCGATGCGGTGAGCCACCTTCAAAGAATGGCTCAGACGCGAACAGCTCCATCGCCGACCACCCGTTGATCCTGTTGCCGACTCCGCATTCGTTCCGCGTGCCGTTTCTGCCACCGCGCGTGTTTGACCTTGAACCGCTCGTCGAATTCCTCCCACCGCGGCAAAGCCTCCGCCTTCCTCGCGGCGAGAACATCGACGGGTTCCGGTCCGGACGCAAGCGCTGGAACCACATCGCCGACTTTGAGGCGATCGACGAGCTCCGAGAACAACCACGCCAGGCAGCCCTCCCCCCGAAGCGCGTCGACTGCGTCTGGTTCGTCGTCGATCCAGGCAACTATCGGGCTCGTCTCTGCGTAGTGGTTTTCCCATCGCCACCAATGCCGTCGTTTGACATCGAGGGCCCGACGCACAGTTCCGTCCACCCACAAGCTCCGTGATTCGATGTGACCGGGCGGCAACGACTTCGCCCGGATCCACCGATCAGATGTCCGATTGAACTGGTCCAAGCGGGTTGTGCTGTATGCAACGGTGAAACCTGCACTGTCGAGCGCCCGAACCAACTTTCCGCCTGCGCGGTTCAGGGAAGCTTCACCGAAATGGGTATGAAACCGCTTCCAATCTCGATCGGCGTATGACGGCGCGGCGATCAACCCCTCGAAATTGTGCATATCCGCAACGACGCCATCGATGTCGACAACGACAGTCGGCCCCGGGCGGGGAGCATCCAGCCACGGTTTCGGACGATCAAGAAAGCTTCGATTCTCCGTCATATCCCCAACGATATGGGCAGAGACAGACATTGAGCACGGTCCCGCGACCCACCCGTACGAATCCTTCGATGCATCTAGTTGGCAAAAGGCCCTGTTCACACACTCGAACAGGGCCTTCTTTGATGCTTCTGGCCTTTAAGGCTCACCGGTCAACACAACTGACCGCGATTGCCGATCGCCCACGTTTACCCCACCCTCAGTGCCTAAACGAGAACGCGCGACCTCTCGATCTCTGCGATGTAGACAACAGCAAAGCCGACCACTACGACCGCGACGGCCACGACCAACCATCGCTGTCCCATCCAACCCGCCGCCACGCCAAGATTGAAAATACTGTGAGGCACAACTAATCCCAAGAGCGATCGATAGCGGTAGTACGCGAAAACAGCAAACCCGCCCCACAACATCGCCCCGACTGCGAACTCCCACCCCTGATATATGTGTAAGGCTCCACGAAGAATCGCTGAAATGCCGATCACCACGATGAGGTTGATCCGGAATCGCAGACCTACCAATACCGCTAGCCCGGCAAAGAAGACCTCTTCCATCAACCCCGCCAGCAGGACCGGCTTCACGACGTCCCAGGAGAACCAGCCACCCTCGACCGAGGGACTGCCAGTTGAGCCCTCACCGACAAATGCCCGAAACGCAATTGCCAGAGCCTGACCGACCGCCCAAATTCCTGCAGCTCCGAGGAACCTCCGACGACGGCCCACACCTGCGAGCCACGGCGCAGATCGATCGACCGGGCCCCAGAATCTCCGAACAACCAAGAACGTGAACCACCCGCACGCCACCGCCACGCTAGTAGCGATAACGTCCTCCGCAATTCCAGGATCGGGCGAAACATCCACTGCCGCCCCCGAAGTTGGATTGAGATACTGGTCGATCGACGTCCAAATTACGTTGGACCAGAACAACAGCAGGATTGACGCGGGGACACCGATCGGCAGAACCAAATGCATCCGCTCGCTCCACCACGCCCACCAACGGCCCGTCCCCCCATCTGAAGCGCTCTCCTCCTGAATCGAAGTCGGCAGCTGCCTCATCCAAACTCCCCCACCCGCTCGAATTTCACAATATTGACACCCACAAACTCAACCAGACTGAAGCTCCACAGTTCCACTCCGCCACAAGGTAATCCAACACGCAACACAAGCGTGCAACTGCAAGCAACGTCGAGACTGCGATGGCCGCTCGGGAGATGAATCAATCAGGGCGGGCTGTAGTCAACTACCCAAGCGCCCTCGGTCCGGCGGAGAGGCACCAGCCAGCGGTGGCGATGATCGCGCACGACCACCTCAGATCCCGGAATTCCCATCACGAGCGGAGTCGAAAATACAGCCGACAACGGAACCAACCCAGCCAACAAAATCCCCTCACCGTCCCTCGCGAAATCCAAGGCAACCTCAAAGTTGGCCGTAAACGACGACAGCGGCTGCGCACTGTAGTCATGAGGTACCCGGCGAGCCGCCAGTTCAGGCCAAACCTCTGGCCGCGGGCTTACCCCGAACTTCCCCAGCCCCCGCCACAACAAAATATAGCGACCCCGAACACCGATCTCGGCGAATTCGCTACGCACCACCATCGGGATCGCAACTGCCAAAGCTGCAGCCAACCGCGTCTCTCCCCGATCGAGCCTCGACAGGCGGTCCCTGTCCAAGGCCAGATACCTGCTTGTGCTGTCAACGGCGCGGTGCATCAACATCGGCCACGGACGGTCGGGCCACGCATCCCATTCCAGCGACAGCCTGTTGATCGCAGAACACCCACCGGATCCCCGAATTCAGACCTGAGCGCATCCTCAAAGGACGTGGAATAGGAAGATTCTGGGTATGGGGTCAACGTCGCCGACAAGTCCGAAATCAGCTCCGGGTCAACCGCATTCACGCAGGCGCGCAATGCCGAGACGTGGACAGGAAAATCAGACACTTGCCTGTAGTCCTCAACCCTGGCTGTATTACGGGACGCCCCACGAGCATGAAACGACCACGCACCCAGATACGAGAGCTTCTGTCTCCCTGTCATATCAGGAGATTGTGTTATGGCCCTGCGTATTTCGCGCAATGACAACGATGTATTCTCGCTCGGATCCCCGGTCAGCACGTGTAGTTACATCCCCTCGACAATGATGTTCGGATAAGCGGCGACGGCCTTGCCTGGCGAGCTGGCCGGTACCAGGTGAGGAAGTTCAGGTTCGTCATCAAGGGACACCGGGCCGTCCCACGGAGCTACCAGTGACGAGTCGTATTCCCAACCGTCACAGGACAGGTCGTCTACCCAGATCGCCGTCAGGGAACAGTCGAAATACTTCTCCGCGAACGCCATGATGGCCGGGAGCCGATTCTGATCAAACCAACCTCCCCTACCGACCTTGATGTCGCATCCGAATGCGCTCGGCCTTATCCTGGCGACGTATTCGCCTGGCGCCGAGCGTAGGACCACGTGATGATAGGTGCCCACCTGTGATTCCCTTCTCGTTCTGCCGACAAAAATGCCCGCGCCACTCGAACTGGACAGTTCAAAATGACGCGGGCATCCATTGGCTGAATTCAGTTCGGTGTGACCAAGACCTGCAATTCGCCTACCCGCCGGTCGTACATCGACGTCAACGGAGTGGGGGCTACGCCGCCCATCGTGCCGCCTGGCCAAGTGGCAGTCCACGTGACCACCCAGTTGCTGGTCGCGCTGACCTTGAAGACGTCTTGCGGCTGTCCGATGGACGATTTTGCGAGACGATGTCCGCATGTGGGCGATGGAGTTCCGCTGGCGGGCGAAAGAGGGCTGGCGTCAACAGCATCGGTATACGGAGTGAACGGCAGCAATGCACCCGGGCACAGTTGCACGTCTCCATCGCCGTGATTAATGAGGACACCGGTGTTGATGGCGTTCGCGGTGACGGTTACAACACCCGAGGTCGCCGCTCTGTTGACCGGACCTGTCGTGGATTCGCGAACATCGTTGGGGCACATGAAAGCCCAGCTCTCCTTACCCACGAGACCGGTACGTTGACCTCCACCTGAGTTCGCAGGTTCAGGTGTCCAGCACATTGGAGGCTTTTCGAGCTGCATTGCGGTGATCGCCATAGACACCGTATTCATGATCTCCGCCATTGAGGGCGGCGTCGGCGGGACCTCGATACCGGGTGCCGCAGGCGGTGCGGGGCATCCCCCAGGTGTGCCGAGGCATGCGCCTTGCAGGATTCCGTTGAGGACCCCAGACGGAGGTGCAGCGGCGGGGCCGGCGCCGCCAGTAGCCGCGCCGCCTCCGCCGCCTCCTGCGTTGCCAGCCGCTCCGCCTGCCGCGGCCCCCGCGCTGGCGCCTGAGCCCGCGGGTGCACTCACGTAGCCGCCGCCCACTGTCACATTCGCACCACCGGGCGAGGACGATACGTCAACTCCACCTCCACCTACGCCTGGCTGCGCCAACGCTGACTGACTCCCCGTGACCAGAACGCCGCAAACCAGTGTCGCAGTGGCGAAAATTCTCATTGCTAGTCGCATGATTGCACCTTCTCAACTGTTTGACTTGTGACGCGCCAGCCATTCGAATCAGGCCACGCGGGGTTCCGAACGGTGATGTTGGTGGACTCGAACTGGCCGCGGTCGGGCTTCATCGCACTTGATCCGTCTGGAAATACGGCATTCCAGCCGGAGATATCAGTGCAGGCCTGAACGTGAACCCAGGTGGCTTCCGCGCGGGGTTTTCCCTGATCATCTACTGGAGCGCTCAGATCCGTCACCGAGGATTTGATGACGGAAATGGCTCCAGTACTGGTGATGCCTTGCGACCGTCGAAGCATGATGTCCCCGACTCGGTCGTTCAAGACTGGGTCGCCAGCCACACCGCTGATCGCATCCACAGAAGCTGTTGGGTCAGCTTCAATGCTTCCGAGGGCAGCATAAAACTCGTTGACCTTGGCGATCGCTTGGCTCCGCGCTTGCTCGTCGGGCGTCTTCGCCTCGGTCTTGCCGTCTGGACCATCGAAAGCGGGGTTTCCGGTCGCAGTGAGTGTGACGTTCGGCTCGTCGGAATTGCTGGAACAAGCTGCGACGCCGGCTAGTAGGGCAACAGCTGCGACTGCTGCTGCTGTGGTTCGTCGAATTCTGTTGTGGGCCATGTTTGTTGTCTCCTAGAAGCTTCCGGCGCTGCAGGGTGTTCCGGGTTGTGTGTAGTCGGCTGTGACTCTCCATCCTGCTGGGTCGGGCCATGACGGGTTCGTCAGGATCGGTTTTCCGAGTTCGAGTTTGTCCACAGGCTTGCTGATGCAGACGTCCATTTGGAGCGTGGCAGTTCCCGCTGTCGGTGCGCCGGTCTCGTCGATGGGTATGTCGTGTTTGGTAATCACGTTCTTGAGTACTTTGAGATCGCTTGGTGGCGTCGGGTTTCCGTTGCGACTGGTTGTGATCTCTTTCTTGGTCCTGTCGAGGAAACGGCCGGCCGCGACGGCATCGAGGTCAGAGAGCGGGGCAGCGGGGTCGGAGTTCAATCGTGCGAGCACGGTGTAGTACTCGCTGATCTTGGCGAGGGCACCTTCTCCTGCTTGCTGTTCAGGTGATTTTCCCGATCCAGGGGGGCCGGTAAAGGTCGGGCCGCTGCTGGTGTTGAGGGTGCCGGGCTCCGGGCTGAGGATGCTGCAGCTTGCGGTCAGGCAGGCCGCCGCAGTGAGGGTGAGCATGGCTGCGAGGCGGCGGTTCATGATGCGGCTCCGATGCGGTAGTCGGTGGTGGTGTCGAGCTGTCTGAGGAGTTCGTTGGTCTCCGGGTGTGCGTCGACTTGCAGTTCGTCGAGTTCGCTTTTGAGGGTGTCGATGAGGGTCTGGGTGGTTTCGATGTCCCCGGAGAAGTGGGTGGCGATGATGGCCGCTCGCCAGCAGCCTTCGTGAGCACTGTCGACCGTGAGGCCGGCCCGGGCTGCCATTCCTGCGGCATCGAGGTCCTGGGTGACCTGTTCGCCGCGGATGTAGCGGCCGGCAAGCTCTTCTGCGACGTCGGTGATCGCGGAGATCATTTCCTGCTTTATGTGATCTGCCCACCGGTAGGCAATCGGGTCGTCGCTGGTGAAGGGCTGACCGGTCACCAGCGCGAGTGCGGATTCAAGGCGTTTGGTTGTCGTCTTCGCAGGGTGAGCGTCGACGAGCTGGTTCCAGTAGTCCCAGTCTGTGGTCACTGAAGGGTGGAGGCGAAGTGGCGTTCGGCCGGTTCGGTCTCCGGACTTGATGAGCGCTGCGTCCCCGGTGTCGGTATCTCCCATCCAGCTGCGCAGTCGTGTGACGGCTTGGTTGCGGCGGCTACGGAGCCGCGCGTTTGCCGTCTTCGCTTCTTCGGCAGTGCTGGCCGCGTTGACGAGTTCGACGTCGTGCGGCCACATCTTTGCGGTGAGCTCAGTTGCGGGCACTCCGCCGTCGCTGAATGCCAGTAGAGCTGCGATTTCGGTGAGGCTTCGCGAGTTCTCGCGGTCCGTTGAGCCCGGAGTAAGTGGCGTGAGGGTGGGTTCTCCGAGGACGCGAATCCAAATGTGTGGCGCCGCGGGAAGTTCGGGATGGGACGCAACAATCTCGGTTTCGGTCTCAGCCGCAGAGTCGGTGTCGATGTCACCGACTGTCTCGGAGTTGATTTCCTCAAATACGTTGTCGTCGTTCCGAACTACCGTGAAAGCCGCAGGGTCAGTACTGGTGATGAGATTCTCGGTCGTGATCTCGCAGTCGAGACGTGCCCCCTCCCAACCGAAGTCCGCAGCCTCCGGTTCGACAGCTGGGGAAGAATCATGGGCGGTAGTGGCATACAGACTGACAATGCTCTCGTAGCCGGCTTCGTCGAGTGTTGTGACAGTGAGCTGTGCTGATGCGATACCAGGGCGGACCAGTGTCGCAGTTCCGTCGTCGGCGACATCCAATGTCCAGTCGGAGTGAGTGTTCGAGTTCTGCGTTGTGACTGCAGCGAACGCGATCCGCGGGGCGCTACGGGCGATCGAGGTCAGGATTTCTGTTTGCTCAGCTGTCAACGGGTCGGAGATGAGGACGATTTCCGGAGCAGTCAGCTCACTGGTCTCGTACACGCTCCGTGCCTGTGCGATGGATGCAACCTCGTTCTCGTCGAGGATGCCGGCGTCGCGTTCGAGATGGCGAGCCAAGCGCGCCAACACCTCATCGGTGCTGTCGGAGTGCGTGATACGGCCAGTGTTCACTGCGCCTGCGAGGTCGCCGCAGTATCCGACGACGTTGAGGTGAAGGGAATCGGCCAGCGGCGATACGGCAAGCTCGACGGCCATCGCGCGAAGCACATTTGCGGTGGCGGTAGGTGTGCCGGTGATGGAGAGATGCCCTATTTCCTCCAAATTGAGCATGAGCTCTCGTCCATCGTCGCTCGTTCCCATCGCGGTCAGGGCTGGGTATGGGCTGACGTCGATGTCCGGGACCGAACGAGGGAACGCCCGTGGGTCGACCATCCACGTGTCGTCGTCTGATTGCATCCATGGCTGGGGCAGCGAGATCTCCTCAAGCAATCCGAGTTCGATCGTGTCGTCACCGATGAAAACCGCAAGGAGACTGGGGATGGAGATCTCGTTCGCTCGGCAGTACTGCGCGAGGTTCCGCAATGCAGTGTCGACATGAGCGGTGGTCAACGGATCGACAGCGGCCGTCAATGCCTGTTCGGCAAGGATTGCTTCCTTGGCGGGCAGGGCGATGCGCTCGCCGCGGCGGCGGCGATGCTGCTGTTGCCGACGGCGCAGCGCGAGATGGCCGGTCAGGCCGGCGGCGGCGAGTGCGGAGATACCGAGGGCGATGTAGACAACGTCGGACGAGCTGGAGGAGTCGTCTTCCGCGTCGGCGGTGATCACGGATGCTTCGGCATCAGGGGCCATATTCGCAGGCATCTGGGGCTCGATGGGGTCGACTTGCCAGTTCGGTGTCGCTGCAACTTCTGGGAGGGGGTCCGGTGCCGCGTCGGGCACCTGCGCCTGGGGGGCTGGCACCGGCGCCTCAACCGGCGCAGGTACGGCCGCTTGCTGGGGGGCTGCCTCCGCTGCCGGCACGGGTGTTTGGGCGGACGCGGATGGAATGATCAATTGCTGTCCGACAGTGATCAGGTCTCCCGCGGGCGACCCGTCCGCAGTGGTGATCTCAGAGAAACGCAAAGGATCGCCGAGCTCTCGGTCGGCGATGTCCCAGAGTGTATCTCCAGCTTGGACGGTGTAGGCGCCTTGTACGACGTCCTGCACTGCAGCGGGGAGTTGCAGCGTCATTCCCTCTGCGAGGAATCCCGCTTCGGGCACAACGTCTTTGTTCAGTTCGAGCAGTTCGGTGAACAACCGTCCGTCGCCGAGGTGAGTGTGGGCGAGTCCCCACAGTGTGTCTCCGCGGACGGTGGTCACGGTCGGGCCGGCGGGCTGAACTGCAGGCCGTGCAGCGCGCGGGTCCACCTGAGTGTGGGCGGGGCCGCTCGGGTCTTGCTGTGCGGCGATCGGTGCGTAGGGCGCAGGTGATGCGATGTCCGCTGGTTGCGAGAGTGCAGGTGTAGCGGTTGCCGTGCCGGCTGTCAGCAGAAGCAGTGCACCACTGACGAGGAAAGTCGCCGTTTTCTGTTGCGACCCGAGAAGCCGGATCTTCGGCGCCTTGACGCCCCGGAGTGTGGCTGCGAGCTCGACAAGGATCGGGAGGGTGAATGTCGCCCACGCGACCCAGCCGACGAGGGGCAGAAGTGCGACGAGGAGGCTGCCGTCGTCGGGGCTCGAGAGCAGACTCTCGAAATCCGAAAAGGGGATGTCTAGAGGATTACCGCGCAATGCCCACAGTGCTGCGGGGATACCGGCCACGAGCAGAAGCAGGATCAGGAGGTACCCGAGTCCTGCGAGGCGGGATCGGACTGTGCGAGCACTCATGGCCGGTACACCTCCCCCGCGTTGGTGCGGTTGAGGTTCACCGTTGCACTACCCGTGATCACTTTCGAACCAAGGGGCAAAAGCTTGTTGTCGTACACGATGCGGGTGGTGATCAGCAGTGTGCGAGGCCCTGTGGGGATGACCTCACCCTCGACACCGGCGTCGGCGAGGTAGCGTTTCGCGGCCGCCACGGCGCGTACGGGGTCGACAACCGTATCGATCCCTCGCGCACTGAGCGATCCGACGATCTGCTGTCCGGACGCCCGGGCGGCGTCTTCTGCGACGTTGTCCGCGCGTTGAGCTGCGGTGTGCATTCCACCGCCGTCGACGATGAGTCCCCACACGAAGAATATGAGGATGGGAGCGAGTATCACAGTCATCAGCGTCACGGCGCCCTTGTCGCGTTCCTCGGGGAGCCTGGAGGTGAGTCGCTTACGCAGTGCGGTGATCATCTGGTGCGCTCCCGGAAGGTGTCGATGGGTGAGATTGCAGTGACCTCGATCGTTCGTCCTCCGCTGACGCCGGGCCATCCGAGGGCGTCGTAGGAGACTTCACAACTGACGGTGACTTCGACGGTTGCGGATACTCCTGGGCGAGTGCGGAATCCGGAGGTGTCAGCGCTGACGTTCATGGTCGTGCATTTGAGTCCTTGACCGTCCATGGAGTCCATGGCCGCTTGGTATGCGAGGGGGTTGGCTTGAGTGGCGGTACGTGAGAGTGATGCTGCTCGGGCGGCTTCTCCCGCGGCGTGCTCGACCTTTTGATGTGCCTGACGGTTGATGCCGTATGCGTACATCCATCCGAGTAGGACGAGGAGGACGACGATCGCGAGGCACAACTCGATGGTCACATCTCCTCGATCGTTTGAGCGGGCGCGAGCGATCCACTGGCTCAGCTTCATCCGACACCTCCGGGATTGGTCACGCGCTCTGTGGGTTTGGTGTGGTCGACGGTTATGGCGAATTCCAGCCCCGGGACGAGGGACGGAGACTTTCCGGTGATCGTGACGGTGCTTTCGCGGAGTGTCTTGTTCACCGTCACGACCGGCGCTTGAAGGTCACCCGATCCCGACTTCGCGATGCACGCGTTCGCTGCAGCGAGCCCGAGCGCCTGGTTCCCTTGCTGAGAACGTGTGGCTTGCAATGCTTTTTCGCCGCAGGTGTTGGCGACGTCCCGTGCGTGGAAGAACAGGGCGGTTTGCAGCAGTACGGAGAACATCATCAGGAAAGCGACCATCGCGATGACGGTGACGAGCGTGGTGGGCCCTCGGTCGTCGTGGCGCCACCGGTCGATCAGCTGTTCCAGTGTCATGACTGTCCGTTTCTCTGCGGTCCGGATGGTGGGGTCGGGTTAGGTGGCGAGATCTCTTTGGGCTGCGATTCTGCGTTTGGTTTCCACACGGTTGCGGACGAACACGGCAGAACATGTCACTGCGGCTACAAAGGCTATGGAGAGGGGGAATGCTGCGGCAAAAGTGCCGAAACGTGCTGCACGGGACGTGTTTTCGTCGGTCATCAGGTCGGTTGCCAGGAACGGCAGGACGATTATCATGATTACCGCTGCCATGGGGGCGTAAATGAACGCCATGGAGTGGTCATCGATGATGGTTTCTATCGCCAGCAAGAGAGCCATCGTGACGAGCAGTACGCCGAGTGTGGTCATCATCCGTTTTCTACCTTTCAGCGGGACTGGTGGTCGGTGAATTCTGTTTCGTATGAAGCCGATCCAAAATCATTCGTTCGGCAAGGAAGAATCACAACGGAAGGCGGAGTACTTCGGTTGCTCCTCGCCGTCGTTGCATCGTTGTGTCGATGACGTAGCGGAGACCGAAAAGACCGCCCACTCCGAGTACCACACCCCCGATAACGACCAGAGATGTTCTCCACGGGAAAAAGAAGAAACAAAACGTCACCAGAAGTGATGCCCACATCGCCCACAGAATTACGTGCTCCATCGTCCAATAGCTGAAGACGAGGCAGACAACGCCGCAGAGGGCAAGTGCGCCGGCGAAAATGCTCATCGCGATCAACACCTAAACACCCCTTCTCTCGTTTCTCTCGTTCTCGGAATGGCAGGGCTGGATCCTGTCGTGCATCGATAGCGCCGAGCACTGGAGAGCGACGTTGCACTCCATGTCCTCAGCGCTATCGATAGGCCCATGGTTTTGTTCTCCAGCATCCGAACTGCGCTCGGCAGTTTCAGTCGGGGATGGAGTCCGCGCGGGACTGGATCTTCTGGACGACTACGGCGCCGGCAGCGATGGCCGCGACGGCGAAGATTCCGGCGAGGATGACGTACTCGAGGGTGGACGGACCACGGTCCGAATCCCTACCGCCTGCACGCTGCAGAAGGCTGCCGGCGAGTGCGGCGACGAACATCATCGTGAGTGCGAGGTACGAGGTGATGGCAGCGCGGGTTGCGCGTCGGGTGGTGGTGATGGCCTTGGTGGTCATGGCGTGCTCCTTATTGGTGTGCTGGATGTGTAGCAGTTGTCCTGGACTGGATGAGTCCGGTCGATGGGTCCTTCTTTGTTTTGCCTGTTCAGAGGGCATTCCTTTCTTGTTGTTGGTTAGCCGCTGATGACGGTCACGGCCGGGATCAGGAGTAGTGCCATGAACAGGCCGGCGAGGCCGGCGAGGGGCATGGCAAGCTTCTCTGTTGCCTCGACGGCGGCGGACTGTTCAGCGGAGGTTTGTGCGGAACGCAGGCTGGCGGCTTTGGCTCGCAGTGAGGTGTAGACGCTGGCGCCTTTGTCGCCTGTCATCGTCATGATGTCTGCGAGGTCGCCGAGTTCTGCGAGTCCGAGCTGCTGAGAGACGCGAGTGAGGGCACTCCAGGGCGCTTCGCCGGAGCGGCCGGCTTCGTACAGTTCCTCGTCCAGTCGTAGGAACACCCAGCTGTCTCCGACTTGGGCGGCGATCTCGAGGGATTGCGTGGATCCGATTCCGCCTCGTCGGCATAGCGCGACCAGGTCGATGTAGGAGCTGAGGGCTTGTGCGAATTCGGCGCGAGCCGCAGCTGCGCGGCGCCGAATATCGATGTCGGGAATCACGAAGAGGAAGACGGCGGTCGCGAGTGAGAGGATCGCCGGCATCGACCATGCCAATCCCAATCCGAACGCGGTCAGAATCAGATTCAGTATCGGGAAGATCAACAGACCGAAGAATGCCGCGACAAGTTTTTCACCGAGGACGTGCGCCGGATCCTTGTGCAGCAGTGAGAGGTCCGATGTGGGGAGGGTGAGGAATCGGCTGTCTTGTAGGTAGGGATGTACGCGCAGGCCGAGCTTGTTGGCGAGCCCGTCGACGAGTGATGTCCCTGCTGTGCTTGCCTTCTCCGGCGCGGGTCCGGACATCCTGGACATCACGTCGGTGAGGGCAGGTTGGGCTCGCAGGAAGTACAGGGCCACGAGATAGATGCCGATTGTGCCGACGCTGGTATAGACGATGATCGTCATGGTGATACTCATCGCTGCGCTCCTACAAGGTCAGTGCGTTCGACGCGGTCATTGGTTCCGATGAACCGCGGGTAGGTCGGCGGCTTGGTGGCTTGTTTCATCCAGTACAGATCCGCAGCGAAGAGCGTCAGCAGGATCAGTAGGACGATCTGCATGCCGCCTGAACGGTATGGCTCCATGAAATTTGTGAAGGCGAAAGCTGCGGCAAGGACGGCGATGGTGATGATGGTGACCCATTTGGCTTGTGTTCGAGTCGATTTGCGGTCCGCTTCGATGCGCCGGCGGCGGGCGACGGTATCGCCCACGTCTTCGGCGAGGCCTTCGAGAACATTGGCCAGACCGACACCACGCAGTTGCATGGCAAGGAGGAGGGCGCCGCAGATCTTGTCTCCGACGCTGTCGTTGAGGTCGGATGCAAATCGTGTGACCGCTTCAGCCGGTGGGACATTGTTGCGGAGCCTGTTGATGAAGGCAGTGATCTCGTCTTTGAGCGTTTCCGGGATAGGAGTCGAGATGATGGTGTGTTCGATTCCGGAGCCGGCTCGCATGCTGCTCGACAAGTTGCGCGTCCATTCGTCCATCGCGGCCAGACGGCGGATCTGGTGTTCCGCTTCCGGTCGGCTCAGGAGGTAGGGCAGACCCACGAGAAGGGCCGGGACGAGGAAGAGCGTGAAGAGCCATCCACTCAGGTAGTAGACGCTGGCACCTGCCACGATCCCTACCGCCAGGAGCATTTGGGTGGTCCCGGATATCTTTACTCTTTCGCCCTTACGTGGACGCTGCCGAGTGGGGGCTGTGGGATCGCGGCGGTCCCTCCACCCCAGGACAAGGCAGCCGACTCCCGCGCACAGAAGCAGGACGAGGAAAACGCCGATTTGCTGGTACATCATGCAGCTCCTTCGTCGTCGAAGAGTTCACGTTCTTCGTCGAAACTCCGAAGAGTGTCGGAGGGGAGGTTCAGTCTCTTGAATCCGCCGGCGAGAAGCTTGCGTAGCAGCGGCTGTGGGATGGTGCCGAATACCCCTGTGCCGTCGGAGTATCCGCGGTAGATCGTGGAAAAGCTGGGTAGCTTGTCGTCGCCAGGTTCGACGTAGACGACTTCGGAGACATACCGGACTGCGGTTGTGGTGCCTTCGCGGTTGACCCTGACCTTCGTCGCCAACTGGACGATCACATCGACGTGTTCTGCCAGCTGCCGTTCGATGTATTCCGCGGTGGCGTTCATCGGGGGCTCTTGGGCGAGGTTGGCGAGTCGGTCGATGACGCCGCGCGCGGTGTAGGCGTGGGTAGTGAAAAGGCCACCATTGGCTGTTTGGAGCGCCTTGACCAGGGCGAGGATCTCGTGGCCGGCGATTTCGCCGACTACGAGGTAGTCGAGTCCCTGACGGACGAACTCATAGAGAATTGCGCTCAGGCTGAAGCCGCCGGCGAGCTGTCCGTCTGGACCGCGTTCGCCGCCGCCCATGATCATTTCGGCGTCGACGACGAAGTCTCGCCGGCCGGGCAGTTCGTCGAGGAAGAGTTCTCGTTCGGTTTCGGCCACTCCGATTCGTGTGTGAACGGGGAGTGCGTTGGCGAGAGCGCGGGCGAATGTCGTTTTGCCGAAACCCATTCCGCCGCCGACGCCGGTCGACGCTCCGCCTCGCATGGCGCATCCAAGGATGTGCGCAAGTTCCGGAGGCATCATGTGGTGATCGAGCGATAGCTGCTCAAGGGTGATGTTGGTCAGGCGGTGGATGCGGATCGCGACGGAGGGCCGGATGGTGGTGTACCCCAGGACCGAAAGTCGATGGTTGCCTTGCATGTTGAGTCGAAGCGAGGGATTGATTCTGGAGAAGGGCCTGCCACCGTTATCGGCCCTGGATGCGAGCAGGCTCATCCACTCAAGAAGTTCGTCGCCGCTGTCGACGACGGAAGCTCGGTATTCGTAGTGTCCGTCGGGGTATTTGACGTATACGGCGTCACCGTTGAGGTAGATGTCGGTGATGTCGGGTTCTTCGACGAGATCTTGGAGGGGCCCGAGGCGGAACTGAGCGTCGAAGATCGCCTTGATGAGGGCATGTTCTTGGTCGAGGTTGAAGGCTTCGCCGCCGGAGCGGATCGTCTGTTGGACGTGGTTTTTCACCAATCCGGTGATTGTTTCTCGGCCGTATTCGCGTTCTTCGTCTTCGGTGAACGGCACAACGAGTTTGGTGTTCTTCGGATCGTTGAGCTCTCGGTCACGCTTGGTGCGGTGTTCGCGCAGTAGCTCGGCCGCTTCTCGCTGCAGGGCGCGGACGAGTTGTCGGTCGACCGCGATTTTCGGGGGCGTACTCCGCCGCGACCGCACGGACTCGTCCGGAGGACTATGCCGGGGTGCTGGAGGTAGATCGTGAAGGTGGTTGGTGCGGAAGAAATCAGCGGTTTCTGCCGACACCGGGGTCACTGGTTCGGGGGAAGCCGAGTGCTGATCGACGGAAGGAAGCGTCGCGGAGAAGAACGGGAGATCGGTGATGTTCTTGTGCGCACTCTGTGCTGTCTCGTCAGTTGTCATCGTCGGTCTCCTGTCACGGCGAGGCTGGACTTCCAGTCGGCCTGGTGGGTGGCCGCGAACTTTTCGATCTTGGGCCACGTGGTTCGGTGCAGCGCATGGAGATACAGCGATCGGCGGCGGCGCCACTTGGTCAGCACCTCGCCGTCGGAGAAGATCTTCGCGTCCTTCGAATCCGGGATGACGGCGATGACATCGAGTCCCGTGACCTTGGCTACTTCGTCGGCGTTGTACGGAGATTCACCGATGAGGATGAGTCCGAGGCTTGCCGTGGACTGTGTCGCTGACAGTTGTTGACGCAATCCGTTGATCGAAGCGCGCAGTGCCGCCAGTGCCGGACGGGTCGTGCGGGTAACGATGGCAATGGTCGTGGCGCTGACGATCATTTCGACCGGCGAGCCGTGTTGTCCGATCCGGCCGGCGTCGACGATGACGTTGGCATCGTCGACGGCAAGTCCTGCGAGATGGATTCCGAGTGGACTCCAGACACCGCGCATTGCATCGACTTGAGCGGAATGTAGAAGACCAGGGAGGACAGAGACCGTGGTGTCAGGGAAGGTGATCACCTCGGAGGCCAGCGCTGATTTGAGGCGTCCGTGGCGGTTGGCGTCAACGAGGTTGATCAATGATTTGTCGTGGTAGCGGCCGCCGAGGAGGTATCCGGCCAGCACGGGCGAGGATCCGATTGGATCGGCTTCGACCAAGAGCGTGTTCTTACTTGGTGAATTCAAGGCCAGAGCGAGTGCTGTCGTGGAGACTCCTGGTGCCCCGGATGCAGAGATGAGTGCGAGGTACATGGGAAATCACCGCACTCGGTTGTCGAGGACGATGGACACGCGCTTGGTCGCAGCCCGCGCGGCGACCCAGTTTGCTTCGGCTTCCGGGACCAGGAGGTTGAGAGTGGTTTCGCCCGCTTCCGCGATCGTGGTCGTCGAGTAGACCTGCGCCTTTGTGTTGATAGGTCCAGTAACCGGCGGGTCGTCGCCTTCTCGGGGTGTGTCTACGACGCGGATCATGTCTCCGGGAAGAATTGCTTCCGACGGCAGGTGTGGGTATCCCACGGTGATGCCGACCATCGTCAAGCCTTCTCCGGGCACCACCTGGTCGGTGACCGCCGCAGGCATCAGCACTGTTCCTGCCGGCAATCGAGTGCCGGCACTCATTCCGATGACACGACCTCGTTCACCCGCCGAGAGGGCACCCAGGTCGGCATCGACATTGACGGTTTTCACCGTGAGGTCCTTCGATTCGATGATTTGGCCCTGTTGGACGTCGCGCGCGAGGACCAGGACGTCGGTCGTGGCGCGCATCGCGCTCACTGCGGCGAGCATGCCGATCACGGCGACGACGACAAGCGCAACGCCGATAGCAAGATAGATCGGACGTCTGCGCACTCGCGCGCGGGTAGTCAGGTCGGGTGGGCTATCCGGGTCTGCGCCGTTATGTGCTGGTTGTTTGTCACCGGACGAGCGGATGGAATCGATCTTTTTGGTCAGTAGGGATGCCATGTGTGGTGGTCCTTCACAGTGGACGAGTGGACAGGGTGGGCAGGTCGTACGGGGACAGTAGGTCGGGACCTGGACTGGCTGGCGCCAACTGCGCTGCAGAACGGTTTGCCTCGGCTTTTCGGTGGCGGTACGTTCGCCGCAATCCCTGTCAATCTTGGTGACAAATCTAAAAGCCAATCTGGATGGCATATTAGAAGGGTTGCGGCATGGTGTCTAGCGATGGACGGACCAATCCGATGAGCCGCAACGTCCTGCGCGGCTTCGATAAAGACGCATTCGCAGCTGCCCGAAAGGCAGCTCGGATGTCCCGTGGCGATGTCGCCCGCCTGGCGGACACGACCGCCGCGACCATCCGCAACTGGGAGATCGGCGCCGTGTCTCCTCAGATAGATTTCCTGGCCAGAGCCACGAAGGCGTTGAACATCCAAGTCGGCGACGTCGTCGTCACGGATCCGGAGCAGCGCTTTCTCAGTGACTATCGATGCTTGGTCGGACTTACCCAACCCCAGCTCGGCAAAGTGTGCGGGTTGACGACCACGACGATCACGCGCATTGAACGCGGTGAGATCGCCCTCACCGACAAGATCCAGACTGCTTTGGCGGAGGCGTTGGGGATTTCTGAGGAACAGGTGAATCGGGCGTATATGAAGGCCAAGCGGCGACCTCCTGGAACGCCTGCTTGAGCCTCGCCGTAAACGTGGCATGGCTATCCCCCTCTGGAGTCAACTCCGAGGGTCTCCCCACCCCGGTGTTGACTCGCCTCCCTGCTGGTTTCACTCTCCTGCCTGCCACGCAGCTGTGAGTCTTTCGCGAAACAGCACAGCAGGTTTGTGTGACCGGCGCGAGTCTGGCCGGTACCACTAAAGAGTGTTACTGCGAGTATTGACTTTTCGCCGTAGGTCAGCTTTTGGGTGTTTGTCCCGTTACAGATACTCACGAAAGGTCATGCATGGATACCGTCCGACCGCCCAACCTGGGCGATTACCTGCGCGCGTTGCGCACCAGATCCACACCGCAGCACCCGGACGGTCTGACAAGGACCGAATTCGCGGCGAATATTTTCTGGAGCGTGAGCCATATCACGCAGATCGAACGTAACGAATCGCCGAACCCTTCAGTCAAATTTCTGGAAGCGACATCACGGGAACTCGGCCTCGATCCGGCCCAGCGCCGACACCTGTACAACCTTGCTCGCCGCACTCAAACGGAACGGGAAACATCGACCACCCCGTGGACGATCGAGCAATACCGATCACTCATCACACCCGAGATGCGCACGGTCATCACAGCGCTCAATCCACATCTGGTGGCTTATCTGGATGAGCGATGGAATGTCATCGAATGCAACGCTGCCTATGATCGCGCCTTTCCAGGCCTTCTCGACGACGGCAATGTTTTGCGCTGGTTCTTCTCCACACCGCAGTCCAAGCAAGTCATGGTGGAGTGGGAAGCCGAGACGACCTTGACGGTGAACTGGTTCCGCGCATTGATGGGACGCTATTACAACCCTGAATGGGCGATCGAAACCCTGGAAGAACTGAGCAAGTTCCCTGCATTTCGGCGCCTGTGGGACAAAGAGGATGTTCGATTCGGCCGACACCAGCCATTCATGCATCTGCGCGATGCCGACACCGGCGAGGAATACCGCGTTCACGTCCAGGTACACACGGAAATGCGTGGTGACTACCCCGTACAGATGTACCTAGGCGTGCGAATCCCGGGAACCGAATAGCTGCTCAAACTTCTACAGCCAGCCTGTTTCAACCATCGTCACGAAGGCCGCGATGGTCTCGTTCACGGGCTGCGGGTGGGTCCAATTGGCTGCGTGACCTGCGCCAGGAATGGTGAGGACTGGAACTGCGAGCGGTAAATGGTCGTACAACTGTTTTGCTTTGGCCGCAGGCGCGGACATGTCATGTTCGCCACGGATGATCAACGCCGGCACCTCGATAGCACTCAACCGGTCGACGACATCGTCGCGTTCGATCAAGCACTCTGCGGCCGGTCGAATCGCTCGCCGATCGCTTGTCGTCCATTTCTCGATCCACGGCGCCCACGACTCTCGCGAGGACTCTCGCGAGTCACCGCCGATCAATTGCGGTGCCAGAGCTTCGACAAGTGGTTCGATCGGGGCATCGCTGCACCACTGATCGAACATGGCCTTGTATCCGGCTTTCTCGCCATCGGTGCAGGCAGATGCTTCGGTGTCGAGTAGCAGGAGCGCTTGGACTCTCTCGGGAGCAAGCAAAGCCGTCCGTAGCGCGGTGTAGCCGCCCTGCGACATTCCGCCGACGATTGCTGTCTCGATCTCGAGATCGTCGAGGACCGCCGGGGAGTCTCGAGCCAAATCCCAATACGTGAATGCGGCGCCGTGATCGATTGTTCGTCCGTGCCTGCGCGAGTCCCAGGCAACCACCCTGATATTGCCGGCGAGGGCATCGATCTGCGGGGCGAACATCGACGAATCCATGAAGAATCCATGCCCGAGCAGCAGGACGGGCCCCTCTCCCCCACTGTCGGTGTAATAGATATCGGCGTCGGGCGTTCTCACGTTCGGCACGAACCCGATACTAGGGGTGGCCTTTTCCGACCGGGGATTCGAGTCCGCTCACGTGCATACACGAGCGCGGTAGATTTTCAGGGTTTGGAAGGCTCCGGGGGAAGATCCAGGGCCTCTGCGGGTCGTCGTAGAAGGCGAGGTTTCGGCTAGTCCGGACCGCCGGTAAGTCCGTCGAACACGTCGACTATCCGTGTTCGCAGATTGGGTGAGCCCCCATCAACCGACTGAAGTTGAGCCCCGCCAATGAATGTCGCGCACACCTGATCAGATAGTCGGTAGCTTGCGGGACGGTCTCTTATCTCGCCTGACTCTATGGAGCGGACAACCAATTCATCAATGCTCTTGTGCCACTCCATATATGCAATTTTCCCGCCCGTAACGGACGGTTCGACAGTGAGAAGTAACCCAGCACGCAGGATGGGATCGGCATCGATACGGTACGCCATCTCGCTGCAGAACCGCACCAGCTGGCGGTAGGGGGACCTATCACCAGCCTCTCCGAGAGCCACGTACTCGTCATTCACCATATTTGACCATCGCTCGATAACCTGTTGTGCCAGTTCCTCTTTGGAAGAGAAATGGAAATATATTGCACCTTTGGTCAGGTTCCCGTTTTCGATGATGGTGTTGATACTTGCCGCGGCAAATCCACAAGCATCGAACTGACGTGCGGCAGCATCGACGATTTTCTCGCGAGTAATCCCCGCCCGTTTCTGCCGTCGCCTTCCTTTGACCGCGTCCCCGACGACGGATGGGCTGGGTGAACCGAAATGACCTGGACTCACCGGCTCTGATTGGACGACGGTTTCACGCATTCCCTCTCACTTTCAGCAGTGTCTTCTCGCTACATCCTGCAGAAACAACGGAAGCATTTGCAATCTGCCTATTGTCAGCGTTAGTGCGCGATTGTGCAGATCGGAGGCCTGACTGATCCAATTCTGTCCTCGCGACCCATTCTCCGATTGCAGTCAGAATCCAACTTCTGGACACCTCGCGGTCGACGGCCACCACCGATGTCAGCGCTTCGAATGCCAGCGTGACGGCGACCGAAAAATCAGGATGCGGAGTGTCCATTGCTTCCAGTGCGATGTCGTTGGCTGCGGAGAGCGCGAGGTGCAGGGCATCTGCTGAGATCACCGCAGGGTCTTCTACCAGCGCTGTTGTGGATTGGTATGCAGATAACCAGACCTGGGGGTCTAGCGGATGCTGTGCTGCGGCGCGGCACATACGGGCAGCCTGCTCCAGTTCGGACATGACAGGCTCGGTCAGGATGGGCGCAAGCCTGCCGGTCAACCCCCATTGCGAGTCGAGGAGATCGGCGAACCAGTGCCAGCGCATTGATTCAGGTGCGTCATCGAGAGCAAGCTCGACCGTTCCGGCAGCAAGACACATAACAGCGTCGCCGGGTGTCATGGTGTTGAGCGCGGAGGCGAATGTCGTGTTCATGAGCAGGTCCCGTCTGGGGTCTCGGGTCGAGACCGGAGATGTCTGTATATGAATAGAACGTGATGCGATTTTGTAATCCGCTGTCAGAGAAAGCTTTTCAGAGTCCAAAGGAGATCTTGCCGAGATGTACTTCAGCCGGTGTCGGCAATGTCGATCGGGCGCAAGTATCCCTGCGGTTGACTGCCACGGTTTACCTCTCGCCGCAGCTGACCATCTACCGGGCCGTATGTGAATGCCCTCCCGCCGGCCCCTGAGAAAAAGAGACCGGGCCGCCGCGAGGCGCGTGCGGGCGCCGATGGCGAGCGCTGCATTGCATCGTCTACCTGTTGATTTGGCTTGATGGATCGATCAATCAGATTGGGACGCAGTATGTCTCGGCTGGATTTGTGGCGAGAAATGCCGCCAGGGCCTACACCGGGGCACCGCGTACTCAGAGTGCGCATCATGTGGCGCGGCGGGCGGAGCCGTGCCGCGCCATTCCTATGTCCCGACCGAGAACCAGACAACTGGACTCGTTCGACGCTCCGGTTGAGCGCGGCGGACGCGTGAGCGCTCGATGTCGCATCTTCCGACAAATCCTCGTCGAGCGAGATTGGTTCCAGCTCCCGACCCGACAGGGGCTCGACAGGAGACAGTTCGTCGGATTCTTCGCGAACACCAAGGACTTCAACGGCTGTTTCCTGTGAGCCACTCTCTTCTGTCGATGAATCGCTGTCGACCGCTGCATCACGTGCAAGTGCGCGCCGGTAGCGGCTCAATTCGGTGACTGCCGAGTCGTATTTGATGGAAAGCCGTGCCGCGAGCTCGGAAGGAGACCAACCTTGTTCGAACGCAATGCGCACGATCTCGCGTCGCTCGCAGAGGCGTAGCGGCAACTGCTCCCCACCGAGCCGGCGGATCACGACTGCCTCGTCAACGGGAACACCTCCCCCACCGTGTCGAGGTTGAACTCGTTCCTGACTCCGCGCCTTGGGGTTGTCGATTTCGTCGTCGTCCCACCCGAGCGGCGGTACGACGCCATCCGCGCGTGATCGGTCACGAATTTCGGCATCCGGGCCCGGGTGCATGGACAGCTCGTCGTAGATGCCGGCGATCGCCTTCCATAGCCCACTGGGGATGAGGCTCTTGGTCGGCATGCCAGTGACGACGTCGATGTCGACGCCGAGACGAGCTGCCAGGAGACCGTCTCCATAGCCCATTGCGTTGAGTGCACGCAGACGTCGGTGCGCTCCGACAGCCGGCGTGAGATCGCGGCCGCGGCTGGGGTGGAAGGTGATTGAAAGGACAGCGTCGACGACACGCTGTGGTGCTGACGTCGTGGAAGTCTTGCGCAACGCCCGGATGATTTCGACGGGCAGTGATGCAAGTTGAGCGATCAGCTCGGTTGTCATTCCGGCGCACATCAGAGCGTTGACGTGGTAGCGAACGTCTGCGAGGTCGACTGATGTATCGACGTGACGGGCAGGTGTCCAAGCCTGCCCGTCACGTCCCCCTGAACCCGATTGTCGCGATGTCTGGAACCACCCGTCGTCGCGACTGGGTGTAGTAGACCGGGCGGGGATTCCGGCTGTATTCAGTCTAGCTACCGACGCTTGGCGTGCAGAGGAACGGCAGCCGCGTCGGCTGCTGGAGATTTCGGACGTGCGTTGTGGTGCTGCGGTGCTGGTGGTCATCGGAAGCTCTTTTCCGTTAGCGGCTGGTCAGGCCGCATGTACGTGTGAACAGTTCGTACTCGAGCGCACCGGGTCGTCGAGAACAGCGAATGCTCGCTGGTTGAGGCCGTTCTGGTGTTTATCACTGGAATCTAAACCCGGTATGCAACGATGGTATCTACATCTTCAATAGGATGTCCAGCGATGAACGGACAATCCAGGTGAGACTGCCTTTGAACGGCTTCCAGCCGAAGGCCCTCGAAAAGGCTCGAACCGCGGCCAAGATCAGCCGTGGCGATCTCTCCCGCGCAATCGGCGTGGACCCGACCACCGTTCACAATTGGGAAACCGAACGATCGCAACCGTCGCCCGACCATCTGGCGCGTGCCGCTGAGCAACTCGGCATCCCTCTCGATCAACTGATCTTCGTGCCAGAGAAGAACAGGACGATCGCTGACCTGCGCAATCTCGCGGGAATGACCCAGAAGGATATCGCCGGCCGCACGGGCCTGAGCACCACGACGATCGGCAGGATCGAGCGCGGCGAAGGGACTCTCGCCGATCGCCACGCCACCGCACTTAGCGAGGCTCTGCATGTGGAGATCCAGACGATCCGTGCCGCGTTCATCCGAGCTCGAACCAGACCTCTCCGCCCTCTTCCCAAGACCAGCTAGCGCGCATCCCGGACCTGCGAGTTTCCTCATCCTTGATCACCCACTCGCAGCCGCTGCTGACGACGACGATCAACTGCCTGGCGTAAGCCGCTGACCGCCAGGGCTACCGCTACCGCAAGCACCGCAGCGACGACGATGAGCCGGCGGATATCGAGGCCAGCGCCTTCCGCGCCAGGAAGGGCCAGCAAGGGCGATTCCGTTGCGGCGATGATCATGTTGTGTTCGAGAAGCCAGGCCGTGGCCCTTGCCGACATGGCCGGAATGGCGCCGACGACGATTCCGAAGATCAGTGGGGCTGCCATCAGCAGGGACATCTGATCCGCGTCAGACAGTCCTGCCGCGTTCGCCGTACCCGGGGTGGGACGCTGGGGTTCTGACTGGCTCTCGAACATGACCGATCTCCTCGTGTCGCCGGAATTGGGCTTCTACGAGTAGGAAGATCCGGTCGAGACGTCCTGTGTGACACGCGTCGGCAAACAAATTTCGGAACCTGGGCGGCGCACGTGACGGGCAGGTGATTGACACGCTTGCGGTCTTCGTCAGATGCGGGGAAGTTTCACTGAAACTCCACTTTGGATCGTCAATAATTACACCTAGAGTGATATTATTGGTGCATGAAAGGTGATGATCGCTTCCTCGCACTGGCTGACCTCGCCCAGGACCAGTGGGGCATGTTCACCTCAGCGCAGGCCGCAGAGTCGGGCGTAAGTGCGCAACACCTCAAGCGGTTGGCAGACCGATTCATCCTCACCCGCATCAGACATGGCGTGTACCGGCTGACAGGGACGCCGATTCACCCCACCGATCACGTGCGCGCCCAGTGGCTTGCACTCGACCCGACACGCTCGGCGACAGAGCGCATCGGCAGTGCCGATCCCCGCGGGGTCGCCTCTCATCGAACGGCTGCCGACTTGAGACAACTCGGCGACATCGATGCTGACATTGCAGAGTTCACCGTTCCGCGCCGGCGCAACACACGTAGCGACGGAGTCCGTTTCCACGTCGCCACGCTGGACCCCACACACTGGTCTCTACTCGACGGCCTGCCCGTCACGACGACAGCAAGGACGATCGTCGACCTCGCATCTTCTCGAACAGACGGTGGACACCTCGCTGGCGTGGTGTGGGATGCATTGCGCACCGATCAGGTCTCGCGGGGACAGTTGGAGTCCCAACTGCGCCCATTTGCGCACCTCTACGGCGCACCCCTCGGTGACGGAGCAGGATTGATCGCCGCCCTCATCGACGATGTCGCCGCCTCGGACCTGATGTCCACACCGACCGATACGAGAGCCTCTCGCCAGGAGGAAGCCGCTGACGAGGTCGGGCACGGTCCCGGCGTCCTGAATATTCTGCGTGATCCCGCCCTGCCCGCCGCACTTCGCGCGCTGCGTAAACAAGGAATCGTATAGTGGCACAACACTATCCGTCGGCAGCAGCATTTCACCGGGCACTGCTGGCACGCCTGGGAAGCCAGGCAAAGACATCCGGTCGCACGACTGAAGAACTTCAACGCGAGTACTTCACCCAGCGGTTCCTGGCGAGGGTGTTCTCGTCACCTGATTCGCGGTGGATCCTCACCGGAGGCGGTGGAATGCTCGTTCGCATCCCTGGGGCCCGTCACAGCCAAGACGTCGATCTGCTTCATCCCGGAACAGACATCATCGGTGCCGTCGACGAACTACGAGCTCTCAGCGTCCGCCCGGACCTGGACCGGTTCACTTTCGAGATCGAGGCGAAAGGATCACTGACCGGCGTCAGTCGGGGTGCTCAATTGAAAGCAACCGTTTATCTCGGCACTACGCGCGTAGGAAACTTTCCGATCGACATTGCGATCGAACGCACCTTGATCGGACCGGTGGAACGACTGCAGCCCCGCCCCGCCGTCGAGATCGCAGACGTCTCGACGCTGCCGGCCTTCACGGTCGTACCTATCGCTGACCAGATCGCTGACAAACTGTGCGCGATGTACGAACTTCACGGGCCTCAGCAGGTCACCCCCTCAACGCGATTCCGTGATCTCGTTGATCTGCTACTCATCATCACCTCATGCACGGTCGACGCCGAAGACACTGTGAACGCACTACGGGCCCAACAAACCCGCCGCGTGCTCACACTCCCCCACACGCTTGCATCTCCCGGGCCGAGCTGGGCCGCCGGCTATCGTGC
Source organism: Rhodococcus sp. MurmanLake-1 (assembly GCF_056945715.1). Classification (NCBI taxonomy): domain Bacteria; kingdom Bacillati; phylum Actinomycetota; class Actinomycetes; order Mycobacteriales; family Nocardiaceae; genus Rhodococcus; species Rhodococcus sp. MurmanLake-1. Next base: position 38,240 of record NZ_JBWZNF010000019.1, on the reverse strand, counting down.
ACTCGCGTCGAAGACATCGTTGAAATCCGAGCTTCATACGCTCGACGACGCACTCGCCGAGCTCAGCCGTGCACTGTCTCCATTGCTGTCGGGGCGGAGATCCACAGGGACATGGGACCCCGCCGCGCGGCAGTGGGTGCCGGCCGAGCTCGACTGAGGTCACACCAGTTCAGGTACCTGAACAGGCTTGCGGATCGAGACGTAGGAACTGTCCGGAATCGCAAGATCGCCCACCTCGTCGGTGTCACTGCGCCAGGTCAACGAGAGCAACGAGTCTTCGATGATGTCGGGCTCGGGTTCGGTGTCGACAACGACCCACTCGTCGGTGTCCTCCATCAACAACAGATCACCCAGTGCCACGTCAGCGGCGCGAACATCCTGGACAGGTCCGTATTGGTCCTCGTGTTCGTCTCCACTGGCGAATGCATAGTCCGATTCCTCGCTTGGAGCCGCATCATCGACCGCCTCCTTGACGACGGTGAGTCTGGTTCGGGTCTGGTCGAGGTTCGACTGTTCTGTTCGGATTGCAGGATCGGCCAGTTTGTCGAGAAACGCCGCCGCAGCTGCGGGATCGTTTTTCGCGAGCGTCGGCCTGCGGTAGGTGTCGAGGTCGACGAAGTCCGCCATCGCTGGTCGCTTCGTCGGAGTTTCGGGCGCCCCCAACAGACCCAACAATGCGGTCGGCGATGCGATTCGGCGATCGGTATCGCGGTTCATCCGTGCTCGCTTGAGTACCGGGTCGAGGTCGGGTCGGTCACTGGCAAGGACCCAGTCAGCGGCGACGTAGTCGAAATAGGTCAGAGGAGCGGGTTCTGACGTTTCGTCGGAGGCGTCGATGTCCGGGAGAGATTCCGGAGGAACGATCAGCAACCGCGGGTGTCTGGTCACCGGTGGCCGGAGCCTGTCGAGGAGATCAGCGTCCGGAGTACCGTCACGGGTCTTTCGTGGATCCGGCACGCGGTAGCACTGGATTTCGAGCGGCTGATAGTTGTCGGTGACAGTGGTGCCTCGCCCGCGGCACTTGCGCGGAACGCTCGTGCCAATCGTCGGCGACTGCCACATCATGGTGGCCGCTTGAGGCGAGAGCCGTCCCATGGAGATGCGCATCGCGAAGTTGTCGCGCATGTCGCCGAGGAAGTAGATCGCGTCGGGACGCTGAGTACCGAAGACCAGATGCACTCGCGAGGTACGCGCTTTGCGTGCCATCGACGCCAGCATGGCGAGCACCGGTGGTTGTCTCGGGCCGCCTTTCGGTTTGACCGAGGTGTACCAGTCTTCGACATTGCCGCGGAATTCCGCCCACTCGTCGAGGAACACCAGCACCGGTTCGAAATCCGCTTCCGTTGCCTCGCCGGTGACGATCTTCTGGTAGCGGTACTCCATCAAGTCGCGTGCACGATGCACCATCGCGACTTGCTGCTCGATGGTCGTGGCGACCACTTGGACGTTGGGCCAGTCCTGGAAGCCGAGGAATTCGACATATTTTCCATCGAGCACCCAGATCGGCCATCCGCGGCGCGAGAAGTTGACCAACAGGTTGTGTGCCGTCACTGTCTTGCCGCTACCGGGAGGTCCGATCAGCATCAGATTCGGATCGATCGCGGGGCGCCACACCACCTCGTTGCCGTCTTCGTCGACCCCGTAGGGGATCTCCACCGAGTCGTAGCTGGCCAACAAATCGACATCCGGGTCGATGTCCGGGGCGGGCAACCAAACGCTGTCGGGGAACGCAGCACGTTGCTCGAACGTCACCTCGTCCGTGTGATGGTTCCACTTTGCACGCCAGCGTCCGGGGAACATCGCATTGATCGCGCGTTCGACACGAGTGCGATAGCCATCAGACACGAGCTTCGATCCGATTTCGTGCCGCACCATCATGGAGGTGACTTCACCGGTCTTGGTATCGACATCAATCGCAGTCACTGTTGCGGTCGGTCCCAGCAGTTGCCCGACATAGCGTTTTGCACGCGCCACCGCTTCACTGTCGGAGGGCTCTCGTTCCGGCTCCGCTGCGGGCGTGAAAATCAACCGCCGACGGTTGGGATCGTGCTCGGCGAGTGCAAAGAACCCCCACCCCTGGTCTTCGAAAACCTCGCAAATGTCGTCGAACCATGTGTCGTCGTTCAGCGGCTGCGCCGACGTGTAATACACGGTGAGTTTTCCCGGCACGCCCGGAGTCCCTCCGCTCCACTTCGATACCGACAACACCGCCCGCGTCGCTTCCGGGATGCCCATGACGGGGCAGAGTCGTTCGATTACTTCGTCGACCTCGACATCGCGCAGTTGTTTTTTCTTCCCCGCGACTCCGGCGTACACCGCGCCTATCGACAGTCCTGCGGCCGCCGGAACTGACAAGGCGGCATACCCGAACAGCGGCGCCCCGGCGCCGACACCCACTGCCGCGCTTCCGAGGCAGAAGCTGTCGCGAACCCAAGTCCGCGACCGCGCCGGCAGTGAACTTATGCGAGGGGTACGAGCGAATCTGGCGGGAGCCTTTTCCTGCGCAGGACTCGTCATCGCCGACCCCCGATCACCCGACGGCAATCGAATCCGGTCTGCATCTGCATGGCGCTCCTCCTGTGGTCGGCCAACCGCGCGCACGCGCAGTTGCCTCGAATGGTTCTTCTACTCACAGGAAGATCCCGCCAACCCGAGCTGAGTGACATCGCGGCCGAAGAAATCTCTCTCCACTTTCACTCAAGCCGGAACAGCTACGTGTAAATCCGACACCGCCCCGCATCAGATACACCACGAGTGAGATGTTCATGGGAGGCATCCCATGGCACTCCCACGGCAACTCCCCTTCGCGGAACTCGTAGAACAACTCGCGCTCACATCAATCGCGAAATGACACCGTCACCCCTTGACACGTGGGTTACGCTCCGAACAGCGCAACGAAGTGAGCATGGATCGGAGCGCCCCCCCGCGTAGGGGATAAATTCTCTCCCCGGCAACTACACCGATTCGCGCTGTTCAGCAGGTTGCGGGGCTCCAGAACGAAGATCCGAGCCGTCCATCTATCCCACGCCTCAGCCAACAGACAATCTGAAAAGAACCTTCTCCCATGGGCGTCCCAAGCCCGTCCCCTTAGCCAATCAACGGCCACGCACCTGTTGTTCAACAGCCTGCGATGTGTCCGGCCGCGAGCCGTTTCGCGCGAGTCTCACCCACACAAGTTCGAGCAGATTCCCACATCGCAAGTTTCGGCACACAAGTTGGGGAACGTCCTCGCCGGTCCTGCAAATGCCTTTCGACCCTGACCCAGGGCGACGGGTCGCGCCTAGGGTTCCCGGGCAATGGCTTCAGGTCAGGTCCGCTTGCGGCTCGCGATCTCGTCGGAGAGCTGCTGAACGTGGGCGGCGTCCGCGTCCCGGGCAAGGGCGACGTAGTGGTCCATGACAGCCGGCCGGTAGCGCACGGGCAACGTCTGTCCTGGGGCGAGTCGTGTCAGCTCGGTGATCGTGAGGTCTTCGTCTGCGATACCGCGGAACAAGATGCCGTCGGAGGTCTCCACGTCGAACATCAGGACCACGCGTGGATTGCTGTTGACCTCCCGCCAGTCGACGAGAACGCCGAGCGCAAGCACCCCCCTCCGCAGTTCCGCATTGCGCTTGCGTGCATCACTGCTCATGAGCGGGTTCGGGGCGACGCCCGGAAAGTCGGGCCCGACGCCGAGCGATTCCCGACTCAGGTCAGGCCTGAGCTTCGACATCACATCGTCGAGCGTCATCTTTGAATCGTTGCGCTTCTTCTTCCAACCGAACATCCTGACCCCTCCATCACAGCGGCGCCGGAATCTCGGCCTGGAGCTTCGGCGCTCGGTGCGATCGTAACGGCCGGCATTGCCCGAATCAGACAGATGACCGACGCAAAAACATGCAGATGCCGACTCGTTGGATCCAGCGCGGCGATCTGCGGTGGTCTCCAGGTGGCGGGGTTCGACGCTGATGTTCGGATCCGAGCACTGGCCGTTATTGCCAACGATCATTCGAGCTGGTCAACGTACATTGCTGGCGAGATCCTGCAATCCGAAAGTCGTCATGAGCTCGACCTCGCGGAGATCGCGTGGTCGAGCTGTGGCAACAACACCGGGGCGAACGGATCGAGCAGTGATTTCCTCTCCGGATCGCAGCCAGAGCGTTAGTGCGGGAGGGGAGCCAGCATTACCCGCGCGGATTTGAAGCGATCCAGCAGCTGCCCCGTCAGTTTGAGATGCCGGGCCTAGTGTCCTGCGCCGGTAGTAAGTTTCCGATATGGCTCTCGGAAACGAGTTGGTCGCTCGCATCGAGCGGACCGTGGACTTCTACGGTCCCGGCCGTCCGATTCCGGCAGACGAGCTTCACACGCGATTGCATGCACTCGACATCATCCCGGACAAAGACTTCACCGAGTTCGTGGGACGTTGGGGCGGATGCTTCGTGGGCGTGTCAGTGCACGCATGGGACAACGCCGAGCTTATCGGTCGTGAGACATGCATCGAGCTGACCATGGGGGCGCGTGACGCATACGGCGCCCTCATCGACGGGGTGGTGTTCGCTGACGACGGGTCGGGGAATCCGATCTGGATCGCTGCCGACGGAAGCGTGTGCTTGGTCGACCATGACAACGGAAACACAGTTGTTCGACTGGCTGCCAGTTTCCGCACGCTGTTGGAGGAGAACGTCGACGAGTGACTCACGAAGGCATCCGCGCGATTCCGGCTGCCCTTGTCGCCCTCGCGGGCTGCATGTCCGCGGTGGTCGCCCCACAACGACCGGACCTGTCACCGAGATGATCGAAGGCGTTGCGGGCGTCGTGGCTGGGGCCGGCCTACGGATACACGCATGTCGCCCCCTCGACGGGGCACTAGTTCATCGGACGGCTACTGCGCTTACACGCCAGACGCCGATTTTGACGGCACTCATGTAGACAGCGAAGGTGTTTTTGCTCAGTTCTTTTCCATCAGGTCCGGTGGCAGTTTGTGTCACTGCGAGCACACGGGAAACTTTGGCGGGTTGATCAGCAGGGTGTTCGTCGCCGGCAATGCTCGCTGTGGCAATGACGATCGCGTGGTCGTCTGCCCAGTTCTGCCATTGCTTACCGGTGATCGGTGCAAGCGCAATGAATGAGTCGGCATTCGCGGCGTAGTACCTCTCGTCGAGAAGTGGCGCCGCCCGTTGAGCTGCCGCGGATTGGTTTACGTCCTTGCCTGGCGCGTAAGAGAGCATGGTGCGAGCGGCGGCGAGCATGACCGATTCTGCATCGTTCTCGTTGGCTCCGGCCAGTGTGTCGGGGAGCGCTGGAGGCGGAGTGGTGGTCAGGGCTGGAGGGGCGGTCGGCGGCGACGGAACTGTCGTCGGCGCCGAGCCGGACTGGCTACCCTCAGCGAAGACGTCTGTCGATGGGAGTGGGGGCACCGTCCACGAGGTGTCGGCCTCGGCACTCGTTTCCACCGGATGATCTTCGGGTTCGTCGCTTCCTCCGCACGCTGTCAGTACCAACGCGGCAGATGTGAGAGCAGCAAGCGCGAGCGAGCGATTGCGAGTAATCATGGTGAAGGTTCCTATCCGAATCGTTTGACGTACATCTCTTCGCCGGCCCAGCCGGAGAGCGGCATGATCGAGACGCTTTTCCCCGATTCCGGGGCGTTGAGCAACATGTCCTGACCGTTTTCGGTGCCGTAGAAAATGCCGACGTGATGGGTGTCGCCGCCTGCGCCGAAGTAGATCAGGTCACCTGGACGCTTCTGGTCGAACGGAATGTCTTGGCCTCGGGAGTCGTACAGCTGGCCGGGGTTGGAATGACTTCCGGTGAAGTGAGGGAGCAAAATTTGGCCACCGGAGGCTTGGTAAACCGCGTACAACGTCAAGCCTGAGCAGTCGAAGCCGACCTTGTTCGAATCGCCGTTCGCATCTCCTGCCCCGCCACCATCACTGATGCCTTTCGTTGGACCGTTCTGATCTCCGCCTCCCCACGCGTACGTTGTTCCGATCCATTGGGAGGCCGCAGCGATCACGTTCGCTCCGAACGGCCCACCCGGCTTGAACTGAGGTCCACCGGGGTTCGAGGTCCCAGGCGCGCAGGCGCCGCCGTCGATGATCGTTGTTGCGGCGCCACCCTTGACGATGTCTGCCAGCTCCTGCGGCGTCAGGTCTTTGCCTGAACCTTTGAACTGCGAAGCTAGTTGCCGAGCGAGCGTTTCGTCGTCGGCGTATGCCTCCGGGTGAGCCGATCCCTGCACGGTTTGGGCGGCGACGGTGACTGGCATGGATTGCCAGCCCGAAACTTTGAGCAACGCGTCAAAGAATTTGACGTTCGCCGTTACGGGGTTCATCAGCTCTTCCGCGGTGCCCCAGATGCCGACTTGTTGTTGGTATTGATTGACCGAGAGGTGATCGCTTCCGACGCCGTCGTGGGGATATTGCAGCGACTCGGGCACGTTGGAGCTGGCGAGCATTCGGTAAGTCGATTCCTGGCTCATGGTGGCCAAGGCAACTACGATTCCTTGATCAGGAACGCCCATGGACTCGCCTATGGCGACAGCTTGTTTCGCCAGCGCCGTTTGGCTTGCGTTGAGACCGCCCGTGCCGGCGGGGGTGGATTTCGCCACCAACTCTGCATCGGGCTGCGTTGGGGCGGAGGCTGCTGCAGGGGAGGCGGTTCCTCGTTGCTTGAGCCAGGGAACCGGGTCGACTCCACCGCCCATCGACCATTGTCCTGGGTAGATACCGAAGTGCAGGTGCGGGCCGCTGGATTGTCCTTCGCTGCCGACTTTGCCGATGAGTTGGCCTGCGGTGACCTTGTCGCCGGCTTTGACGAGCACTCCTGCTGCGGTCATGTGCCCGTAGAGAGATTCGACGGTCTGCCCGTCGATGGTGTGCCGGATGCGGATCCAGTGTCCGTAGCCCGAGGCCGGTCCAGCGACGACGACTTCACCGTCTCCTGCAGCGTAGAAGGGGGTATCCAGCGGGGCCGCGTAATCTTGTCCGTCATGCATTCCGCCTTCTCGCATGCCGAACGGCGAGCTGATCGTGTACGTACCTTCGGCCATCGGAACTGCCAGAGATCCGGGTTTCAGACCTACCAACGATCCGTCTGCACGAATGTCGGTACCGGTCGGCTGACCGCAGGTGGTGTCCTCACCGGTGAGGGACAAGATGACGAGAATCGGCGCCATCAGCACGACCATGCACACGATCGGCACGGAGATGAGGATCCACCACCACTTCTTCGACGAACTTCCCGAATCGGGGGACGGTGGTGCGGCGAGGAGCGTCATCAGCGAGGCCGCCGGGTCAGCGAGCTCGGCTGCGGGGTCCTCGCGTTACCCGCTCCTGCTTGAGCTGCCGCCGCCATCAGTCCGGCAGTTCTGGAGCCGGATCCGGTGGGAATGTTGACGGCGGGAACAACTGGAGCGGCGGGCGGACGTGCCGGCGCGGCGGTTGGCTTCGGCGCCTTCGGGGCGCGGGTGGGAGTGGTGGGCAACAGCAGCGGCGCACCGGAATCGGTGGTGAATTCGCGGAAGGCCCGACCGTCTGGTGCAACAGTTTTCGATGCTGAACTGCGAACTTGTCCACGCTCCGGAGCAAGACCCGACGGCGCCGTGCCAATCGACTTCTTGATGCCCGGTTTGTCTGCGACAGCCGATTTCGAAAGTCGACTGCGCACCGCGGCCGCCGCGCTATCCGCACCGGTTCCACGGCTCGGTGAGCTCGTAGAGGACCGTGAACCCGAGGACTGTGAACGGGCCATCGTGGCCGGGTCGGAGAGATTGTCGATCGACTTCTTGGCCTTCTTCGCTCCGGAGACTGCTTTCGTGCCCGCCCAGACTGCGGCAGCGACGCCTCCCGTTACCGCAGTCGACGTCGCGGTGCCAGCTACTGAGCCAACGGCCTTGGTTGATGTGGTCGCTTTCTTCGCGATCTTGCCTGCGCCCTGGACCGCGGCCTTGCCGCCACGGTAGATCTGCCGGCCCTGCGCAGCCATCAACGCGATATCTCGACCCGACGTAGGGGTAGATCTGGTGATGGATGTCGGTGCGGCATCGGGTCGCTTCGCCAAAATCGACGCCAGACTGTCCGACATCCGTTGCAGACCCTTGATCGCGCGACGGAAGAGGAGGAGTGCGACGATCAGGAAGATGTCGACGAAGAAGACGGTGCGGATGAGATTCGATTCGTCTGAAGCGAAAAGGTCTTGGACGACGAGCACGTATCCGACCAGGAAAACTATGGAAAACATCATCTGCAGCAGCGACATCGCGACGTTGGCGATCGTGCGCCAAAACTGTCCACGCATCGACGGTGCGATGGCAACGACGATGCCAGGGATGGATTTGATGGCGTTGCCGATCGAAACCCCTGCAGCGAGAACCAACCTGCCCGCCAGGTAGATCGCGAAGAGCATCAGCAGGGTGCCGGCGAAGATCAAGAAGAGCAGACCCATCGCTTGACCAGGGCCAGGATTGTCGGCGTATTGCTTCATCGGACCGTCATCGCCATCACACGCCGCGATCGCGTCTTTGATGCGATCTTCAGGCTTGTCATCCGGATTGAGCAGATCCAGGGCCGCCCCCGCGCCGGGAAGAATGTCACCAACCTTCTCTTGCACCTTGTCCATGACCCCGGGCCCGTCCGGGGTCGCGGCGTAAGCCTCGTCGAATTCCTTGACGCACTTGCCGTTGTTGTCCGGCGCATCAAGCACGACCCCGAAGTTGATCAGCTGAGTGGGCTGGCGCAGGAAGGTATCTACGAGGGTCGATTTGATGGTGTCGATCTGCTGATCGGCGTTGCCGCTGGTATTTCCACCGTTCGCCAGTCCCGACGCGACTTCGAGTCCGGCATCGCGTGCAGCGAAGACCAGGCCGTCGTTACCGACGACCCGGTCGAGGGGGTTGGCGAGAAATCCGACGGCCGCGGCCGCGATGACACACGACATGAGCAGTTCGTAGATGCCCGTGGAGAAGCGCCCGCGTACGAACCACACGGCCACGCTGAATCCGGCGATGGTCAACATCAGTGGGGTGAGCGCGAATTGGTCGGTGATCGAGGTGACGGAGTCTGCGATGGTGCGGACCGGCGTGAGAATCATTTCGATCCAGTCGAAGGACAACGCGTAAGTGATGAACCAGATCGCCGTCGCCATCATGAATCGGAAGACCTCGTATTCGAGGGTGATGATGTACGCCCAGATCATTCTCCAGCCGCCGCCCATTGAGGCGTTGCCCTTGTCGATCGAGAGGAAGTAGCTCCAGGCGTCGATTCCGTGCGTGTCCTTGAGCGCCATCCATGCGAAGAACGGTGATGCACCTCCTCCTCCGCTGGGGTCCGCAGCCGCGGGCGTAGCGAAAATCAGCAAAAGTGCACCAAGAGCGTGCCATCCCGCGGCCACCCGAATGAGCAGGCGGCTCCACCAGCGTGACCACAGCCAGCGAGAGATCGGTTTGCTCACGTACATGATGACGACCAACCAGGATTCGGGAATCCACGCTTGGGCGATCCGGCTGGCGGAGTGCAGGAGCCAACGCAGTGAGTGTGTGACCGCGGCGCGGACGCTGAAGTACTCGCGGGCTTCGGGACTGCCCTCGACAGCGTCCTGGTCGAGGGGGTGCGCCGCGGTCGAGGTCATGCCTTCACCAGCTTCTTGTTGTCTTTCGGGGTGGTCAGCGCGGCTTCACGGCGCGATTCGGTGGCGGGGAGAAGAGTTTTGATGCGGCCGACGTTTCCGCTGCCGTCTCGCATGTAGCCCTCGCCTCGGCGGTGCGGCTCGACGTAGCCGTCTTTTCCCGTGACCGGCGCTGTCTGCTCCGTGAGCTCTTTGACCAGGTCTTGGTTCTCTGGGTCCAGGCCCAGCCACTCGATCGCGCGCTTGGCGAGGCCTTCGTCGGTGTGGCGATGAACAAATCGGGTTTTGATGAGGCCGCGAAGTTTCGGTGTCCCGAACGCGCAGTCCTGATCACCTAATCCCACTGCTGCAGAGGACTTTCGGCCTTGAAGTACGAAATCTTCGACGATGTCGATACCGTCGTCGGCGTTGAGAAGGTGATGAGCTTCGTCGACGAGGAACAGCGCCATCTGGTCGGCGTCGGCGAAGCACTGACCGCGGGCGATCTTCGCGATGAGTGTGTAGACGGCGTGACCGAATCGCTTCTCGAGCGGCAGATTGTCGTACAGGTGCTGCTTCTCTGTCTGCAGCTGGGTGGGGAGCTCCACGCGGTGGGTGCGGAAGATGATCGCCGGCGCGGTGATCGGCAATGCCGGAAGGTCTTTCGCGAAGAGCGCTGCGGCATAGGTCAACCGGGCGTAGACGTTCATCTCCTCGCCGAGGTCGTAGGCACCGTCGATCAGGCAGTCGGCGGAGAGGAGGTGCTCGGTGAGCTCGCCAAGCCCTGCGTAGGGGTGCTTCGCGCGATAGGACGGTTCGAGCACCTTGGCCAGCGCCTTGCCGTGCGTTGATGTCGGCTGGATTCGCAGCAACGCCAGCATCACCGATTGCGTCATCTCCGCCGCGATGTTGGGCGGGAAGATCCGCAGTGGGTCGGTGCTGTAATCGGGCTCGACCAGATCAACGATGACCGCATCCGTGACCGCCCGAGCCCAGTTGGCGTATTCACCGAGGTCACTTTGATCGATACCGATGACCTGGCCGCCGCAGTCGACGACGTGACCGGCAATCACCTTCATGGTGACGGACTTTCCGGATCCGAGCTCCCCGGTGACAGCCCACGAAGAGGACTGGTCGCGGAGGGACTTACCGAGTATGTCGTTGTGTACCGCACCGATCCGGGCTGCCGTGATGTTCAGTGCGAGCAGAGGTCCGGAACTGTCGCCCAGATCGTTGCGAGTGAACGGCATGTAGGCAGCAAAATGTGTCGAGGTGGTGATGTGCCCGAATTCGCGCACGATCTTCGACGAGGGAACGCCTGGAATCATCGCCCACCACAAGTCCTCTTGAAATCCGAGCGGCGCGACCAGCTTGTAGTCCTGATGTTCAAAGGACTTCTTCACTGTTTGGGCTTCAGCGAGGGCCTGCTCTTCGGTGGGCGCGCCTACGGCAAAAAGCGCTGTCCAGGCAACTTCGACCTCGTCACGGTTGGTTTCGAGAAGCGAGCTGTACTCGGTCAGTGCAGAGGCTGCGATATCGAGGGCGCCCTGTCCGCCTGCCAGCTCGCCTTCCCGCTGCTCGTACTGTTCTTTGAGGTTTTCCAGCGCACGCTTGTTCGCACGCATCACGTCAGTGCCTGCTGTCACCTTGAGGCGAGCAACGAAATCGACGTCGATGTCTCCGAAGTCATCCGCCAGGGAAAAGAATTCCGAGCCGGGAAAGAGGACACCACCGGAGGGCATATCCGCTAGCGCGAGAATCACCTGGTACGACGCCGGCCGATCATCGATGTCGTAGGGCTGGTCGACCTTGAGAACTCGACTGAATGTGGGAACCTTCGGACGCCACCAAGTCGTGGGCGCATCGCGATCTGATTGCGCGCCTTCGTCGAGTCGTGCTGGGGCGAGCGCCGCTCCCGATTTCGGGGAAGGCGTGGACGCGGCGCCAGGCATGTCTCGATCGACATGGAGGCCGCGGGTCATGGAGTGCTGCCAGAGCCAAACCATCTGTGCTGGTGTTGCCGGTCGAGCTTCGAAGACTGCGGGGATATCGGCGACGATGAGATCCGCTTGGCGAATACGCGCCCGGACCTCGTCTTCGGGGACGGAGGTTCGAGGGAGTCCGATGAAGTCCGACAGCGACGTCCATGCGGCGTGCGTGGCGGCTTTTGCCTGTCCTGCGAGTCCGGTCGTTGTCAGGGGGATGCTCAGATAGAACACTCGTTGGCCGGGGCGATAGAGCTCGATGGAGTCGAGGGTCGCTTCGCATTCGATCGCCCAGTCTGTGTGGACGTCGAGATCAACCCCTTCGGTCATTCTCGCCACGACCGCTTCCGCACTCAGCGACGACGCGATGCCCATCAACATCGATTCGCCGGGCAGTGCGCGCACGAGCATCGTGTGCAGAGTCCGGGCGGTGCGCTTGTCGACGTTGGGTCGGTAGCCGTAGTCCATTCCGCTCAGTACGTAGTCGGCCCACACGACACCGGATTTCGTCCACCGGATATTTGCTGCCATCGACAGAGTTGGCTGTTCCATTGCGGCGGATCGCTTTCTACTCGGGGTTTCCGGCGTTGGCCAGCGCAAGGAGTTCCTTGACGCTTGATCGGCCGGGGCGCGGGGCGGGGTCGTTAGGTGAGAGGGCGGGCAGTTCCTGAGGTCGCGACCGAGTGCCGACAGCGTTGTGTGCGACCGGTACAGATTCAGAAGGGAATTCGGGTTCCACAGCAGCGACGAGTTGGTCCTCGATGCGCGGATCGGCAGTGATGTAGCCGCCGGCGTGAACAAGGTGCGGTGCTCGGATATTCACGCGTTTGCCGTTGATCTTCAGCTTGGCCTCAGGCGGCGCGAAGACGGACTTTTTGACCCCTTGAGCGACAGATGCTGGGCTTCGGCCGGCCAATCGGAGTTTGCCGACGACGAACACCGTGCCGCCGCAGCATGCGACGAAAAATCCGACGTTCCACGTGATGTTGTCGCCGAGCCACAACGGGTGCAGGAGCCACAGGATTGCTCCGACGGCGGCGCCACTGACTGCTTGCGGGACTGTGTAGGGGCCGAAAGGGAGCTTCTTACCGTCGGGTGTGCGGCCGATCAGCTGAGGGATTTTCCGAGCTGTTGTGAAGTCTTTGATGACTTCGACATTGTTGTCGTCGTTCATGCGGGCACCGACTCGCGTGAGGAGTTCTGTCGGTGTGCTCGTGTGGTCGCGTCCGTTGCCGCGGTGGTTACCTCGGACATCTGCAGTCCTCCTTGTCAGGGTCGGTGAAGGGCGATCCGAATGGGCGCGCGGTCGCCGTTTACACGGGCAGATCCAGACCCGGGTCCGGCGCTTCTACGACCTGCACGACAGAGATGGCCAGGTCCTCTCCGGTTCGGTCTTTGAGGGAGTCCATGTTGAAGACGACCCAGAGCGCTGCAGCCCCGATGAGAGCGGAGACGACCAGCCGGGCGATCGTGAAGGACTGGATCAAGTTCCGGAGAAGGAAGAACAGGACCAGGCAGCTGGCGGCGGATTGGAGGGCGACCTTTCCATTGGTGGTCAGCTCTCCGATCTTTTCGAAGACGCCGGCGGCAAGGATCGCGGTGTTGGGGTCAGCGGCGGCGAGTGCGAGGGACATGATGGGTCACCTTTCGGTTCGAGGGGTCAGTTTCCTGAAGGGGAAAACAGTGGGACTTCGCCGACAGCTGGAAGCGACAATCCGGGAGTTTGGCTTGGCGCGGGAGCCTGAGTCGGCGCTACGGATGTCGATGCGGAAGTCGACGGAGCGTTCTTCGGAGTCGACGGGGTCGGGGCGCTCGTGGTCGACGAATTGACGTCGCGGCGAGGGGCAGTAGTGGCAAAGAGCGGCGTTGAGTCGATGGCGCTGACTTCCCAGCGACCGCCGCGGGAAGTCATCGTCAGCGCGTACTGACCGTTGACAGATTCGGCGTCGGTGATCTTCAAAGATGCAGTGATCAACAAGCGCACGACGTCGCCATCTGAACGCGGTGCAGCCGAGTTCGACGCACTGAGATCGACCGAGGAGAGCACATCGGTGAGTGCGATGCTGCGGTATGGCGCCGGGACGATCGGTGCGATGGAGACCCCCGGCGTCAGGTAGCGAGCAACCTCGCCGTTGCCTGTCAGAAGTGCGGCGAGGAACTGGTTGGCCGAGGTTCCGATCGGGTGATTCGCGACTCGGAACTTATATCCGAGTTGAAGGTCTACAGCTGTCGACGGCTGCGCAACTTCGGAAGGAAGTGTGGCGGCGCGCGCACCGGATTCGGTCACAACAACAGGAACTTGGAAGTAGCGCCGAACGATTGTTGCGGAGGCATCGTTGGCGGGGCGTACCGAGACCGATACCGTCACGGCGTAGGTTCGTGCGTTGCGATCGAAGGCAATTGATGCGATGGCGGGGTCCGTCGCAACGTAGAGCGCAGATGCCGGAAGATTCGGTGGCGTGGCAACGAACCGTTCGATCTCACGCTCGTTTCCTCGGCTGCCTTGAAGCCACGTCACGACCAGTTGACGGGCTACATCTTCGGCTTGGGCTTGTGCTGCGGTGTCAATGCTTTGTGCTTCGTTGTCAGTTGCTTTGACGACTGCCGGAGTTGACGACGAGCCGAATACGACGAGCAGCAGTGAGACAATTCCTGCGACGAGAGCGGCGATGATCGCACCGCGAATTGCGCGTGTAGTCCACTGCTGACGAAGGCCCCACTGAACTCGCTCTGCGCGGACACGCTCCTCTACTTCATCGACGATCGTCTCGGCGGAATCGGCGGTTGCGGAACCATCCTGCTTCCGTTTCGGAGTGCGCCCGAAGTTGTTGATCTTCTTCCAATCAATGTTCATCGGATACCTGCCTCGGACGGCTGCTCTGACGAGTCGAGTTCTGATTCGCCGTCCGAGATGTCGGCGCTCATTGCCCGTGCAAGCGCTGCACGAGCGGCCGGCGCCTCTGCGAATACCAACAACGAGAGCGCGGCGCTGGCATCTTCGTCGAATGGGTTTCGTGTGAGAGCCGCAGCGACTCGACGGATCTCCTCAGCAATGGCATGGGCGTAGCCGAGATCGTGCAGTAGCGCTTGCATCGAGTCGTGCATCCGGTCCTCCTGGCGACTGGCGAGTGTGAAAGCCGCACCGATTTTGTGGGCTTCTACTTGTAGGAAGATCCGGGCGCGAAGACCTGAGTGACAGAGCTCGCCGAACTTTTTCAAAGTTTTTTCCGAGCGCGGTCAGTTGCTTGTTGCCAGAGGTTCAAACGTGCACGTCGATGCCTTCGATGCACGCGCATCTACTCACGGCAAAGCTCGCGGCAACAACATCTCCGGCAACAACAAACACTCCCCTGACAACAACAAACATGCAGGTCAGAGGCAATATAGGGCTGCTCTACTGGGCGCGAGACCAACCTCGCACGCGCACAGAGGAGACCCGTGGAAATGTCCACCCACGCAGCAACCGCCCCCAGCCATTCGTCGTCCGCCTTGCCGTCCCATGTCGCGGCTCGAGGCGACCTTTACAGCCGTCTGAACACCGAATGGATGCAGCTGTGCGCACGACCCTCAGCAGCGGCAGAGGTGCTCACATGGTCGGTCAATCAGCCGGCCTTGAATCAGGTTCAGGAACTCAACGACTTGGCCGGCGCCCATCGTCTCGATCGCGACGCCGTACTGCTGGCACTGTTGACCCTCCACCAGGAGGGCAGCGTTCTCGCGGGGCGAGCGCTATTGCAGCTGATGCTCGGGAAGTTGATCTCGTTGACCCGTCACGCGCGGGTGGCCGGTTTCGATTCCTACCACGCTTACGACGAGCGTGCGGCCACCACAATCGCCACTTTCATGTCATTGATAGCCGAGTATCGCCCGTCCGGAGAGAACATTTATGCAGCTCTCTTTTTGCGGACTTTGAAGAAGATCGCACACGAGAACACCTTTGCCGGTGAGATCCCCGCGTCGGATCTGATGGATCGTTCCGATGCTCCTGAGGCGGAAACCGAGAACCCATTTCTCGCCCAGGACTTGCTCGCTTGGGCTGTACGGAACGGAGTCATCAACGGCACCGACCGAGCTTTGATTCAGCGCGCATATCTCGACCAGACCGACACCGATCTGACATCGATCGCGGCTGAGATCGGCATGACCTCGGCCGCACTTCGTCAGCGGCTCTATCGCGCTGTGTCGAAGATTCGGAACAGCGTAGGAACTTCGAATCAGACGTCCGATCATGCGCGCTTCGCCCGTGCATCGCGCAGCGCCCGGCCGATCGAGCAGGCTTTGTGATGACTCGAACTCTCGACGCAGTTTCGTTGCTGGTGTGCTTCCTGATCGCTGGCTTCGTGATGAAGGAATCGTCCCTTCTTTTTGAGACTGCTGGAAGTTTCGACGCTGCGCTACGTATCCCTTCCGTGAGTCATCCCGAACTTTTGGGACAGCTGATGTCGCTCGCTCACCGCGCCGTCCTCACGGTCGTCGACCTTCTGCCGAACACCGTGACCGCACATTCGGGCAGCGGTTTTTCCACTTTCCCCTCGCTGTAATTGATGACGAAAAGAGATCTGTCATGACGACCATCGCTTCCCCATCTACCGACTACCGACGCGCCCGTTCGGTGGGTTCGGCAACCCTTCTTACAGCAGCCGTGGCGTCAACTCTGCTCACGATCTCAACGCCGGGGACCGCTCATGCCGCACCGGCTTCTGCAGGCTGCCCCACTGCGGAGGTGGTCATGATGACGGGGACGTTCGAGACAGATTCGGGAGCAGATTCTTCGGTGGCGACGGGCCTTCTCAAGCAAGTGACTGATCCGCTTGTTCAGCAGTTCGGAAACTCCCTCAAAGTCACTTACCCTGCCTACGAAGCATCCGCGTTCAACAAGGGCAAGACTTACGGAACGAGTAAGGCCACCGGAATAGAGGCTGCCGCGAGAGTCATGCAGACCCGGGCAGCGGAGTGCCCTAGTACTGTTTTCGCTCTCGGTGGTTACAGCCAAGGGGCGGATGTCGCGGGCGATCTGACGTGGCTGATCGGGCACGACAAGGGTCCGATTCCCGCGGAGAAGCTGAACGCGGTCGGCTTGGTTGCCGATCCCCGACAGAGTCCGAGCGAGGACAACACTCTCGTCGGTCCACCTGTCGACGGAGTCGGTATTGCGGGGGCGCGGCCAGGCGGATTCGGAAAGACCGCCTCGGTAACGCGGTCGTACTGCGCACCCGACGACCTGTACTGCTCGACGAACAGCAACAAGGACGGGTTACTTGCCGGTCTCGGCCGAGTACTTTCACAGCCCCCTACTGCATCCGGTCCACAGCAGAGTGATGGCTCTCAGCCCAACACAGCGGCCCTGCAGAACGCCCTGGTTTCGGACTACTCGAAGGTTGATCTCCCGGGCCTTGCCGGCAACGTCGACGCTCTGCAGAAGCAGCTCCAGTCTGGATCTCCCGACCTCGCCAGCGTGAGCGCAGCGGCATCCGATATTGCAAACACTCTGGTCCCTGTAGCGGATACGACCAAGTGGGTGACTCAGAATCCCGCCGTCGAACAATCACTCAAGTCAGCGGACGCATCGACGCCCGAGTTCGCGGCCGGCAAGATCGTCGAGACGGTCAAGGGTATCGATGTGGCCGGCGCATTGAAGGCCGCCGATTCGATAACGAAGGCAGTCCAGGGAGCCACAGGCGCGGCGCAGGTGCCGCAGTTGCAGGCTTCCGTCGATGCTCTCGCCAATCAGGTTTCACCTTTGACTTCCACCCCAGCGGATGGGCTCTCCGTTGCCGCGAACGCGCTCTCGATCATCAAGCCGAGTGTCCTCATCGATCAGGTCACCCACATCGGGACGAATGCCTTCGCATTGGCCAACAACATTCCAGCTGTCGCCGACATCTTCACGACTCGGATCCCGCAGATCGTTCTCGATCCCGCGCTCGATCCCATGGCGAAGGTCAAGGCGGTGCACGCCGAGTTCGACCAAATCAATGTTCTCTTCGAACCACTCGTCAAGCTCGCTGCAGGACTGGACTACAAGACCGCAGCATCACTCATCGCGATGATCCCCGACCCGTCCGGTACCGCTCAGATCGTGTCGATGATCGTCGGACTCGTAGGCAACCTCGATATCATCGGTTTGGCCAACTCCGCCGGCGAACTGCAGAAGCAGCTCTGGCACGCGATCGAAACTGGCGATGTCATCGGAGCCGGTCTGGGTGCACTCCCCCATATCCTCGACTTCGCGAAGATCGCGGTAGGCACACTCGGGGGTGGACAGAAGACTGATCCGGCCAAACTCGGAGCAGCGTCCGCATCGTCAGCGACCGGCCAGCAGCTAACTCAGCAGTCCCAGACAGGGGACCTTGGTGGGCTCGCCTCGAATCTCACCGCGCTGGCAGGTTCTGACGGCGCCGATGCACTGGCACAGATCGGGACCGAGGGACTGAAGTTCGCTTCGTTCATCGGTTCCGGAGCTCACCAGAGCTACGGAGAAATGGTCATCGACTCCGCTGGAACGACCGCCCTCCAGGATCTGACCAACCACTTCCGCGACGCGATTGCGAAAGTGACCGCCTGACTCCCCTGACCTCATCTCTGCACAGTCAAGCAGTCAAACAATGAACCGCACGGCCAGGGAAGGGTCTCACCGTCCAACGGTGGGGCCCTTTTCGCTTTCCCATTTTCTACATATCCACTCGTCGACGTGCGAGAGAATTAGGGATGAGCAGACCGAGTGACGACGTTCGCCTGTTGACGATCTCAAACACTGTTTCGGATCGCCTCAAGTCACTCCCCGCAGACTATGAGGCCGCTTCAGCACTGATTGCCTCAGCTGCCTTTCAAGTGGGGTTCACTCGCATAGCTGCGGGACTGGCGCAAGAGATTGCTGGCCCCAAGGGTGACACGTACATCCATGAACGCTTCGCACCCGAGCAATTCGATGTCCTACAACTAGCCCCGATCGATTTTGCCTCGCGCACGGCCCTGACTTGCCTCGATCTTTGCGCAGCTGCTGCGTATCGACTGCGACGAGCAGGGCGGTTCGATTGCCATGGCGAGTCTGACCTGGAACACCTGAGGGAGGCGATCAGGAAGAACGGTGTGCAGCTCCACGAAGGCCAGGAACGGTGGCGCCAGGCCTTAATGGGCGATAACAAGTTCAGACTCCTCAAACTGGTGCGGGACCAAGTCACTCATCGAGCGCTGGAGAGACACACCACTATTGGCGAGGGCCCGCCGAAAACAACAATCACGATCGAGGGCAAGCCATACGACGGGACGGTCGCTACTCTTTTCGCCGACTTCGCGGAGTCCCAGTATCAGGCATTCACCACCGCAGTCCTCGCCGATTATCCTGATCGTCGGTCCCCTACAAAGAACAACTGACTTCGACACTTCAGATCGACAATGCCGCATCGGCAAGGATCGCAATCCAGTCCATGCCGGCAGCTACCCTCCACGCCATGGCACCTCCTTCACCGTTCGGCAACAGCGGTCGCGATCTGTTTGTTGTTCACGTCAATACCGCAGCGACCGACAACGGCGAGCGCCCGGTACGGGAAATTGCGGCAATAGACACAGGCAGCGGGCGATCGTGGGAGATCTCTCTGGCTAGTGGAGACGCCTTGGTCGACGACGCGGCGGCCCTCACGCTCGCAACGCTGGCCCGCAGCATTGAGGGACATATCGCGGGCGGCTTCCATCCGGAGGAGCACACAGGGCTACTCAGGCACCTGTTCTCACAACTGGATCTGTTCCCAAAATGGCACCAGAACTCTGATATACGGCAGCTGACAGCCGGCGCATTGGGAATCCCACCTACCCATATGCCCACCACTGAACAGACCTGCAATCTATGGGGTGTTTCTGTACGGGCGCGCGGAAGCGCCGTCCAAATGGCTGAAGCGGCGGCAGCGCGCTTTGACGCGCTTGCCTACTTTTCTGCCGGCGACCGACTCCGCATGGTCGATATCCAACTGAATTGAGCCAGCTATGCCAAACCGAATGTCGAGACTGAAACTGCCTGCGGGACTGAACCTGTTCTTGCGGCGGCTGCGCTGGCGCCACGTCGCGTTCCTGTGGCTCGTCGCAGCCCTTCTACTGACTTGGATCAACAGGGAGGTGGAGACAGGGACAGTGACGCATTGGGTACTCGCCGTCCCTGTCGCCTTTTCCCCCGTGCTTGTTCTTTTCCTTTGGGTACTCGCAAACAAGAAGCGCTGAAGGCGCCCTCGTCACTCCCCTCGTCATATTGCGGGCTCGTCGTCTTTGAAGAAGTATCCGCTCAGCGCCGCCGCGATCAGATGCGAGCGGGATTTTGCGCCCAGTTCCGCCACAAGGTGGTCAATCACGTCGAAGTCGGCATGAAATAGTCGGTAAGTTACCTGCGTCTCACTATCGTCACGTGACGTTTTGGCGCGAATGCCGCGGGCTGCGAATAATCCCCCACCGATTCGACCGCCAGGGTAGAGCAGTTCCGGCAGTCGATCATGAGTCTCCTCGATCGCGACGATGAAGATCTGACCGTTCGTCATCCCCGTGCTCACCCGCATCTCCTCGAGCTTCGCATGGCACCTTGCCGGCACCCGAACACTTGACGACTTCCCTCCCCCATCCAGGTCAGAGGAACGGTCGATTGACTCCCGATCTTGCTGGCTTCCAGCAGGTTCAGTCTCGGCGGGGCGCTCCACATGCGCGGGTACTTCCGACCCTTGTTCAATTTCGTCGTTGTGACCCTCGATGTACGCGGAAGCGATGCTCTCGACCGATCGGGCCGCGGCCGAACGGAAGGTCCCGGCGAGTGGTCGGTGCCCGCCAGCCGACTGAGACGGGCCTTGGTTATGCGTGCTACTCACGTCAATCTCCGATACTGAACAGGGAACGAGACACGCTCGCTCAAAACCTAAAGTGATCTTGCTGAGAGTTATACAGCCCTCCCTGGACAGCTCGGGTGCGACGAGACACCTCACCCAAGACCCGCGAATCTTGCACCCAAGTCATATCCACAGCCGTTAGAGAAACCTATCGGATCATTTCGATACGACCAAGACGTAAGCACCTAATTGCCTACATATGCGGAAGTGACAAGCTTGATTTCATCACGCGGCCATATGCATGGCGTCCCACAAGCATCCCACTCTCATATCAATTTCAATTCTACTGGCGTATTATGCGGCATTGGGACGCCCTTGGGACGATCTCGAAAGCGAGTGGCAATGTTTGCGAAGCCGCTTGGCTGGTATGTCGGTATGACCGGCATGCGATTGTCGGAATGCCTTCAAGTTCCAAACAAGGCGATAAGCATGATTCGTCGGGACGCAATTAGTACTACTGATGACACACCACCGGTGTGGTGTCATCATTGTTCTATGACCGTTCCCGGCAGCGAGATGGGCCTCAAGCTCAACTCGGCATGGATCGACGATCTCCGCTGGCACCGCGACCAATACAGGCAGTCTCGATTTCAATGGACGAGCAGCGACGCCCTGTTGGCTGCGACCGAGTTCACTCGCGGACGCCAAAGCTTCACCACCCTGTCTGAACTGCGCGAACTAAGCCAAGCGCGACGCTCAGCCGCCGCATACGCCACAGTGTGCCAACGGGCATTCGGCGAGGCCGCCAGACATGCGCGCAGAGGCCTCGAAACGACCACATCCTGGTCCGCAGTTGCTCGCGAACTGGACACAACTGTGGTCACCTGCTCGGCGAGTTCCCACTTTTCGATCTGGTCGCAGGCGCACGAACGCACAAATCCCCAGGTAGCCCGGGTGCAAAAGATCGTCGACGGGCTCTATTTCTCTAATCCCCTCATCCGCGCGTGGGAGCTCAAGCAGCTCTGGGACCTATATGCGGCTGCCGAGGACATCCTCGAAGACACTTTGGTCGATCTAGCCGTCGAACTCGACGGATTTCGCAGGGCTGACGACATCGCTCAGGCCGCAGATGTCCGCACCGTCGCAGGCCTCGGACATCGCATCAAGGCGCAGCGTGCACAGCGTGGCGCCATCGGCGATCCACGACGAACCCCACATCAGCACAGCTAAACAGCTATTTCACGCACACCTTCACGCAAAGCAAGCCATGTTGAATCACGCAGAGTGAGTAGTGAGTCCGGGGCTCTAGAATTCTGATCACGCACCCGGTCACCCTCGCCTACAAGCAGTCGGATCCGTACGCCAATTGGCAACTGATTCCGCCTGCGGCACAGCATGTAGACCCGCACCACATGCCGTACGAGAACCCTAAGTGCCACCCCGCACGCAAGCCCATCCTTCTGCACGCACATCATCCTGCGAGCGGTCACGCAAAACATCACGGATGCACACCCGCCCATCAAACCGCTGAGCATTCCGCACCTGATCATGCGGGGACTCACGCATAGAACCACGTTGCATCTCCCGTATCACCGCAGGCAGTCCAACACGCAGAAGACCACGTTTTCTTACACGCCATTTGGTCCGCGTGTGTTCACGCATTATTACCCGCATTTCTTCACGCATAATCTACCGCAGTGACTCACGCAGTAACTCACGCGCGTTCACATACGTGTTCACCTGCAGTTACATCGGCATGCAAACACGCGGCATTGCACGCGGTGCCGCATGCCGACCCACATGCCTGAACACATACGGCCCCACACGCGTGGCATACCGCGAGTTGTCCAGGACCCCTGCTAACTTTCCTTACAGACCACTCGTCAGAAACCAACGTCCATTGGGAGAACCACCATGTCTGTAGATGCCGTTCCAACGACACCCACTCATCAGCAACTGCCTGCCTGCTTCGGATTCTTCAACGGCAAAGGGGGAGTGGGCAAGACCTCACTCTGCGCGAACACCGGAGGCTTACTCGCTGCCGGCGGCTACCGGGTTCTCTTGCTTGACTTCGACCCCCAGGCCAACTTGTGCCGCGACCTCGGGTTCGTGAAGGAGGACGGCGTGCCCTTGTTCTCAGCCCTCTTGAGCGGGTCGGCACCGCCGATCATCCAAAACGTCGGTGGTCGCGAGAATCTCGACATCGTTCCAGGCGGCCCGGCAATGTTCGACCTTGCCGCAGTCATGGTGTCCAGGCAGCAACGCCAGGGAGGCAAACGACTAGGACAGCTTCTACTGGCCATGTTGCTGCAAGTGGCCGCAGACTACGACGTCATTATCTTCGATACCCCTCCGACGGATCTCACGATCATCGAAGCAGTGATGGAAGTAGTCCACGCTGTGGTCATTCCAATCCGCGCAGATGATGCCAGCCTCGACGGCATGGAAACGATCGCCGGCCAGTTCTCGGCAGCACGAGACGGAGATCCGGAACGAAACCTTCCTGCCGTGAACCCCCAGCTCCAACTTGGCGGGATCTGCCTCTTCGGCGTCAGCTCACGCGCAACCAAACTTGACGCAACGATTCGGGAAGCAGTCGAGGAGATGATCGGCGATTCGGCCCCGACTTTCGAATCTCGGATCCGCACGATGGAAACCACCGCCTTCGACGCGCGACGCCAGGGACTTCTGGTGCATGAGCTCGAGGAACGATCGGCCGGGGAAACCGCATCACGGATCGCAGCGCTGAGGAAAGGCACGAAACCGAAGGATCTGATGCTCTCGCGAAACGCCTCTGGCCTGGCCGAGGACTACTCGAACCTCACCCGCGAGATCCTCGTACGGATGTCGACCATCACCGCTGAGAGGGCTTCGGCATGAGTGAAAATAGGGTCCGCAACCGCAAGAGCATTGCCAAGTCTTTCGCCCCGAAGCCCAACCGAGCAGAGGGACTCGCTGGTCTCTTGCCCCCGGCCGGCGGGCTGCAGCCTCGCCGCGCCGCGAGCCCACAGACACCGGACACGGCTCAACCCGAGATCGACTCCACAGCTCCTCAACCGCCGGCTCCCAAACGAGTCACCGACGCCCCTCAACCCGCCGTCTCGGCGTCTGAATCTCCAGTGCGGGTGCAGCCGATGGAACCCGAAGCTGTCACCGCTCCAGTCGCACCACCCCACGCGACTCCTGTTGTAGTCGAACCTGCACCGGCAGTCACCGAAGCGCCGCCAGCCCAGACTCTGGAAGAAGGAAATCCGCCGGCTGCAGATACCTCGAAGGTGACTGTCACGGCCTACCTGGATCGCAGCACTCGCGACGCCTTGGTGAATCGTGCGGCCGAACGGCGATGCGATCACGCCGATGTTGCCATCGAGGCATTCGACGCAGTAGGCATCGAACGACTGCGAGCCCTCTTTCAACCCGTAGCAAGCAGATCGTCCTCAGGGATTCCGGTCCATCAAGAACCGTTCACGGTCAAGGGGCCCGTCGAGACCTGGTTCCGATTCACCACCGCTCAACGTGACTGGCTTGACGAGCAAGTGAAGGTCGTCAGTTCCAAATCGCGCAGCCGATTGCTCGCGGGCGTCTTGTCGCTGCACCTGCGGTCGCCCGCACAGTAGTGATGAACGGCCTCCGAGGAGCAAAAAGTAAGCCTCGGAGGCCGTCTCTGCTGTCAGGCCCACATGAACGGCAGCGGAGGCGGCATCGAATCGCAAGGCTTTCGTAGCCTCGAAACGGATCGTAGATCTGGGCGAGCGCAACGGCAGATTCGTGTCTTTGAAGGCGCTCCCCACCCCGCTCCCCACCCCGCTCCCCACCTATGTGGGGAGCGGTTTTTACCGTCTGAACTGCTGTTTTTTTCCACTCCCCCCACTCCCCACCAACTTCGCAGATAGGTCACACGTAGTAGTGGGGAAGTGCATGCCTCGCTAGCCTGACTCCGCTCCGACTCAGCCCGTCCAGGTCTCGCGACATGATGCGCACGAAGATTTGTTGACCCCATCTGTCACACGGCGAGGGGCACGCGGATCTTCCTCTAATCAGAGGCATTCATTGCGAGGGTTGAGGGGATTTCAGACATGAGCAGCGCCATGCACGACACGCTGACACCGCCAGCGTCACCGTTTCAGAATCAGTTTCGATTTACGCTCATCCCATGGGACGACCAAGTAAAGGCGCGCGCCGGTGCCTCTCCGTGCGCGCACCCCTCAACCAGGCCGAGGTCTACGAACGTCGAGCAGACGAACTCGGGATCGATCTCGGGGACTACTGGGTGCTCGTCATGGCGCGCGCCTCGAACCTCGACATTCCTGACTACATCCTCAAGAAGTTGGATCCGGAACGACTTCGCATCCACGACTCCCGCTATGCACTTCATCGGACGCAGACTGCTCGCGACGCGGCCGACGGCGAACTTTCGGTTCCAGCATGAGTTGGCCCTAGACAGCGAAAAACCCCCACTGCTTTGCCGGCCGGAGGGGGTTCTTCGATTCGATTTCAGTCCCGGGAAGCGACTTGCGACGTCACTTTCCGAACTTCACTTACTCAAGTCCAGAGGACTTATGGCCATTCTAACCAAATCCCGAGCACACTCGCCATCCTTGGCGACGAGTGTCGCTGAGGCAATCGCATGACGGCGGCTGCATCGAGCGGCGCAGCGACCGGCCCTATGTCGTCGTTCGACCGCGTGCGCAACGCGGTCGACTCCAATGGCGGGGTCCAACACCGAGGCCCTCACGAGTTGATGGCCCTGTGCCCTGTCCACGCGGACCGACATGCGTCTTTGTCAGTGAGCTGGGTCAACGGTCATCGCGGCGGCATGGTGCTTTTGCACTGCCACGGCTGCAACGCCTCTGCCACGGAAATTGCCGAGGGCCTGGGCCTGACCATGGGCGATCTGTTCGACGAACCGCTTCCTGAGCGCGATGCACTCACTCGGGTCGGCCGTTCGACTCAGCAACGGAGTGCGGGCCGACGACGCCCTAAAGGCGGGCGGTTGCCAGCTCGAATCGCCGTAGCTGCACCATCCCCAGAGGTTGAGCACAGCTGGGATCGAGTCAAGGTCTACCCATACGTGTCTGCGGACGGCACCGTCGTCCAAGAAGTCATTCGTGAGGAATGCAGTTCCTGTGACGGCGCACGTCACAAGCAGTTCCGGCAGTTGTTTGTCAGTGCCAACGGCACCCGAATCAAGCGCAAGCCCGAAGGTTTCGAATCTGTCCTCTATCGACTTCCCGCCCTGTTGTCTGCCTTGGCCGACCGGTCACCGGTCTGGTTGCTCGAAGGGGAGAAGGATGTCGAGACCGCCGAGAAGTTGGGTCAGGTCGCGACCACCAATGCGCAGGGTGGGCTGAACTTTCCCGTTGCCTGCGCTGAGCTCTTCGAAGGTGCAGAGGTCCGCGTCGTTCTCGATCGAGATGGCGCCGGATGGAAGCGCGGCATAGAACTTGCGTCATTGCTGGGCGGAGTCGGCGCCCAGGTTCAACTGTTACTCCCTGCCACAGTCACCCCGAAGTCTGATTTCACCGACCACGTCGAAGCTGGGCTGTGGTCGGACGAGGACGAGTGGGGTGGGTTTACTCCGGTCCGTCCAGGAGAAGTCGCCGCACATAGCTTCGCTGCTGACGTGGTCGAAAAGCAGACCCTTGTCGAGGTCGCGCTCGCCGAGGCTGCAGCGCGTGTCGATCTAGCTGACACGCAGGTCGAGTCCGACGAAGAGTTGGTACGCGCTCAGCGCTGGGCTCTGGAGGCTGAGCGCCGTTTTGAGCATCTGAGCGAGCTCGTGGACAAAGTCGTTCAGCAGGCAGCCGAGGAAGGCACCGAGTGGGCCGGCGAAGCCGTCGAGTCCGCGACGATTGCTTGGAATGCTGCACGGGTGGCGGCGCGAGCTGCTCACGAGATCGCAGGCGTCGCGATCCCTCCACTGCTGCAGGATCCGGAGCTCGAACCCACGCCAGTCACTGAAGCTGGCGCGGACGAGGCCACCACAGCGAACGACCCGTCTGCGACGTCGGTCGTGGTTCTCAATGGCATCCGCGGAACCAATTTCATCGCCCCTGTCTATCGAATCATCGAAGGAAACCTCGTCGAGATCGTCACCAGAAAAGACGGCGATCAGCAGGCAAAGCTGGTGCTGGACATCGATGCTCGCATCGTCGAGATGGAATATCTCGAAGTCACCGACGATGGGGTGGACGTCGACGAGCCTGATTTGATGGGCCGCGAAGCGATGGCCGGTCAGAACGAAATTAACCCAGCCTCGCCGCAGGAGCTGACTGCGGTAATCATCGGATACACGCATCCGGACAGCCGCGAGTTTCTGCGGATCCGGATCCCGGCAAAGGAGTACCGGGACTGCGCGTGGGTGGAAACTCTGCCAGGCCCTCCTGCTTACGACAGCCGTCCTAGCGGCGTTGCAAAGCTTCGTGACGCACTCAAAGGCGCTGGCGGACGCGAGATTCGGCGCGTTGTACGGTATCGATCCACCGGGTGGCGACGGGACGAGCAAGGAAAATACTTCTTCGTACACGCCGGTGGTGCCATCGACGCAAATGGCGGACGAGTGGCGCCGGTCCTCCTGACCGGGCCTTTGAGGATGTACGACTTGCCGGCACCCAGTCCGGATCCTCAGCGGATCCGGGAGGCGTTTTTGCTGCACTCCGCCTCGATGCTCGAACGAACACCCACCCGAGTCTCGGCAGCACTTCTCGGCCACGTCTTCCGGTCCGCGCTCGGCCCGAACCCTTGGGTGCTCGCTCTGATCGGCTCCCCTGGCAGTTACAAGACCTCGATCGCCTCCCTTGTGATGCACCACTGGGGAGAAAAATGGGACCGTCGGCGCCCAGCGACATCGATGTCCGGCAACGGTGACACCTTGAATGCGTTACGCATCAAACTCAACGCCGCGAAAGACGCCTTGTACTGGGCAGATGATGTCGCTCCGACGCGCGATTTTGGTGCTGCACAGAAGTCTCTCGAAGAGTTCGCCCGACTCGTTCACAATGGCGAGCAGAGGAGCCGCAGCACCAGGGACGGTCTCGGAGTCCTCGATGGCACACCGCCGCGGGCGTCAGCTCTGATCACGTCTGAAGTCATGCCGCGCCCTGGATCGGGAGCCCAGCGAATGCTGGTCGTCCCCCTTCAGGCTGCCGAGATCGACCTCGAAGAGCTCAAGCGGCTCGACGGCGCCGACTCTCGGCACGGGCGGGCTCTCCTGATGGCAAGCTTCTTGCAGTGGCTGTGCCCACGGCTGGAGGAAATTCGCGAAGAAGCATTCGCCGAGGGAAACACCTACGGCAACCAGCTGCGCGATAGTGGCGAAAGCGTCCGCCAGGCAGATGCTTTGGGCTCCTTGTGGGCTGGATGGCACGCGATGTCACGCTTTCTCGTCGATATCGGCGCCTTGACAGAAGGGGAAGTTGCGCAAACCGGCGACCTTGTCACTCTCGGATTGTCCGATGCCGCAACAGCTTCGACTGACCCCGATCTTCCGATGCGTACCGGCGGACGAGTGCGCGAGCTGCTGGTACACGCATTGCAGACTGGTTTGGCGTTTGTCGAAGATGTCGAAACCGGGGAAGCGCCGGAATGGCCGTTGGCCAGCCGACTGGGTTGGCGCCGAAGTTCGATGGGCGTCAGCAACGACGGAGCTCAGCGGTGGCGCGAGGAAGCCCGCGGTATCCGTCTGGGTTATGTCGTGTCGAACCCTCGGCCGTGCGACGGGGACCCGCAGCTGCTTCTGGAATTGACCGGACTCGAGCAGGTACTCAAGGCCGCCGGCGGAACGATGACAGACGGACTGCAAATCGATCGCGGTACGGCGTCGAGGGCGTTGTACGACGAAGGTGTGCTGATCGCGGAAGAGCGAAAAGGACGGATGCCCCGCTACACCGTGCAGCGCATGATCAAGTGCGAGAACCGGCGTCAGCGCATGGTCGCTCTCCGGCTGGACAAACTTTTCGGCAACGACGGTCCCGACAATATCGATCCCGAATCCGGATGGGGCGGGCCAACGGACCCGACGCCCGATGATCAGCCCACCGACCAGCCGACTTCGAGCCACTCCGTGATTCCGGATCTCTTCGAGGGCTGGCTGAGTAGTCCAACCAGTCCAGGACACGGAGTAGCTTCGACTGATTCGTCCACCGAAGCAAAGAGCCTGACCAGCTCGATTACCGACAAGGAGCCTGAAATGGCGATTGAAACCGATGCAGAGGGATTCTCCGCAGACGGGTTCCAGATCTCACCTACATCTACCTGCGCTCTCTGCCATGGCGACGAAGCTGGCTGGGAGATCGACGGACTCGTGATGCACCTCCCGTGCTGGTGGCAGAGCACCGCCGCTTCTCGGGCGATTGCAGCTGGCACAACCGGAAATCAGGAAGAAATCACGCCAGCTCCCGAACCTTCACCGCCGGTAGCGCCGGCACCGAAAGCCACTGAGACTCGCACGAAGGTAGTGAAGACGACCGGCAAGGAGAAGGCGGCCGCGTTCACTGCGCCTGCTGCAGTACTCGATGTCGACGGAGTGTGGCTGCCGGACGGCAGTCGTCACGAGCTGGCTACTCCGATCGTTCATGTCGGAGATGTCGCCGAGTTGGTCACGACGCTGAATCTCGGGACGTGGACGTCTGACACGTGGTCTGTGCCTGGTCAGATCTGGATCACCGATGCGATGGCCCAGAAAGTTGGCATTGACACCAGCACGTTGGGAAAACGCAACAGGAATGATCGACTCAAGGAGCTGTCGGCCGAATCTGCATTTGTGACTGATGCACTGGCTCAGGGGTGGCAGCTTGGCGGGCAGCCGGGTGACCGGCTAGGGACCTGGACTCGTGTGTGGCGAGGCGAGGCACGCGGCGTGTGGGTAGCTCTGATCTCCGGGATGAGCCAGGACCCGAAAGAGATGCCCGTACTTGGTGACTCTCCTACCGCAGCAACATTGGCAAGGCGGCTTGCGTTGTTGGCTGGGGCACTCCGATTCCCGTGGGCTGTGAGTCCCGCATCGACCGGGATCGACTTGATGATCGCTGCCCGTCCCAAGGAATGGAAGCGGATCTTCGCGCCGTCCGATTCGGATTTTGCGAAGAAGTTCCAGATCTTCGAAGCCGATATCGACTGGTCGCGAACCCTTTCCGATTCAGAGGTGAAATGCCGCTATGTTCATGCCTTCGATCGCGGCGGTTCCTATGCTGCCGGTATTGCTGGTCTCGAATTGCCGATCGGGGAGCCAGAGCATCACCCAGATGGGATGGTGTTCGATCGCAAGCTTCCCGGGTACTGGCTGATCGAGATCCCCGACGCAGCGGACTGGCGTTACCCGAATCCCTTGAATCCGATGGGGCTGTCTATCTCCGAACCGAAGTGGGTGACCACTCCGACTCTCGAACGCGCTGCACAACTCGGTTACGAGCCGGAGATCTTGGAAGCGTTCGTCTGGCGAGATCACGGGCGAGTTCTGGTGCCCTGGTACGAACGCATTCGCGATGCGCGAACCGCCTTGGATATCGAGGGTGATACCGACGCACTGTTGGCGCGTGAGCAGAACAAAGTGATCTACACGCACACCATTGGCATGCTCAACTCCGACATGCATTTGGCCGGGCGACCCGGCTACTCGCCCGAGCGACACCACCACATTGTCGCCAAATCTCGCGCGAACATCATGTATCGGATCGCGAAGATCGGCGAGGACAGCGGAGTGTGGCCTGTAGCGGTCACCAAAGACACTGTCCTGTATGTCTCCGACGAGCGCGATCCACAATTGGCATGGCCTGGAGATCAGAAGCAGTTCGGACGAGGGTTCGGGAACTACAAGCCGGAAGGATCGGCACTGTTATCCGACCACCTGCAGTATTTGGACGGCCAAGGCTATCGGGGAAAGTCGGAGCTGATTGCCCCGAACGAATGGGCAGCTAGTGCGGAGGGGAGTGATTCCTGATGGCACGCAACCCACTCAGTAGGGCGTCGTATTCGCGCATCGCAGACAGTCTTTCCGACTTCGGGTCTGTCGTGGCCGGCCGAATCAACATCTCGCGAGCAGCCAAAGAGCTTCGTGTCACTCAGACTGCCATCCGGGAAGTCTTGAGGGGGGAACGAGGAAAACTTCAGGGGGAGTTCTTCGGGAAGTTGACCGGCCGGCAAGGGGCCGACATTTCCGGACAGCCAAATGCGTCGAACCTGAAGGCTCAGCTGCTGGCCGCTTACGGACCGGGAAAGCGCAGCGAAATCAACACCGCTGCAGCGGCACGTGATTTGGGTGTCTCCAAACGAACAGTCGAGCGTTGGCTGGCTCCCGAGGGCCGACAGCGAATTGCGAAGCCACGCACCGAAACCCTGAATGCACTGGCCCGCAAAGCGAAACAATCCGCGTCCACTCGAACCTCACGTAAAGAAGCGATGTCGAGCGTACGCAGCAGCGCACGAGGAAAAGCACTGTCGAACTTCGGTGGGAAGATCAAGATCGACGCCGTACAGGGGCCCGGCACCCGAGAGTATGCGCGCGACCGAATGATCACCTTGGCCCTGACACCCGACCAGGTTGAATCCATGTGGAGCGCCTACGAAAATGGGGGCGACAAGGGAATGATCAATTGGATGAACAGCCGAGCCCAAGACTATGTCGGCGGCTGGGAGTTCTACCAAATCAATAGCTTCGACGTGGAACGGTAAGCGAGCGATGCCCTCTCGGCGAGGACCGCGGTGGACACGCAAGCGACTCGAAATGATGCTCCGGACTTGTTACGGCGAGACCGAGCGCGGGGGAGTGGACGTCGCGGTCGTCGCCGAGGCTTGCGGGGTTTCAACGCGCACCGTGCGACGGTGGCTTTCTGGCACCAACCGCCAGCTTGCGGCGATCCCTTCTGCTCGGTTGGCGCAGTTGCGTCTGCCGGCGCCGGATTCGGAGCTGCGCAGCCAGCAACAAGCCGACTATGCCCGTGACGCCATAACCTCGATCGCACTACCAAAAGGTCGAGGAATTTTGCCAGCGTGGCGTGATCGTGGATGGCTCGATACGCATGTGGTTGCGATCGTGGACCTCGCGGGCACGCCGTGGCGGCAGGTTGTCATCAGTAACGGTTCAGCGCGGTCGGTGAAGGAGTTCCGCCGTAGAGGCTCCATCGTTGACCTCACGACGCTGCCGACCCGTTTCCATGGTGTTGTACTTGCCCACGAGGTCCTGCAGGAGGTGGAGCCATGGCGTGTGCACCCTCGCTCTGAAATCCTGCCTCAGGGCCGAACCCAGGTCTGGTCCGATGACGCGCCGGCTGTCGATCTTGCGGTGTTAGCTGTGGCGAGAGAACTGAAATGAACGGCAGATAAGGACATGAACATGAATCCCACCAGCAGTGCAATCGAAGCTCGCGTCAGCGCGGTGCTGTCCGAGTTCTTGATCGATGAACAGGCAGGGGCGTCGCCGGCCGGCGCGACTGATGTGTCGTGGCCGGCGGAGAACATTCCGTCGTGATCGAATCCGTAGGCCCACAGCCTTGGCAACGCGTCAAAGATCCACAGTCATTGCCGACGGCATCGAAGCCGGCGCTCCTGGCGGGGCACTTGCGCGACCTCGATGACGAAGCGTTAGGCCGGTTGATCCGTGACCACCTCGTGCCGCTCGACTCCGAACGCGGATATCGGGTGCGGTGGAACAGTTTCTGGGCGGCCTTGGGTTTCGACCCAGTTCTACGAGAACGTGCCACCGCTATCATCAATGGGTTTCTGGACCTGGCCGAGTCCGCGCTCGCGGCAGATGATCAGGATGCCAATCAGGCCAAACGGACCGGGAAATTCTTCGACCGATGCGAAGGTGCATTGGATCGCATTCTCAACCGCGCAGACGAACCACTGGCTTGGGCCGGCGCCGCCGCTGCATCGTTCAATCCGGCTGCACGGATCGTGATCGACAAGCTGATCTCCGCCATTGATCAGCACCGCCGCGATTGCGACAATGAAAACCTCTGGGCGGCACTCGATCACATCAAAACTGAAGATCTAGGCACTTCAGCACCGCGGCTCCGTCGCTCTCAATATCGAGAGTGACGGAGCCTGGTTTCGAAACTCGACCTCTTGCAATCCTCGGCCCTAGCTGGTGGGGTTCACTCAAAGTTCCCGTTTTGCGTCATATTCAGCGATGGCTCGTCGCACGTCCGCAGACACGTTTTCGCGGAGCATGCCAACCACCTGGTCAGTCTCGACATCAGGTGGTGATGAATTGATTATGTTCGCAACCATCTGCGCCACCAACGTCCCTTCATTTGAGAGAAGCCGACTAATCAGCTTGAGGCGGATAGCATCTCCATCTTCCGGCGTTGTTCGGGCTATCTGATTAGCGATAACGGCGCGCACCCACGGATCCCTGTCTCGGGACATCGCCACGAGCGTGTCGTAGCGGCCAGACAGTCCCTTGCCGACAACAACCTCGACCGCTGCTGCACGCTGATGCGCGTTGCCCTGCAAAAGATCCCATAGTTCTTCATCTGAAATTGCGGCTGGACGAAGGGCAGCCAATGCACTCGCTGCCCGGCCTCGAACATCTTCATTTCGGAAGAACGGATGGGTCGACGGCGGTGTAACCATCAGATCATGGAGCGGCGGGACGAGCCTGTCGACCACTTCAGTAGGGATACGCTTGCTATGTCCCCTCAAACCCTTCAATGATTTCGTCAGGTGAGCACGGAAAGGCGAAGGGGTAGTGAACAGTTCCGAGATAGGTTCCCACACAGCAACTTCTGGATGCCAGGCGTTAAGCAGTATCAGCGTTGCCGCGAAATCTGAGCCTCCAATGTTGAGGTTTCCGTTCGTCAGATCAAGAATTTGTTGTTCAATTCCCGAGACTAACTTGTCGATCACCGTCTTCACCGTATCGGCGTCAAGATCTCGAACGTCGCCGAATGCATCGAGAGCTAGGACATTCCCATCTCTAAGTTTCTCTCGAATCCTCTCCCTATGAGTGGGGTCGCCCTCAGCTAGGACGCGGTCGATGGCTTCCTTTACCTCTGAGCTGTCTTCGTTTCGCGCGGCCAATGCCGCTCTGTCGTCATCAGTCCATGCGGTGGTGGGAATGTTATTGATTACTGCGGCCCAGTCATGCGCAGAACCAATATCGCTTTGTTCTGGCAAGTCTTTGATGTACTCAATCACTTCGCGTAGCGCATCGGCCGAGACCACTGGCGCGAGGTTTTCCAAAGTATCCAGGAGGACATATTCCAGGGAAAAACTCGGTTGTAGTCGTGATGCCAACCCCCCGAGGTCGCTCAGGTTGGACAAAATCCATCGAACATGTTCGTCGGCCTGCGCTGGTTCGAGAACATCAGAGGCGGTTGAGACCAGTTGAAGGTCTGCGTGCAGCGAGGTCCGGGTCGCCCTATCGAGTTTCACCTTGCCTACGGCTGCGCGGACAGCTTCTGCCGGCCCCACTCGGAGTAGATGACGCGCAACTTGTGCAACCACTTTCTCCTCACTAGCGTGCCGCAGCGCTGATAGGGATTCAGCAAGATCGTCCTGCGATCTGTACGAAGTAAGAACGTGCTGGGCCAGTAGTTTATGAGAGTGCTGCCAGGATGAGTGATCCGCCGCCAGCCCAGCGAGCAGAGCCGCGGCTCGAAGCCTCAGGAAAGTCGAGTCAAATTCGGTGCTCTTCGATTCGCCCACCCACTGTTGGAACAATGAGTCGAAATTGCTCTGAAGGCCGGCGGCAACCTCTTGATTTCGCCACCACGATGCAAGGGTGTCCCGCCCCTTGATCAACTCGCCAATATCGGAGGCCCACGGGTCCAGCCTGAAGATGAGGTCCGCGCCGGACCCTGTGATTGCCATTGCCGTGGGATCGTCAACTGCAGAGGCGCGGACCTTCTGCACGTCGAGGGCCAACAGCCGAGCGCCTTCCAGATCGCCAAGTTCCGCCAGGCACCGGGCCTTATGCAAAATCAGCCAAGCCTGATCGATGGGCCTGTATTCAGTAGTCGAGAGGGCGCTCTCGATTACCCGCAAGCCTCCTTCCGGATTCGATTCTTCGACCAATAGCGCACATGCGCATACTGCCGCTGCAGCGCGGTCATGCGGTTCTGTGGCCTCCTCAATAATCTGCTTGAGGGGATCAGAGTCAACATCCTGAGAAGGAATCGCTCTGTCATCACCAAGCAAAACGTCGTGCAGGGCTGCGTAAAAACGCCAACCCCATTTGTTCGATTTCCGACATTGTTCAAGGTCTGGTGCCGGGCTATTTTCAAGGGATGTTTTTCTCCTGCTTTCGGGTCGCGGTACCAGATCGTGTAGTCGCATCTTGACCAAAAGCGCGACGGCCTCCTCCGAGCTAAGTTCCGCCACTTCCAAGTTCGGGTGTGGGGCCACCAATCGTGGCGCCAGCATGGCGTAACGAAGACGATCAGCCGCCAGGACCTTCACGCCACCCCATGCGCTCCCTTCCCATTGCGAACTGATCCGCCCTTCGGTGGCGACCTCCAAGAGCTCCGCGGCGTGATCCGCGTCAACGGTGGAATGAGCAGGAACGAGGATCTTGGAGCCCTTACCCGTGCTCACGACGGCGTCCTGTGTCACGTGAACCCAATACAATTTCTTGGTGGTCTCGTCGCACAGCAAAAGGATGAACGGAACCGCGTAGTCGAGCCAGTACTTCACGTGTTCACTGTCCGCGTCACGGAACCACCATCCGACGATATTTCCGTCATCATCAGTCTCCGGCTCATCGAAGAACGAGGGGCCATACTTCACTTGAGCTCCCACGAGTGCACCGTGATCCATGAGATCGGCGGTTCGCGCCTGCAGCAGAAGATCCGAGCCCACTTCGCCGGCAGGATTTTGTGCAACATGCCAGTCAATTTTAAGGAACTCCAAAGTGGCGAGCGCCTCCCCGATATTCCCTACCTGGGTGGTCCTACTTGCTTTCATTCTCTGTTCCCGCCCTCACTCAACGAATTTCATCTTCTGCGATAAAGAAAAGCACATCCTGCGTGTATGTCCCCGGCACCGGGTGCGGCGGGGACATACACGCAGGTGAATGCATGTTTTTGTCGGATATCGAGGGTAGGTTTGGAGGTGTCCAATTGCTGACGGGCGGATTGACCCCCTGCCCCATTGTTAGGTCGGAGATTCGAAGTGACGTTGACGATTTCGCACACTGCCGCGGATGGAACGCTGATTGACGGGACCTCTCGCGGTGATGGTTCCGGAGATGTATTGGCGGCGCGCGGGTGGAGGTGGTTTCGCAGTATCGGTTTCTGGGGGATCCGGAGCAGTAGGGATCGGGCTCCGAAGGTTCGCCTGATCGAGATGACTGCAGAGGCGTTGCGCGCGAGTGGTTTCGATGTCGAGATTGATATCGACTCGACAGCGCGGCCGACGGCCGAGGTCGAGGCCGATCGCATTGATCGTCAAGCTGCTCGGGTGGAAGCGCTCGAGCTGAAGGCGGGGCGCCGGTCAGAACAGGCGGAATCGGCGTGGGAGGCAGAGCAGCGCGCGGCTGCCCAGCTTCCCCCTGGGGGTGAGCCGATCAAGATCGGGCACCATTCGGAGGGCCGGCATCGGCGAGCGCTCGAGAAAGTCCATCTGCGCCTGGGACAGGCTGTGTCAGCCGAGGGGGAGGCGAAGGAAGCACGTAGGCGTGCAGAGGCGGCAGCGGTGACCACAGCGGCTCGCTACAGCCCCGTGACCGTGAAGAATCGAATCGACAAAATGCACGCAGAGCAGCGCGCGGACCACCGCGAGCTCGACGGCCACGAGCGAACGCTCTTCGTGGTGCGTGGCGTGAAGCAGATCGAGAAATTCCCTCCGGCCGAGGGCACCTACCGTCAGTCGCTGATTACCCGCATCGCCGAGCGGGCCGAACAGATCACCTATTGGGAAGAAATCCGCGCCCAGCAGATCGCGTCAGGTCAGGCCAACAATTTCGGGCCGGACACGATCGCGAAAGGAGATCTGGTCAGGTGCTCGGGTGTCTGGTATCCGGTAGTTCGGGTCAACAAGAAATCTGTCACTGTTCCGGCGAGGATAGGCGGTGATTGGACGGACACTATCCCGTATCACAAACTTGCTGGACACAGACAGGCGAAGGAAGCCGAAACATCTTCGGCCAGTTCATCTTCCATCAAGGAGGTTCGGTCGTGAACAGTCTTCGGGACGAGATTCACAGCGGAGAGTTTCGGCAGTCGCGCCACTATCCGGTTGCACGTTCCGTGGAACGTGTTGCTGCCCAAACATTTACGCGACTCAATCCCGACACCGAGTGGCCACCGGCTAACGGCCACTTCGCGGACGTGTACCGCCTCGCCAGCTGGCGACTGCTCACACCGCTCGAGACTGTCGCCGCTCTCGATTACGAAACCCTGACGGCGAGCTCCTGGGCGGCTCTGCCGGACGATCAGCGCGAAGCCTGGTTCGAGCATGTGCGCGGCACCAATTCTCGTCTGTCACGCACCCGGATCGGCAGATTCACGGCCGAGGCGATCACTGCCCCTTAGCAGCTAAAACCACGGGAGGCCGGCGCTTTGCGCCGCCTCCTGTGTCTATGTCCCCGGCACCGGGTGCGCCGGGGACATAGACACAGGTCAAAGCGCCTTTTTGTCGTATGCGTGGGGTAACTTTCAAGTGTTCGTCAGTCCAATCCATCGGGTGAATCTGACCAGTTCGCCCACCGACCCAAAGGGGTTCCGCAATGCCAGCTTTCCGAATGACCAGCCCGTCCGATGTTGTCGCCGGTGCCGTGGCTATGGGTGGCCATCTTCCCGAGGACGAGTTGGTCATCATCACCCTCGATGTGCACCCGTGCAGGGTCGCCATGCTCCCCCTCCTCAACCTGCTCCCTGGCGTGTCGGAGGGAATTCTGAGTTCCCTGCGTGTGACACCAGCTCTGGAAGAGTGCCAATCGATGCTCGTGGTTGTCTTTGGCACGCTCGAACGGGGCAATGACGTAGCCGAAGCGCTCGAAGCATTTCGGCCCGATTCAGTTCCGCCTGTGTTCGTTTTCACCGATGGTCTGGTACGCCGATGGACGGGCGCGGGATCACTTGCCGCACAGTCGGGTACACCCGTCGATCTCGCAGCACACCCGCTGATCACCGAAGCGCTGTTTGAGGGAACAACGATTCTCAAAACCCGCAGCGAGATCCGAGCAGGGTTTACAGCCGCACAGCACGGTCCGGAACGCGCTGCGGCGGCCTCACGGGCCTTCGGCGCCAAGCGCATCGTTCTACGCGCCATGGAGCCACAGCGAGCGGCCGATCGGGTATTCGATCTGGCACTTTCGCACTACCTGGACGGCACGTCACAGCACGGCATTACCGTTACCGATGAGCACGCAGCCGTTATTGCTGCTGCCATGCATGACGTGACGGTGCGCGATCTGTTGTTCGCACACATCGACGAAAACAATGCCGATGCAGCCGCCGAGGTAATGCGGCAAGTCGGCGCACTGTTGCCCGAGGATTTGGCCGGTCCGCTCATGGTGTTCGCCGGAGTCTTCAACTGGGTCAATCGCCGCTCTGCGCTGGCACGTGAAGCACTGACGAGCGGCCGCCGACTCGACCCGTCCCACAGCTTCGGGAAGATGTTCGAGCAGGTTCTCGACAACGGTCTGCACCCCGCGATCTGGGAACAATTGCGGACTGCGGCAGTTCTGGCACATCAAACCCAGGCGCAGTAGATAACGAATCGGTGGCGCAATGCATTTCGTGATTGCGCCACCGATTTTCTTGCGCTACGCCGAATGGAGCCGAGCGCCGATTCCTTTTCGCCGCGATTTTCTAAATTGCGTTTTAGCACAACGGAAACGCCCGCAACCCCGGCCGCGCTGTAGAGGTCGACAGCAAGCGTCAAAAACCCCGCAGCGGCCAGCCGCTTGGCTTGCCGCTGCATCACCTCC